>JAFRPW010000024.1 GCA_017428945.1 Bacteroidales bacterium | reverse complement strand
CCGTCACTGCTGTAAGATTTTGAACATACGTCCAAAATCGCTAACTTAGCAGGACATTAAGAACTAAAGACCATGACAACTCAGAAAATAGCCATCCCAACCTGCGAAGGAAAGCTCTGGCCGCATTTCGGCAAGGCTCCTCAATTGACGATTGTGACCGTAGAAGACGGACAAGTCCAAGAAACCGTAACGCTGGATGCTCCGGAACATGAGCATGGGGCCATGCCGCGTTTTATTGCGGCAAACGACTGCACCGATATCATCTGCGGAGGCCTTGGGCCGGGAGCAGTCAACATGATTGCCCAGTTGGGCATCAACCTGCATGCAGGTGCACCTGAGCTGCCTGTCGAGGAACTCCTGAAGCAGTATCTTGACGGCTCCATCGTCTATGGCGACTCCAGCTGCCATCATGACGGCTGCGGTGGCCACCACCACGATCACGAATGCTAATCAGATATAGAAGCAAGCGAAGCGGCCATCCGGGAGGACGTCCGTTTTTAAATAATGATTATCTTTGCAAACTGTTAGCATAGTAATAATTGATTTAGCTGCTATATGAAAAAAGTTCTATTATTCACTTCTGCGCTTCTGGCCCTGTCCGTAATTTCATGCGCCAAAGATGATACTGCAACGGGCGGTTCTGCTTCCGTTGTCCGCAGTTATCAGATTTTGAACCTTTCCGGAGGCAAGGCCTATGCAAAGGATGTCGTTACTCCCACATACGGCCCGGACGGTCGTGTCATAAAAACCGTTTATGAGATGTATACGCTAAAAGACGGGAAGGCTACGCTCAAACAAGTCGAACTTATGGATTTCGATTACAGTGCGTCAGTTGTTTACGCAACCAAATGCTGGGAACTCATGACTCCCGGAGACCTGTCAGTCGTTGGCCCGCGCAAGTATACTCTTGAATTCGATGGTGGCGGGAACCTGACGAAAGCAATTGAAGGTAACTATACAAAGGAATTGGTTTATGATGGAGATAGGCTCGCTTCATATAAGGTAACCGGGCCAAATACAGATCTCACAAACGAATATACATGGAGCGGCGGAGACCTCGTTGAAATGAATCAGAGTTCAGAGGTTGGGCCATATAAAGTCACAGTAACTTACGGAAAGGAGTCCAATCCGTTCGCAGACAAGGTCGATCCCATCCTATATATCTATGAATCAATAATTCCGGATTATTCACGATGGAATCTTACCGGTAAAAACAGCGCACATCTTCCAGCAACATATAAGGAGGATTTCTACGCAGATATCACTTTCTCCTTCGAGTATAAGAAAGATGCCCAGGGACGCATCGTGCAAGTGGACATCAAGGGAGATGACAAGGACAGCGAGTTCGACAAGTCTATCATCATAAACTATTGATTTCCAAGGGAGCCGTGGCACACGTCTCAGCGCTGTGCAGTACTGCGAGGTATCGGCCAAGCACTCCGGAATCTCCTTCGCGAACTTGTTCAGGTTTTAGAGTGTACTATGGAATCAGCTGGATAAGAGACCTGCACCCTTCCTCGGGGAACTTGTCATGGTTGATCAGGCTGAACATGTAGGGAACCCTCACAGCATAATAAGCCAGTATCTTACGTGTGTACTCGCCAAGTGCCGCAGGATCATTCGTGCCAAGGTAAACCGGAAGGAAAGCGTCCCAGAAAGAGACCAGGGTCTCCTGGGTAAGATGCAGAAGGAAATCGGCCCGACTGTCTCCCAGGTTGTGGGTCATGGTCCAGAACCAGCCAAGGTCCCATTCGGGAGCGCCATAGCCGAACTGGCCGATGTCAATCCACAGTGTACGATTTCCGTCCGTTATGATATTGCCGATATGGAAGTCTCCATGGACGCAGGTGACAGGTTCCTGGATCTTTTGGAGGAAAGCCAGGGCACGCTCCCTGTATTCCGGTGTCACGGTGTCGCTGCCAAGATAGAACGAGCGCAGCACTTCCCTGATGGAAGGCAGTCTTGCCGTATCCGCCTTGGTAGAATGGAGCGCGTGGGCGGCTTTGGCAAAGGCTTCTGCAATATCCTGCATCTTCTCCGGCTCCTGAGACAGGATACGGGCAAATGAGCGCTTCCCGGTGATGAACTCGTATTCAGCCCCAAGGCGCTTGCCGTCCGTGACAAGCCTATATGGCTTAGGGGTAGGGATTCCAAGGTCATAAACGGCCTGCGCCACCTTGAACTCTTCAATGGCAACATCGGCCTCGAATCCGCTGTTGTAGAGCTTCGCGAGGGAATTGCGGCTATTGTGCTTATAGGTAATGGCAGTACCGCCTTCACCGGAGGGTGTGTATTCGTTAAGGTTAATTGTTTCGCAGTCTTGCATAGTGTCACAAAAGGTTTTCCACAAGTATTCGTCTTCAAATTTACACATTTTCCGTGAGACCGGAGCATTGCGCAACAGTTTGGCGCAAGCGGGTATTAACTTTGCACCAACAAAAGATTTGAGCTATGTTAGAGATTGTTATTTCCGTTGCTTTGTATGTTGGAGCCGTGGCGCTCCTGGTGAAAGGTGCCTTTGACTATTGCAATAACAGCCATGACAACGTGGTCACAGAACCATAGAGTATTTAATCTGGTCTAAAACCACTCTACATCGCTTAAATCCAACTTGTTACCCGGAAGGCCCCAGATGGGGGTAAAGAAGAAGGTGTACTCACGGAGTTCACGGGGAATACGGTTCAGGAAAGAAAGCTTTGGCTCACCGTAATCTCCTGAACTGCCGTAGAGAGTCATGGTTTTCTTTTCATCATCCTTCAGATACCATCCCCCGCCGTGAACCTTTACGTACCCGTTGACAAGATCCTTATGCTGATAAACCATCCCATACACAAACGTCCCCACAAGAGGAGTTGCAGGGTCCGATACCAATATGAACTTGGGATGGCTCATAACACAACAAAAACCTGATTCCTGTCCCACTCCAGCCAGTACCGGAGCGCCAACTTGCGCACATACTCCCAATACTCCGGAGCATGGCCGTAAAGGGAAAAGCCCTGCTTAATATCGGCCTTGATAATCTCTTCATACTCAGGCTTCAGGCTGATATCCAGGGATACTCCGCCGCAGGTGAACCTGGCTTTGACGGAAGGCTCCTCCACGGGGGAAACCGCAAAAAGGCCGTGGCCCATGGAAGCGCCGGTACTTACCTGCAGGCCATCGTTCAGGCAGCTCACAGGAGGTACGCTGCCGGCAAAGGAGAGTACCGACATCTCCCCTTCCAGCCCCATCTCCCTGAACAGTTCCCTCGCACGGAGGCCCATTTTGGCTCCAAGGGTGGAGTAAATGCCCAGGTGGCCGTGGATCTCGTTGGTAAGGACCACGGCGCGCCACTCCGCTTCCCCGTGGCGTTTAATGCAATTGCCGACAATGTCCGCGACATCATCGGCATATAAGTCTTGAGGGAAGAGGAATGATTTCAGTACCCCCTTCATTTACGCTGCAGGGCCTTGATCACAAGGAATCCGCCCACTATCTGGATGAGGATGCCTGGCCAGCCTATGCGGATGTCCTGGATTGCATGCATGAAATTGAAGTCCATGAGGAATTCCACCGCCATTCCAACTATTTGATATGCAAGCACTGCCACAGCTACGGAGAGAATGGAGAACCTCATTTTCCTGGAAACGATCTCTACAGCAAGCACCAGAGTAAAGGACTTGACAAGGATTGCGGGCAGGGATGCCACGGGAGGCATGCCAAACAGCACACAGTTCACTACCGGGGAAAGCACTGCCGTAAGAAGACCGACCTTCCAGCCGCACTTGAACGCTGCAACCAGCGTGAAGAAATATATGGGCAGGAAGATGAGACCGCCATTAGGAATAAGGTGGCACAACTGGGGAACCAGGATATTGCCACACACAAATGCTACTGCGGCCAGATAAGTGCGTACGTTATTGAAAGCGTATTTTTCCGATGCAAGTGATACTGTTGACATGGTTATTGGTTTTATCACACAAATATAAGCATTTTTTGGAAAATTATTAACTTTGCATATCATGAAAAGACTTTCATATTTAATCATATTACTTCTTGCGGCAGTATCCTGCAACATTTTCTCAAGAAAAACGCCTTTAGAACCCGTTCCCGCAAAGGACACCGTCTATCCCCTGGGGTTCTGCACGGACTCCTTCGAGGTAGTGACCGGCAGCATAAAGTCCGGGGACAATTTCATCGGGTGGGTAAGCAGCCTTGGTCTTTCAAGGGAGCAGGCCTTCCAGCTCCTGCAGGCCCGTGACACCGTTTTCGACGTACGGAAACTCCGCGCCGGAAACACCTGGAACGCCTATTACAGGGACTCCACTACCCTGGATTACATAGTCTACGACAACAGCCGCACGCGTCAGACCATCTTCCAGATAAAGGACTCCGTAGCCGTCAGGCTCCGTGAAAAGGAGGTGGAAACCGTCCGGAAGACCGCCGACGTCACCATCAGCTCCTCCCTCTGGAACGACATGACAGCCGCAGGCGCCTCCCCTGAACTCATCGTCAATCTTGCCGATGTTTACGCCTGGACGGTAGACTTCTTCGGCCTCCAGAAAGGAGACCGCTTCCGAGTGGCATACAGCGAAAACATCTGCGAGGGAGAGTCCGTAGGTATCGACCGCATTGATTATGCAGAGTTCCTCCGTGGGGAAACCTGCCTCCCGGCAGTATACTTTGACCAGGGCGACGGCGGAAACAAATACTGGAACCCTAAAGGCGAAAGCATGCGCAAGGCCTTCCTGAAGGCACCGCTCAAGTTCACCCGGATATCATCAGGATACTCCCTGCACAGGCTGCATCCCGTTCACGGAACCGTGCGCCCGCACACCGGAGTTGACTATGCCGCCCCCACCGGAACACCCGTCCACAGCATCGGCGACGGCACCGTCCTCAGTGCAGGCTGGGGTAAAGGCGGCGCCGGAAACATGGTCAAAGTGCGCCACAATTCAGTGTACACCACGGCTTACCTTCATCTCTCAAAAATGGCCGTAAAAGCAGGCCAGAGGGTATCCCAGGGGCAGGTAATAGGATACGTGGGGATGACAGGAACCGCCACCGGCCCGCACCTTGACTTCAGGGTATGGAAAAACGGGTCCCCAGTGAACCCGTTAAAACTTGAATCTCCGCCTGCAGAGCCCATAAGGAAGGAGAATCTCCCAGCGCTGGACTCCCTGTGCGCCATGTGGCAGCAGGCTATTCGTCCGGAATAACCCTCCGCGCGCCTACATACCTGAGCTGGAAGTAGGGATGGTTGGAACTCTGGATTACAACCCCCTGCGTCACCGACGCGTGTATAAAGGTGAACGATCCGGTTTCCTCGTCCTTTTCCACCAGGATTCCTACATGGCCGATGGTCCTTGCGCCGGCCCTGGTCCCGAAGAAAACCAGGTCTCCTTTCTGCAGATCCGCATATCTGTCCACGTGCCTGGCAAGCCTGAACTGGGTCTTTGAGTAGGCGGGGATATCGTACCCGAAATGCTTGAAGACATAGGTGGTGTAGCTGGAACAGTCGAACTGGGAAGGCCCCGCAGCGCCAAGTTTGTAAGGCGTGCCAATGAAGGTTTTGGCATACTCTACAACTTGTTCCGACAGAGGTCTGTCATCTTCCCCGGCCCAGGCAGAGACGCTGCCAAGCAGGAGCACGGCAGACATAAGGTATGTCCAAAACTTTTTCATCGGCAGTAACTTACGCAATTGGCGTGCCAAAGCTACTTCATGCGGTAGGGCTGGTCGTCGTAAAGGAGGTAGCGCTTGGCCTTTCGAATCCACTTCTGTTCCTCAAGTTTTATATGCTCCTGCACCACGTCAAAACTGATTCTCTCACGGAGATACTCCTCCAGAACAGGGTCTGCCAGTTTCGTCCAGAAAGCCGGTTCAAACTCAAAGGCGGAATAGTGCTCTACAAACCAGCGCATAAGGTGCAGGGTGTGCAGAAGGCTGTGATACGGCTCCCCGGGAAGCAGCATTATCTGGAATCCCTGGCATCGTTCGCCGGCATACCGTCCAGCAGCAGGAGTGAAGGAACAGGGCCTCAGAAGCGCTCCAGAAGCCTGCGGAAGGTGCTCTGCCTGAAGCGGTTTCACAAAGGGAGCGCCTATGTATTCGTACGGCCTGGATGTGCCGATGCCCGGCGTTATTGTGGTATTGTTCCACAGTCCCCCGCCACTGTACAGGTAAGAGCTGAACAGCCCCGGAATATCGGACGCCGGCGCAATTGTCCAGGGCATAAGCTGCCGCACGGAACTGGTTGCCATTGCCGATATCACATGGATAGGGAACTTAGCGCCTATCTCAGAGGCATACAGATTGACGATTTCCCCAAGCGTGAGCCCGTGACGATGCGCAACCTTGGGAACGAACATCTCCCCTGTTACCGACGGTATACTCCCCTCCACTACCCTTCCGGACGGATTAATGTGGTCTACCACATACAGCGACGGCGCCTCATCACCAAGAAGCACGAGCATCTCCATGAGCTGCAGTACGTCCTTGGTATAGTTGAAATACCGGACACCAACATCCTGAATCTCTACCACAACGGCATCCAGGGTACGGAGCCGCTCCACGTCAAAGACTATATGGTTGGTTCCGGGCGTCAGTTCCGCCTCCCTTGGAGAGAATATCACCTCCAGGTTTCCCCTTTCCTTAAATATATCGTACATCCACGCCCCGCGGGAGGTGTCCCAGCAGTTCTGTGTACAGAAACAGCCCACACGGCCTTCATTGAGGGCCTTGTCAAGCTGATCCTGAAGTGGTGTCGTCCTGAAAGAAAACACTAACCGATGATTTTATTTGCAACCGCAATCACCTCATTGCCAAGGGCTTCGGCTTCTGCCATGGTGTTGGCCTCGGAGTAGATGCGGATAATGGGTTCCGTATTGGATTTGCGCAGGTGGACCCACTGCTTCTTTGCCTCGAAGCTTATCTTTACGCCGTCTATGGTATTGACGTCTTCCTTGGCATATATGGTCTTGAGCTCACTCAGGATCTTGTCTATGAGGGCAGTGTCGCTGAGCTGAATCTTGTTCTTGGCTATGAAGTACTGGGGGTAGGTCTTCTTGAGCTCGCTCACCTTCATCTTCTTGTGGGCAAGGTTACTCAGGAACAGTGCAACGCCAACCATGGCGTCGCGTCCTGCATGGATGGCGGGATAGATGACGCCACCGTTGCCTTCGCCGCCGATGAGGGCGCCTACCTTGTGCATGAGGGTGGTTACGTTAACCTCGCCTACTGCCGATGCATAGTACTTGCCGCCATGCTTTTCCGTGACGTCGCGAAGGGCGCGGGTAGAGGAAAGGTTGGAGACTGTGGCTATGGGCTTTCCTTCCTTTTCTGCCAGCTCGCAGAGATAGTCTGCAACGCTCACGAGGGTGTACTCCTCCACGAAGGGCTTGCCGTCTTCCTGGATGAAGGCGAGGCGGTCTACGTCAGGGTCTACGGAGACGCCAAGATCGGCCTTTTCCTTGACAACGGTCTCGCAGAGGTCTACCAGGTTTGCGGGAAGGGGTTCGGGGTTGTGGGCAAAGTCTCCCGTAGGGTTGCAGTTAAGGCCGATACACTTGACGCCCAGGCGTTTAAGGAGACGGGGCATGATGATTCCGCCTACGCTGTTCACGGCGTCTACTACTACAGTGAACTTGGCGGCCTTAATGGCGTCAACATCCACTGCGGGCAGTGCCAGGACTGCGTCCAGGTGCTTGTCCGTGAAGTCTTCTTCCTCTATGGTGCCAAGGTTATCCACCTCTGCAAAGTCAAAGTCTTCCTTCTCCGCAAGATCCAGGACGGCCTGGCCCTCGATGGCGGTGAGGAATTCTCCCTTGTCGTTAAGGAGCTTCAGGGCGTTCCACTGCTTGGGGTTGTGGCTGGCGGTGAGGATGATTCCGCCATCGGCCTTTGCAAAGAGGACGGCCATTTCCGTGGTGGGAGTTGAAGCGAAGCCGCACTTGACTACGTCTATGCCGCAGCCGATAAGGGTTCCCACAACCAGCTGCTCTACCATATCTCCGCTCATGCGGGCGTCCTTGCCGACAACAATCTTGTATTTATCGCCGTTGGGCTGAGGTTTGCGCTGAGGAAGGGTTGCCGCATAGGCAGCAGTGAATTTGACGACGTCGATGGGTGTGAGTGCTCCGCCGGGGGCTCCTCCAATGGTTCCGCGAATACCGGAAATGGATTTGATGAGTGTCATAAGCCAAACAATATTTGTACAAATTTACAAAAAAATTTGGATAATCAGTTTTTTTACTTACCTTTGCAGTCCAAAATAACTGCTGGGTTCGTATAACGGTTAGTACTCGAGATTCTCAATCTCGCAATAGGAGTTCGATTCTCCTACCCAGTACCAAAAACAGGTCAGCCTTTACGGCTGGCCTGTTTACGTTTCTCTCCCCTGTTTATAAGGAAACTGGAAACCGAAAAGAGAAGAATCACTATCATGCCAGTGCATCGATTGTGACGTCAGTGGGAATGTCAAGCGAGGAGAGAAGACGGAGAAGGGAGAACTCGAACGAGTCCCTGGATATCTTGCGGGTAAGGTGGAGGCACAGGCGCCCGTTGTAACCCACGCATGAGGCAGCACCGGAGTTTCCTCTCTGGCGGCCAAGGATGAAATCTATATCGGTAATATACTTCTGCATCTGAGCGGGAACGTCCACCCGGCCCATGTTGGAAAGCGTCTGTGAGCAGAAACGGTCCCCGTGAAGGAGGTTTATGATGTCGATGATGGGGTGCTTGACAACAAGGGGAAGGCATCGGACCAGAAGCATTTCTTCCAGTTCCACGTTGGCGGCAATCTTGGGCTCCAGTTCATTCAGGCGCAGGTCGTGCTCTTTCTGGGCCTTGACTGCATCAACTATCTGGCGGAAGGTAAGATAGCCGTCCTTTATATCCATTCCCAGATTCACGTAGGAGGAGAAGTTCCGGACGGTGCGGCTGTGATATATCGGCCTTAGATTCACGGGGACGGAGACCTTGAGGACGCTGCGTTTTTTTGCCGACGGATCCTGCCGGTGCTCGTCCTGAAGGGCGTAGAGCATTGCCGATGTAAGGAGGTCCGTAACGGTGCAGGAGTACTCCTTGCATACCTCTGAGATACGCGCCATGGGCATGGAAACGCGCATGTCCTTCACGGCGCCGAGTGGCATTGCCGCTCCGCGGATATGGTACGCATCGACATTCTTTTCCAGCTGGCCGTGCCGGCCTGTGAAAACGGTTTTGAAGCTGTCCTCGACCTCGGCATAGACAGGAGAGTCCCTGGGGTCAAGGGTAAGTCCGTTGTAGGAGATGCTCTCCCCGTAACGGCGGTGGATGTACTCTCCTGTCAAGGTGAGGAGGAAACTCATGGCGCCGAAACCGTCGGTGAGGGCATGGAAAACGTCCAGGAAAATCTGTTTCCCCTCTGCGCTGACACGGTAAAGGAGGCCGTCCTGATCGGCAAAATTAAAAGCCTTGAGTGGCTTGAGAGGTTTGACACGGGGGTCTTTCTTTACCCTGTGGAGGTACCACCAGAAAGCTCCGGCCTTAAGGGTGCAGCGGAAGGTGGGAATACGCTCCGATGCTTTGAGGAGAGCCTGCTGGAGGATATCTTTGTCTATATCTTCCGTAAGGGTTACTTTCATTCTATAGAGCGAGCAGTAGTGCTTGCTCATGGAAGCGGGATATATGTTGGCGGCATTGTCAAGCCTGAGTTTTTCGGGGATGGACGCTGTCATCTGTTTTCAAGTTTTTCGCAAAGATATATCCGCAGACGCTTGCATGGAAATAAATGCCACCTGTGACGAAAAGCTGGGACATAAAGTGCCAATTTGGGACGAAAGTGCCAGTTTTGGGACTAAAAACGCTGTTACAGGAGTTTCGTCACAATAAAAATAGAGTTATCTTTGCACTATGAAATCTACAATAACCCAGGAAAAAAAGTGGACCATACTGTCCTCCGAGTATCTGATAAGGCGTCCATGGCTCACGGCAAGGCGCGACGTAGCGCAGCTGCCTGACGGACGTATCAATAATGAGTATTATGTGCTTGAATACCCGGACTGGGTGAATATAATTGCCATAACTACTGAAGGTGACTTTGTCCTTGAGCGCCAGTACCGCCACGGGCTGGGGAACACGTGCTATGAACTCCCCTGCGGAGTCATTGAGGCCGGTGAAACACCCCTCCAGGCCGCTCAGCGGGAGCTTCTGGAAGAAACAGGCTATGCCGGCGGGCAGTGGCAGGAGTGGATGACCCTCTCCCCCAACCCGGCAACCTCCAACAACCTGGCCCACAGCTTCCTGGCTGTGGGAGTCTCCAAAGTCTCAGGCCAGCACCTTGACGCCACGGAAGACATAGACGTGTATCTGAAGTCCCCTTCGTTTGTAAAGCAGCTCCTGGAAGAGAACCAGATTCTCCAGGCCCTCATGGCAGCGCCGCTGTGGAAGTATTTTAACGGGAAAGTTTAATGCTCGAGTGCGGGTAACGTGACTTTTTTTGTCACATTACCGTCAAAAATGCCTTAATTTGCGGGTAACGTGCCATTTTCTGTCACGTTACCTGCATTTATCTGTTCAGATATGCCTTCCTCTCCTCCTCCGGAAACTTCTCAATTGCATATCGAAGCATGGTTCGGGGCATCTGGGAGGCGCGGGTGTCAAGCCAGGCCTCAAGGGCGGGCTTGTCACGCTTGCCGGCTTCGCGCAGAAGCCAGCCAACGGCCTTGTGGATGAGGTCGTGGGGATGGTGAAGAAGGATATCGGCAATGTCAAAGGTGTCTTGGAGCTGGCCGCCGCGGATGAAGGTCATGGTGCTCACAATGCCTATGCGCTGCTCCCAGATGGTTTTGCCGCTTCTGGCAAGGTCATATAGCAGAGTGCGGTCCTTATCCATAAGCCATTGCCCCAGAAGAGGATAGCAGCTGAGGTCTACAAGGTCCCAGTTGTTGATGCAGGCTGTATGGGCCAGGTAGAAGTCTATGCACTGCTGCCGGAGATGATCGCTCTGGCAAGTACAAGTCTTTCTGGCGTGCTTGAAGATTTCCACCAGGGTAAGGAGGGCGGCCAGACGCACCTCATGATACTCGCTGGTAATGCATACTTCCAGTTCCAGGAAGCCAACGTGCTTCCAGCATTCCTTAACTACAGAACGTGTGACGGGCACTTTTATGCCCAGAAACTTGTCTCCATAGCCGTACTGGCCAGGGCCGGTCTTGAAAAAACGGGCCAAGCCGGGGACCTGGGTGGGATCGGCCTTGGAGAGCATTGTGGAGTAGAGGATGTCCATTACAGCAGGAAGAACAGGGCCACGCCTGTCATGGAAACAATGACACCAAGAATCTCACGGAACTTTATGCGCTGCTTGTAAATGACAGCGTATGGAATAAGTATGAATACAGGCGTAAGAGCCATGAGAGTGGATGCGATACCAGCATTGGCATATTGCACTGCCATAAGGGAGAGCGACACGCCAAGGACTGGACCAAACAGCGTCATAATGAGCGCGTAGCCCATTCCGGTGCGGTCTTTCAAAGCCTTTCCAAGCCGGGGAAGATCCTTTTGCAGTGCCATCAGGGCAAGGAACCCTGCTGCACCTATGACAGCACGGATCATGGTGGATGCGAACGGGAGCATATCGGCCATTATGGAGGGGGCGTCTGCGGGGATGGAACTGGCATAATACTGCATTCCAACCTTGCTCAGGACCAGCCCTACACCCTGACCGGCACCGGCACCAAGGCCAAGGAGGACACCCTTGAAAGGAAGGGTCAGCTGCACCTTGTGCCCGCCGCCGCGGCTAAGGATGGATATTGCAATACCGCCAAGCGTTACGGCCATGGCTATGCCGGATTTCCAGCTCAGAGTCTCTCCAAGTATGGCCCAGCCGGCAATGGCGGCGATGGGCGGAGCCAGTGTCATGAACAGCTGGCCAAAACGCGCGCCAATTGAAAGGTAGCAGTTGAAAAGACACCAGTCTCCAAAAACGTAACCAACTATGGCAGAGAGGGAAAGCCACCACCATGCCTTGCCGGATGCATAGACGGGATAGGGGCTGCCGACGGTAATCCACAGCAGCACTCCCAGAAAGACTATGGCCATGGAAAGACGCAGCACATTGGCAACCATGGAGCCAAGCCGGTGGCTGGCCTTATCGGCAAAAAGGGCGGTAACCGTCCATGAGACGGCTACAAACAGAGAGATTATTTCTCCAAGGTGGTTCATTTACGGGCCAGGGCGCAGGCAATGGCGCCAACGGCAACGGCCATGGCAGAAATGATGATTTCCACTGTTACCATGCTGGCACTCTTAGCCAGTATAACCGCGCATCCGTCCACCAGGAAGTGCAGGAGGATGGCCGCAGGGAACAGCCACAGCCACTTTCCGCCTTTACGTACGGCCGTCCAGACCATGACGGACAGACCTATCTGGAGGATAAGTGCCGATGCCCTTTCCCAGAGGCCAATCAGAAATGATCCTGCCGTAGAGCTTTGCAGCTGAGCCAATTGCGCCTGTACCTGCGCCTGCGCTTCCGCAGGTGCCGATGCTATGAGGGTATCGGCCTGGCCGTTATTGATCATGGCGGCAAGTGCAATGTTGGAGACCATGGTGATGCCGAAGATAATGAGCATTTCTATGCCGCCATGGCCAATACCGTAAGCAACTCCGGTGCGGGCCTGGAAAGGCTCCTGTTTCAGGAGGAATTTCATGGCAAGGAATCGGCCCGTCTCCTCGAAGACGCCGGCAGCCAGACCGCCGTAAAGCGCATAGTACCAAATGTTTCCGATAATTGCCTGGCCGTGGGGACCCTTGAGTACTATCTGATGAAGGATGGGCTCAAGCAGAAGGGCGAACACAATGAATACGCCTGCGCCTATGAGGATGGTCGTCCATCTCACCTGATACTTCTTTACAAACCACCAGCTTAAAAGGATGGGGACGGCAATGCCGATGACGGCGCAAAGCGCCAATGTAATTGTTGTACTTACAGGAACCATATTCTATAAGAGTTTCAATGCTTTGGAAAGCTGGTCAGGGCAGCTGGTGCCGCGGCCCTTGCAGTTGATGCCTTCCAGGCGTTCAATTACGTCTTCCTTTTTCATACCCTGAACAAGGGCGCCTATTCCCTGAAGGTTGCCGTGGCAACCGCCCGTGTAGTGCACGCTGCGGAGGGTATCTCCTTCAAGCTCGATATCTATCTGTGAGGAGCATACAGCGCCGCATGTCTGGAAGGATGCCTTGCGGATGCCGCCCTCAATACTGTCCGATAATTTAGTTACTTCAAACATGATGATTGATGGTATTGAGATTGCCTTTGCGTACAATCACGTATTCGTTTTCAAACGGTTTCTGGTCCGACACCCTTTTGGTGCGGAAAGTCTGGTACTTGATTCTCAAAAGATCCCTCATTCTGGCGTCTTCGAACATTGCTGCCGCAGACCCAAAATACAGGTGTTCATGGGTGTCCTTGACCTCCACATGAATGATGGTTCTGTTATGTTTTAACATAGGATTAAACAAAGATACGCTATTTCTACAAAAAATCAAAAAAAGTTGTAATGTCTTCAACTAAATATTATATTTGTAGAGCCGGGGCAAAAGTGCCGGGAGGTTGATATGAGAAAGGTTTATTTGCTGTCGACGGAACATCTGGAAGATGGCCTGTGGTTCCGGGATGAAGAAGACTTTAAAGTGGCCATGAATTATGTTGCAATAGAAGCAGCCCAGCATACTGAAGTTGTGGTGCTGGCTTTCATTCTTATGTCCAACCACGTGCATTTTGTTCTTAAAGGTACACAGGAGGAAGTGGTGGAATTCATGAACGGTTTAAAACACCGCTACTCAATATACTACCAACGCAAATATCGAGTAATAAAGCTCTTAAGACATAATGGGCTGGATATCAAGTATATCCCTTATGACGAAGAGGCCTGTGAAAGAGCTGTAGCGTATGTTTTGATGAATCCGGTAGCTGCCGGAATCTGCGCCCATCCCAGCCAATACCCCTGGGGAACAGGAGATCTGTACTTCAACCAAGCAGCCAAAGGAGGAACTTGCCTGAAAGATATTTCTTTAAGAGCATTCAAACGCATAACTCACAGTGATGAAGAATCCATTCCCGGAAACTGGCACATTGGCGAAGACGGCTACATTCTTCCCAGAGACTACGTGGCCGTCAAGGATGTGGAAGCAGTATACCGCCGTCCACAAAGGTTCAACTATTTCTTGAACAGCTCTTCAAAAGCAAAAAAACGTCTTGAGTATGCAGACTCAAACCTTCCGGCCTTCCGTGACCAATCAATTCTTGCAACCATCCCGGATCTCTGCCGCAGTTTATTCAACAAAGAGAGCTTCTATCAACTGCTTCCGGAAGAGCAGATTGAATGTGCCCGCCAGATCCGCTTCCGTTTCAGTGCCGATGCCACTCAAATTGCACGCGTATGCGGGATATCTTACGCCCAAGCAGCACGCCTCCTGGATAGCTCGGTGTAGGTGACGTGACTGTTTTTGTCACATTACCTGCAAATTGGGTGGTTTTTGACGGTGATGTGACTTGTTTTGTCACGTTACCCGCAAATTGGGCAGTTATTGACGGTGACGTGACTGATTTTGTCACATTACTCGCAAATTGGGTGGGTTTTGACGGTGATGTGACTGTTTTTGTCACATTACCTGTAAATTGGGCAGTTTTTGACGGTGATGTGACTTGTTTTATCACGTTACCTGCACCTGAAGGATTGGAAGTGAGGAGGGAAAGTTGTATATTTGAGTGATGAAGACAGAAAAGCATCCATTTGAGCCGTTTTTGCCGGAAGGGGCAAGGGTACTGTTTCTGGGGAGCTTTCCGCCCCAGCCGCACCGCTGGTGCATGCCGTTTTACTACCCCAACTGGATAAATGACTTCTGGCGGATCATGGGGATTATCTTCTTCGGGGACAAAGAACACTTCTGTATCCCCGGCAGGAAGAGTTTTGACGAGGCGTCCATCCGGGAGTTCTGCACCCGGCAGGGCATGGCGTTCTATGACACCGCATGTGAGGTCCGACGGCTACGTGACAACGCCTCCGATGCCTTTCTGGAGGTGGTTACTCCCACGGACATACCTGCATTGCTGCGGCAAATCCCCCACTGCTACACAGTTGTCACAACCGGCCAGAAGGCCACGGAGGTGATGGCAGCCACTTTTAGCTGTGACGTGCCAGCAGTAGGAGGCTTCATCAAGATGGAGATTCCCGATCAGGTCGGGAATGACGAGAATGACGGGAATGACGGGAAGAGGGAGGTTAGTTTCTGGAGAATGCCATCCACGTCAAGGGCGTATCCGCTGCCATTGGAGAAAAAAGCAGAAGCATATAGAAAACTGTTTGAAATATGAAAAGACTGATACTTTGGGACCTGGACGGGACACTCATCGACACGCTGGAAGACCTGGCGGAGGCCGTAAATCACGCGCTCAGACTGCGCGAACTGCCTCTTCACGGGCTGGATGAATACAGAAAGATGGTTGGCCACGGGGTGCGGAACCTTGTGAAGCAGGCGCTGGAGGCATCGCTTCAGGAGATAAACGACAAGCTGGTGGACGAAGCTCTTGCAGATTTCAAGGAGTACTATCAGGCGCACATCGACGTTCATACAAGGCCGTATCCGGGAATGCCGGAACTGCTTACGGAGCTACAGGACAAAGGGATAAAAATGGCGGTAGCGTCAAACAAGTTTCAGGAAGGCACGGAATACCTGATCAAAGAATTCTTCCCTGACATTCAGTTTGTTGCAATACTTGGAAACAGGCCCGGATACCCTCTGAAGCCGGAGCCGGCTATAGTGGAAGAAGTGCTTTCCAAAGGGAACATCGGCCCGGAAGATGCCGTAATGGTTGGGGACTCCCCTACCGATATGAGTACGGCGGCAAACGGAGGCATCGAGGCAATTGCCGTGAGCTGGGGGTACAGGACCAAAGAGGAACTGGCGGGAAACCGCATTGTGGATACCGTGGAGGAACTTGGTAAACTGCTCGAAGGATTCTACGTAGGCGACCCCATTTCCACTCCGCCAGAGCAGTTCCAAACCACGCTGCAACAACTTGTTTATGAAACGTTTAAAGCCAAAGGAATAAACTTCACCCGCGTGGATACAGACCCCGGTATCACCATGGAAGACTGCCAGAACATAGACGCCAAGATTGGGGTGCACATAGTCAAGACCATATTCCTTTGCAACAGGCAGCAGACGGAGTTTTACCTCTACGTAACCTCCGACGACAAACCCTTTGTCACACGGGACTTCTGCGGCGCACTGGGGATTCCGCGAGTGTCTTTTGCATCGGCCGATAAACTCTGGGAACTCACGGGCGTACGGGTGGGCGCCACCACCATCCTGAGCGCTGTGCTTCCGGAAGCAGCAAACGTCCACCTGGTGATGGACGCTGCACTGGCAGAGGCAGAGTGGTTCGCCTGCACCGACGGCACCCCTACCTGCTTTGTAAAAATCCTCACCCGGGACCTTCTGGACAAGTATCTGGAAGGCAGGAAGCTGACTACTATATAGTTATCCCAATACTACGTCCAGCACCATCATAAGGGCAAAGCCAAGCGCAAAACCCACGGTGCCTATGTTTGAATGTTTGCCCTGGGAGTACTCAGGGACCAGTTCCTCTACCACAACATAAAGCATGGCTCCGGAGGCGAAGGCCAGCATGAAGGGCATGATGCCCAGCACCGCCGTTGCCAGCAGCAGCACCAGCGCACCGCCCAGAGGTTCCACAATTCCGCTCAGAGCACCAATCCCGAAGGCCCTCCATCGGGAATTACCCTCCGCCCTCAGGGGCATGGAGATGATGGCCCCTTCCGGCACATTCTGGATGGCGATGCCAAGGGAAAGCGCAAGGGCGCCGGCCATATTGAAATCGGCAGTAAGTGCTCCGGCAATTGCAACGCCAACGGCCATACCCTCCGGGAAATTGTGGATGGTGACGGCAAGGGCCAGCTTGGCGGTACGGGAAAGCCGGCTCTTAGGGCCTTCAGGTCCGCCTGCGGGGTGTATGTGCGGGGTAATATAGTCTATGAGCAGGAGGAAGGCGAAGCCAGCCAGAAGGCCGATTGTAGGCGCAACCACGGACCCCATCTCCATGGACGGAATCAGCAGTGACCATACGGATGCCGCCACCATCACGCCGGAGGCGAAGCCCAGCAGAATCTTCTGCACAACGGGCGGCATATCCCGCTTCATAAAGAACACGAATGCCGACCCCAGGGCCGTCCCCAGGAAAGGAATCATCAGGGCTGTAAATACTGGGTTCATAACTTGCAATAATCGGCATAAACTTCGCGGACGACGTCGTCCCAGTTCAGGTAGAGGTCCTTTCTGGCGGCGGCGGATATGCGGGCGTATTCATCGGGCCTGGCCATGATGTCCAGAAGAAGGCGGGCAAAATTCTCCTCTCCCGGGGCCGATACATACGCGTTCACGCCAGGCGTAACGGTGGCGGCGGTGCGGGCGCCTTCCAGGAAAACGGTGGGGGTTCCCTGACAGGCGGCCTCTATCTGGACCAGCGAATTGGCATCGTACAGGGACGGGAAAAGGAACAGCTTCGCGCGGGAATAGAGGTTCTGGAGCATGTCCTTTTGGGTGAGGCCGCACATTATCACCTCCTCCGTTAGGCCGAGCTCCTGGACCAGGGCAGCCAGGCGGTCTTCATCGTGCCCCTTTCCTGCAAATAGCATACGGAAATTCCTGAGACCCAGCTCTTTGGCGCGGGCAAGGGAACGGACGGTGAAGTCTATGTTCTTGATAAAGTCTATGCGGCCCACGAAGAGGAAGACGGTGGCATCGGCGGGGACGCCATAGGTTTCATTGACAATTCTGGCGGCTTCTGCGGGGTCCTCCACGGGCTTATGGTCCGTGGCATTGAGGCGTACCTTGCAGGGGGCGGTGAGGCCGTAATCGGTCTGGTAAAGCTCCTTGATGCCGGAGTTCACGGCCCAGCACTCGTCGCAGGCGTTGAAAACACGCATTATGGCGCGCATGGCAACGTCAAGTGCGGGCTTTATCTTAAGCGGCTTTTCAAAGTCCTGCTTGTACTGGGAATGAAGGGTTGCCACTACGGGAAGCCTGTGAAGTTTGGCATAGAGCACGCCGGCAAGGCCCACTGCAAACGGAGAATGGATATGCACCATGTCTATCCCGCTTTTTATAAGCTGGGCTTCAAATAGGGGGTCCAGCGCCGGTGTGGGAATGTCGTAATCGTAGTTAAGAAGAGGCAGTGAGTGGCACCTAAGCACCTTGTAGGGCAGTTTTTCATCGTCCTCTTTCTTGTAACCGCGGGTCTCCGGGCAAAAGACCACCACGTCGCAGTAATTCACCAGACGGCGGGCGTAATTGTCCACTACCTTAATGACACCGTCCACCATCGGATACCAGGTGTCTATGAATAATCCTACTTTCATTTCTTGGGTTCCATATGAATGATAATGTGGGACTCCTTGCCGAAGCGTTCCTTGAAGCGCCTTTCCACCTGCGACGCTTTTTCATGGGCGCTTTCCAGGGTCTGACTGCCATCCAGGCGGATGTGCACCTCCGCGGCGATGTGGCTGCCTATACGGCGCGTCCTGAGGTTATGAGGGTCTTCAACGCCCTCTACTTCGCTGATTAGCTGCAGCATTTCCTGCTCCGTATCTGCCGGAAGTGAACTCTCCGTGAGTTCCCCGAATGAGGGTCCCAGCAGGTCCCAGGCCACTTTCACAAGCATTGCGCCAACCACAATTGACGCCAGAGGGTCAAGCACCGTCCACCTCTCACCCAGGATTATTGCCCCTCCTATGCCGATTGCCGCCCCTATGGAGCTCAGGGCATCGGACCTGTGATGCCAGGCATTGGCCTCCAGTGCAGGTGAATTGAGTTTGCGGCCCTTGATGCGGGTGTATTGGAAAAGGAGTTCTTTTACGATGATTGAGGCCAGCGCCGCCCAGAGGGCAATCTTGCCGGGGCTTGGAAGGTCCTCCCCCTGCAGCCAGTGCGCAAGCTTGGTTGCTCCGTTCACAACAATGCCCACCGCAGCCCCGGCCAGTGCCAGGCCGATAAGAAGCGTCGCCAGCGTCTCAAACTTACCGTGGCCGTAGTCATGCCCCTCATCCTGCGGACGTGCCGACACCCTCACAAACACAAGTACCACAATATCCGTCACAAAATCCGACAGCGAATGCACCGCGTCCGACACCATGGCGGCACTGTGCCCCGCCACCCCTGCCACGGCCTTCAGCCCCACCAGCAGCAGGTTCACAACGCTCCCCGCAAGGGTAACTTTAGCTATTTCGTCTTCACGTTTCACAGTTCAAAGTTAACAATTGTATGGTATTAATACAAGTCTTTTTGGGGAGTTGCGCGGCTTTGGTGTGGCTGTCAGAGCCTCTGGTGCACCTAGCGGTCCAGAGATTGGACCCCCAAGTGCAATAATGGCCTTTTTTGAACTTAGCGGTCCATCTTTTGGCCCCCTAAGCGCACTTGAAGGGGCTTCAACGCGCTTGGCTTACGCCGAATCCATCAGTCTCGCAGCCTGTTCGTAAGAGATTCCGCAAACACGTGCGACCTGATTCACATTCGCGCTGAAACGGAAACGGACCTGATGGACGAACTCTATTTGCTCTGAGGGTGTCAGCACTCCAAATGCCTCTTTACCAAACATACTTTGACAAAGGTCCGGAAGTGCCGCAAGGATGGTCTGATCACGGAAAGACGGTAGTTTGTCATCTGCTGTATCCATACGCCGGCGAGCTTTGGATGAGTTCCTTAAGAAGTAATTCATTCGCTTGGCATGCCGATAACAAGATTCCACAGTCTTGACAGCCACATAATTCTCCGGAAGGATATAACCATCATCACTTACTACCCATTCTTCAGGAAGATTTTTGCTGCTGGTATGCAGAAGGCGTTTGCACTCCCTTCCTGACATGCTTCCTATGCTTCTGCCCATGGATTTTGATGCATTGAAGAACACATTCCCGGTTCCCCAGGGATACTGGCTGGGATGAGAGCAGATATTAGCTGCCACACAGTTCATCTGAACATACGCTATCGCCCATTCAAGGGCTTCATCATCTGAAGGAATAAGCTTGTAATCCACATGATTGCGCCTCAAGAAATCCCTTTCACCATACTTCTTGCTCAAGTACAGAGAATAACGCTGCTTCAGCGCAACCATAAAATCCTCTACCTCTTTCCTTGTACCATATAGCACAAAGTGAACATGGTTAGACATCAGGATAAAAGCCAGAACAATCACTACGCCCCCCTGTGCTCCAATTGCCACATGGGTCATCCCCACTTTGAAGTCTTCATCGTCTCTGAACCATAATCCGTCCTCCAGATGATTCGTTGTAACAAGCCATAACTTTTTCATAAACAGTTTCTTTTTTCCACAAAGATACCCCTCCCGCCACACTCCCCCAATTTTTGGAAAGCCTTTCCAAAATTTGGAAATGTGGAAAAATATACATATGAAAATGCACCTGGCGGTCCAGAGATTGGACCGCCAAGTGCAAATAAGGGCTATTTTGAACGTAGGGGTACAGTGATTGGACCGCTAGGTGCGGTTTGGGGCACCGACGCCGGAGGGCGCATCACAAGGCGGCACTGCGAGGGCGCTATTGCATATCCCTTAACCGGACGTCGATGCCGGGGAGTCTTCTAGGGAGGTCTGACAGGTCTGTCTGGGAGAAGTGGTATGGAATCAGGACCTTGGGGCCGATGACAGTGGCGGCGCGGACGCACTGGTCCACGGTCATGGTATATGGCTGATTCACAGGAAGGAATGCAACATCGATGCCCTTAAGCTTAGCCATTTCGGGGATGTCCTCCGTGTCTCCGGCGATGTAGATGCGAAGGCCGTCCATGGAGAGCACAAAACCATTGTCGCGGCCCTTGGGGTGGAACATGGTGCGGCCATCGGTGTAATTGTATGCGGGGACGGCCTGCAGAAAGACTTCACAGGGTAGGGCAAGGTTGTCTCCATTTGCCATAACCGTCCCATAACCAAGTATTTCCGCGCAGCGGGCATTGGTAATAAGAGTGGTACGGCCATCTTCCGTAAGAGCCGCAATTGCCTCCCGGTCAAAGTGGTCGCCGTGCTCATGGGTGACGATGATGTAATCGGCCTTGGGGAACTCGTCCGCATAGTCAGTGGGCTTTCCATAGCCGCCTACAGGGTCAATGTGGAAGGTCTGGGCTTTGTACCGAAGCGCCAATGTGCCGTGCTTTATGAGAGTGATGGCAACGGGAAGACCGCTAACGGTGAAGAAGGTCTCTACCGTATATGTGGTCACTGGCTTCCCTGCCTCCGTCCATGCAATGTATCCGCCAAGCAGGTTGTACACCGTATAACCTGCTTTGGAGAGTTTGGCGGCGGCATCGGCACTGCGTCTTCCGCTACGGCAATAAAGCGCCAGAGGCGTCTCCTTGGGGTATTGGGCCGATACCTTCTCCATGAAGCCATCTGCATTCCAATCCACATTGGAAGCCCACTGAAGGTGCCCTGCGGCATATTCGTCGGCCGTGCGTACATCCAGCACCGCCACCTCCGGTCCGGCGGCAATTTCCTCAAAACTTGCCACATCCAGGTCTTTGTATCCCTTCCCGGAACACCCAAGGAGGGACAGTAAAGCAGCAAACATGTATTTCATTCTAATCATACGCGAATTTACGTATTTTTTCCGTAGTAGCGTTAAAGCCTGCCAAAATCACTCCATCCGGACTGGAGGATGCCGGCGTGGCAGTCCCGGACGAACTTGGAGAGCATCTTCAGGGCGTAATCCTGCCGGGCGGTATTCCAATAGTGCTGGATGCGGTCTACTTTGATGCGGCGGTAGTTTTCCGGGAAGGACTGGAAATTCTGCCAGGCAAGGGAATCGGCCTTCAGGGCATCCAGAACCCATTTTTCATAGACAAATGCCGATGGATCCAGGTCCGGGGCAACTGCAAGGCCAGCGGCGGTCATTTCACCGGTTGCAACCAGGCGGCGGCATCGGACCAGGTTCTGCTCGCACCAGTTACTGCCCCTCCGGCGGGGCGTGAAATGCTGGACGGCCTTGCCATCGTCTATGCGCTTCATTGTGCTGTCTATCCAGCCGAAGCAGAGGGCCACCTCAACGGCGTCCACGTAACGGATGACTCCGGGACAGTCTGCATTGGCCCGATTCACCCGGATCCAGAAGTCACTCACTTTCAAGTGGTTTTCCTGATACCACCTGTAGAGCTCCCCGCGGTAAGAAATATCCAGTAAAAGACTTACTTCCATCTACTGCCTCCAGCGCTTGAGCTGCGGGAAGAACTGGCGCATCATGGCCTTGTACTCATCGGCAGTCATGGGCTTGGGCATGTTCTTGTTGACCTCGTCCACAAACTGGGCGCAGAAGTCAATCATTTCATCCATGCTGCATTCTTTGGTGAATGCACCGTCCTTATAGCAATAGATGCAGTAATCCTCGCTTTTGGTTCCGTCGGCATTAGTGCCTTTCATCTGTTCCGTGAGCGGCATTCCGCAACTCTGGCAAAATTTGAGTTCCATATTATTTTCCTTGCAGATAAGACTTGAAGAATTTGCCCTGAGTGGTTGGGGTGAAGTCCCAGTCGGATATGAGCATGGGGCCCCAGTGGGGGTCGAAGCACCAGACGGTGAAGGAAATGCCCTTCTTCTCGAAGTACCTGGTGATATGTTCTCCGTAGACGTCGGTGGAGATGACGGGGATGTGGGCGCCGGGCTCATCGGCAAGGCAATAGCCGATTTCCGTGCAGATGACCGGGTAGGTATCGGCCACGAAGCCGAAGTCTTTTTCCCACTGGTCTTCCCAGGGCTGCTCGCGCTTCATGGGATATGGGTGCGAGACATACGCCACATTGGGTCTGTCGATGGGCTCCGCCGCCACGGGCGTAAGGTCATAGGCCCAGTTGAAACCGGCGCAGAGGCACACGGCGTTGGGGTTGATGGCGCGGATCTCGTCGATAATCTTCTCCTGCAGGGCTTTCCACTCCGTCCAGGTGCAGGTGCCAAGGTCCGGCATGGTTACGGTGGGCTCGTTGAAAATCTCGTACAGGGCCACGGCAGGCTCATCCTTGTAGCGCGAAGCCACCGTACGCCAGAACTTGAGGGTCTCTTCCCAGGTAGTATCGTACATGGGAGAGGTGTACTTCTCATCCTTGAGGTTGCCGATGGAATGCCAGTCCATAATCACGTACATGCCGTACTTCTTTGCCCATTCGATGCCCTGGTCCATGGCGCTGAAGGTCTCTTCCCAGCCCAGGGAATTGAGGTTGGTAGGATGTACGGCGAACCGGACCACGTTGGCGCCCCAGGAGGCGGCCTCCTCAAAGTACCGTTCCGTCCACTGGCCGTCGCGGATAAGTTTCACGGGATCAGAGAAGCATAAACCACGGAAGATTAGCTCTTTACCCTGAGGGTCGATGAATTTGTTCCCTTTCACGCTCACCCATGCATTCTGGGAAGAGCAGGCCGTGGCAAGAAGCCAGAGGAGTATTAAAGCTTTTTTCATAGTATTTGCGCTGCAGCGTTTTTGGTGTCTACTTTCTCGATGATGCGCTCAAGGGTACCGTCCTCGGAAAAGATGAAGGTACGGCGGAGGGTGCCCATGGTGGTTTTGCCGTACATCTTCTTCTCTCCCCATGCGCCGAAGGCCTGGAGCATTTCCGTAGAGGTATCGGCAAGGAGCCGGAACGGGAGCTGGTACTTTGCGCGGAAGCCGGTGTGGGACTTGGCGCTGTCCCTGCTCACGCCCACAACATTGTAGCCGGCGGCGGTGAGAGCAGCGTAATTATCTCTGAATGAGCACGCTTCCGCCGTGCACCCGGAGGTATTGTCCTTGGGATAGAAATAAATGATGGTCTTTTTGCCTTTGCCGATGAAGTCCCCGGACCTGACGATATTGCCGTCCTGGTCCAGAACCTCGAATGAGGGCATTATGTCTCCGATTTTTAGCATAGCATCTGTGATTATTCTTTGCGAATATACACAATTAATTCTATATATAAAGCCGCTCTATTTGCAAAGACCCGGTTTTTTCAGTAAATTGCAGAGAATATGATACAGGAACTGAAAATACTGAGCGAGCAGAACGTCAAGGACCTGCTTGGGCTCATGACGGAACTGGACCCGGAGAAGGTAGTGACGGCTCAGATGCTTGAGACGGCAGTGGCCGATGCCCACGTTTTTGCTGCCATGGAAGACGGGCACATCTTGGGATGTGCCACCCTTTGCGTGACAAAGCACCCGCTTGGACTCAAAGGCTGGATAGAGGACGTTGTGGTGAGCAGCGCCTGCCGCGGCCGGGGCCTTGGACGGCAGCTGGTGGAGCATATCATTGACTATGCCCGCGGCCTGGCGCCAATGGAGCTGTGCCTTACCTCCAGGCCTTCCCGTGAAGCGGCCAACAGGCTGTACAAGGCCATCGGGTTCAACCCTTACCAGACGAATGTATATAAACTGAAACTGATATGACACTTGAACAAACTATCCAGGACGCCATCAAGGAGGCCATGAAGGCCAAGGACACGGTGGCAATGAACGCAACACGCGCCATCAAGGGCGAGATTCTGCTGTTTAAAACCTCTGAAGGCGGAGCCAGGGAGGTCACCGACGGAGACATCCTCAAGATGATCCAGAAGCTGGTGAAGCAGCGCAAGGAAGCCGCCGAGCAGTACGTGGCCGCCGGCCGCCAGGAACTGGCCGACAACGAGCTTGCCGAAGCCGCAGTAATGGAAAAGTACCTGCCAAAACAGCTATCGGCAGATGAGGTGCGCGCGAAGATTCAGGAAATCATCGCCCAGCTTGGTGCCACTTCCATCAAGGACATGGGCCGCGTCATGGGCGCTGCCAACAAGGCCCTCGCCGGCCTCTCCGACGGCCGGACCATCTCCGGAATAGTTAAGGAACTGCTGAGCTGACGGTTAAAGATTGATCTCATGAACCCCGGGAGTCTGGTGACAGGCTTTCGGGGTTTGTTGTGCTTTGGCATAGCAAAACTATTCGCATTTCCAAATTTTGGAAAGCCTTTCCAAAATATTGCCGTCGCATCCCGAATGCCAATCTTTGCGAAAAAAGTTGCACATTATGTCAAAGAACTCTACTTTCAGACCTGTTGTCCCAGGGCCCGGACGCGGCAGATTCTTTCTGCCGTCAGAGAGTGTCGAGGTCCGCCTCACCCCCATAGAGAGCACACTATACCGCCTTTTCATGGCTCACCCGGAAGGTCTCCTGGCCGATGACCTGGTACTCCACTGGAAGGAAGTCTGCCACATCTACTCCCACGAATCCCGCTTCGACGACCCCGATCTTCGAGAAGATGTCCTGGTTTCCCTCTGCTCCGAATCCAAGCGGGTATTCTATCCCAACATCGCCCGTATCAAGCGCAAGTTTGTGGATGCAATTGGCGCCAGGAAGGCCAGAGGGTACTATATCAAGCGCAATTCCAAAGGCGTTTACCGCACCATGGCAACGCTGGCCACCGCCTAAACCTCTATAACCGCATCAGGCACATAGTTGCGGTTTTCTCCATAGCACACGTACCCCATCTGGTTACAAAGCAGTTTTGTCCGGCCGATGTCAGTTCCGCTGCCACCGGAATAGTGCGTATGCCCATACAGCCAATAATCGGCACTGCTCTTTTGGATAAAGTCGTCCATATCCACCTGGAAGGCCGAATTAAGAACGCCTCCGGGATAACTGTTGAATTCGCCTCGGACTGTAGGACAATGATGCGTCACAACTATCCTGGTTTTTGCCGATGATGCCTCCAAAGCGCCCCTCAACCAATCTACACAGCGCCTGTGCAGTATGTTCACATCATTGGCACAGAACCGACCCCCATCTAGCACGCCATAGCGGAAATCGTTCATTCCCCGCTGCACCTTCCAAAGGAATATTGGATTGATCCGCGTCCAGAGCGTGGTGAAGAATAGCTCAACCTCTCCTAACACCACACTCTTATTATTAAGATAGCGCACATTCGGCCTATATGCGTACTCGTAGTCCTCCATGGTCTGAGCAATGTCATATCCGCCATAGAACTCGTGATTACCCGGGACAATGAACGTCTCCTGGTAGTGCTCCGCACACCAATCGAAGAAGGAACGCTTAATCATCTCAATATCACCCAGATATGTTATATCTCCCGCCAAAACAAGGATATCTCCTGCCGGCTTAAGCCCGCCTCCCAATTCCAGCAGTTTCTGGTTATCGGCAAACTCCAGATGTAAGTCAGATGCGTATTGAATCTTCATAGTTAAAACCTTTTTTAGTTGCGGGGGTGGGATTCGAACCCACGACTTGGAGCTTATGAAACTCCCACGCTGACCACTGCGTCACCCCGCATTGTTTTGTGCAAAGTTACGGCCGTTTACGTCCCTTTGCAATTCTTTGCAAGGTTTGCAATAATTTGGAAATCAGACGATTTATTCTAATAGCATTTCCCAGCAAATGACCAAATCTTTGCAAACCTTGCAGAAATTTGGAAACGGCATTACAGCGCCCTACCTTTGCAACAAAAACAAACATAACAACTATGGGCGTAGACATCTCATTGCACATCGAAATCAGGAAACAAAATGAATGGCACCTGATGACCTTCGACATTCCTTTACTCAAACAGGATTATCACCACGAATACCCAATATTCGATACCGAGGTATATAATCGAAGGTATCACCATTTCGATGAATTCCTTGACGAAGCGCCCTCCCACACTCGCGGCAAAAAGGACATCTTGAGCGCAGAACTCCAGATGAAGTTGGAAGACGATGACTGCTTCGGCACCTTTATGTTCGACGATTTGGAAAAACACTGCAATAAACTGGAAAAACTGTTCATTTCCGGTATAACGCACGCAGGCATATTTACCATAAAGCAGCAACTTGACCGCATCGAGCAGAAACTGAACGACGGGGCCAACTATTCTCCTCCAGCAGAGGAACGGGAGCGTACATATGAGGAAATAACCCCTATCGAACAGATGTACGAAGACTTTATGTGGGACTACGGGTGCATTTTTCAATTCCGCGACACCGTCCGTGCGCTAACATCGCTGGGCAGCTACTGCGGAATTGACAGCTCCGACATACGAATCTTTTATCTAATATGCTAAATTAAAATCATCCCACGATGCGACACAACAGTTTTATCCTCGAAGGATTGGCCAAAGAAATGAGAAACCCGATTGTTGAAAAAATAGAAGACGTTCCCCCGATTAATTATACAAAGAAAGAGCATATTGTCGAACTCCAGAGAATCCTGGTTCAGACATGTCTTGATTTCATCAACAAGCACGGGTTAACAGACATCTATTCAGTCAGTTTCAATGCTGATGAACTAGCATTTTCCGCCCAATACGGGAAATGGCATCCAGCAACAGACTCCTATTTAAGAGTAGACGGGATTCGTACCGAGAAGCACAGGCGCAAGAATGGAGAGATCACAGAAATCTACAGCACTTTCGTCATTGGGGAAAGTATGTAATCGATAGTACATATGTCCTCCCAAATTCCCACCTTCACCCCTGAGCAAGTCTGGTTCACATCAGACACTCACTTCGGCCACGAGAACATCATACGCTTCTGCAACAGGCCCTTCAAAAACGCCGAGGAAATGAATTCGGAACTTATTCGCCGCTAACGCGTATATTAGATATTTTGAGATTATCTATATATTCCGGAGCATACCCACCCAGTCTGAGGCGGCCTAAATGTGAAGAAAAGGGAACGCACTCACTCGATATACCCCTCTTGATCATACCCCTTCTGGTGGCGGTGGATTAGCTGCACAAGGGGCTCAAGACGGAGATCGGGCACGACCATCTTGCCAAAGCGCTCGAACTGGGCCTGGTAGCGCTCACGGCTGCCGGAGGCGGAGAGGCGCTGCTCGATATCGGCCGGGACAAAGAAGGCGGATCGTTCGGCGCCCAGGTAGCGGTAGAACTCCGTAAGGAAGATGTGAATGCCCGCAAGGTCGAAGTCTCCAAAGTGGACGTACTGGTTGGGGATTTCCCGCAGCCAGGTAACGAGGTCCCGCGACTGTGGGTAGCGGGAGACCAGCAGAAGAGGCGGGACGCCGTCGCCGCCAAACTGATCCAGAATCTCATCCCAGACAGCGCCCTGCCGCTCCGGGAGGCGGAAATTCTCCATATTTTCCACGCCCACAACAATGGCGTTGGAGGGAATGCGGAACTGAAGGAAGTCACTGATATATAGGAAACTGCCTGGGCAGGGACACAGCAGCAGTTTCCGCTCCCCCAGGCGCACGCTAAGCGGGCCGATGACATTCACCGGAAAGCCCGGGCAGGAGCGGACGGGCACGGCCTTGGAGTCACCGAGAAGCTGGACCTGATGCGCGCGGAAGGGAGGCGGCGCGGCGAATAAATCGGCAGTCTCTCCCAGCTGATCCGGCTGGAGGCCCTTACTCCTGAGATACACTTCAAAAGCGGCCCTGGAGACTACCCTGAGGGACTTATGGCTGCCCCGGACGATACTGGTTACTCCACCTTCGGAGAGCATTTCATCAAGCCACTCCTGCGGGAAGCGGCTGAAAGGAACGGTCTCGCCACGGATTAGTAAAGCAAATGCCTGAATGAGAGATGCGTTCATTGTACAGCCGCCTCCTTCCGGCTCAGAAGTGATTGAATTACAGTATGGTTATCCTCCTTGGTGAGCAGATACGTATGCTTGTAATCGGCCACATTGTACGGCACCGGGGAGCCGTTCACCAGATAAATATTCCGCGCGCCGGCGAAATCCAGTATGCCGCGGACATTTCGGGGATGCAGCCGGCCAATCTCATCCATCACGCAGTGAAGGCGGAAGTCCTTGAAACGGCCGCTCACCCGCTCCTTGAACACGTTGATTAGCATGATGTTGACCATCGCCTTCACCAGAACGTCCGTGCCGTCGGAGCCTACGGACGATATTTTCTCCACCCAGCCGGTGTCGTTGTCGTTTTCCCGGATGCGGAACTGCATCTCGAAGGTATCGCCCAGGGTGAGGCGAGCGCTCCCGAGGTGCTCCGTCCCCAGTTTCCTGGCCAGCTCCAGCAGGTACTCCACCGCCGCCGTGTTCACCTGGTCCCGTTTATCGGCCCCGAAGAGGTTCACCTCCCCCATCCCGAAGCCGTGGTCCCCCACAAACTGCTTGATTTCCTGCAGGAGAACCACCAGGCGGTTGGACGAAGGAACGGTGCGGAGTTCTATGCTCCGGACCGCACCGATGAAGTTCTTCTCCTTGAAGTCGAAGTTGATGTCACGGACGATGCCGGCAATCTCGGAACTATTGCGGGAGACCTCGTCCATCTCGTGGGAGATGCGAAGCAGTAAGTCGGCATAATGCCCGCTGGTACGCCGGCGGAACTCCTCAATCTTGTCGTTGCCGATGAATTCCTCCAGCTGAGCCGCAAAGGTGCGGCAGTCCTCATCGGTGCGGTTGTCCGTCCGGAAGCCGAAGACATTGCCCGGGCTGAAGCAGCCGGTGAAGGCCGTCACGCTGTCCCGGAAGGTATTTTCCGTGGAGCGCCTGTCACTGAGCGTCTTATGAATCTCGTCGATAAGTTGCCGGCAGGTCTTGTCCGTCTCCGCCTCCCGCGCCTGGGGAAGGAGCGGCTGCGGGTTGCTCTCCTCAAAGTTCCGGGCGCTTTCAAGGCCTTCCTTCAGGGTTTTGAGTTCTTCTTTCAGGAGCCTCAGTGCCTCAAGGGCAGTGTTAAGGGCATCCTCCCCCTTTCTCCGTTTAAGGTTGTAGCGGTCCTGAAGGCCGGCCTTCTTCCCCTCCAGCACCTTCTTCTGAGAGGCAAAACCATCCTTCCTGTCAAAGTAGTTTTCCTTGTCCTGCCGGTATCGGAAAAGGGTTTCTTTGTTCTTGCCGATGCCCTCCAGGCGAGCCTCCAGGGCATGGATGGCCCCCTCGCACCTCTCCAGCGCCCGGGTATCGGCACCCTGGCCGGAAAGTTCCTGTTCCCTGTCCTTACTTAAGACTTGAAGGGATGCCTTCAGTTCAGTCTCCCGGTCCATGATTTCTTTCTCCACGGCAGCCAGCGCTTCATCGTGCTGCAGCTTCAGGGATTTGCGGTGGCGGGCTTCGTTCTCCTGGGCCTTGGTGCGCTCTGCGGCCTTCTGTTCCAGTAGCTTTTTCAAAGCATCCTCCGCCAGCACCCGTTCTGCGGTAAGCGCCCGCATTTCCTCCTGGTATTTGGCCCTGGCCTCCTCCCTTGCCTCCAGCGTTCTCTGCTCATACAGAGCCTTTTGGTTCTCCGTTACAGTTAGCTTGGCGGGCAGCATCAGGCGCACGGTCCGGATGCCGGAAAGCTCCTCCCGGAGGGTCTTGATCTTTCCCGCCCACTTCTTCTTAAGCGACTGAAGGTCAGCCTCTTTCTCCGCCAGCAGATTCTCCCATTCCGCATGGACGGCAGCCCGGTCCTTTTCCAGTTTGAGCTTCTGGTTCATCAGCTGTTCCGGGGTGCGCACCTGCGTTTTGAGGCGGCTCAAATCCAGGTCCACCCCAAATAAGCTATCCCCCGCCTTGAGGGACGGATACAAGTTCTTGGCATAGAGAATCTTCTCGCCGGTCACTTTGCCGATATCCACCGCCCAGTCCGTCTTATTCTGGCTCAGCCATTGGATAAGGGATCCGTCCAGCGTATCCAGAAACGCCTGGATATCATTAATTTGGAGGGTCAGTCCATTGATGGCTTCTGACAATTTACCCAGTTTCTCATCGTACTCCCGGGCCAGGCGGTCCTGCTCATACTGCCCGTCCTTCACCGCCGCATCCACCTGCGCCTGGGCCGATTTCTCCGAGGCTTCCAGCGCCCGGTCTTCGCTCCGGAGCCGGGCCAGTTCCGTGCGGATATTCTCCATCTCCGTCTGATAGGGCCTCAGGTGGGCTGAAACAGCTAGTTGCTTGTCGGCAGAAGCCAGTCGCTCCCGCAGGTCTGTAAGCTGATTCTTCAGAGCTAATTCCCTCTCTGAAAAGGCTTCTTCAATGCTTCCCAGTTCTTGCTGCAAGGCTTCTATCACCTTGGCAATCTGCCCATTATACGCCTCACCTATCTCGATGATTCGTCTACTTCGCGCGGCCTTCCAGCCCTCGAAGCCCAGCTTCAGGGCGCTCTCCCGGTCGGCATATTTGGCCGATATATCCGCATACTCCCGGGTCAGGCGCTCCCGCAGCTGCCGCTCCCCTTCAAGTTCCGCCTTGAGGGCCTCTTCCTGCCCATCCTCCTCTATAATACGCGCGATGTCCAACGCCTCGTACTTTTTCCGCAGCTTGGGAATCTTCTCCAGCGCATCCTTCACAATGCCCAGTTCCTCGTCCAGGCCGGAGAGTTCCTGACGGTATTTATCCGCCAATTCGGCCAGCTTCTCCCGGTGCTTATCTATCTGTACTTCAAGCGCTTCTGCCTCTTTTTCCGCCAGCGGGATCCGTTCCTCGGCACGGCGGCGGGAAAACCTGAGTTCCAGAATGGCCCTCTGGAGTTCGTCGTCCAGATACAGAAGGCGGCGGTACTCCTCTATCAGGCGGTCTGCCAGAGAGCGCACCTTGATCTCTCCCTTATCCTTGTCAAACCACTGGAGGATGTCCCGGTACTCCCTCTCAAACTCGGAAAGTTGCCCGCGGAAATACACCAGGTCGATCCCCGGTTCTTCGTCCCCCAGGGACCTTATTATTATGTCCTTGATAAAGTCCGCATCCACCTTGGCGCCCAGGAACACATTCTGCAGACTCCTTGGAATGTTCTGATACTTGGCCGATTCCATGATGCAGTACGGGTGGAAGGCCTTTTCCGTTACCGCCCTGTTGCCGTAAAGGATGTCCCTGTATTCCTGGTACTCGTCCACAATCCGTGTCATCGGGGCACCACCCAGCCGCTGGCGGATGAGGCTGTGATCGGCCGTCACCCTGCCGTCCTCCCCCACCAGCCAATCCCGGGAGAATGGCGCGCCGATAAAGCGGAAGACGCTCCGGGCGTGCCGCCGGAACACCAACAGCGTAAAGGCCCCAAACTCCGTTTCCACCTCGTACGCCAGGTAGGAATCGGCACCGGGGAGGTAGAAATCGTCAAAACTCTTCTTCTCACGGCTGATTCCCAGGCGCGTTTTGTCACCGGTGTAGAAAAACAGGATGGCCCGCAGCACCGTGCTCTTTCCAACGCCCTGCGTACCAATCAGATGCACGTTGCCGTCAAGCCGCACCTCCCCGTAGCGTATGCCGGCACCGTTAATGAAAACCACCTTACTTAACTGTCTCATTTTCATCCTCCTCCGTTATTGTGAGCATTTCCACCAGGTCCTCCAGGAAATGGAAGGCCGATGTCACGCGGTACCGCTGCTCAAACTCATTTTCCAGTTCTATGAATCCCGCCTTCAGAAGGTCCTCCACCAACTGGTCCACCGCTGCCTTCACGCTCCGTCCTCCCTCGTACAGCCGCCGGGCCTTCTCCTTGAGTTCCACATCGGCCGAAGTGGCCTCCATAATGGCCGATGGCGTAAAGCGGCAGCCCGCCGTGAAGCCCCCGTAGAAGGTCTTCACAAAGTCCAGCCGGTCTATCCACACGCCCAGGGTTGTGAGCTTTCGGGCAAGTTCCGCCCGGCTTTCCTCCCGCGTAAAATGGAAGTAGCCGTTCCCCTGCTCCAGCACAAAGCCAATCCCCTGAAAATATGCCTTGTACTCTCCAAAATGCTCCTCCATGTAGTCAAACAGCCGCCTGTTCTCCGCGCGGGCACTGTCCTGACAGATAAACCCGCCGCGGGAGAGGATCTCGAATATTTCTTTGGTCTTGATCATTCTACCTTGTCAAAAGGAGTTGGGAATCTAAATGAAGGCCAAGGATTGTTCTTAACTGAGTCTCAGCAGTATGGCGTAAAAGTTCCAGTCTTTGTTCTTGAGGAATTGATTGTTCAAGAAGGATAGCATTATAACTTTCAAGATTTGCAAGGACCAACAAATGGTGCAAATCTGCATTATCTCTGATGTTTCCTGGCTTTCCGGGATTTGCATCACGCCATTCCTTTGCAGTCATACCGAACAATGCAACATTCAACAAATCTGCTTCATCTGCATAGATAAAGGTCTTTTGTCTTAGAGTCAATTCAGGGATAATCAGATTATCTTTTATCGCATCCGTATGAATACGATAATTCAATTTGGATATTTCACGATTAAGATTCCATCCTAATGACAGTCTTGAGTTTTCATCTGTCTTAAGGCGCTTATAATCAAGCACGATATATAACTTGAATTCAGGAGAGATCCAACTTGCAAATTCAAGAGCAATATCCGAATGAGCAAATATTCCACCACCATACCTGCCAGACTTGGACAGTATCCCTTTTCCATTCAAACTCTCATTCCATTCCTTTATCGAAAAGGTATATGCGTTTGTCCCTGCATCCTTTTTAAACGTATCGAAATCGCTACGTTTAAAAACAGGATTATTTAGGCATTCCCATAACCCAAGGAACTCTACGACATCCCGACTACGTAGCCAGGTATGAATTGTAATACGGGGATCAGCACTTCTAAAACGAGCGATATCTGTCAAAGATATATACTCATTCTTTAAATCTGATGTGTAAACCGAGATATCAATGCCGTTTGCGTGAATCGTTTCTTTTACTTTAATACCCATATCAATGTAATTAATTATTTGGCGTAAATTAGTGGATAACAATAGGTTGCAGACTCCGCTAGCTCCGGGCCGATGCGAAGGTCCTCAGGATATTCGGAGGCAATGCGGCAAAAGAGGGTGAGGCGGTCCTCGGGGGCCACAGGAGCGGTGAAGCGATAGCCCTCGATGAAACTCATCAGGTCTTGCGAGCTCCCCAGGAAGGCGCTTCGGAGCTCCCAGGTGCTCAGTTCATCCCGGACGGCAGGGGCACGGGAAAGGTCAGAAGCCGTGAGGGGCTCCCCCACCGTCTTTACCTTCAAGGCCGGATGCCGGAGGGCCGCGTGCGCCTCCTTCAGGGCCGCCAGGCCATCGGCCGATCCCGTCACCGCCTCCAGCGAAGGCAGGCAGCCGTATTTGGGCCGCTTCTCCAGAAAGGCGAAACGATGCGTCTGCAGCACAAAAAGCACATCCGTCTGCCGCTCCCACACCAGCTGGTCCTTGAGGTACTTCACCTGCCTAACCTTCTCCACCAGCTTCTGCTCGGCCTCTATCTTGTTCAAATAGCGGATAATCTGCCGGTCCAGCTCCAGCAGGTTGTGGTACGCCTCCGTCAGCTGCCGTTTTACCTCCCCGGCTACATCGCCAAAGAAGCCCTGCGGCCGCTCCCCCATCACCCGCTCCGCCTCCTTCACCAGAAGGGCAATGTCCTCCCGCTTCACGTCCAGCTGCTCCAACCGCTTGCGCTTTAGGGCATAGTCCCGCTCGTTCTTGTATGTGCCGTCGATGTTGCGCTTGAGGTCAATCACATTCCGCTGGGTAGAAAGGCCGATGTTCCTGAGAATCCGCACCACCTCGGCCATAAAGCGGCCTTTCTGCACCTGAGTTCCGGCCGTGAGCCAGAGGTCGATGTTCTCCGAGAGCGCATCCATGTGCTGCCTCACGGACGCCACGTTTATCTCCTCGTTCACCTCCAGCACCTCCTCGAAAAAGCGCAGGTAGGTGTCCTCCAGCACCAGGCAGCCCTCAACCTCGCGGATGACCCCATGCTCCAGAAGATAATCCAGCCGCCGGCCGTCCTGGGACAGGAAATGCTCCAGCGCCTGGTCCCTTCGGAGCGTCGGCCCCTTCCTGCCGGTGAACAGGAATTTGAGAATCTCCCTCTCGCGCGCAACCATCCGTAGCAGCGCATCTATGTCCCTGAATGCGTTCATACGGCCGCAAGGTAGGGAAACTTATCGGTTTCACGAAAAAAGAAACGTTTAAGTTACAAAACACTGTCACACAGACAGTTACAGACACAACCAAACGGATAAATGCAGCAAATTCTTGCAACCGGTTTCAGAACACGTTGATTCTTAACCCGTTACAAGAATTATCCGTTTCAAATAGACTGTGCAAAAGTGCAAAAATGGCCGATGCTGGCAAGCCGCAGCTATACGTTTATTCAACGATCTCCTTAGCAAACATCCTCAGTATCGCCAGCATTGCCTCATTTGCTGGCAGAAACTTCTTATCTTGAATCTCTATATCTCTGCCACTTTTTCGACCATACAGGTAACAGTGCTGATAGTCATCGTAGTTGCTGATTCCAATGCCTATCCCGTATTTCTCCTCAAGCCGCTCCAATATCTTGCATACTGTCATCGGTTCGGAAACCTCTTCCCGGATGGGATTATAGACAGAATCATTCAACGGTACGGTCTCATCCAACTTCAGCTCATCCTCCGGTTCCCATGTGGCCAGCGATACAATCTCGTCGTACTGCTCCCGCGTAATCTCATCCCCATTCCCCAGATAGCACTCATAAGGCAAATCGAACACGCTTCCCTCTTCGTGATGATCAAGGTAATCGTGGAAGGTATGTGGCGTCAGTTTCACATAGTCCTTACCTTCCAGAATATCAAGCATTTTCTGCGCGTCATACAGTAGCAGCGGAGCCCCGGCCTCGTACAGCGCCAGTGCAATCTCGCAGCCTGCATCCACCCAGGCCGAGTAACTCACGCCAAAAGTAATCAGCCATTTGCCAGGCGTATAATAATCCACCGCATGAACATCGTTCCGCGACAAGCCTAGCTCTCCGTAATGGTCAAAGGCCATCTCCTTGAACGCCTCCTCGCTGTCGAAATCCGTCTCGTCAGTAATCTCCCCGTGCCGGCCGAGCTGGTAACGACGATAGAAATCGATATCCGTCAGGAAAGAGGCCTCCGTCAAGAACTCCGCATACTCCTCCCGCTCACGCCGGCTCCGCCGCATCAGATGCCGGAAGTGCTCCTTATAGGCCATATACGCCACTCGGAAGTACTTCGCATAGATTCGTATGCTCATATGAGGGAGCGGCTCCCGATAGCATGCCGGCAAAGCCACACCGTCAGGCAACGTTTTGGGCTTCTCCAACTTATCACCAACCCATTTCGGCTCCGTCATCCGGTAAACCGCCTCATTCGCGATACATTCCTTCAGCATCTTGATAACGCGCTTCAGATTCCTCGGCTTGCGTCTCTGCCAGGGCACAATCCGGTCCAGATCTTTGCGGGCAATCCGCCCCGTCCGCTGCCGCTTGGGGAGATGTTCATCGACATACTGGTTATATGCCTCTACATCTGCCGCAATGACTGGTATCTTCTCCCGCAGAAATTCTGCCAGTGGTTCCAGCAGCCACTCCATATCTTCCTGATGTGCGTGCTTGCAATCATCATCGTGGACCTGACACCACCAATGGTCATTCTCCACCATATGCAGATACGTGTGTCCCTTGTAGCGCGACACCGACAAATGATACCACTGCGACTCCATCGGATAATTGGCCTTCCACTCTTTCAGATAATCCGCGCGCGTCTTGATATCCTCGTCCCAGCACTTCATATCACGGAACGAGGCCCAATCCGACGGCTTCCCTCTGGGCACCTCGATCCACAGTGAATGTCGATAATCATCCCCGGCAGGCGCAAACACATTCAACAGTTCACGTATTTCCAACAGCAACTCCCGCGAACGCCCGTTCACGCAAGTCCCGTTCAGATTCTGATTTCCATGTTCTGCCCGCTCCATCAGCGGCACAGTCAGTTTGTCCCTTTTCATACGTCCTCCATTTTTGGCAAATATACTCGCTTCGGAAGCCCCATGCAAATCCTTGCAAGGTTTGCAAAGATTTGGAAACCGCCTTCAGCAACCCTATATTTGGCAAAAGAACCTCAAGCGTAGTAGTTATGGAAGAAGAACAGAAAGACAATCTGATTGACAAACTCCACGAAGCAGACATGCTCTACTTCGTACTTGGTTCCCTCATAAGTGCCGATTCCCTGATAGATGTCGAAGCTTGTCACAAAGCCTTGGACTGCCTGGAGAATCTTAAACGGGATTTCGAAGAAATATCAACAAACCAATTACAATACAAATCACTATGAGTGAAGGAGCATTTGATTACCTGTAGCCTTCCCTAAGATACAAATAATAAGTGCTTAGCAAATTTTTATGAAGACAAGGATATTTGCCGTTAAGGTAAATACGTATATCTTTGCATAGAGAAATCCTTCTTTTCATTCATTCGCATCAAGTCGGCCATGTCAAGATTAAAACACGCTTCTCCAGAAAAGTACATCCCGAGCATTAGGGATATCAGAGTCAGTCTTTTCAGTGAATATCAGTGGATTAGCTTACTACCCAACCGGGGAAAGCCTTATAACCACATCATTGACGGGCTGATTAAGATTGGCAAATACTGGAATTCCGATGACTCTGAGAGTGATAATGGTGCCTTCACCATGAAATGGATGGCAGAAAAGTTACACGAGTCTCCAGCACATGTGAGCAAATGGATTCGCGCCATCTATGAAGACTTGTTTGAATTAAACTGTTCTGAACCGGAGTTATTCGTAGACGATGGTGAAATTCTTTGTGAATTCTGGTTTTCAGGTTTTCAGGAAGAACGTTACTGTTCTTTCAGCTTTGGGCTTCCCGCGCTTCCCCATGTAGGTGACACTCTGGATTTTTGCTTTGTTAGAGCCGCAATAGGATGTGACTTCTTCTACATCAAGGGCATTCGACACTATAGGCAAGGCGGGAAAACATGTATCGAGATTGATTGCGAAGCCGGAACCAAATACAACAAATTCCGAGAGTTCCTTCTGGACAAAGCCCAATTCATGAATGAGATAGGTTTTATGACAGAACACAACGCACGTCCGTATCTGGATGATATGCTCAGAGCATATGAAAAGAAAGGCTACGTCCCCTCAGTTGAAACGATTATTCGAGAAAGGGAGGAGCGTTGACAAACATTCCAATCCACCTACTACACCCTCGTCACCAACTCCCCCACCGGCTTCCGCTCAGCGTGCATAGCCGACGGTTCACTCTCCGCGGCCGGATACCCAACGTTGATCATTGCAACCAGTTCGTAGCCTGAAGCACCCGGAAGGATCTCCCGCAGCAGGGCCGGGTCAAAAGACCCCACCCAAAGCGTAGCCAGGCCCTCGTTCTCCGCTGCCAGCATCATATACGTTGCCACAATGGCGGCATCCACCTCAGCCCCGTTCTTGCCGTCGTAACGCCTCACCCATGCATCGGCCGGCCGGCAGCCAACGACCAGCAGCACCGGAGCGCCATAGTTGGAGCGCGTCACGCCCTTGATGGCCTCCAGCGTCTCCGGACGGGAGACCGCCCAGATATGCACCGGCTGCTTGTTCACTGCCGTGGGCGCAATCCGCCCAGCTTCCAGGATCCGGTCCACCTTCTCCTGTTCCACTTCCCGTGCCGCAAACGCGCGGCAGGAGTAGCGGCGATTTAAAACGTCATTGAATTCCATATAAAACAATATTATTACTACTCCATCCCTCCATCTTGTCTTCACTGATACTGATTCACGTGCTTATACTTCTCCCCTATCTCCAGGAGCTGCCTAAACATCTCCACCCGCTCCGCCTTCAACTCACCAGCATTCATCAGCTTCTTGTTGTGCTTCCACCAGGAGCGCATATTGCGCTCCTCAGGCACAAACTTGGACGGTTTGCGATGATTGGTCTCCAGGAAGTCGATGGCCTCCTGCCATTTGGCGAGCCAGAGTTCGGATTGGGTCATAAGATAGATATCATCAGCCAGTGCCTATCCGATATTTGCCGAACTTAAACACTTGATAAGTTCCTCCGCGGTACGGAATGACCGAACAGGAGTATGCGCCAGGATGGTTTTTGCCCGCGTCTGGGTATGACTCACCGACTCGAAAATCATATTGATGTCCTCTGGCACGATTCTGTATGGTTAATTTCACGCAGCGTGGTGGTCTATGATGCAGATGCGCTCTGCATAGTCTGCAGCCAGGGCAAGATTCTTTGTATAGTTCATCGGCCCATAAAAACGGTCACGGAAGACATCGTAACATATGCAGAGGCTATCTTCAACGATATCGTCAGGAAAAAGGGTGTGGAGATATCTTTTAAGCATACAGGCAATCATCACCGCTTCCTCTTGACGAAAGACCGATTTCTTGAGCTTTGATTTTATCGCCCCCACGTGCTTTTTCCCATCGGCATCCATCCAGATAATCAGGGCATCGGGATTGACATCCAGCTCTATCCCATGAAACATGATTGATTTTGCTGCTGGCCTAACCAGATTCTTACCCTCTAAACCAGAAAATGACATACTCATTATCTTGGCAACGGCCTGCTTAGAGTTCTCACAGTCATTCTTTTGGAATGTTGACGTTGGAACCACACTTGCCAGCTTATCGACCAGAGACTCAAGGATGCTATGATTCATCCCTTCCGCAAAGAAGTTCCTTACACCAGGACGGATACGGGAATACCAGAACGGCGCATCGTGCTCTTCCACTATAGTATGAATTGCCTTTAGAAGGCTTTCCTCGCTTTTTCTATTAACAAGTGAGGCAAAAGTGTTTAGGTAGATTTTCATATGCGTCGTTTTATACATTCGATGGAAAGATGCAAACTACTATCTCTATGTGGCGGCACATTCAATAGAGTTTTCAACATGTTATTAACATTTATCAGGGCTAGCATAATAATAAACAAAAACGCCATCGCCTTGGATGCGATAGCGCTTATAATAAAACTAAAGTACTAGCGATGAATAGGCCCGGGTATTTGGGGAGGAGTCGGCATCATGGCGTTCCTAACATAACACCCACCTATGTTGTTCTCAACAATCTTAACCACGGGGGTTTGTTCGGCTAAAATCATACAACAATGATGAATACTAAGGACTAGGTCTTGTAATTCATTGTCTGCATCCAAATCAATCACATCAAGTCCAGCATCGCGGCATTTATCCCTATCAATATGACGACTATGCGTCTTGCTATTCTTATTCTTTGCAAAGACATCCTTTATTTTTGACTTGGTAGATTTGTCAATGTCTTTATCTTCAAGAATCTTTTCTGTCAGTTCTTCTGCCAGTTCATCAGCCTGAGCACAAAGAGTCAGGAAAGTAGGATTGAGTTTAGATAGGATTGCTTGCCATAAGCCCAAAGATGCAGGATTCTTAGAAACATCATCAACGGCCTTATAAAACTCACGAATAGCAGACTGGCATGGGACACCGTTTAACTGAGGGTCAAACGGCCCTAACGATGACTGTTTTCCCATAATAACAGACTTACACGATACAGCAATCATTGACCCAGCAGACATGGCCATCTGAGGAATAATAGCTCTGATATCTCCATGGAAGCAAGTCTTCAAATACTTAATAATCTGTTCCGTGGCCGCCAAATCACCACCCGGAGTATGAAGAATCAAATCCAGACCAAGACTCTTGTCCAAGCCGTGAATATTTTCCATAAAGGCGTTTATGTCCAAATCATTGATGGACACATCATTAGAAGGCTGCTTCTGAAGGAAGCCCGAGAAATACAATATAGTATTCCTACCCGTCTTCTCAGACAAGCGCCTTAAAAAAGAACTCTTTTGATTAACAATGTAATTTACGGCATCATTGGGATTATTTCTCCCAAGCTTATTCGCCTCATTCAAAATAACGCTCCAAGTCGGCATCACAAAACAAATTAAAGAGAATAACTTGTACCTCCTACAGAAACTGTTTGGTTTTCGAAAGCTGAGTACTGTTTATACACTCCATTCTCCATTGGCCAATCCCCGGCAATAAAGGGCTTAGGGTCATAGTCCTTCATAATGGAGTTGTATTGCTCAACCAATTCTTTATTATCGTTCTTCTTCATAACAATAATTCATCTTTGACAAATGTATGCAAAAAGAATCAATTATACAAATACCATTTGAATATCAAAAGGCCGTCCACTCCCCTTATCACCCAAAATCACTCATAATCCTTGTACTCCTCGGGGCCTCCAGAGCCACATTCCTCTCCAACCCATATACAAGCAGCACGCGTCCAGTTCTGGAAAGCCTCATTTGAGGCCCGCCATACCTATTGTGGGGATCAATAACTGATAGATAAACCAACCCAGCAGACTCAAAAGACTCCGCCAGACCCTCTTCGTAGTAATCATCGTCGAATTTGGAAAGACTATCCAAATCGGCATAAGAAACCCGCTCCAAGGCCAAGATGCAACGATTAAAGTCATGCATTGAAATACTATCGTTCATCTTTGCCTTCATCAGTCGGCAAACAATCGGGACATTGTTCCGATTATTCATTCTATCCAGAATGCTCAATAAGGCTGCAGCGGTATCTTCCCTATTCTCACGGCAATACTCCTCCGAGAACTTGATTCTTTTCTCTATCGGAACATCCTTTATCCCGAAGAAAAAGCCACAAATCTTCCTGCCCAACAGGTATGACCTGATATCAATCACCGTTTTGGTCACGCCAACCAATAAGCCAAGAACAGGAATATCTTTTACGATTGTGGGCACGCCTTCAAGACTCAGAATAGAGTCAATCCCGACTTCTCCAATAGACGATGTAAGATCTACCAGGTTGCCTGATCTGAATGTCTCGTCAAACAGCTGTACTGCCGATTCTGTTTTGTTTTCTGGTTCTTTCATGGTTTAATCTGGACGATTCCAAGTGCCGCCTATGACCTCGGCGTCCGGGGAGACTTGGGAGAGTTTGTCGATTAGGTCGCGGGCTTTCATTGTAGTTCGTTTAATATATTTGCGATTATCACATTATTATGAAATGCTTTTGTTAGGCAAATGTTTCATCTAACTCACATAGACCTCCACAATTTCAAAGAATGTCCCACACTCACGTCTTTTCATAAACTCTATCGCTTCATCCTTACTATCAAAATAGTGGATTTCATGGGGCATAGATGCCCTATAAGAGAACTGAAGACCATATTCCGTTTTTTTGCAGATAGGCTGGCATATCATGACCGTTCACACACAACTTTCTTATTGCATACTTTATTTCCATAACACTTAAAACTTATCAATTATCTTTGCTATATCCTTTTCTACCGTCACAGTTCCGTCATCATCAATAAAAATATGACCTTGCGATGTCTTTCTTTGACATACGATACTATCTTTAGAACTGAGATTATTGTCACCTTCACAATAGTCGGTTGAGCTATATCTGCTATCCACATTTCGATTGTCGTCATCATTTGCTTTTTCGGAAACGATATTAAGCTTTTTAGTCTTGCCGTTTCTCATAGCATCAAATAGTGCCGTACTAAATGAAGAACGGAGACCATGATGAGGGCACACTAGGAAGTCAACGCCCTGTCCAATTCTCTTTTTGATTTCATTGTTATACTCAAGTAGTTTCTTCATTCCCTCCTTTTGAATATCTGCCGCAAAGAATATTCTATAGCCGGAGTGTATGTACAAAACGATACTTAAATTATTAGTATAACTCTCAGCTTTTAGTGTTTCATCATTTTCAACCCAACCCGGGTTAATAAACCCAATTGTCATTCGTGATGGATCGCATGACCTCAAAGGAAGACATCTACCCTTATATGCCTCTTTTACGTTCTTTACCTCATCACTCTCCGGGTCGTCCACTAGGCTCCAATTAACGTTTTTATACGCCTCCTCTCCTGTCGATAAATCGTTTGGCGTAGTATACAGCGTGTAATGAAACCTTTCATTCATGGCACTCAGGTCAGAAATATGATCTCTATGAGGATGCGACAAGAACAATTGATCTATATTATAAGAATCCTTTTTCCCTTCACGCTTTTCAAATAATGGAATTAGAAAATCATTCACCGGTGAGAAATCATTACTCTTTCCAAGGTCAAAAACAACTTTTTTGTCCCCAAACTCAATGTAGGCACTCAAAGCGGGCCCAACATTTAATACAACTACTTTCATATGCTTTTATTATTTGTTATATGTACCTGTAAACGTTGCAAATAAGTATTTGGCATAGCTCCATCCCCTGGTTTCCAACACCAGAAAACAGCAAAACATCAATAACAACTGTATTAATAATGCTAAAAATATAGCCCACCAGGATAACCAACCGCACAATACATTTGCAAAACCCAAACCAATGATTACTAGTATATCCCACACACTTGCGCCAAGATAGTTGCGGCAAAAGCCGAACTCTATGTTGTACTGCCTTAAGATTATGTCTCCGCGACAGTATTGTCTTATTTGGGACACAACATCAACTATAGTCTTCAAAGCCTTACTAATGTCCGATTGTTCTTCTTCTGGAGTCGGTAGTTTAATACCAAACGTCGCTTTTACCTTGTTTGCAATTAATTTATGATACGCAGGGGAGATTACTGCATTTTGCCAAAGCAGCATCTTAGTAGTTGGCATTTCAGTTTCGTCTTTCTTGAATAGCGGATACTGGAACAACCACTTTGATGTCTCTCTAAATAGCTCACTTGCAAGATAACCTACGGACAGACTTGCCAAACTAGTTCCTCCTATCATCCATAATATCCATTTAACATTTCCCGCCACCTCTCGATACTTGGGAAGCCACTCACCCATACACAATGCAAGCAATATAAAAACAGGGAGCACTCCTATGATGGCCGGATATACTCTTGCTACTCTAGTATATTTATCCATTATGTTATTTATTCGTTTCTCCATTATTAACAGCTCATAAAGGATGACCATAACCACTATAACTGTTATGGTCACCCAGTTCATGTTACTCTATAGTAGTAGCTGTTATCTCATAACAGTACACAAATGTAGAGTCCTCATTCCCACCACCTGTATCACCTTTCATGCCCTTATTCAGGTAATACTCCTCTACTTCCTGAGCGGTAGCTTTGTTGATGGCTTCGCAATAAATCCACCAACCGTAGTTCCTGTCTACATTGTGTTCTCCAAACAAACGACGTTCTATATCGTTCGTGATCCCAATGTAGAAGTCACTGTAATAGCCTTTGCGGCTCTTCTGCAGATGTGCATCGATATCTGCAATGATTTGATTTTTAGTTTTCTTCATAAGTAATAAAAGAAAGAAAAATATTGATACTATACTAACCAAAACCACCCAGTTTAGTTCAAATACCGTGCCTTTTGCAGTTTTTACTCAATTTTTGCCATTGTTCTGCCATTTGTCAGTTCGTACTGCCTGCAAAATTGCGAACTAATGACATTTTGTCAGTTTTTGAGCAAAACAAGAAATTTCTTGATTATCATAAGAATAATAACTATCTTTGCAGTCCAAAACGAGGCCCAAGGCCGTAAAGACGCTCTAGTATGATACTCAAGTTTTCCGTCGAGAATTTCCGCTCTTTCGGGCGTAAAATGACTTTGGACCTCTATGCCTCCAACGGCATAAAAGACCTCCCTGGTAAAGGCGTGTCAGTCATCGGTTCCGGGCCCAGTTCATTCAAGGTGCTTAATGCGGTATCACTTTACGGTGCTAACTCCAGCGGAAAGAGCAACCTCCTTAGAGCTATTAGTACTATGCGCCGTATGGTCCTTGATTCTGTCCGTCTTAACGACGATGAGTCCCTGCCCTATGATCCGTTTGTGCTTTCTACTCGAGAACCACAACCCACACGTTTTGAAATCACGTATTATGATTCCACTACCCGGGGCATCTATACCTACGGCTTTGAATATACCGAGCAAGTCATCGTGACGGAATGGCTCCAAGCCAAGTGGCCTGGTCGCTCCGAAAAACGTCTCATTGACCGCACACCGGATGGTATTAATCTGGATACCACGAGTTTCGAGGAAGGCCTCCGCGCCCGTGACACACTTGTATTAAACAAAAACCGCCTGTTCCTTTCTTTGGCAGGACAGGCGGGCGGAGAAATCTCCAATAGTGTAATTAATTGGTTCAGGCGTAATCTTCGCGTTATTTCCGGTATTCAGGACACCTATTCTAAATACACGCGCAAACGCGTAGCGGATAGTCCCGAAGCCAAGCTTCGTGTACAGGAGTTTATCTGCAAGATGAAATTGGGATTTGAAAGATTTGACGTTGAGAAAGTGGATTTTGAGTCCCTACCAGGTCTTCCCAAGGAGTTTATTGCCCAGTATAAACGAGATCCTTACATACAGATTTACTCCGCCCACAATGTGTACGATGAGAACGGCACTGTTGTAAGGACTGAAATGTTAGACCTGGATGAGCAGGAGTCTGCCGGTACTAATAAAGTCTTCGCCTTGTCAGCGCCGTTGTTGGAGGCATTGGACGAGGGCATGACGCTCGTAGTTGATGAGCTGGATTCAAAGATGCATCCTTTACTTTCCAGGCGGTTGGTGGAGATGTTCAACAGCCCCGAGGAAAATCCGCACGGTGCGCAACTTGTTTTCACTACGCACGATACCAATTTATTGTCTAATGAAGTGCTCCGCCGGGATCAGATTTGGTTCACGGAGAAGGATGCCGTTGAGAATACGGGCATCTATTCATTATTAAAGGTGCATGAGCGGTCAGAGAAACTGAGTCATGCACCTAGGAATGATTCTAATTATCAGAAGAATTATATTCAGGGATTGTACGGGGCTGTGCCCTGGATTACGAGTGAGAGGCCGGAGGGGTGTTAATCCCCCGCTTCAAGCACAAATGGCGTGAAGCACTCCTTTACACTTCCGCATCCGTATAAAGCAACATTCCAAAAGCTTCAGACACGCTCTTGTGAATGTCAAGATGCTGTACGGAGAAATTGCCTTTCCCCGAGAGGGTCTTCATGGCCTTACCTGCTTCAGTATCGGATGTAACCACATACACCGCATTCAGTTTAGCAGCTTGAGCGAAGATCTTCGTGTCATTCGGGATAATCAGGCGGCTTTCGGGGCTGAACGCTCCCTTCTTTTTGGCCTCATACAGCGTGGCTGCAAATTCGCCCGCGGTGGAAGAATGGTCAAGGTTAAAAGGGACAACACGGAGATTATCAAAAGGGATTTCATCCAGTTGCCCTTTTACACAGTATTCCGCCAAGGCTATGGTTGATACGTATAAAACGTACTCTTGTTCAAGAAGATACTGATAATACTCCACTGCATATTTATGCAAGGGATCCTCTTCATTCAGCAGTCTGATCAGAAAGCTCGTATCGAGCATTGCTACCTGCCCTTTCTTGTTCGTGCTATTGCTCATAATCTCTTATTTCAGACATAAACTGATCCACATCCACCCCTTTCCAGGATTTGGATGCCTTGGCTATCAGACCACTCAAATACTCTTTATCAAACACCGGCTTATATCCATGGATATCAATGAGTTTGAGCGAGTTGAAGTCAATCTCCCCGGTTAGGACGCTCTGGCGTCCATTCGCTCTTACACCAAATTCTTTATAAAGCAAGTTTTCTTTCTGGTTCCTCAAATAATCCTTATCTACATCTATCTTAATAATGCCATATTCTTTGGTATCCAGGTGGATATTGGATCTTTCCTTGCCGCCCGCATCCGTCAATTCTCCGTATAAGTATACTTCCGCATCAACCCAAACATCTTCAGAGCGCCTGAAGTTTGTTTCAGGGGTTATCTGAAGCAACTCTCCTTCGTATTGTGATGTACTGAAGGAATAAGAGTAGTGTTTCGCTCTTGCTTCCTGTTGAAGCTTTTCAATGGCTCGTGCCGTCGGAAGTTCCAGCTTGTCAATATTCCTTGGGTCAGAAAGGCTAGAGAGGATAGCGGTAATCGTGATGACAGCCTGAAAACCGGTCTTGAAAATGTGGCGCACGGAGCCTTCTTCTATTGTATAGCTTATTTCAGGGCGTTGTTTTTTGCTCCCCGGAGCGATGAGGTTTTCCACAATCTCGAACATAGCGGCAATGTCCCTGATATCATAGTTATCAGGGGACAGCTGCAGGTTTCCTTTGGAACCGGAAACCCTTATCTCTATGGTTCCTCTCTCGTCCATGTTTGCAAATATAATTGTCTTGTGGTGTTATTCCAAATCTAATTCAGTTTTCGGTGGCAAAGTGACCGAATATCCTCCGGAATTCTCCCCGCTTCAGGCACAAATGGCCTGGCGGCCATTAGAGCCTTCCGCTCCCCACGCACATCGTGCAGCCGCATAAGCGGCAGCACCATGTGCCTAAGCCTCCCGCACTACTCATATTGATTCTTCCTTTTATTCTGTTCAATAAGGTCAAGCAGCTCAAGGAATAACACTTTTCTTTCCTCCTTCATATTCCCCGCATTCAAGAGTTTCCTGTTATGCTTCACCCAGTTAAGCATCAGATGCTCCTCGATTCTATGTTTAGAAGGATTCCGGTGATTAATCCTGATAAAGTCCATCACCTCATTATAATTGATTATCCAACGTTCTTCCTGTGTCATACCAGAAACCTTATCATCAATCCCCTACAGACCACACCCTCACCGGCAGCAGCTGTTACCCCTTATACCCCCTCAAAAACTCCATCACCGCCGCCTGTTGCATCTGCTGCTGCGCCATCCACTCGTTATACTCATTCAATAACCGCACGAAGTGCTCAAACCTTTCTTGCCCATCTATAGCGGCACACATCCTTTCTGCTATATGCGGGGGAAAACTCGACCGGATGATTGCTTTCTGCGCATCATTCTTAATCTTGTTTTCCGCGATATCATTCAAATCCTTTAATGTAATCATACTTTTATACTATTGGGCCGAACCTCATTCCCCCTCCTCTGCTTCAATCTCCTTGGCTATCAACTTATACTTCGCGCGAATCTCTTCTCGCTGGTAGAACTCCAGCAAATCAGCCTTGTTCAGATACCCGTCCTCCATATACTTGGCCAGATACTTCTGGTCAAACTCTATCGAGAGCAGGCTCTTCTCTATGTTTTTCAGTATCTGCTGATTGTTCTTGATATTCGTCTTCACCAACGTTTCAATACTCTGCACATCGCGGATATCCTTCAGCAACCGTCCAATCAGCATATTCACAAACTCCACCTCCACATTCTTTCCGTCTTTCCGCAGAGCCAACCCGCGCGCCAGGTTATAAGCCACAGCAAGGTTCTGATAGTCTGAGGCTTCATAGTCGATGATACAGATAAAACCTATACCGTCCACATACGTCACGCCATCCACAGCCCTCTGAATAGAGGCATCTGCCAGCGTCTTGTCAAACACGATAATACTGGCATTGGCATCTCTGTTCACTGTCGCTTCCAGCAGCTGGCTCCATGCCGTATCATACTTGTTCGATGCAATATCAGGCGAATCCACATCCCCCAGCTTGATACTCTTGTCGAATTTACACTCTATGGCCACTTTTCGTCCGCTGCTCTCACCACCGACGTATGCCATAATATCGCCCGTCTTGTTATTCTTCAACAATCCTTTCGACGTTCCTGTCAGCGACACAACATCTCCCAGATGATTCCGCTCGATATACTCCTCCAAGAATTCAAGAATGTCATTCTCGGCCGCCACGCCCTTGATGGCCGTCTTGTGGAACACCTCCTGCTTCATATCAAACAACAGTTTCAGGTTCTCCAACTGCACACCCAGGTCATCCGTGGTCTTCGACAGAAATGCAGAGAACCTGTCTTCCATCGTGGCCAGCACACCAATACGGATAGCGCGAAGCAAAGCCGCCTCGCGTTCTGCCTCAGGCAAAGAGTCAAAATACCGATATACCAGCTCGTCCGAGATTTCAAAGCTATCCACCTGGACGCGCTGCAACTTATGATCTATCCGCATACTTTATACTCTGGCGTAACTGTAGCCGCCTCTTTTGATATACTCATTCAGATACTTTCCGTGCGAATCAGCTGCCATCAGCCCTTCATACAGTGCTTCGGGCACATCATAATACTGGTAAATACTTCCGTTCAGAAACTCTACTTCTAAAATCTGGCTCATCGAGTCATAGCCGATTGAAGCAATGTTCGATGATGATACATATTTTCTGTCCATATTCTTACTCTACTTTTGTTTTTTGCGTTCTCCAAGTCTTTGTGATATCAGAATAGTCCCCTGCACCAATCTGCAAGTCCTTTGTCCATCCCTTCAAATCCTCATCTTCTTTCCCAACCACTTTTGGATCTTGACTGTCAGGTCGCAAGGCTTCCGGCGGGAAGAAGACATTTGCTCTCATAGGCATCCTGACCGCCTCGCCTACAATAATCGATTCTCCAGTCTTCAGGATTGGCAGCATATTCACCAGTCCCGACAGATTATCCGACACGGTACTGGCAACAATGCCTTTATCATTCGAGTTGGTCAGTCGAAGCGAAATCGTAGTGCCGCACTGCGATAGTATCGTTGGGTCTATCTCCGATGGCCGCTGGCTCACCACCATCGCGCCAATACCATATTTACGGCCCTCCTTCACAATCCTGCGCACCACGGCAGCGGCTCTATTGTCATTATTCGTTCCAAGATAGTTATGCGCCTCTTCCATCACAATTAGCAACGGTCTCTCCCTTGCTCCTTGCGGCATCCGTCTGCCCCAGAAGAGCGAGTCATACATCAGTCGCAGCATTATTCCCACAATATCTATTAGAATACTGCTTGGTACGCCGGAAACGTCAAATACCGACAACTGCTTATCTCCGTACCATTCCTTCAGCAACGCATCCAAATCACTGCCCACAGTTCCCTTTTCATCCGATGCATAGACATCAGGATTAAGGATAAAGTCGTATCTAGGATCTGTCATTCGTGCCAATAATTGCAACAGTTGTCTTTTCAGGCTCACCGTCACCTTTGCCAAATAAATGTGCTTATCTACAGTTGCTTTATATGTTGGTAAAACAAAGGGGTCAATGCTACCTATCAATTTGTTCCCATCTCGTTCTTCGAATTCCTCAGTTGTATTGACAATGTCGAAAACATCATCAATTTCGCAGTTCTTTTGCCCAGACGGTTGTGCATTATGGGTCGCAAACACCAGCCTGTACAGATACAGCACCAGCCGTTTCAGACTGAAAGGCACCGGCGTATCTGCCGTTATCAGGTCCGCATTCAGATAGTCATACTTCCCCGGATTCTGCCGGATGGTCAGTTTCTTCAGCCGTAACACGTATTCTGCTATCTGTGCACGGTCGCTATCATTCACATCCCCAAAGGTAAAGTCCACGAACTCGTCAAAACTCATTGCCCAATAGGGCACCACCAGTTTCTTCTCGTGTTCGTTCTCAGGAATGATTCTGAACACATTGGCTTTCTCCTTAAACGTTTTTCCGTACTCTCCGTGAATATCTATCAAGACAATACGTGATGACGGAAACTTTTCCGCGCTCAGCAGCGTATTCACCAGTCCAGCGACAGTGGTTGATTTACCAGTTCCCGTCGACCCCACAACCGCACTATGCCGCGTAATTAGTTTGTTGATATCCACAAGTGCAGGAATATTCTCTGCCCCCGCGATAGTTCCGACTGAAACAAACTCCGCTCCCTTTTCCCGACCATAGATGTTCACCAGGTCCTCTTCTGTCACAATATGCACCTCGTCATCTATCATCGGGTACTGCGAAATGCCCCGTTCAAAGGGTTGCCCAACGGCTCCTTCTCCCACCAGTTGCACGGTCATCCAGCGCACCCCGACACCCGTATCATTCCTGAGCGATTCGGGTATAGCATCCGCACCTATCTGAACGATTGTTCCATATAGGTTAACATACCCTTGGGGAATCTTCACAAATCCTCCCACCTGGCCTATCTTATAACCGTTACCGTTGATATACGAGATGGTGGAATTCAGGCTTTTATACAGTTGTACGGAAACATTGGTGCCCGAGATACTCCTCACCACGCCTATCACAGCCGGATTATTATTTGTCTGCATCGGGATGGTCTCCTATTAGTTCCGACAGAAAGGTTGTAAATGCGTCAAAGTCACCAAAGCTCACACGATCGCCCACCATCTTCAAGGTAAAACTTGAAAACTCCTTTTTCTGGTCTTCAAACTGAGCCCACTCCCTGCGTTGCGCCCCTATCACGGCTTCCTCGTCGTGCCACACGCTCAGGTTCGGACGTTCCGTTGCCCGTTTCACCGCCTCTGGGAAATTCAGCTCTCCGGCAGGGTCAGTTTTCTTCATAGAGCCATACATCAAGGCAATCACATTAGCCGTCTGGTTCACTTTAAGAGCATTGATGATGGTGTCGTTGATATGCTCGTCCCCAAAGGAGTAACCGCATACAAACAAAACGGCCTGTGGTTGCAGTAGAAAATTCGTCAGCCGGTCCGACATGGCCAGGAAGGGCATCTTTCTGCTCTGGTCATATTTCAGTTTCGAGGGGTATATCAGCTCCGGCGAACCTGCCACGTCTTTCGACACGCGACATACTTCTCCTTTCACTGTTTTCCAATTCACAGAGCCGTGCAGTTTCCACAACCGCGCCCAGTATCTTGGCAACTCGTTTTCTTCTACTGAGTGGATGTCAAAGAAAGGGTATCTGGAACCAGAGAAGCCATCAAAGAACGGGACACTCTGCTCTTCCAGGGCTTGTTCCAGCAACAAGTCATAGTTGGTGGTAAATACCTCTACAGGCACATCTCGGTCTATAGAACCTATCCATCTAGCAAACTTTCTGTATGAATTATTGCCGTCTGGGAGGTCTTTGGTTACCGCACCTGAAATAGTGGTGCAGATTTCTGTTTCAAGTGAGGTCAGTTCTGCTTCTGTGAATCCACGTACCTTTCCGCCTCCAGTTGACACCTCTTTCATAGAGCGGATAAAGGTCAGCACATCCTCCAGGTTCTTGGTGTTCTTCCCTGCTTTTGCCAGCTCTGCCATCAGGCGCTTGTATGGTGTTCCGTCTGGGTCTGTGGTGTGCTTGTCACTGATTATCTTCGTCAAACCTGCCATATCCGGGAGGAGAGCCTTGCTCGTCGCGGGATCTTTCACGGATAATGGACAACCTGCGGCCAGCAGGAAGCCAAGTGGTGACTTGTTCTGCGACAGCAGCAGTCTCAGATTGCGTAAATGTCTTAATTGGTCGTGGGTCATTTCACCAGTCCTCCACTATTTCGTTGTTATTCAAATCTACCAAATTCCAGCCGGACCATTCAACGTTCTGCCACATGGTATGTGAAGCGATGATAGTCTGGAAGTTCATATTCGGATTTTGGAATATCCTCAAATACTGCCCAATCAGTGCTTCGTCAAAACTGTAGATGTTTCCCCAGTCCATTAGCAGCAGCGCTGGTTTGAATCGGGACACTGCATGGAGATAACTCACAACCAAATCCAGTACAAATCGGGATTGTTCTGTTCCGGACAATTGTTTCAGTCGCCATCCCTTTTCCGGGCCATTCCTGTCTTTTCTCCATACTCTTATACATGTTTCCCTGTACGGCTTCATTCTTACGTTTGTAACCTCTGCCTTAGCTACCATTACAGCGTGCTTAAAATCTGCCACTCTTATCATAGCCTCTACAGTGTTTCTGTCTTTGCCAAGGTAGTCTGCAATGTTTTGCAGGTCATCTTTAACTTCTGTGCGACGCTCCTTATCGCGCAAATAAACCACATCCATCTGATATGGGAAGGTAGCCAAGTTGTATTCTCCTGCCTGATATGAAACAATCTTATCCATTGTCACCGTCACAGGTTGCTTCAAGGGATTGTCCACATCAACAACAGACTTCATCCGTTTATCATCCCAACGTTTCAAGATGGATGATGACAGCACCGTGTAAAGCATCTCAACAATCGAGGATTTACCTGTTCCCGTACCTCCATATAGAATGGTTGTCTTCGCCAAGTTGATGACGGTTCCAGTCTTGATGTTCGGACTCTCTTCTACCTTGATACCTCTAATCCAGTTCAGTGGTATTACGTCGTTTCCTATTTCTACGGCTATTTTATACTCGTGAATGGCTTTTATCTGTAATAAATGTTCTGCTCGATACTTTTTCTTGTGAAGTTTTCCGTCCACCAACTTATGACAATGGGTGCAGAGATACATCCCGTTTTCCACTGACTTCAGCTGTTTTTCTGTCAAGTGAGACTGTCCTCTTGGTCCAGATGACTTGGCGGCATATATATGGGCGCACTGTCCAAGTTCTACGCTATCGCTCGTGGTGGCTCCTGGGCCTACAAGGGTTCTGCCGCACTTGCAGCAGCGGTATCCAGCTCTGCGCCGAATTACCTCCTTTACCTTGTTATCAAATTCTATGCGATCTGTAGGCATGAATTAAAATCTCTGATAATCAATAGAGCTACAGTATCCAGTAGTCACTCTGCATTTTTGAACCCAATTCTTCACAAACTACGGAAACTCCATAGCTAGCCTGTTGAATGTCTCTTACGACCCAATAACTTGGGTGATGGTATCTGTTCGTTTTACCAGCAGAGATAAAGTAGTGCCTACATCCTGCTGCATTCAGCAGTGCTTGCTTCCAATTATGCTTTGAGCCGTGATGGGGTACTTGTACTATTCCTATTTCTGAATAATTCTGGTATACTACCGTAAATCTTTTCCAAACGTTTTTGTCAGCATCAGGTTCAAAGTCCCCTGTATAAAGACATCTTGCACATTGCGGGCAAGGCTCTACCTTAATTCCTTCTTCTGGAGTAGATTCCACTAAAAGTGTGTATAGATTGTCATTACCGCCTTTCATTACGTTCTCATAGACTTTCTTTAAGTCATCACGTTTATTTCTCACAATCTCATCAACGTCCAGCTCACCTTTGGAATTGAATACGCCGGGAATCAGCGCAATTTGCTGCACGAAATCTTTGGCTCTTTGGTCTGAAGCGGATATTGAATTAAATGGTAAATACTTCCAGAAAATACTTGGTTCGGCCAATGAGTCTCCGCTCCTCAATACCTTTCCCTTTTTTGGAAGCCATTCCCCACTATTAATATTAGTTGAATCTTCACCTTCTAAGCCGGCTTGCTCCGGAGAAACCGCTATTATATCTCCAAAACGGCCTTTCTCTCCATCATCTTGTCCATAATACAATTCCCGAATGATGCTGTCAGTCTCTCTTGCCTCGTCTCCATACCTCACCAAGTTTCGTACTCGATTCAGAATTATGACCTCTCTGGAAAGCATCGGTATCACCGTCCTATGGACATGCGTATTCTTCAGCAACTCGTCAAGGCCATTGATGTGATCTTCATGAAAGTGCGAGATAAATAGCAAATCAATAGCTTGGTTCTCAAGATTTCTCTTAAAGTCACTTATTTGTACAGACAGCGGCTCTTCCATATTCTTTATGGCAGTCTCAGTACCACAGTCATACACAAACGTATACAACTGTTCCTCCTTCGCATTGTAGAACTTTTCAGTGTAGAAGGCTCCTTGACCGACCGGATGGATAGTTCTGCGTATAAAAACTTGTGGCATTTTTAACATAACGTTTTTCTATCGTTTCAGTGCGGTTTCAACATCTGCAAAAGTCAAGCAGCACAGAAATGAATTAGCAGCAGCCTCTGTTAACAATACTCGCTGGAACTGATAGGGTTTCCTACTTTTATCAGCAAAATCATCCGTATTCACGGTATAAAACACCTTGGTAGTATTAGGCACTTTCATTTTGTCCGGATAATTGTTCAGTCCCTTCGACAAGGCTAACATCGTCTCCCAGATTACACAGTCCTTAGCCTCACTCTTGCTCTTTTTCCCACCAGGGGCTTGGTGGTTGCTCACCCGCACTATTGCATCGTTAGAGACCTCATCAGTTTTAATAAAATAAGTCTTATTCAGTATCCTAATTGCAATATCAACCAATTCGTCTTCCAGTCCCTGCCCGTATAATTGGCTTGTTGGTAGCGTCAAGCTTTTTATCTTGTTGATAGCATCAGATGCCATGTAGTGATAATTCGTGGTTTTTATGAAGCTGTCAGAGACGAAGTCATACACGATGTCAACATTATCATTCCATTCTTTTATGGTCAATTCAGATGCTACTGATAATACCTGTCCACTATCAACCATATTCAGTATTGCCACGATAGAATCAAATGTATGAATAGGTTCTTGCCTAAACACAAATCTAACAATATCCAATAACCCGCAAGTATCCCAACATAAAATCTTCGCCGGATTTGCCGCAAAAACGTTATCTATGAAATCCGTGATAGAGTATTTTACAAGCCCGGTTTCACTAATAGTCCTCATACTCACTTAGTAATTGAATTGAATACTCATAGTCAAGACTCAGTGAGTTAGCCATATCATCCGACCACCCATCTTCTATTAGCCATCCCCTTAAGTAATCAGCCGACAGCTTCCTGCCTTGCCTAAACACGATGAATATAAAGTGAGCCCACTTCTTAAAATCAGAATGGTGCGTATTCCCTGTAGAACGATTACTCGTCCGGGAGAACAGTTCAAGTGCTTCTAAGCCTTCTCTTCCTATGCAATCCTCCATATCAAAATAGGGCTTTGACAAGCGCACTTCTATATCAACATCTTTTGCTATTTTTCTAATAATTTCCCCATCAAACACCTCGATTATATAATTGTATTCAGACGGTGACAGATGATTCCCTATTAGTGGTGTTATGTTGAAAATCTCGATGTTGGTATCATATGCCCATATCCAGATTACTCCTTTTATCTCCGTTCTCTGGAAATAAATAGAAGGGGTTTCTATACAGATAATGTCGGCTTGCTCCTGCATAGCATTCCTCTTAAAATTGTCTTCCATTTCCCATCTGCGCTTCCAACCATCTATATGAGTAAGATAATGGTTCAAAAGCTCTTGGAAATAAGCACTTGGGCAATGGTGGATTGCCCGATAATCCCTGTATACTTCCATATTTATCTCCGGTTTTAAACTATTCTTTCGGTCTTCTCTGCGGCTAGAAAACATAGCTACAGAACTGCCACAAAGCACTCAACACCCTTCTTATTTCTTTGGCAATTCTAAAATCCCATCCACCTCATGCGGCACAAATGGTCCTTCCTTGCATTCAAACACCACACTCCCTGACTCCAGGCTCTCCAGTTTGTACCACACGCCCTTAGGGATATCAACACCATATAGTCCATCCTCTTGGGATAGCACAACACTTTCTATCACAGTGCCATCATCCTTGTATGTGGTAGAACTTCCTCACAGCCCTCTCCTTAGTCCCCTCATCCACCGCAGAAAACCTGTCCGAATACTCCAGATTAAACGATTTCCCGGCAACTATTTCTCTAAATCCTCAGTATTGCCGATTCCTCCTCCGGCGCGCCCCCATAGTCGAACACCTCCTTTGCCGATGCCATCCGGCCGTCACCATTCAAGGACGATGATTGCCGAATCCTCTACCTCAATATATCCTCCTCCCCTATTGGCTCATACGCCCCCTCCTTCATCTCAAGGATCACTGAGCCAGACTCCAAGGCCCGTACCGTATGCCATTGCCCGGCAGGTATATTCAAGGCAACGACCTGACCGTTAGGGCTTAACTCTATTGTCTCTATGCAGATTCTCTCCAATTCATCATAATACTCCCATACCAACCGTCCGCGAAGACAAACCACCGTTTCAGAAGTATGTTTGTGCCGATGGATGGGCAGCGGGCTGCCCGGTTCTATGGCGTTCAGCATGCGCTGGCTACCGTCCTGATCCGAATTGCGCAGATCCAGATTCATCCTGAGCCGTGGCGACGCCTTAGCCTTCGCCGTCAGCTCATCCATCAATCCCTGTGTTATCTTTTCGTTTGTCATTTTTCCAATGATTTTAAGTAAGCTTCGTGAAGATGGTAGTTCTTCTTCATAAACAGCACGTAGGCGGCCACCAGCACCAGACCGGCCACAATCAGGTAGATCCAGTGCGCCAGAATAGTGTTCGGGCAAAGGTATACAAATCCCAGAGAAATCACCAACTGAATAGCCATATACAGCAACGAAACCACCACGTGGCTAGTCCCCAGCTCGTTCGCCATCAGCTGATAAGCGTGCTTCCTGTGCGCCTGCCCCAGGTTCTCGTGCAGCATAATGCGGTGGATGATGGTGAGCGTACCGTCCACACCATATACCAAGAAGAAGATGATGTATGTCACATCCTTAGTGACCAGCATCAAGCGACCGAGGGCAAAGAGGATGATAAACGCAATACCAATGCTGCCTACATCCCCGGCAAAGCACTTCGCCTTCCCCTTCGGGCGGAAGTTGAAAATGCTGAATACAATGATGCCAATGATGGCCACAATCAGGTACGACGGTTCAATAAACTCTGAAACTTGAAACTTGGAACCTGAAACATCCAAAAGGAGTATAGGCAGCAACATAGCGAACGAATAAGCGGCTGTGATTCCGTTGATTCCATCCATAAAATTGATGAAGTTGGTGGCTCCCACACAGAAGAACAACGCCACCACCACAATCAGCACCATCAGCCACCACGGGCTGATTGCCGTATACAGCCCCACCGACCAGAACATCAAGAGTGTGGACACAATCTGTACCGCCATACGCAAACTATCCGGCAACGAATGCACATCATCCCAGAAGCTCACCGTAGCAATCATCATCAAACCCACCAGGAACGGCAGATAAGGCACAATATCATTCCCCTGCACCACCATCAGGACCGCCCAGGCAATCATACTCAAAGTGAAGATGATACCGCCACCACGAAGCACAATGGTAGTGTGAGAGCTCCGCTCGTTGGGCTTGTCAATGATGTTGCACTTGTCTGCAATCTTAAAGTACAGCAACTCCGCTGCCAGCAGTAGCACTGCGATAATAATGTATGTCCAAACCATATTTTGTAATTTTCTTTTATTCGTTTATAGTCCCCGCTTCAGGCACATTGGGGCGTTGCCCCAAATAGCCTTCCGCTCCCCGCACAGAGAGGCCGCCCGCCAGGGCGTGCGCCCACTCTGTTTTTCCAGCCCTCTCAACAGGCAAATTTACTCTCCTATTATCTTGGCTATTCTAAACTCAGGATTAATAATCTTACCTCTTTGGACCAACTCCCCAAACACTTGTATTCTCACCCCATCTGGTGTCATGAAAACATCCGTCAATGCTGTATTCTTTTCAGCAGCCATTCTATGATTTGTTTCCAGGGCATTCTCCATTTTGTTCATGAGAATTACGGAGTGCAAAAAAAGAGACTGAAACTCATCAAATGAAAGAGTCTTTATCCCTTTCCTTGGTCTTACGGTTATTTGCCTTCTTTCAGCATCAATTGTGTACAGAGAATGAGCAAATGCATTTCTCACACTAGGATCATAACACGTCTCAACCAAGGGGCCTAGTTTCAAACCACTGGCATTTAAAGGATCAATAATCCATTTTTTCATGAAGACATCCTTGTGCATCCAATCAATTTCCGGATTCCAAATATACCCATTGCCATTTACAATAGACGCTATCCGCATCAATGATTTGATGTAATAGGATGAGTCCCATAAATGAGAATAAATCATCAATTCAATATGCATGTCATCAATACCCGAATCGCCATCGTATGTGAAACCATCTCTGGAATAATTCCTTCTCAAATATCTGACATAGAACTCCGCACGAGTTTCATCATAGATTGTATCCAATTGATAGTCTATGACACAATCAGTACCTTGGTATGGTTTAAGGCCGTTTATAATATCAGCACGTCCAATGAAGAGAATGAAGGATATATAATCCTTTTTTGCCATAACTTGAAAAGCTTCGTCAATAGCATCTAAAATCTCTTCACGTATGCTTATAATTTTTGATTGCTTTCTACACATCTTATAGTTGATGTTTTACTTTGCAAGTCCGTGGGCGGCTTGTCGCCTGCGGTCTTGCTTCCTTATTGGAACGGAAGCGGACTTGACGCTTTTGCGGCAAGTTGGCTGGAGCAACCGTTTTTAATACATCCCCTTGCTATAATACTCCTGTGCTCTTTTATTAATATCCTCAAACTGTGAATAACTACCATCAAATAGGCCTTGTTTCAATGGCTCCCACTCATCTTTTTTCGTTAAAGCATCCGCAAAAAACTGGGAGTACGAATCTCCACCAATCATTGTATTTCTTGCTATTCGCTCACCAAGGAAAAGGCCACTTGGGAACACCTCATAATCAGGAAGGAGTGCACTTTTATAATACACATACATCATTGAGAATAGCCGCTCCCAAATAGCAAATCCATTTCTGAACTCGTCATCATTCAAGAAATAACTCTTAAAAAATGGTAACAAACTTCTTGAAATAAGCTCACTATATGGATAATACCAACCTTGGTTCATGTAATCGCACAATTCTTCACGACTCCAATGGTTAGTTCCAGCCAAATGAGCCAAAGAATATGTGTGGCTGTAACTCAAAGCATGACCAGCAGGCACCCCTCTTTTCATCATTTCAGGTAATATCTGGAAATATCCATACTTGACAGAGGCGACGCCTATTGTATGGAACAGAAAAGTCACACCAAGTAAATGAAGATTGGAGGTGCCAATAACTGACGACTCCCCATTTCCTAAAGGTCTTGTCATACATAGCTTAACCATAGCATCAACAAGCAATTGTTGCTGTTTGAGTGTACCATGTCTTACTATGATTATTGATGCGGCTATTAATCTCTCAACCGCCTTCAAATGATAATCTTTATACTCTTTGAATCTTTCAGCATCAACCCTAAAATTATAATCTGATTTTTCAAGAATCTTTTCATGAGCCTTTTCGCCCTCCTCCTCTATCATCTCAGTAAAAGCAATATCACTATTCGGGGTAGATATAAGTCTTTTTATTTCACTGATAAATGATTCTACCGTTACCTCCCTCTTACCCTGATTATTTCCATTATCAGATACATTAGTGACTGCGAATGAAGGTTTTGGGCCTAGAGCCGGTGCCGCATTAATAGGATTATTCCAAAGATCTGCTGCAAGTTTATAAAGCACCTCTTCATATTCACCATCATCTACCATGCTATAACCAGTCCTTGTCTCAATGATGGATGTAAATGAAGTATCAAACTTTCCTTCTCTCAAAACTGGGATAAATTTTGATGAGCCCATCTTATGGTACAACTCTATGGTTATAAGCTGGTCTTCATATTTCACTCCACCCCCATCATATAGTTCAGACTTTCTTCTGTACTCAGGCGTTCCTATCAGCAAAACCCTATCTGCTCTTTGAACACCTTTGGTCATAAAGGTTATTAAGTCAAACCCTCCTCTATTATTTTGGTCTAGCAAGGTATATACAGAATACTTTGTCCGTAAGTCATCTGATAACTTTCTGACCCAAGCCTTGTGTTCAGGGCTATCCCATGAGTAACTGATAAAGACTACAGGCGAATCGTCTGGAATATTATCAAATGGTGATGGAATATGAGAAAAAACTTTTTCCATAACTATCCTTTTCTCACTTTCCTTCTTTCAAATTAAACGACCTTTCAATCTTCTTCTCTATATACTCCATAATGTCGTTTTGCACCACGGCCATCTTATCTGGAGTCATCACACAGCCTTCTGGAAACTTCTTGAAGGCCTTATCTATTACCTCATGCAATTCTTCATGAAGCAATTTCTCATCCCAAACTGCCATCACGGCATCTGCCCTTTTCTGAACGTAAGGCAAATACTTCACATATTCATCATAAGGCTGGTTTCTGAAATCATCCAATTCCTTCATCGTTAGTGATAGCGTAAACGTTCTATCCACTTCTTGACCAGCCACCACATCGTAGGTGTACGTCATGTTGATGTCCTGACCATTATAGTTTCGGTCAATCACCACCATATACACATAGATGCTGTAGTACTCCATCATGGCATAGAGCAGTCCCGTCTTAGCGGAACCCTCTATATGTATCATGTGTGTCACCTGTCCTTTAATCTCTGGATAAGGCAAGGTCTTGAAATGATGCAGGTAAAGCACATCCTTACAATCCCCTTTCCCCTCAATATAGGGTACAAGTGCTTTAACAGTGCTTATATCATGAGTCTGATCCACATAATAGTTGGCCGCGGACTTGATAATACTAGGGAAAGCTTCTTCAGAGATTACTGTCCTCGTTTTTAGCGGCGAATGATGCTCTGTAACTTTCGCTTTTGCCAATATTTCATCAGCCTGGGCTTGTGTAAGTTCATTGCGTTTCACCATTCCCTTCAGGAAGCCATCCAGTTCCTTTTTATTCCTAACAGCCATCTTTATCTCCCTTACGCCATCCTTTTCTTTGTTTTCAACATATGGCCTCCGTAAGGTCAGGTTACGGCCACCACCATCCACTACAATCTCGTGTCCTTCATCATCTGTCATCACCTGATTATGGTCATGCTGGCGGTTCTTTTTCACTCCTAAGAAATCTGTGAAGAACGACAAATCCTCAGCCAACTTAGCATCAGCCGTTTCACCCATCTTGGTATTGCAGTCCTTACAAATCACTGTATATGAGTGCAGATGACCACCAAGCGCATTTAGGATAATGTGCTCGTCGGTACTGTTTTTATCCGTTATCTCATCTCCACAGATGTAGCAATAATATTTTTCTTCTGCCATAATACTATTCGTATTGATTCTTCCTCTTATACCGTCCACACACCTCCAGCAACTCTTTGAACTGGCTCAGGCGAGGTTCTTTCAACAACCCTTGATTCATTTGTTTACGGTTATGTTTGAGCCACGTGAAGAGGCGCCTTTCGGTTAAGTCATATTTAGAAAGGTTCCTCCTATTGGTATTAAGGAAGCTTGTCACCTCCTCATAGTTTTGTTGCCAACGCTCGTCTTGCGTCATACCAACTGGCGTTTTACAATTACCAAAGCGTTAGCAATCTCATCTATTGCAACATTTCCTCCCCACATACGGTAAACGTATTCAGGGGTAATGCAACCAAAGTCCATTGAGCAAGAGCGCATTTCGCTCTCGACAAACTGCTTAAGCCTATCAATCATTGTCGTATCAGTCATAACCGTGAACCATGAACCCTAAGTGTCATAACCCTAAACCGTAAGCAGTAAGCAGTAAACTATTTCCCAGCAAAACTCTTAATAGTCTCCCTTAGCCCATCCTTCGCTCTCACCGGCATCTCCTTCATGCCCAGGGCAGCCTTGATCTTGGCGTTTGACACCACATAGTTCTCAGTCAACTTCTGCATTCGTAAACTGTTCAGGGGCAGGTGGAGCCAGTCGCCCACGCGCGAAGCAAAGAGCATCAGCCCCTCCGGCACCCGCCAAATCCGCGCCTTCTTGCCCAGGGCACTGCATATCACCTCTATCAGTTCGTTAGTGGATAGTGCTTCATCATCACCCATGTGATAGATGCCGCTGGGGGCATCCTTGGTCAGCAGGCCCTTGATCACCTCCTGCAGGTTGCCGATGCTCGTAAACGAACGCCTGTTCTCGAATGCACCCAACGGCCAGGGTATTCCTTTGCTCACCACACCATACAGCAAGTTCAGATTCCCCTTGTTGCCAGGGCCGAGAATCATACACGGCCGCATGATGGACACCGTCTTCCCATCCGCCACAGCATCCGCATCCGTAAAGCAAGTTTAAACCCATTTTCTCTATATGCCGATTAAGACGCGAGTGCAAAGAGACCATAGTTCGCTTTAGGACAATCCCACCTCGCATCAGACGCCGATATCACACCACAATCCCCCCCCTACCTCTCCTCCAACCCAACATACTTCCTCTCTCCAAACACATTCAAGTACGCCGGCCTGATGATACGCCGGTCGTCGAAGTTCAGTCCTTCGTTGCGGCAGACGGGACGATAAAGTCACTCCCTCACCACAGCTTCCGCCACCTTCTTAAACACAAACCTGCACTTTCTGCGAACCGCGGCCCCGTCAATACTCAGAACCCCACTGTCATAATCTATCACCATACTCTCATCATCCACAGAAACGACCACCCATTCCGCACTGCCGCCGCTAATCTTTTGTTTCCTCAACCTTACAGAAATAGTAACCCTGGTATGCTTTGTGGAACCAGACTCAAGAGGAGAAAACCTATCAGAGTACACCATCTGAAGACTCTTCTCCTCACTGGAAGGATTACTGCCAAACATATACAACGATGGATGATACAACTGCATAACCGCAAAATCATCTGATGGCGCCTTGGCCGCATCGTATGACTCCTTCGTTACACTCCCATCCTTGTCGATGACCCAGTCCTCACGCACCGCCAGCCAGGAACCGACGACGTCAGAAGGGGGGATTTCTTTATAGCACGATGCCGCCAGGGCGACCATCAGTAATAAAGCAATTGTTCGTTTCATTTCAATTAGTTTTTAAGGACGATTACCTCCTATCAGATTACGCCTATACACTAAGAGACTCTTTCACTCTATGAGTTTTATTGTTGAGGCGAAATAGTTGCGCGGGCGGCTGACCATAAGTCTTCATCGGCGATACCATTCCGGAGTATGTCATAAAGCTGTTGGTTGTCCTTGAATTCAGACTTGTCAAGTGCTTCCAGAAGCTTCCTTAAAACAATTACCCTATCATAAGGGACGTTGCGCCTACTTAAAACGGGGGCAATGGCCGATAAGGACTTTTTTATATCATTGTCAAAACAGCACTGAACCAACCTGTCGAAATCGTCAACAACACTATCCCTAATAGCATCATCTTCAATTGCCTGGCCAAGAAAATGCTGGAAAAAAAGCAGCCGATAACGCTCACCGTGCGATGGCCCGGTAAAACTTGGCCTGTAGTTTTCTTTCCCCATTTCAATCACTTTCATGTAAGCGTTCTTTAGCGCCACATAGTCTTCATCCTCGAGATCTCTAGCAAGCAACAAATCACCTATATTCATATCATCCAGAGGCACCTGTTCAAGACGTTTAACATAGGCTCTAGTATCCGCTCTCCTTATTCTCTCATACAATGTGTCGAAGTTGGTATTAATCATATCCACCAATTCGGATACCTCATTCTTCTTCTTTTCAACTTCTTCTGACATACTCCGCACGGTATCCGACATTTTCCTCATTCTTCGTTGCATCCAAGCCACATAAAGCCCAAGGAAAACCGCTACAATTGATAATACCATGGTTAATATTCCCATTAGCCTATCGCTGGCAGCAATCTCACTTGATATAGCTGAAGTAGATTGTGCAATTAACTCGTCGATTGCCACGGTCTTCTTGTATAGGATATCCTGCTCTCCTTCCAAGACATGCTGGTCTTGGCTTATCTGAATAACTGACTCTTCAATTTGCTTTAGCCTGGTCTCAGTGGGCTTATCTGCAGCAAATGAAGCAAAAAAAACAATAAAAGTTATTAGGGTAATAAAAGCTCTTTTCATTACAATGAGAAAAACGACTTCAGCTGAAATCTGTGTGACCTATTAATTAACGTTTTAAAAACAGCGTGAATTATGGGAATAATTGTTTCAGAAGCTTCTGGCCTAGCTCGTAAGAAAGGCCATCAACAAGTCGGTTAACGACGTAGTGTCCAACCCCGATGCTCCCGATGTGGGTCCCATTGTGGTCCCCGGCGATGACTCCAAGAGAAACCACTGGAAGTTCATCCTGCAGACCCTCATCAGCATCCTCACGGCCATCCTGACCGCCCTAGGTGCCACCAGCTGCATGGGTCTCCACTAACGTTGAAAGTGTTCAGCTCTCTCCTGCCCGTCGATGGCATTACACATCTGCTCTGCTATTTGAGGAGGGAAGTTATTCCTAATGAGAGCCTTCTGCGCCTCATTAGCAATCTTATTCCCAACTATGTTGTATAAGTTCTGTATGGTAATCATTCCTCTCTATCATTAATCGTAAACCCTGCCCCAGCGATGCCATGAACGTGCTGCGCAGAGAGTTGAGAGATTATCCGTGAAACTTTGAACTGGTCGCAAGACCGTTGAACATTGAACCATAGAGGATTCCATCACTTATGGGGGCCTCTATTTTTATGTGGCTTCGTTTTTTATTTCTGATAATGCGATTTCAATTTCATTTAAGGCAATAGTTCCTCCCCACATCCTATAAACATACTCCGGAGTCACGCACCCAAAGTCCATAGAGCAACTCCGGGCCTCACTTTCCAAAAACTCCCGTAACCGACTAATCAAACCAGCATCCATAATATCAAAACATTTATTCACCACGTACCGCAGCATGCAGTCCACTCCGCAATACGCCACCAAAGAACCGGATAGAATCCAGCGGGAATATACTAAAGTGCCGTAGCATGTCACTCAACCGTCCCCAGAATGAGACAAACTTACGCCTCAAATAGCTCATCCCGCCATAGTCTCTCCGCTGCTTATGCCCAAAGTTCCCCACTTCCAGCACAAAAGCATTTATCCTGACAGCCTTCCGCGACCACTTAGCATCATCAGAATACAGCGGCATCGCCTCCGCAGGCATCCCCAGATACTCAACAGCGTAAGTCGCAAAAGCCTTCCATTCGCTCATAATGCCCATTTCATCCAGGCGTAACGCCAAACCTGCCACATCAATCACATACCTATACGTCCACAGCAACCGGCACCAGTCGCAGATCTGCCGCAGCCCTATCCCCTCAAAGAAGAAATGGTGCAATATATGTGTAAACACAAAAATCACGTCATTGTCCACGGCAGGCAAAAACACAGTCACCCCGCCATTTTCCCATGACCGTACATTCCCTAACTTAAACGTATCCTCCTGTACCGCATCTATCTGCCTATCCACCCGCTTCGATAACCTGCTGTGCAGCGTCCCATGCAGTTCCACCACCCAGCCATCTATGGTCATTCCCACATGCTTAAAATGCGTATACTCAGTCTCCACCTCCGTAGCCAGCGGCAACAGCAACTTCTTCGCCTTTTCATAGTCATCCGCATTCAGCAGCAAGTCCACATCCCCGCAAGCTCTCCATAGCGGCTTTTCATAGCACTGGGCAATCCCCTGCCCTTTCACCAGCAATGCATATATACCAGCATCCCTCAGGCGCCCTATCAACTTAGCTACAAACGCATTCATGGCCTTGTTCCGCTGCTCCAGCTGAAGCGTCTGCCCCACAACCAGGAGCACCTCTTCTTTCGGAAGCTTCACGTCCGTCACGTGCTCAAGTCCGGCAGCCACAAGCCCCACCACAGATTGCTCTTCCGCAATCCGGCAGATCTCCTTCAGGTTGATGGCACCAAACTTCGAGAGCCGTGCCTCCTCATTCCAAAGACCGGCTCTCAACAACTCAAAGAATGCCTGTTGGTTGTTGTTAAGACTCTTCATCCCAGTATATCAGCAGGGCTTTGGGGCTCATACGGTCCATCCTTCACTTCCAGGATCACAGAACCGGATTCCAACGCCTTCACCGTATGCCACTGTCCGCACGGCACATTCAGTGCCACCACCGGACCGCCCGGGCTCAGTTCAATTCTCTCCGTGCATGTCCTTTCCAGTTCATCATAATACTCCCAAACCAGCCGCCCTCTCAGGCAAACCACTGTTTCAGATGTCTTCTGATGCCTGTGTATGGGGACTATTGAGCCTGGTTCAATGGCATTCAGCATCCGTTGGCTTTGGTCTTCCGATGAATTCCTCAAATCCAAGTTCATCCTCAATCGTGGCGAAGCCTTTGCTTCTGCTGTAAGTTTATCCAGCAATGCTTGTGTTATCTTCATTTCTTCAAACTTGCTAAATATTCCTCATGCAAATGATAATACTTCTTCATAAACACCACATACGCCCCAGCCAGAACCAATCCTGCCGCCACCAAATAGATCCAGTGCGCCAGCACAGTATCAGGGCACAGATAGATAAATCCCAGTGATACCGCCAACTGTCCAATGGCGTAAATCATCGTGACTGTCACATGCCCCATCTTCAGTTCATTACTCATCAGCTGGAATGCGTGCTTACGGTGTGCCTGCCCCAGGTTCTCGTGCAGCATAATGCGGTGGAAAATGGTCATAGCACCATCAACGCCATACCAAAGGAAAAACACAATATAGGTCACGTCACCCGTAGCCAGCATCAGTTTACCCAGAGCAAACAGGATGATAAAAGCAATCGCTATGCTACCCACATCACCGGCAAAACACTTTGCCTTACCTTTGGGGCGCATATTAAAATAGCTGAATACCAGAATACCAATAATGGCAACAATCAAGTAGGATTGCTCCATAAACTCCATATTGATATTCAGCAGTAAGATAGGGATAAGCATTGCCAGACCATATCCGGCGGTGATGCCATTGATACCATCCATAAAATTGATGATATTCGTTGCCCCCACACAGAAGAACAGTGCAATAGGGATCACCCACCACATACTCCACTGCATCATGCCAAGGCTCCAGAACATCAGCAAGAATGCCACAATCTGCACTGCCATACGCAGTGAATCCGGCAATGAATGAATATCATCCACAAAGCTGATTCCTGCCACCATCAGCAGCCCAATCAGGAATGGGATATAGCCGGTAATATCATTCCCCTGCACCAACATCATCACAGCCCAAGCAATAATGGAGAGCGTAAAAATCACGCCCCCACCACGCAAAACAATACGCGAGTGCGATGACCGCTCGTTGGGTTTGTCAACTATGTTAAAATGGTCTGCTATCTTAAAATAGACCAGCTCAGCAACCAGCAATATGACTGCAATACTTATATATCCCCACATTATTTAAAACTATCTAAAGTAACCTTCAATCCCTGTCTTGCATCCACAGGCATCTTCTCCACACCAAGAGCCTTCTTAATTTTGGCGTTCGATGATATGTAGCTCTCCGTGAGTTTACGCAACCGTTCCGGATTCAGCGGCAGGTGCAACCATCCACCCACCTTGGCCACACCATTCATCAGTCCCTTGGGGAGTTTCCAGATATGGGCTTTCTTACCAAGACTCTTGCAGATTTCCTCAATCAGTTCATTGGTAGAAAGAGCTTCATCATCACCCATATTGTAGATACCAGAAGGAACATCCTTTGTCAGTACGCCATTCACAGCAAAGCAAATGTTCTCAATGCTCGTAAATGTCCTTCTGTTCTCAAATGCCCCTAACGGCCATGGAATACCCTTACGAACCACTTTGTACAGCAGATTCAAGTTTCCCTTATTACCTGGGCCATGAATCATGCATGGGCGAAAGATATATACTTGCTTATCAACGAAACAATCGGGCCTATTTTTCAAAGAGTTAAGAATATACTGTTCGGCCGCAATTTTGCTCTCTCCATACGGTCCAACAGGTGCAGGTGTAACGTCCTCTGTCAATATTCCATTGACCTTGTCAGCAGCAGCTTTAGCTGTGCTGAAAAAAATAAACTTCTTGGAGAGTGGGTGCTTACAGAAGTAATCAAAAACCTTAATAGTTAAGTCCCTGTTTACCTTAAAGTAAACATCAGACAAAGTTTTATTCTTAGTGTCATGCGCTTTACCCGCCAAGTGAATGATAGCATCTACATCTGGAACCACGCTTGTATCCAGATCATTCCAAGAGTATGTCTTGACAACACCTTCCTTTTCAGGTGCGATGATATCTAGCCCATATATCTCATTTTGTGGAGCCAAATATCTTACCAGATTAGAGCCGACAAAGCCGTGAATACCTGTTATAAGTATCTTCATATTAAATCAAATCTTAATAGCATCAAACGAACTCTGTATGTGTCCTTTTGATGATGCACCAAATGTAACGCTCTGGAGATTCAAGTTATTGATGTAATCAAATGACTCCTGAACAGAAATAGAACCAGATGCCAGCACATTCATAGCCATCAATTGATACTTGTTGGGATCGTTCTCCGTAATGCACTTCTCATATGCCTCCATTGAAGGATGCATATTAAAACCTGCTGCATTGATAGATGAACAAATCACAACATCATCAATACCCCATTCCTCCAGTTTACTCTTCAAGTAAGGTAAGTTCAACGTAATCAAACCAGGATTGCATTTATACTTCTTACGAACATATTCACAATAATGCTCAAACACTTCTTTTACGTTGTATCCCAGAATCAAGTCGGTAATAGGATTGAGCAGGAAGAAGGTATTTACATTCAGTCCCCTGAAGATTTTAAACTCTACATCCAAAAGCATTTCCATCATCTTCATAGCATCCTTGGTCAGCACAGCACTTGCGCCTTTACCAATCATGCTAAGCACACCACCGGCCGAGTTGCCCTTAAACAAGACCTCGCTGATGGCAGGGAAAATACCCAACTCATTCACCATATTGGCGTACTTGTGCGGATAAGGTACCGAGGGGTACCAAACCAAGTCTCCATACTGTGACTTATGGTCACGGAAATACTGGCATATCTCCTCTGCTCGGTCATTGCTATTCAGCATCACAGCCTTTACTCCGCAGTCAAATGCATCGTCATAAACCTTCAGGATATTATGAATATCACTGAAGCGCTTCAACATTTCCTCTGCCTTCTCCTGAGAACGGTGATTGATTCCAAAAAACTGATTGTCACCAAAAACTATCTTATCTATCTTCTCCATGGCTGCATTATTTTTCGTTGTTCTCAAAAATGGTATGAATCAGTTCCTGGGTCTCTGCGGCCTCACGGAATGAACATCCCGTTGATTTCTTGTTTTCCAACACGGCATCTGCAAAAGCATAGAGCTGGTTGGTGAAGCTGGTGCCACGAACATAATAAGGACACGGATCTGGCAGCATATTCATAGGAGTAGATGTCCATCCCTCCGGCAAGTTAAACTGCTTGTTCTCCTCACGAAGGAACACCTTCAAACCATAGAGGTCTGCCTGAATCTTACCTTTAGTGCCGTGGAAATCCAGTTTCAGCATGGGTTTGCGATAAGTATAGTCGCTCCAGTTAACATGCATTGAGCAAGAGGTGGTGTTATTGTACTGTACATCCACAGAGCAAACATCCTCAACACTGTCAGAATATACCTTATTCAGCAGAGAACCATATACCTTGGTCTGTTTACCAAGGAAGAAGTTCATCAGGTCAAACACGTGGCTACCCATCTCATAAGTGGCGCCACCACCGTTCTCGCGTTTTGCACGCCAGCCCTTGGCCGGTTTAGCACTGCTGATAGTAGCACTCAGGAACTGGGCATTTACATGGCAAATGTCACCAATCAAGCCAGCCTGGAGGTACTCCTTCACCTTGTTGAACACTACATCAAATCGGTAAACATAACCCACCTGATTCACCAAGCCCTTGCCTTCAAACAGGTCTGCCAGTTCCAGAGCTTGAGCAGGGGATGTAGTAAACGGTTTTTCGCAGAATACAGCTATTCCGTTCTCACCAGCCAGCTTGCAAGCATCATAGTGAAGAATTGACGGAGTACAGATGATTACTGCATCCACAAGACCACTGTTCAGAAGGTCTTTGTAGTCCTCAAACATTTTCACTGCCGGCAGATACTTCTTAATCATGTTGAGCATAGTGCTCGACGTATCAGCGATGGCCGTCATTTCCACTGCCGGATGCGTGTTGATGATGCTGTAGTGGGTCAGACCCATACGGCCAAAACCGATGATTCCTACTCGTACTTTTTCCATTTATTTACAGTATAAATTAAATTTATCTTCACGAAATAATCCACTTAATCAAAGAATATAATGCATACCCCCAAACCTCGTGTGCCTTATTATTTGGATGATAGTTAGGGGCGATAACCGAAGAGTCCTTCCCATATTTCCCTTCCTTCTCGATCGACGGAACGCTCTCCATAGTTGGCATCACAAACTGAGAGGCAAACACATATACACCCTTACTCTCATTTTCAACTTTCTCCTTCAGATAATTATATATCGCAGCATTTTTTTCATGCAGACCTGTATATGTGATTTGACTTGCGGCATAATTTGGATAATCTGTAGGGAATAATGTACCAGCCTCGTCTATTGTCATTAGAACGACCTTAGTATCCGGCAATTCTTTGTTGATCGTATTCAGCACCGGCCCAATATTCTTTTGGTAATTCTTCAGCGTTGTATTATGGCAAAGGTTGATTACAATAATCGATGGTGTACATACATCGACCTTACTAAGTCTATCCTGAGACGTTATCTCCGTGCCTATCACATACTCCTTTCCATCGGTTCCTTTCACACACTCGCCAGCCGGATTTATCTTTGATGACACCAACCTTTCTCCATTATCATCCATTGTCCTGTACTTTGACAGATATGACTTTATGGAGAAAGTACCCTTAGTCTCATCATAAAAGCGGTTTGGCAGGTATGCATTCCCAAAGATAGGCTTAAAAAGTTGTTCTAACGAAGCTCCTCCATAACCTTCTGCCATTGCCTTTACTCGACGATCTACACCATTGTGATGAATGGTAAAACTCCCGTCAGTCCAACTGCCAATAAACAGAGCATTATACTCATCAGCTTTGTTTCCATTGTCAATCTTTTCCAACTCGAAGAACATCTTGGCGTATGCCCAATACTGACTTGGCATCCAGTTCTCCGATTTGTTTGATTCTGATCCATAACCACTTGTCACAGAGTCGCCAATAACCAGTACTCGTGGTTTCTTTTTCTTGGAAAGATAACCAGGGATGATGCGACGTATAAATCTTACTATCGTTGAACAACCTGAGCCAGCAGATATAACCTTAGCCTTAACCTCTTTAACTGTCTTTTTATCGGTTTCGGGCTTAAGTGCTATCGAACGATGGTGGTTATCGAAAAACAAATCCGAATTCTTATAGTCGTTCGAAAGGAAATGACTCAGATATAGCCTTGTCGTATAGTTCCTATTCTCAGAAATATAAGTCTCGTATATATAATTCAATTCTGATAGCAACGGGATACTTGACAACTCTTTGTCAACACCCTTCTCTTCAACACCGACAGTCTTATAATGCTTTAGGCTACAAGTTATTAAAGAGAGGGTAGTAGCAAAAAGAATCAGCAAAATGGGTAACCACCTTTTCATCCTGTGCTATTTAAGACCGACACTAAGCGACAAGGGCTTCCAGTTTATCTTTTCTATAATCTTTGATATGACAACTGGCACATACAAACCAACTGCAATGCACACAAGGTATGTCGGGAAATAGGGCAGACTGATATGCCTATACACAATCTTCACCAGCATTTGGGCAAAGATACCCATCAGGAATATCTGATACGTATAATCACGGAATGTCGCAAATGTTCTGGGAAGATATTTGTCAAGCAAAAGAGCAAGCCCAAATGAAAGGACAATCCCACCTAATGTAGTCACGAAACCTATCGTGAAATATCCTATCACATAAGCTACAATTCCGCTCAACAGAACCAACCACGGCTGCTTTACCAAATAATTATCAACCCAGTCCTGCTTCGAGATTACCACACCCAGATAGAACCATATCCCATAGTTGAAAACTCTGCCTAAACATAACAACTCTATATCAGGATGCCAAAAATGCAATACGGCCAAAACTATCATTGTACCCCATACCGTCCACTCTCTTTTCAGCACAATTTTCCATAAAGGTGTCAACAGGAAAAGCCAAAACAGTGTTGCTATAAACCACAGTTCCCGCATCGGATTGTCATTGGGATATACATAGGAATGAATGAGCTCCTGCACGCTGATCCCAACTTGTCTTGACATCTCGCCCGGAAATGCAAGTTTCAGGGCTAATGCCAACAAACTGAATACTAATCCAGGCAGAAGCAATCGCAGTGTTTTATCCTTGATTATGCTAGAATAAGTCCATTTTTGCCCCCCCCAAGATGCTTCGTTATGCTTCAATCTCGTCAGGTAAAAAAGCCATCCTGACACCAGCATAAACAATGGCATGTGGAATGAATAGGCAAAATGAAACAGCGCATTTTCCCATACTGGACCTTCACCGGCCACGCCTAAAAAAGCATGGCCAATGACAACCCAAAGCATGGCCCATCCTTGCAGGATGAGAAGCCAGTTGATTCGTTTCTTGTCTGCCATTCCCTGTGTACTATATCTTGAAATTACAATCGCTGTCTTTCAGCAACGGAGCATTCGCATCCTTGTCTGACAAAATAGGCTCCCCTTCCAATCCCAAAGACTTCCAATCCACATTAATGTCAGGGTCGTTCCAACGGATATTCCTGTCACACTCCTTGCTGTACAGGTTGTCACACTTGTAGCAGAACTCCACATCGTCCGTCAGCGTCAGAAATGCATGCCCGAATCCTTGCGGAATATAGAACTGCTTCTTATTCTCCGCAGACAGTTCCACCGCTGTCCACTGTCCGTATGTAGGTGATCCTTTACGAATATCCACCGCAATATCTACAACAGCGCCCCTAACCACACGCACCAACTTGGCCTGTGCCATCGGGTTCTGCTGATAGTGGATACCGCGAATGGTTCCCTTCTTGGCCGTGAAACTCTGGTTATCCTGCACAAAGTTCACGTTAATGCCCACCTCTTCCATATTCTTCTGAGACCAACTCTCCATAAACCAGCCTCTGCTATCTCCAAAGCACTGGGGTTCCAGTATCACCACCCCAGGCAGTTTTGTTTCTATCTTTTTATAAGCCATTTGTTTGCGTTTTAAGTTTAATAGTTATAGGTTATCGCTTGTTTAACGTTGAGCGGTTATAGGTTGCCGTACGTTTTGCGTTGTCCGTATTTGCCGCCCCCCGATAACCGATAACCGAATTACTCCCAGTCAAGCGTCTTGACCCACTCAGCAGTTTTCAGCACTGCTTCTTTAAAGTCCCATTTAGGTTGATAGCCCGTATCTCTGTAAAGTTTGGTTACATCCACACTGGTGTAGTCCACATGGAAATCTTCCTTATAGGTCCCCAAACGAATTTCTACGCCCGGTGCCAGTATGTCGCGAACCTCACCTACTATATCCTTCAACGGACGTCGACGGTCACTGCCAATATAATACACAGAGTCAATCTTGCCTTTTTCTCCAGCCAGCACCAATCCGGCAATGGTGTCCTCTATATAGTTCCAATCATACAGATGGATACCCTCTGTCAGGTCAAGTGATTCGCCACGGAGCAGTTTGTGTATAAACAGATTGGTGGAACGGTGTGACCTGTCACCTACGCCAAAGGTGTTGGCAAAAGCCACACACAGGAACGGAACACCCTTCTGTGCTGCCACAGCATGAGCCATCACACGGGCCGCCTGTTTGGCCGCACCATACACATTGCAATGTGCACCTGCATTATGACTCAACGTCTCGTGTTCACTAATCATATACTCTGAGAATGAGGTGCTAAACAAGAAACGCTTGCAACCCATCTTACCAGCCTCTGCCACGGCATCACAGATCGGCTTGATATTCTGAATCTGAGCAGCATAGTCATTGGTAGCCTTACCATAGCCGCCCCACGACAGGTAATAGAAGATATCTATGTCTCTAGTCTGGGTTAGTTCTGAGAGATGGTCAAAATCCTCAAAGAAGGCTTTTACCAACTCAAAGTTAGGATACTTCTTATACTCTTCCATATTCTCCGGATCTGGAACAAAAGCTATTACATGTGCGCCCTCTTCCAAATAATGCCGGAGCAGGTGCTGACCAATAAAACCTGATGCACCCGTCATTGCTATTGTCTTCATATCTATGTTATTATTTGATAATTCTAAATGTGTCTGCATCAACCTCACGCTTCTTCTCATCAATCACCTGAAGAAGATACTGACCGTACTGGTTTTTCTTCATAGGCTCTGCAAGTTCTCGCATACGCTCTTCACTAATCCAACCCTTGCGGTAGGCTATAGCCTCCAAGCAAGCTACCTTTAAGCCCTGGCGTTTCTCAATCACCTCTACAAAGGTGGAAGCCTCGCTTAATGAATCATGAGTGCCGGTGTCTAACCAAGCAAAGCCACGGCCAAAAACCTGTACTTTCAGTTCACCATCCTTCAAGAATTCCTGGTTAACGGTGGTAATCTCTAATTCTCCACGGGCACTAGGCTTGATATGTTTTGCTACTTCCACCACCTTGTTGGGATAGAAATACAATCCAACGACTGCGTAATTGCTCTTTGGCTCTTTAGGCTTTTCTTCAATGCTAAGACAGTTTCCATCCTTGTCAAACTCTGCCACTCCGTAACGCTCGGGATCATTCACCCAGTAACCAAATACGGTGGCCTTTGCATTCTTTTCTGCATCCTCGACTGCTTTGCTCAGCAATCCGGTAAATCCTGCTCCGTAGAAAATGTTGTCACCCAATACAAGGCAAGCACTGTCATTACCAATAAACTTCTCACCGATGATGAACGCTTGAGCCAAGCCGTCCGGTGAGGGCTGTTCGGCATACTCAAAGTGAACTCCATAATCAGAGCCATCACCCAACAGACGTTTAAACCCAGGAAGGTCATAAGGTGTTGAAATAATCAGGATGTCGCGAATGCCTGCAAGCATCAGCGCACTGATGGGATAATAAACCATTGGTTTATCATAAATAGGGAGCAACTGTTTGCTCACACCCTTAGTAATAGGGTAAAGCCTGGTGCCGGAACCACCGGCGAGAACGATGCCTTTCATATTTTATCTGTTTTTGTACATATTATCATAATACTTTTGGTAATCACCGCTGGTCACATTATCCAACCATTCTTGATTATCCAGATACCATTTCACAGTCTTCTCTATCCCTTCTTCAAACTGAAGGCTGGGTTCCCACCCGAGTTCTTTTTGAAGCTTGGTGCTGTCAATAGCATATCTCAAATCGTGCCCGGCACGGTCGGTTATGTATGTAATCAAGTCCATGTCTGCACCCTCAGGTCTGCCAAGTAAACGGTCAACGGTATTGATGAGAACCTTGATAATGTCAATGTTCTTCCACTCGTTGAAGCCACCGATATTGTAGGTTTCTGCTATTTTACCATTGTGGAAAATGGTATCAATAGCGCGTGCATGATCTTCAACGTACAACCAGTCACGAACATTTTCTCCCTTGCCATACACTGGAAGCGGTTTGCGATGCCGTATATTGTTGATGAACAGAGGTATCAACTTCTCAGGAAACTGATATGGGCCATAGTTATTCGAGCAGTTGGTAACAATGGTAGGCATGCCAAACGTGTCATGGAACGCACGCACAAAGTGGTCACTGCTTGCCTTGGCTGCACTATACGGGCTATGCGGCTGGTACTTCAAATCCTCCGTAAAGAACTTCTCGCCATAAGCAAGATGGTGCTTCCCGCTACTTGCCTTTGTGGTGAACGGAGGCACTATCCCTTCTGGATGCGTCATCTGCAATGCGCCATAAACCTCATCTGTAGAGATATGATAGAAGCGCTTACCTTCATACTTTTCAGGAAGTGACTCCCAATAAGCTTTAGCTGCCTGCAATAGGCTCAAAGTACCCATTACATTGGTTTGAGCAAAAGTAAACGGATCTTTGATGGAGCGGTCAACATGACTTTCTGCCGCCAGGTGAATGATACCATCAATTTGATCGCGCTGCATAATATCCAGCATCGTCTCAAAGTCGCAAATATCAGCTTTGATAAAATGATAATTGGGCTTATCCTCTATATCCTTCAGATTCGCCAGATTACCAGCGTACGTCAATTTATCTACATTGTAGATGTTGTATTGTGGGTACTTGTTCACAAACAAGCGTACCACATGACTTCCAATAAATCCGGCACCGCCGGTAATAATGATATTCTGCATAATTACTAACTTATCGTTCCAAATTCTTTATACACAACTTCAACGAATCTGTCCAGTAAGGGATTCTGATTCCAAGTGTTTCCTTAATCTTGGTCTTGTCCAGAACAGAATACGCAGGCCGTTTAACCTTACTCGGGAACTCGTCACTATGACAAGGTTGTATGTCGCATCCTGTATTACCCACACACTCTGCTATCATTTTGGTGAAGTCAAACCAACTGCAAACGCCCTCATTACTGAAATGATAGATTCCTTCCTTGGGGTCTTCCAATAACTTTATTATGACATTGGCCAAATCATAGGCATACGTCGGCGTTCCTACTTGGTCAAATACCACCTTCAACTGAGGTTTGGTTGCAGTCAGATTCAACATGGTCTTAACGAAGTTCTTTCCAAACTCACTATAAAGCCATGCTGTACGGATAATCACAGATTTGCACTCTGACTTCCGAATAGCATTTTCCCCATGAAGCTTTGTCAGCCCATAAACACCCGTGGGGGTTCCCTGCTGATCTTCTTTGCAGGGTGTGTTATAGGGCTCCTTCCCAAAGACATAGTCCGTAGAGATATGTACCAGCAGGCCATTTACCTCTTTCATGGCTACAGCCAAGTTTTCTGGAGCTTTGGCATTTAGCAACTCAACAAGGTCATATTTCTCCGGATCTTCTGCCCCATCAACATTTGTCCAAGCTGCACAATTGACAATGACTTTGACGTCATTCTCTCTTACCATCTTACGGATTGCATCAAGATTGGTGATGTCAAGCTTGGTTGTAGATGTATCAACATCCTCACCTGCCAGTTTCTTCAACATAGCAGTGGATTCTTCAGATGACTCCACTACGTCAGTAAAGATATACTTGTCTGTACTATTCTTAGATACTATACGTATTTCATTGCCCAACTGTCCGTTGGCTCCAGTCACTAACACATTCATACTCTATTTCTTGTCTTGCATGGCAATGCATTTATTGATGCATTCTCTATAGATTCCAGAGATGCGTTCCCAATAATACCTGCGGTTGGCTATCTCCTTCAAATCATTCTTTAATTGTTCTATCGTTGTGTCATTCAGTTCTTGAAGTTCCTTTACCAGTTCAGGCACCGTCTCAAAATAGATTGACTTATGTTCAGTCGTTTCCAGATTAGTGGGTACTTTGAAACAGATAACAGGCAGCCCCAGATACATAGCCTCCACCAATGAGGGCGCTGTTCCGCACATTGAATGTGTGTGCAGATAGAGGGCTGCATTGCTACGGATAGTATTCAATTCTTTCTGGTCATAAATAGCATTCAACAGAATGATATTATCATATTTCCCTGCGTTCTCTGCATAGAGTTTCTGGCCATACTCTGATTTCTGCCAGTTAGACACAATCACAACAGTTCTTTCTGGTACTTTCTTGTATGCGTCAATTACCATATGGATATTCATATCCTCCTGTGCCCTTGAAACGGTAACGTCATATTTCCCTTTCAGGAAAGGATACTTCTTTATGGCCTCATCTGTGATTGGCTCAGCAATAGCATGATCACCTCCATACTCAGCCAATACCGCCTTTACATGATGCTTCTTTTCAAACACCTCCACATTGGCTGCATTATCCACAATCACCACATCAGCATACCGTGCCTGTATTCCTTCCATCCACTTCTTCATGGCCACTTCAATGCGACCAAATAGTTTAAGACCTCTTACCTTCTCCGTTTCCTTTCCACCAATGGCATTCAACAGAATTCGTTTCTTGGTAAACACCTTAAAAAACATAGCGGGCGGACAACTACATCCCAAGATAGCCAGGACATCATGTTTGCAAAGAGAACGCAGGATAGTCCATCCATCATAAAAAATGGATTGCCAACCATTGGCCTTCAGTGGTATATATATCAACTTTGTATTATGATAGGATTGCAATTGCTTTTCCTTTGGTGTTTTAGAACAATAGCAATACAAGTCATAATCCTCGTTCAAATCTCTTGTCAAATATTCTGCCAGCGTTTCGATGCCGCCATAATGCGCCGGCACTCCGTTGGTTCCAATCAATGCTACTTTCTTCATGCTAAATATCCTTGGTAGTAATTCTCTATGTATTCCTTAAGTGAAACACGCCAGTCACGCATAGCATTCACTCCTCGCAGGTTCAACTTGCGTGTCCACAAACGTTCACAAGCTGGACGGTCTGCGAAATATTCTTTTGCAAAATACTCGGATGTCACCACATTGATCTTAATCTCATCCTCTAAACCAAGTATCTTAAGCAATTCCTGACACACCTCCAAGCGGCTAGTCTGACCGCCGCAAACGCAGTTATACAGTCCCCAATATTCCTTATGAATCAAGTTCTTCACCGTGCGGGCAAAATCTTGTGTATAAGTGGGCGTGCCGTCCTTGTCGTTCACAATGAACAGTTCTTTCTTTCCATCCTTCAGCTGCTTCATAATCTTCTGGATAAACTTCTTGTCCTTATTGGGACCAGCACCCATCATCCAGCCTGCACGACATACCAAATAGCGCTTGGCATTCTCTACCACAAAGCGCTCTCCCATATATTTACTGCGGGCATAGACTCCAAGCGGATTGGGTTGATCCCAGTCGTCGTAGAGTTGCTTCTTTCCATCGAAGATACCAGCCGTACTGATATATAGCAAAGGAATATCCAATGAGTTAGCAATATATACAGCATTCTCTACACAGAGGGTGTTCGTCAGATACACCTCGTCCGCATTCTGCTCGCACCACTCCAAGTCAGTGTAGGCACCCAGATGGAACAAGTAGTCCGGCTGGAACTCTTCCACGTCCTTGCGGTAGGCATCATAATCCCTGAAGTCCAGGAATGAGAGCCAATCCGCATTCACGTCCTTGTCCGTACACTTGATGATATAATCATCCTTGAACTGCTGGTAGAAAGCTTCCCCCAACATACCGCCACAACCGGCAATGTAAATCTTCTTTTTATTCATGTATTATTGTTTACTCCTTGTATTTGAAATCGCCTTCCAGTCTTGCATGATTGTTCATTTGTATTCCGGTCTTCACGATCTTAGCAGGAACTCCCACTACCATACAGTTGTCAGGAACATCTTTTGTTACAATTGTCCCCCCCCCAACTACACATTCGTTGCCTATATGTACACCTGGACAAATCAATGAATTAACGCCCACAAAGCAGTTATTTCCAATATATGTATCTTTGAAATAGTAGCTGCCGTCAGGCTTCACGAATATATGTTCGTGTGAAAGGATGGTGGTGCCAGATGCTATCAGGCAACCGGTACCAATATGAATTCCTTTAGGATTGAGTTTATCAAGTTTTACACCAGACTCTATCACCGTGTTCTTTGCTATGTTGGTATAACCCTTGGCATGCAGTAACCTCATGCGCCACGAGCGCACTAACTTACTTAGGAAATATATTACCGTAACTCTCAAGGACATAATCAATGCTTGTTAGATGATATTACTTCATTGTAGAAGGCCATTAGCCGTTCATAATGACGCTCACTGCTGAAGTTTTCCTGTGCAAAAGAGTATGCAGCCCTGCACATATTATTATAATCACTTTCTGATAGTGCTTCTGCTTTTTCAAGACACTTGCATAAATCCGAAGAATTTTTGTGCTCAAAAAGGAAACCCGTCTCACCGTCGCGTATAATTTCAGTAATACCGCCAAGTCTGGAACCTATCACCGGTACGCCTTTGGAATAGGCCTCCACTATGGTAAGGGGGTTGTTCTCATAGCACTCTGAAGACACACATACAAACTTTGCCCCCTTCACCAACTCAAACAACTCTTCGCCATACTTTGGCCCAAGCATTTCCACATTGGCAGGCAACTTTTGTTTAAGAGCGTTTTCCAACGGACCTGCCCCAACAATCTTCAACGGTAGGGAAGATTTCTGACGGAATGCATCAAGCAGTGTAAACAGTCCTTTCTCCTGTGCCAAACGTCCATAATAAAGGTAGTATTTCCCACTGTAATCCTGTCGCAGCTCCCCTATCTGGTTAAAGTTATAAAGCACTGTGGACTTAACCATGGCCAAAGATGGCATATATTCCAGATGCTTGTTTCTCGAGAAGGTGCTCACATAGATAATACCTTGTAGCACATCCACGGGGTCGTATTTCCAGTTATGGTAATATTGCTCTGCCGCTTTAATACAAGTAGCCACTCGTCCGTTATGCGAACACCCTTTCAGGGCAGCCTTATAGAAATGTTTACCTTTGCAAGCCTCACAAACCTGCCCTTTGGAATCCATAAGCAGTGCCACAGGACAAATCAAGTGATAGTCGTGGGCGGTATGAACCAGAGGAATATGATACTTCTTCAATACCTTGGTAATAGACGGTGATATACCCATACCCCAAAACAGATGGATGTGGGCTATGTCTGGTTTCTCGGCTATTATCAGCTCTTCTATCTTGCGTGCAGCTTCTGGATTATCAAAAAAGTTTCGCAGTTCTATGAGTTTAGACTTAACACCTTTGGGCCTTGAATCCAGACTTGAGACCCAATACTTGTCATCCTTGCACGGCAGATTCCCATTCTTCACCATATTGAAGAACACTACCTCATTGCCGTGCTGCTGGAGCAGTTCCGCTGTGTTAAGATACACTGCATCAGCACCACCACGGCGGTAATGCACATTATTTATTTGTAATACTTTCATCAGTAACTATGGGATCTGAGATATTTTTTCTGGAGTTGCTTGACCTTCCTTTCCATCTTCTTTTCTGACAGAACAACAAACTTTGTAGTTTGATCATTTGTCAAGTCCCGATATTGCTCTATTTCAGCCGCTGATTCTTTAAGGCTATTGTTCATTCTGACTACATCTTGCTTCCCCCTAAAATGAGCTATCAGATGATTACCGGGAGAGATATAACACTTATTCCCCCTCCAAATATTAGAACGATACTTTTTATTATAAGGTGCTCCACAAAAGAAATTACCCTTAGCAAACACATTGTTTTCAAACTGCATCCCTTTGTCACCAGCACTATTATATCCTAAGACATGGCAATAAATGGCTCGCACATCAGGATATGAAAATCCGCTTTCGCCACTATTTAAGACAACATTATTTCTAAAGACGCAGTTCTCAAATACCACTTCTGGTGCATTGCGAAGAAAATCTTCCCAACCTTGGCAGCAATTCATTATAAGGTTGTCCTGAATGATAAAGTTCCTAGGAGTTGCTTTTCCGCAGCCATAAGCCTGTATAGTAATACCGCAATCATAACAGCGCGAAATGTAATTACCTTCAATAATGCAGTCTTCCATATCTGAAGACACATAAAACTCAATACCGTTACCAAGCCTCCCAAATGAACTTTGTCCTAACCAAACTCTACCCCCCATTGCATCAACTCTACAATTCCTAACAATGGTTTTCGTTTTACATTCCACGCCATAACCGAAACCATAGAAATTGATGTGTTCAACGGTGGAACGTTCAAGGTATGCACAAAACTCACTTACGGCAAATTCCAGTTTTAAATCGTTAGGATTAGACTCAAGATATAAATATACATAATTAAACTCATTTGGGTCAATGTCACGTTCATGATGCTCTGTTTGCCAAAAATCCCAGTCCCTTTTCAATTCACTTAAGAACTCACACCTTCCGCCATGTATCAAATCCTTATCATATTCATGGATACAGCCAATATTATTCAGCAGAGAGGGCCCAACCTCATTATAACCTGTAAAATTATCTTCCGCAAGACTTATCTTCCAAATGTTATTGTCCACTCTTTCCCATCGGGGCTCTATGAGTCTCTTATAGCCAATCAATGAAGGGTTATGACCTTTTCCATATCTATCAACAGTTCTGTTTGTGGCATATAGCGATTCATAGAACACATCACCTGCCTTCAAAAGAACCTTTTTCCCTCTTGCCACCCCTTCCTTAATAGTTCTCACAGGTTTCTCTGGCGTAAGACCATCATTGGCATCATTTCCTTGGGAAGATGATACGTAAATAATCGATTGCAGATTCTCTTGTGCATTAACGTTGGGGTTAAAAAGAACTACCGCCAGACAAAGAATAAGTATTTTAATATAATTACTCATATATGTCGATTTTTAATGCTTTGTTTTCAGAACATAAACCGCCTTGCGGAAAGTTTCTATCACGTTATAGTTCTTTTCTCTGTAATCTGTTGCAATGACCTTACGCCCCAAGAACTCAACCTGGCTCCACTGGTGTCCACCACTCTTATATGGAGCCTGTTCAGTATCAATAATATTCAACTTATAGGGAATCTCATTATACTCGGTGGGCGTTAGCTTTTCGATCCGCATTACAGATGTCTGCTCTCCATAGCTGTTCAGACAAACCTGAACAGGACGGTAAAGACTCCCATCTATCTCGATAAGCGAACCTGCATTCCTTGCCTTGTCTCGACCTACACATATAGGTGATGCCGGATGCTCCTCATACGGCCCTGTTAGTTTATCTGAGACAAAAAGATGTTGAACCTGTTGAACATCATCATCATGGCCAGTAAATAAATAATACTTACCGTCTTTCTTATGGATTACGGAATCATACCACGGCTCATTATCTTCTTTCAATTTCTTGACTTTGCGCCAATGTGTCAACGTATCGTCTTCCGCCTCGTAAAGCGTAATGCTCTTATCGCCACCTGTTTCCGGCAACATATATACTTTGCCTCCATCCTCAAAAACAAAAGGGAAAGATAGATGGAAAGGCTCCACTAATACGTTTTTTTCCTCAGTCCAAGTCTTAAGGTCTTTTGTTGACCTCATGCATATACGCCCTGTTCCAAACCAGCGTGTCAGATGTTCATAGAACAAATATAGCGTATCACCGTTTAAGAACAAGAACGGGTCTGCAATAATGACTGACGCGTTTGGATTGAACAACTGTTTGTTGCTCTTAATTGTAAGAATAGTCTTTCCGCCAGCCATCGAAAAATGTGGCTGTTCTTGAGACGTTTCAAAAACTCGTATTGAAAAATTAATATTGTATATATGCATAGTATTGTCTATTTCACTTTAGACTTCATAAGTCCACCTAAAAGTATAAAATACTCCGGCAAGTGTCCATTCTCAGCCCAGAGAATTGTATCATCAAAATATATCTGTACCGCCTTTGCCACATTACCACCAAGTGCCTCTATTGAATACCTCATTAAATCAGGATGTCGACATGATATACCCTTCTCCTTATCACATTGTTCGCATATCTCACACGTACCAGCAAAGAGAGCCCTGCTTCCTGGATAATCTTTCTCCATCGTTAGGAGAGTATCAGTCATTTGTCTTTTAGCTGGTGCAAGCAACGCTCGACTCCGTTCATTGATTTCTTCCTGACTGTAATACTTCTCCCGTAATTCGGGCTTCATGATAATCTTCTCTTCATACAATAAGATATCCGCGTACTGGTTCCAAACGCTCTCCACAGAGAAATCATAGGGGGGACAGGACCACCTTTTATTATAATTGGGACATTCTCTGCAACAAGCCAAGAATCTGGGAACATCAACACAAGTCTTTACAAAGTCAGTTATAGGTCCTTCAACAAATCGTACAGCCATATTGTCAATTTTTGAATAATTAGGCTAATTTAGCCACTTTTTGTCGCTTTTCCTCGCCTTTCTTTGTCAAAATGTCTATTTTAACTAAATTTGTAGCGGACTATGGTGCTTCGTCCGGAGGTCTCTCCGGCAAGCTCAAAAGGGAAGCCGGTGTGATTCCGGGACTGTGCCCGCAGCTGTGTCATCCTTATCAGCGCAGCATTCTTTAGCCATTGAAGGACTTGTTCCTTCGAGAAGGCGCAAGCGCTGGGAGAAGTCAGAAGACCTGCCATTGTCAAGTTTAGCATCGGGGCTCGGGGACAAGTCCTTGCGGTAACGTTAAATCTTTATCTATCATGAAAAAAGCACGTTTGCTTTTGCTTTGTGGTGCGCTATTATCTGCTTTCGCGTGCCAGAAGGATCCCATTCCTGAGGTTTACAAGGACGCTGATCTGACCGGCGAGAAGGTCGATGTTTCAAGCATTTCTGCTAATGTCAAAAAAATCTTCATGCTCAACGAAGGCGGTATGGGCTCCAACAACGCCAGCCTTGATTTCCTTCGCATCAGTGACGGCAATTACGTCACAGGCGTCTTCAAGAAGATGAACCCTGATGCCGGTGCCGGTCTTGGTGACGTGGGTAACGACATTGCCGTTCACGGTGATGAGGTTTGGATGGTCATCAACAACTCGGGTATCGTGGAGGTCATCTCTGCAAAGGATGAGACCGAAATTGCTGCTATTCAGGTGGCCACGCCCCGTAGTATTGCTTTTGATGACACCTATGCTTATGTTTCTTCCTGGGCTGGAGCTTACGCAAACGGCTCTTACGATGCCAACGGAAACTATACCATCACAGATTCCAAGAATCCCAAAGGCCAAGTTTATCGTATCAATCTCAGCACCAAAAAAGTGGAAGGTTCAGTTGAAGTCGGATACCAGCCGGAGGGTCTGGCCTGTTACAACGGCAAACTCTATGTTGCCAACTCCGGTGGCATTTCCAGTCAGCTCCCTCCCAACTATTCATACGACAACACTGTTTCTATCATAAATACCAAGACTTTCAAAGTAACAAAGAACGTTGAAGTTCAGGTCAACCTGAAAAACGTCTATGCTGACGGTACGGGCAACATCTATGTAACCACCCTTGGCAACTATTGGAGCATTCATTCCGGTCTTTATATGATCAATACCTCTGATGCTGTGAAACATATCGCTGACTATGTTAGCGTCTCATCCATTAACAATGGTACTATTTACTGCATTGGTGCAGAGGAAGAGTTTGACTGGACGGCCGCCAAAACCTGGAAGGCCTGGTCTTGCAAGAACGGAACAAAGACTGATATGAATCTTTCTGTTTCCGCCACTTCTCTTTACAGTCTCTGTGCTGTCAGCAGCTCTACTTTCCTCATTGGTGATGCCGGTGACTATTTCAATCCCGGTTCCGTAAGCCTTTACAACAATGGCAGTAAAGTCTGGACGGTAACAGCTGGCGTTTGTCCGGGCCACTTTGCCATTTGGTAATGTTGCGCTGGCGTTTGACTTTTTTTCTTATCGTATCCGCCCCTTTGTGTATCTTTGCACAGGAGGCGGATACGCTTAAGGCTGCTCAAATCTCTTCAATCATAACTCTTCCTGTGGTTCGTCCGTCAGAAAGCGTCCGGCTTTCCTCCCAAGTGACCGTTCCAACTCAAGTTGCTGATGTTCTCCGCAACTTTACAGGCGTCCAAGTCAAAGACTACGGCGGTGTTGGTGGCCTGAAAACCATCAATGTCCGCAGTCTGGGCAGTGAACACGTTGGTATCTTCCTGGACGGTATCCAGATTGACAATGCGCAAAACATGCAGGTTGATCTGGGCCGTTTCTCAACGGATGGCATTGAAACTGTCTCTCTTTTCAATGGTCAGAAAACGCATCGCCTGCAAACGGCGAAGGAGTATGCCTCAGGGGCCGCTGTCCACCTAAACACTGAACGTCCCAGACCATTAAACGGCAGCGAAGTGATGCTAAAACTACGTGCAGGTTCTTTTGTGACCATTAACCCATCCATTAGATGGGACAAAGACCTATCTTCTTCTATTACACTCCGCACATCGGGCGAGTTCCTTACTAGCAACGGCAAGTACAAATATCCTTGTATTGATACCACTCTGGTTCGCGAGAACGGAGACATCAAAAGCCTGCGTCTGGAAGCCCAACTGTTTGGGCATCTCAAGGATAGCGACTGGCAAGTAAGAGCCTACTCTTACGGTTCTGAACGTGGTTTCCCTGGCCCTGTCATCCGTCGTGCGATGGGTTTTCCTTTCAGTGCGGAACGCCAAGCTGACCAGGATATCTTCGTTCAAGGTTCGTGGACCCAAGACTGGTCAAAACAATACTCTACAGCCCTTCGCTTCAAATACTCCAACAATTACACACACTATAATACACATCCGGAGAAGAATCCTATGGCAATGCCTTATGACTTGCATTACAGGCAACAGTCAGGTTACGCTTCTCTCGCCCATTCGTACATTATTGCAAGTCCTTGGTCGGTTGACCTCAGTACTGATGTTCAGTACAACACTCTTGTTTCAGATGTAGGGCAATTTGTAACGCCCCATCGCACATCCTTTACCGGAGCTTTGTCTTCCAGAATTGCATGGGAGAAGTTCCGTGCAGCAGCCCATCTGGTATATATGGGGGCTTGGGATACTTTTGACACACCCAACGCAGGTGGCTGGAGCCGTGACAACCGTTATCGTGACGCTTGGATGCCTTCTGTCAGTCTCTTTTGGAATCCGTTCAAGTGGGTTGAGGTTGATGCCTATGTTAAACGCAGTTACCGTCTCCCTTCTTTTAATGATTTATACTACAGTCAAATGGGCAATTCATCCCTTGCACCGGAGTTAGCCTTTCAGTTCGGATCTGATTTTCGTTTCAGCTTCAACAGCAAAGTATGGCAAGCAGAACTAAGATTATCGCCATATTATAATCGCGTTACTGATAAGATTGTCGCCATCCCTACTTCATCACAATTTCGTTGGACAATGCTCAACATCGGAACGGTAGATGTAACCGGTCTTGATGCCAAAGCATCTTTTTTATATCACATCAACGAGCTCAACCTCAGCGCTACTTTCCGTTATTCTTTTCAACAAGCCCTTGATCATAGCGACCCTGAAAGCCAAACCTATGGGAATCAGATTCCTTACATTCCGCTTCATAGCGGAAGCCTTGCATTTCAAGCTCAATGGCGTAAGTTTTCATTCATCTGGGACACTACGCTAACAAGTGGCAAATGGTCACGGACAGCCAACATCCCGGATTATTACATAGAACCTTGGTCAATCAGTGATGCCATAATAACCTGTTCTGTCTTACCGTCCTTGTCTGTTGGTTTAAATCTCAACAATATCTTCAATACGCACTACCAAATTGTACAAGGCTACCCCATGCCCGGATTCAATGCCCTATTAACTGTTGATTATAAGTTTTGATACTATGTTTTTAAGTCTCCTTTACGTTGTCCTTTCCGGCATTGCTCTGCCTGTAGGTGGTATTCAAATGCAGTACTTATGGCGTAACCAGTTGGGTGATGTTTACAGCCTTGGGCTGGGCAGTGCCGCCTGCCTGGGGGCTGCTGCCGCAACCATGAGTGGCTGGTGTTCACTGACCGTTGGCAGTTTCATCTGCACGCTTATTTGCACACTTGTTTGTTTCTTTGTCACCTTAAAAGTGAATACCCAGCAGCTTATTACCTTTGGCATTCTTTTCGGTACCTTCATCGGTTCGTTAGGAACTATTGTCGTTACCAATGCACCAACTGGAGACCTTCTGAAACAATACTATCTTTGGGGTGCTGCCAACTTCCGCCTTGAGGGTGTTACGTCGGGTGATATTATCTTTTCTCTTGTTCTTTTTTCCGTAGGGCTTTTGGCTGCATTAACACAAGCCAAGACATTAACACGCCATTTTAAGGGTGAGATAGAAATCGCAAACCTTGGCAAGGCACTGCTTCTTCTTGCAATAATGTGCCTTGTTACAAGTGCCGTCAGTATATGTGGCCCTATTGGATTTATATCTCTTGGCGTACCAAATCTTAGCAGGCTTATCTGCAAGAATACCGACATTAGAAAGCATTACCTTATTTCCAGTACTATGGGAATCGGGCTTCTGCTTGTCACCTATCTGGTTGTTCAGTATGTCAATTTTGGCATCTATTTGCCCATTAGCGCAACGATGGCAATTATCGCATTGCCTCTAATGGCGTTGATATTCATCAAAGGCAAGGAGGCTTAAACTGATAGCTTTCTCGCTAGAATGAAGAAGTAGTCTGACAACCTGTTAAGGTATTGTAGTTCTACTCCCTTTGCCACAATCTTAACTGCCCGGCGTTCAGCTCTGCGGCAAATTGTTCTGCATACATGAGCATAGGAAGCGGCAAGATTCCCACCAGGCATTATAAAAGACCTGAAAGGAGGCAACTCATTCTCTAACGCAGCAATTCTATCAGCCACTGCAACAATAGCAGACGGATCTAAATGAGGAATCTTACCCTCCTCCGGGCTAGCGAATATCGCTTCAACCGTTAGCAAGTTCTTTTGAATGTCCATCAGGAAAGCCTTCGTATTATCTTCCGTGTCCTGAATGGTATCGTGAAGAATACCTATGAATGCAGACAATTCGTCTACTGTTCCGTACGCCTCTACCCTGTCATCACATTTTAATACTCGCTGTCCGCCAATGAGTGAGGTCATACCCTCATCTCCTCTTTTAGTTGTAATGGACATATCTATTTCTCCATTTGGTCAATAATCTTCCTATAACGGTCAGGGGTGTAAATGATATTTCCCTCCTCATCCACCACACGAATACCGCCATTCTTGATGGCCGTTCTGTATTGTCTGGCCTTGGGGAACTTTCTATGCTGATCCATTAGATAAGGAACAGGAAGGAAACCCTCAACAAATACCTTATAGAAGCCTTCGGGCGAGTACAGGTTAGGAATGGCTTTCTCCAACAACTTGATAGATTCCACACATTCTTCATAAAGAGAATCAGCACGCTCTTTTACATCAGGATCATAGCGCATATCGGGTATCTTGCCCAGCTTGCGGGCAAGACGGTACTCATGAAGTGCAGAAAGTGTGATCTTAATACTGTCCTTAATAACAGGCGGAGTGGCCAGCCGGACTGCCTCAGAATAATTCACCACATGAATAATCTCAGGGCTATTGTCATTACCCGGATCAATGTCATCCATCATACAAGTCACTGCGGCTAGCTGAATCTTGGCGTATTCCAAATCTGGAGCAAAATAATCCAGACCCGCACGACTCTGGAGACTCACCTTGAAGTTGGCATCCTCAAGAGAACGCACTAACTTTATCATTGTTCGTCCTTTTGCCAAGTCCTCTGCTCCCCAAGTATATTTAGGCGTATTAAGCATATTCTGAAGAACCATGTGCCTCAACCCAAGCTTCTTGCAAGCTTTCGCAGCAAGATAGCCAGAGATGATATAGGTAATGTCGTCAGCCCCTCGGAAAGCAAAATGATGAGGCACGTTAGGCTCCACAGGCTTGTCTGTGGCAATAGCATATCGTACTACCTCAAAATGCTCTTTAAGATTTTCCAACAAGGTATTGTTGCCTCGTCCGTCAAGTTCATCAAACCACCAGAATGACAGAGCGTGCCAAGAGATATTCAGAGCCCTCTCGTGTATCCTTGCAAGATCAGGAAGGTTCTTTGTTCCAGAATAGGTACGGACAAGCATCGGTGAAGCGTTTTCCCGTATGATACTGTATTCAATCTCAGAGTTTACCGGTACGCCACCTCCGTTTGGGAGGTCTTTCCAATCTTCACCAAAATGAGATTGTGTAAGTTGAGAACTACCTATGGACAGCACGTCAAGTAATTTAGATTGTGCCAAATCCTTAATCCAGGAATTATATTCTTTCAGAGCCTCCAAACGATTGGGATTGTATGGGCCAGAGTGCGTACGGATGATAGGAAGCGAATGTTTCTCCCTTGCATAATTCAACCTATCAACAAACTTGTCTTTCTTAGTACCGCAGGAGGGATAGCCGTAATGGTCTTGATATGACTCCAGTTGCCAGCGGCCACTCTCAATAAGCTCTTTTGCAAACGCCCAACGCATATTATCGTAGGCATTGTCTTCAATCAGCGTTCCGGGAAGACTCTCTTCCGGTACTTTGAGCATACGAAGAGATTCAATCGGAGTCTCGTTGCCTGGGAACACCAATACAGAACCTTTGGTCTTTCCTTTTACCCTATCACAAGTATCCGGCAAACCAGCAAAGAAAATCTGTGTAAGCGGGCCGCCATCCTTGGCAAACATCTTGTCATTTTCAAGATGCTCATAAAGAGACATAAAGTAGTCACATCCCTCAACGGGGTCAAGTCTGTAGCTGAAACCCAGACGATTAATATGTTTATCTAACAGCCAACGTTTTAAAAGACCATAATTATTTAGTTTGCGAAGATCCTGTACTGCTTCGTTCACATCATCGTTTGATACGTAAACCTTGTATCCGCAATCCATCAAGAGGTTAGCTATGGTGAACACACCCATGGTGTGAACATCTACCAAAGGTTTAATGAATCCGAATACATCGGTGCTCTTCACTTTTTCTTTCATCGCGACAAGTACTCTATGATTTCATCTTTTGTCTTTCCGGCAAGGCCAAGATGCTCTAATGTGCGGCCTTTCTCACGAAAATCTATATCTAACAAGTTACCACATATCTCTACCATGGAGCGCATTAATGGTACAGGCACTCCTGCCACCTCACCCAATTCCATGATAGGTAAAACACCTGTAGGGATGTCTTCCGTCAACTGGCGGGTAAATATAGTAGAGGGTGACTTAATATCATGATATGCAGGATTGTTTTTCATCTTCTCACAGAGAGTGTCTCCAGGCGTTCCCGGATAGGCATAACTAATCCACTCGCTCACGCTGAGCAGGTCAATACCGTATGCCTTACCAACTGCCAGACGCTCCTTGTCAAACTTCTCTATGAAGTCTGCAATCTTAGGAGTCATGTCCCTATAGAACCAGAACACGGAGTTACGCTCCACCGTGGCCGCATTGAAGAGTAGCACACAGGGATGGAACATGGCTCCTATATTCTCCAATGAGGTACGCAATACATTCTTTGCAGGACAGAACATCGGGAAATCGGGAATAATCTTTTCCAGCACATACGCCGTATCCGTAGCGGGAACGGCTGCCAACAGCACCTTATCCTTCACACCAATAATGTTTACCGTTCCTTCTTCTATCAAACGGGCGGCATAAACTAAGGTCTGTGCTTCTGCTACATATACGCGTGCTTTGCAGCCACTTGCATTCAGCATGCGTTTGAACTCAAGTGCGCCACCCGTGCGCCCAGGGTTAAGTATAATCACCTGGTCGTCCGTTAGAATACCTGCTAGTGAACGGGCCACGGCAGCATGGGCATTTGCTGTAGTAACCACCATGATAATATCTGCACCCTCTACCGTAGATTTTATTTCATTGGAAACACTAGCCAATTTGCCAACACCTTGTATAGCACCTTGAAGGTAAATCTCTTTCTTTTTTGCTAACGCCTCGACCTTTTCTTCAACAATTTCGTAAAGCCATACCTCATGACCGTGCATGGCAAGCCATCCAGATAAAGCTTGCCCACCATTGCCAGCACCTAATACCGCGTATTTCATATTACTATTCCATTAACTATTATGAGAGATAAGTCAATATCTCATCTTTAGTCTTTCCAGCCAATCCCAGATGCTCTAAGGTACGTCCGTCTTTTCTGAAATCAATCCTCAACAGGCGGCTGCAGATATCCACCATAGAACGAAGAAGATGGACCTCAACACCGGCAGCCTCTCCAAGTTCCATAATTGGAAGCACACCTGTTGGAATATCCTCCGTCAGCTGACGGGTGAAGATAGTTGAGGGTGACTTAATATCGTGATAGGCAGGATTGTTTTTCATCTTTTCACAGAGTGTTGTTCCTTGTGTAGCAGGATAGGCGTAACTAATCCATTCGTTTACGCTAAGAAGATCTATACCGTACGCCTTCCCAACGGCCAAACGCTCTTTGTCAAACTCTTCAATGAAGTTGGCTATCTCCGGGGTCATGTCCCTGTAGAACCAGAATACATCGTGACGTTCAATTGTGGCGGCATTGAAAAGCAGCACACAGGGATGGAACATGGCTCCAATGTTTTCCAGCGATGTTCGCAGCACGTTTTCAGCAGCACAGAAGCAGGGATATGCGGGAGTTATCTTGGAAAGTACATATTCTGTGTCAGATGAAGGGACTGCAGAAAGAAGAACCTTATCCTTGACTCCAATGATATTTACCAAGCCATTCTCTACTAGACGGCAGGCATAAACCAGCGTTTGTGCTTCTGCCACATATACTCGTGCATTGCAACCCGCAGCTTCAAGTGCGCGTTTGAACTCCAGTGCACCACCTGTACGACCAGGGTTCAAAATAATAACTTGGCCATCACTTAAATCACCGGCTATTTGACGGGCTATAGCACCATGAGCATTTGCTGTGGTGACAATCATTATTACATCAGCACCAGATACCGAACGATGAATGTTGCCAGTAACCTCAGCTAGAACACCAACACCATTAATAGCACCCGTAAGTTCTATACTCTTGCGAGAATTTAGAAATTCAACAATGCTTTCATTTCTACCGTAAAGACTGACTGAATGCCCTTGCGTAGTAAGCCAGCCTGCGATGGCTTGTCCGCCGTTTCCTGTTCCTAATACCGAAACTCTCATTCAAACACCAAATGAATATCTTAAGGTTATACCCAGTTTATTTCTTTTTTAGCACTCTCTTAATGCTTGCAACAATTAAATTCGATGAATCAACTATGAAAGGAATGGGGTCGTTCCACTTAAAAATTGCATCAACCTTCTTATAGTTTTTAAGGCTCTTTCTCCATTGAGAATATGATAGAGTCTCTTCTGGTTCCCCACTGCTTTTATATCCGTTTAACGACACAAGTAAATCAAATATAGTATAAGCCCAAATCAGCTTTCCTTCTTTGTTGCTTTCATCTTGAATTGTTTGACCCAATATATCTCTGTATGCCATCAGAGGAAGATTAATGCCGCTTTCTAAGACCGATAAATTCCAAAGGCCTGTACGTGGATTGATTTCCATTAATTTATACTGTCCATCCCGTGAATCATATTTATATTCTATATTAGAAATGCCATAAAAGCCCACTTCCTTGACAAACCGTTTTGACATCTCCAATATAGATTCCACATGGTCGACCAATCCGGCAGTGATAGTGCCCGTCTTTGCGGGGTATTGCCGGATCTTATGTCCAATAGAATAACCTCTGATCTCATGCTTCTTATCAACATAGCTAGTAATAGTGTGAAGCGTTGTCATATCGCCAGGTATATACTCTTGGATTATTATGGGGCTGGCATAGCTATGTTTTTTTACTTCTTCTATAAAACCAGCCAACTCTTTATCATCTTTAACAAGTAAGGCTTTCTGCCCAAAAGTCTTTTGAAAAGTAATATTTACCGACGGCTTAATAATAAGAGGATAGAGCATTCCATCAACGACTTTATCATCAAGCTCTTCAGCCTGCAGATTCTTAGTTTTCGGGCATGATACTCCGACACTTTCTGCAAATGCATATAGATATTTCTTCTCGATAAGTTTGTCAAATAGTTCTGGTTCACAAGTGGGAATATATGCTACTTCTTCTAATTGTTTTTTATGATGAATAAGCGGCATTAAAAAAATGTCGGCTGTGGCAAACAAAACCGGCTTCACTTCAAAACCTTTACAAAACTCATATAAAAAAGGAGCGAACGAATCCGTTTTAGGGTCGGGACAATGTACTGTTTTGCAGAAACGACTCCATCTGGTAATATCCCTATCTTGAATAAGTACATAAACAGGAATCTTGGTCTTCTGGAAACTTCTTACAATACCTAGCCCGTTGATATTCCCGCCAAGTATAACTACTGGATTATTTATGGATTCCTTCATATATAATAGTTTAATTCTTCTTGTTCAAAACTTTTTTGAAAGCTTTAATATAGTTTGCTGCAATGTTTTTCTCCGAGTACTGTTCACGAAGCACAGCCATTGCCTCCCTCATCTTTTCATATTCAAATCTAGTCATCCGTGAAACCTTTTGAAGGGCATCCTTCAAACTTCCTTGTTCGTATAGAATTGCAGTATCATTGTTTACCGTATCTGTAAAACAACCGAAACTTGGCGCAACCACAGGAATTCCATAGCCTAATGCTGCCACCAGAGGTCCGGATTGTGTAGCACTCCGGTAAGGAAGTACTATAAAGTGATGTGAGCCCATAAGGTCGGGAATTTCAGCATTCTCAATAAAACGCACCTGTAGGTTATATAGTTCCGGGGTCTTTATCAATGGTAGACACTCAGACCAGGATTCGCCCCTGCCGGCAATTGTGAGTTGTAAGTTATTCACGCCATCTAATTTCAGTTCTTCCATTGCCTGTATAAGCAAGTCAAGTCCTTTATAGTGGCTGATAATACCGAAGAAAAGAATCTTTACACCATTCTCAAAAGGAGACGGTGAAAGTTTAGAATCCCCAAAGTACTTATAACTCATTCCAACCATATCTGAATCCTTACCGAAATGCTCTTTCAGCAGGGCTTGCTGATTCTTTGAGAATGTCACAATGTGGTCGAACTTCTGTTTTATATACTGCTCCTTCTTTTTGAGTATCCACTTCTTGATAATACTGGCTTTCTCATAATGAGGTAATACATCGTGGATGCCATATACCTTGTTCTTACACTTAACGTACCGGTATGTTAGCATCCAGAAAGGAAACATCTCACAGGCATAGACAATATCAGGATTGTAACTGTTTATGCGTTTTGCCAGATTTTTATAGAACAGGATGTTCTTCGGATTACGACGACGCATCTTTGGATCTACAATCTCCATGGTTATGCCGTATTTATCAGCATACTCTTGTGCCTTTTCGGGATTATACCGCATGGTATTAGCTTGCATGGATTCATATAAATAAAACCACACTACCTTAAAGTCATTTGCTAAATGACTCAGTACAGTATCATCGACCTGAATAAAACAATCTAGGCTATAATAAACTAAAACTGGTTTGTTAGACATACCGCGAATTAATCATTCTCATCCACTACTTTTCGTAAAGCATCAATAAACCCACGTCCATATGTTATGTCTGGTTCCATCATATTTCCTTCACCCCATTCGTTCCACGATTTCAAGAAAACAATTGGATGCTTCTTTCCTTTAACGGCACTTAAGACCTCCTTTGCATGCTGGTAAAAATACTCTGGAGTGGCATTAACGAACAATGTACCATTCCAACCAGAACGAGGGGTATGATCCCACTGGGGTACAATCGCTGGGATTACTTCTTCTTCATAATCCTCTTTTGCCAATAACTCATGATATAATGTCTTATAGTCATGCATAAAGGGTGGTCTATGTTTTATGAAGCCTTTTATCTTTAATCCCCAACGTACAAAAGCTCGTTTAGCTTTCGCTTTAGCATCCGTACCCGTAATCATTTTTGCACCTAACCGCTGATAAGAGACTGCGTTATAGCCCATTTTCAAAAAATCTTCCTTTGGCAGCCTAGCATCGGTTAAGTTGGCTACTAAATAAATATCCGGGAAACCTGCTTCCTTAGTCCATTTACGGAAGTTCTCTACATATTCCTGTAGCAGGTCGCGTGGGGCGAAAATATACAGAAGCGGCGCTCCGTCAATCTTGACATATCTCGGATCATTAAAGGCTTTCAATAGAAATGAAAAATGCATCTTCTCATCCTCAATACCAGGATATGTCTGCTCCATAAGCATCCTCTCAGTAGTAGTCCCATCACTATTCCAATTTTTGGCAAACCAACTATGGTTGGCCCAACCCAAACAGAAAGGGAAATCAGGTTTACCGCTTTCAAGCACTTCGTTAAATACTTCAGGTATCAAGCGTTTGCCATTACCAAACCAATAATGCCAATAGCAGAAAGCGGTTACGCCAGCGTCACGTGCCATTTCTGCTTGCTGCTCACGAATAATTGGAAGACGCAAGTCATAGTATCCCAATTCTGTAGGAACACGAGGCTGGTTGTGACCCTTAAACAAAGGTTTTGCCTTTCCCACATTAGTCCACTCTGTAAAGCCCTTCCCCCACCATTCGTCGTTTTCTTTGAATGGATGGAATTGAGGAAGATAAAAAGCTATTATTTCTGGTTTTTTCATTTCAAATATGATTTCCCATTATTCTACATGTTTCTATATACTGCTTGTTCCAAATATGTCCCATTGCGAACCACATAATAATCATATAATCATACTCCATTCCTAAAGGGTTTGCTCCAATCATAGCAAATAGGACATATCCCAATATAAAAAACTCAGCATACAAAACTTTTCTATTCTTAAATGCTTTTAGCATTGATCGTATGAAAAGAAATAACAATAGTATAAAGCCAAACACTCCCTGCTCAACTATTAGTTTAACATATCCATTGTCTGTAACGCCAGGATGCCCATGACTTCTAACAACACCACCTCTGCTGCCAAGACCTTCTCCAACTATGTAATTGTTCCATGAATTAAGCGTTACGCTGATCTGGTTATCTCTCGCAGTATTATGAAGACCATTTTCATGCGTATCCTCAAATCTCTCAATTAGCGTGTCTTTAATCATGGTAACAAAATCATTGTCACCAAATCTTATTAGCACTACAAAACCTATCAATAATAGTCCAAACATTAATTTTAGGAATATCTTTCTTTCGGGACGCTTATACCGTATTCCATAAAACAATCCCCAAAGAGCCAATAAGACTAAATAAACCATAGCAACTCTATTCTGGCCCAATACCACAGAAACGGCAAGGATAACAAAAAAAAACAATTGCAACCACCTTTTATTAATCAATCTATTCTCTTCTTTCTTATATATATCTATGGTCAAAAGACATAATGCAAAAGTCCCAAAATAGGAAACACCATATGGAGTTCCATAGATGGCACTAAATCTAGAGGCCCATGCATACCGCCCTGACAATATATTATCCTCAGTAGCGCCTCCTTCAGAGTACCAGGCCTCATTCCACTTTTCCACCATTCTTTCAATAAACCAAGCTGGCTGAACGAAATATAAAAAAAGGCCGATTATCATTGAAATGACCACAACATATATAAATACCTTATACAACTTATCGCTATTATTACTCATGCCTATAAAAATAGCGAACATGGGTAAAACGACAACTCGAGCATCATTTATGAAGCCATCCAACAATTGGCTTTCAACCCAACAAATAGAAAAAAGGGAATAAAACATAAAGAAGGCAACAAGAATTTTATAATCCTTCTGTCCTTCCTTACCTAAAAAAGCAAGGATGCCATATACAAAGATAAAAGCCTGTAATGGTAAGATTAAATGTGTATCAATTCCTCGCATCCCCAAAAGCACATACATTAAGCACAAAGGAAAATACCACAATAGCATCTTTTCCCAGATGCTTACACTTCGCCCTCTCGTATATAATAATGTCGACGCCATTTAATAATTCAATGTTTACCTGTTATTAAAGCAACGTAGAAACTTCTTTCTTAAGTTTATCTAATTGTTCAATATATGGAGGCATGATGGTATGAAGATGTTGACTGATATCAGAACAGTGCTCCTGAGTATAAATAAAGGAGTTTAACAAGTCACCAGACTTGTAATTCTTGGTATCAACAATTAACTTGTCAGATAAGCCAAGGTCCTTCGCTATTCCTTTAGACTTAATCGAATACCCTAACGCAATAGAAGGAACACAACATGAATATGCAGATATCATTGAGTGCGTTCTTGCCCCAATAAAAATATCTAACTTTGATATAATATAACGTATCTCCTGATAATTATAATTTTCAGAATCTAATAGTAGGAACCTATCGATATTATCTTTATAATCATCCAAAACAGCTTTCATTACAAGTCTATCATCTTGTTTATTCCACAACACGTGGGGAATAAGTATAATACTCTTTGTTGTTTTATGAATGATATAATCTAGCAGTTGCTTTACCTCCTGACCAAAAGGAGTGTCTAAAGTGAAAGCGCCAACTGTATAGTTTGAAATATTTATACCAACACAATTGCCATTCTTTATTAGGGCGGGCAGTGCCACTTCTTTTGGTTTTAACAAAAAGGCTGGGTCCGGATAGCATATCACATTATTTAGCCCCAAACTCTTAAAAAAATCATATGTCAAACTTTCTCTGGCATAAACCACATCAAACTTTCTCAGTGTTTTTTCTTTTTCCGGTGTTAGATTTGATGCAGCCATAGAACAACCCCACAAGACCGTCTTGCATCCTTTTCTTGTTGCTATATCATTGGTTTCAATCACAAAATTATTACCATAACACATCATATCGCCACCAGTAGAAATCATGATATCTTCTTTCTTCATTGGCTTCAGAAAATAATCATAAATGCTACGACGTAGGGAGTCTAAATGAAGATAGCGCGATAATCTGTTAATGACACGTTGATATAAAGGGAGCTCAACATGCCTTAATGTAACACACTGATTCAATCCAAGTTTATTATCTGTTGGGATATCAGTACACAACCCAATAATGTTTTCCTTGGGTTGATTCAAAAGAATGGCAGTAGACTTGGCAATAGCCTCACAACCGCGATTACCACCATCCAAATGCACGGGGAAGTAAAACTTCATATTTTTAATGCCAAATGGTTGTTAACACTATATCTTTTCTTGTTGAAACTGCAACATTAAACTCATCCAGCAAATGACCAACTCCAATAATGAGTATAGGTACTTCGTTTTCCGGAATACCAAAAGACTTTAGTATTGCAAGTTTCTGATATTGAAAGGCAGTACTTAAAGGAATTGTTCCCAGACCAAGTGAGTGAAGCGCATTAATTAAATTCATTGCATAAAGACCGCCATCTACATAAGCCTGATGTACTTCAAAGGACAGAAAGGCCTTTAAATTTGCTGTTACCAGAATTGCACATCTTATTTCATCTTCAAATCCACGGCTTCCGCCTTGCCAACGAATTAATTCAACACTTCGATTACCCATAAAAACATGAGCCTTCCACCCCTGTCGGTTGCAAGCTGAAGGCGTACGTTGTGCCAAAATAAGAGCCTTATCAAGTATATCTTTCGACACGGGCCTCTTACTGAAATAACGTAGAGAATGCCTACTAAAGAGCAAACTTTCAAAGTCCTTGTTACATAATGATTGTATATGTTCTTTACTCTCTCTTACGATACCAGACTCGACATTAACTAACTCAAAATCTGTTGTATTTAACAACTCTGCATACGATTCTTCAATATCAGGTATAGAGACACCCGTTTTATTAGTGTACTCAATATAAGACTTTATTGTACTTAATGGATAGTACAAGAATGAAGAATCCGTCATGCCATATAATTGATTATACTTTTTTAGTCTATTAATCAGGTTTGAAACTTTTTCTTGGCCAAATCCCTTCCTCGGATTTCGCATTGACATACCCTTTTCAATTGTATGTGTTTCACGGGAAAGTGTATACTGCATTTTTTCTATATCCTTATCAGTATGGTTTGATGCATTATATCTTCTAGTGAAACGCCAAAAATGCCATGCTTCCTTAGCAAATAGGCTCTCAAGCTTTGTTTGAAGAATTATTCTACGTATAAAATTTCTCATAATTCTATTTAAAAAAAGTTTTAATGTATATAAGATCTTTCCAACCTGTCACAAGCGCAATTGTTTCCATCTTAAAGAATTTGCGATAAGGGGGAATTAGAACATTAGCAAGATAGCCAGAAGTCATAACAGTACAAATAGTTACTATAGCAGAACCTACTGCGCCATAGCGCGGAATAAACAGGAGATTTAATAAAACACAAACGACACAACCGCATAAATTTCTTATAACCGCCCATTTTTGTTTTTTTTCAATTATAATTAATTGCCCCCCAGTACTTGACAATGCCATTCCAACAACTTTCCAAGCCATTATTTGAAGTATTGGAACTGCTGCAATATACATCATCCCATAAGTATACCTGATTAGCCAGTAAGAAATCAAAGACACAAATAAAGCCATTAATATAGATGTCCATACAACAATATTTATAAAGCGTTGTGACATCACGTTATACTTGTTCTCATCTTCAGCTTTCCACTGCACCAATAATGGTGTAATGGTTTGAACTAAAATTGTTGGTATATATAGTACAACTTCAAGGAACTTACAAGCGGTTGCAAAATAACCCACAGATTCTTTATCAATCATATTACCTATCATCACTTGATCAATACGTTGATAAATTATAATAGCGGCACCAGATAATAAAAGAGGGAATGATTGTCTTACTATATAAGGGACAAATGCCTTATCAAATTTCCATCCTCTCATAGAACCAACTTCTTTGTTATAAGAAATAACATAGCCACTGGAAACCATGATGCTATCTAAAACTACCGCAGCAATAAAAAAAGAAAGGGGTGCATGTATGTAAAGAAGAAAGATTTTAATACAGGCCCCAATAAGGGTACGTGCTATTTCCGATTTTACTACATACTCGTTCTTAAGAATTGAAGTAAAATAATTACGTATTAATTCAAAACAGTTTGATGTATAGAGTGTTACTCCATAGAGAAGTATCATTGTGGTAGTAAAACTGTCAGCTTTATAGATAAACAGCGACAACGCTAGTATAAGATAAGCTATTGTGGAAAAGAAAAATCTTAAACGGAAGCACGTTCCTAGTATTATATCCTTATTATCATTAGCATTTGACAACTCCCTAACCTCAATGTTAGTCATTCCGAATGATGCTATAACGCTAAACAATGTGACGTAGCTGATAACATAGTTCATCAAACCATATTGAGCAGGTCCGAGATAACGAGCCACCAGTATTCCGACAAACAATGCGCCAAGCATACTAACAATTTTGCCCAGCATTGCCCAGAATACATTAGTCAGGACCTTTCTTTTATTTCCGTCTATTTTTTTAAGCAAATTCATCTTTATCGATAGAAAACGATTATTATCTAGCGCAATCAAATACCAATATTAGTTTTTTTGAAATGGTACTGACGCATCAGGTTATTGATACTTTATCCTTTATGAAAACACCTGATGACTCCCCGCCCCACTAATAACGATTCATTATATATAGCCTCACGGCAAATGGGATGTATAAAACTTTATATGATTGTTTTATATGTTTTTATGTCAGCGAAGTGACAGTTCAACAACTCTGCGAATCTACCCATCACTACTCCAAAATGATTCTTTGCGATCTCTATATCTTTAACTCCATTTCTAACTTTGGGTTCAATCGTCACATTATTCTCACCTTCCTTAGTCAGGAACTTCAACACCACATCCTCATACTGCTTATCGCCCGTATGCATCAGTCTTGAGTGATTTTCCTCAGTTACAAACTTCCATGTAAGAACTTCTCCGTCCTTAATCATCTTTCTGATACGCTCCTTAATGGTAACGTTATCAATCCCTTCAATCTCAATTCTCATAATACCTGGTATTTGTTAATATAATAAATCTTGTCTGTCTTGCGGCCAGACTGGCGGGGCTGCAACTGTGCGGAAGATTGCAGTCACCCGCCGTCATCCAAGAGCCACAGGCTGCGCGTAAAGGCCTGTTGGCTCTGTGCCGCAATGTGATGTTAATTTGTTAACTGTTAATTTACGTCTTTCTCTTTTTTGTTAGGAGCCGTGCTCCTGTTAAATTATCCACAGCCGGTGGCGGAGTTTACGGAGCCACGGGCTGTACCGCTTCCTTTAGCGGAAGGCTCTAATGGCTGCAAGCCATTTGTGCCTGGAGCGTCTTTGTCACTTTCTCCTTCAACTCGGCAGCATTTCTATACGCCACACACCGGCAGCGGCCTTGCAGGCTCTCACGGAAGGCTTCCACCTCACTGTGCTCGCAGGGGATAGTGTTATTAGGGTCTTGGAAGGCACTGAACAGCAGCGTGACGTGCTTGCCCTGACGGATGCAGTCATCCACCCAGACGGTGTCTTTAACCCAATTGTCCACAATGCCAATCACCACATCAGCAGCCTGAGGATCGTCCACGGGCAGAAAGAGCCGGCCGGTGGAGGCAGCATGCTGCTGGTTAAAGCGGCTCACGGTCTGGCGGGCGGTATGGGTCTCGTCCATCATCCCGCTCAGCGACAGGATGGCTGCGGTATATACTTTTGCTTCAAACATAATCAGTTAACACATTCAATGCTCTCTTTATTGGCAGCTGGCTGGTGTTTATCAGTCCAATAAATATGATCCAACCATTACGCCTCAACTCCAATATTGATTGAGGACTTTGTAATTTATGATCTTTAGCACCTCAACACCATTGTGTTCTTCTATGGTCACGCCTGGCAAGACGATAGAGACGGTATAAACTTTCGCTGTGTACATATCTATACTGATGCTTCTTTCAAACTTTCACTAATCGCTTCACAAACCAACTTGAAGCCGTCTTTCGACAGCATATCAAACGAACCAGAATTCTTGGATTTCAACATCCGCCACAATGCAGTCAAATTGCCAAGGACAGTATTAATCTTACGCAAATCATCTTTCATTGACCCTTTAGCTGAATCCGGCAACTTCTCTATGGCCTCTTGAGTCTTCATCTTCAAGTTTTCAAAATACGCTGACGTCTCGCTAAGCAGGTTCTTATCATCTTTCCTGAAATTGTAATTCTGCAGATTAATCACATAGACCTGCTTCTCAATATCACACTTGCTTACAGCAAGCGCAGCTTCGAACATACAATCAGGAGACTGAAAAAACGCAGGACTTACAACCAACACGACCTTGGCAGCCAATGGAAGTTCCGCTTCAAACTTATCGATATTAGCATTGTAACCACAAGCCTCTTTATCTACAAGGCAATTGATTCCGGCAGCCTTGATAGCAGGAACAAGCCAGTTGTTGACGATACTACCTGAAGGCTCACTCCAACTATAGGATATGAATATCTTTCCGTTCATAGGCGTCAGCTGGCTTCTTTAAGATACTTCTCCAAAACTCGATTCTGGATATTGTTGCGAAGCAGTTCATCAAACATATCCATAGCCTCCTCCAGCACAGGGCTCTGGTTGTCATACTTACAAATACTGTTGTATGCCTCTATCAGGATCTGTGTGTACTCTGAGAGCTGGTACCTATCGGCTACACCTTTCTTTGCATTGTATAATGCACTAATCCAAGTAAGACAATCTTCCGGATGAAGGCGACATTCTTCTTTCAAGAAGTTATTCGTTTCGTGGCCAGCATAACGGGCCAGCGGAGAGTTCAGATACTGAACCAGGTATTCCTTAAGTTCCTTGCGGGGCCATTGTTTGTAAGTATCCGCCACCTCGTCATAAGACCGGCCCAAATCCTTTTCATCTACATTCAGGTAGCGAAGCAAGACTTTCTGACACTTGTCGTGATAGGCAGGTTTATAGATATTGCTAATGTATCTTACCAGATGGAACTTACCTTCCATCGAAGAGTCGGCCATACGGTAAGTAAGTTCTTCCGCCCCTGGAGTATCCCGCAACCAGGAAGCAAAGAGGATGACAATGTTGGCTTCGTGGGATGCCGGTTCTTTGATGCAGGCTTCGAAATAGTCCCTCAACTTGTCGAAATCTGCCTTTGCCAGGTACACCAGCGGATTGACGTTATGGATTTGCATCCGGAGGAGATTGACGTTATAATCTCTTGAAACGGCAGTAAGAAAAAGATTGAGGGTTTTCTCGTGGCTTGCATTCAACAATAATGCGGCCTGGAACAGGAGGGCACAGCGGGTAGCCACGTTCCCAGTGCGGGCAACATTGTCCAAGACATCAAAGATACGGTCTGTATATTCCTTGCAGTAATACAATTGTACCAGGTACTCTACAGCGCTACCCCGAAGTTGGTTGATACCGTCGTTAACATCGACCCGTTCTATTGCGGAATCGTCTTTTTCCTTGGCAGTAAGGGCGACTTTGAAAAGGAAGTTCCATAGCGCCTCTGGGGGAACCGTATCGGATTTGATGTATGAGTCTGCCTCGCGGATGAGTTGGAAAGCGACTGTAGGGTCTATGGTGTTTACATCGTCCGGGAGGATGGCTATTGTCTTTTCTATTAATGCAGAAACCTTTGCTTCTTCACATTGACCTTTTCGGAGTCCCTCAAGTCCTTCTACAACAAAGTAGCTGAGGCTTGGGTCTGTGTCCAACATGGAAGAGTAGACATCGTACATAAAACCCGGTTCCTTTTCGGCACGGGAAGCAAATTCCAGTGCGTTTCCCCGGCGAGTTGGCGTATCCCAGTCCATGTAGCCATCCTTGTCATATTTCCTGGCCAATTGAATCAGGTCTTTTTTAGACATCTTCATAACTTTGGACTCAGGGACAGAAGCCCAACCTATGCGAGTCTCCATGTGGTTGGGCTCGCGAACCTCAACGTTAGGGTACTTGCGGCGAAGGGTCTGATAGTCTTTATATTCTTTTTTGTACGTCCTGAGTATGTTTTCCGGAACCAAGCTATAGTATTGGGCTTTGGTATAACCTACCTTGAGGATGGGGACTCTCCCCTCACCTTTGAGGGGGACTTTTTCCCAATCGGGCTCAATGAGGTCGATCTTGTGGATAAGGGGGCCTTGTTGGTCTGAGGTCAGAAGTGGAAATACTGATTCAAAAAGTATCTTCTGTTGGTATTCAAGATAGGACGCATGGAACTTCTTGCCAAGATTGGATTCCAGATAGTTGTATATCTTCTCTTTGTAGCGGGCAACATCCCTGCGCCATCCAGCAAGGGCGATGAGGTGTTTCGCTGCATTGTTTGTTGCCGCTAGTTGGTCTAGAAGTGTATCTATTTCCTGAGAGCCAGCCTCGACTTGCGCCTCAACGGTATCCTGCAGTTTGTCCAGCAGCCAATCGTCAAAGTGTATGGCACTATTGCGGCGGTTGTAGAGATAGAGGACGGCAGCTGAATGGATATCATCGCCTTGGAACTCTTCTGAAGCTGCGAGAATAATGTCGAGCATATTGAGCCCGATGGGTAGGAACGCATACGGATTCTCATGCTGGAGGTTTTCAACGATTGTCTCAAAGTTATGGGGAACATCAATGGACCATTTGCTGGTGTTCTCTTTTACGTAGTCTTTGAGCAGACTGGTGAGGTAGTCGCCAACGGACTGAGGGTCGTATTTTAGGAGTCGGTTTAGGAGACTGCTTACTTCTATGTCTCCGCCATCTACTCCGTATTTCCTGATAAGATTCCACAGCATCGTTGAGGTTTTTTCTCCAACGGGAAGGGAATCAATAGCCCATACGAACTGCCTGCGAAGCTCTGCATCATCAGCAACATCGGAAACTTGGGCAAGGTATGTAGTGGCTTTATGGATGTCTGTCTCACCAATGACACAAACAGCGTTGATGTAGCTCTGAAGATAGACTCTGTTTACTGACCGGACACCGCCATTATCACAGATGTATTCCCAGAGGAGGTCTATGCCGTCAGAAGTAGTAATGGCAGACAGAATGATGGGACTGAGCTCAGGGTCTTGCAGGAGTTGGCGAACAATTACTTTTTCTATATTCAAAAAGCTAGGGTAATATGCGAGCGTGGTTATTACAAGCTGCTTGAGTTGGAAGCGATATTTGTCTTTACCGCCTTGATCCTTGGCAAATAGGATTTCACGGATGTTGGCCGCGTAAGCTGGTGTGTCCGCGTTGCGCTGGTAGTCGAGGATTTGTTTAAGTTGCGGGCGAAGGAAAAGACCTTGATGCTTTCCTTTCAGGAGAGTATCAAGAGTACGGCCTTTTTCAACAAAGAGTCTGGCGGCGATGTATTCGAAAAGAGTCTGGTGGGCAAACTGAATACTATTGGTTCCAACTTCCTTCAAGAGAGCGTTGGAGATGAGGTATTTGCGCTGGTGGGCGGTTTCCGAAGGCAGGATACCGGAGTTGACGGTAAGTACCTGGCGCTGGCTCATCTTGTTGGATATCTCATCAAGGCTTTGAACAAGGGTATTTGTATTGGCTCCAGCTTTGTCAATGATGATTTCTTGCCAGAGAGAGCCATAAAGATCCTGAAGCGTAGGGCTGTTGTTGACACGAGTGCGGTCGGCCAGACGGCAATAGAGGAAGAGGTTCAAAGGTGAACGCAGGAAGGTCTTAACGGTATTGCTGAGCTGCTCTGCAGGTATTCCAGCTGCGGCGAGGGCTTCGGCCACGTTTTCATCCGTGAGTTCCTGAAGTCGGACTTTTTCACAGTGCTTATATCTGACGAAGGCGCTCTCATAGTCAAAGTCATATTGACGACAAGAGACGATGACCCGGACGTTAGGGATACGGGTAACCTCATTGATGAATGTGGTGATGGATGCCAATGGACGCCGGTCTGCAGAGAGGACGGCAGAAAGGGCATCTATCTGGTCGATAAGAATTACTGTCTTTTGGTCAAGCGCAATCTGCTTGATAACTTCTGCTGCAGGGGCTCCAAGATTAAGGGCCTTATCGAGGGTAATATCTGAGGTATCGAAAATGATATCGGACTTAATACCGAGTACAGGAGTGCCTTCTTGTTCCAATTTGTCTTGCAGGTCTTTCAGGATAACGGTCTTGCCAAGACCGGCACCAGCAAGGAGGACTGCGATTCTGTCAACTTGTGTTTCCTCTGGGTCAGCCGGGGTTGAGAGCCAGTTATACAGTATATCTGTTTCCTGACGCGGGATATGATACCCTGGGATGATATCGGAGAAATATGCACGTAGCGCAGAGGAAGCGGTGTAAAGTGTGTTGTAAGGAGCCTTAATGGTGGCCAAGATTTCATGGATGCCTCTATCGATGGAGGATAGGAGTCCAACCTGTCGGGCTTCAAGGATGAAGGCGCCGCAAACTTCATCGGCCAGAAGTTTGTCTACCCATTTTTTGAGAAGTGAATTAACCTCGGTGTCGATTGTCTGGTTGGAGGTGAGATATGTTGTGAGGGCTGCCGCCGTGGGGAGGGTTGTTTCCCATTGTTTGCGGATGGCTTTGTTTGTGGCCCATTCCCTGAGGGCATCGGCATAGCATGCCTGTGCCCGGTCGGTAAGGCCGGGATGCTTCTGGGCTACCTGCTTAATGACAGATGAGGCTCCCTGAAGGGTGGTGATAATGAGGCTAACTATGTCAATCCAGGAAATCATTTGCGGTGGTTTGGATTATGTTGCTTATTATTTTGTTAGAAAAGTAACAATTAATACTATGGCGTTTTTGAAACGTTTTTTTTTCTGGTTTTGTTTGCTCGCGGGTGTGGGGGTCTTCGCGGTGTTATCGGCGGGTGTTTTCTTCTTGGCGAGCGGGGGCGCATCGGGTGTCGGGGGTGGAGGACACTTGTGTTCGATGGCGTTCGGTTATTTGGAGTTTTTTGCGTTTTCGGTGAAATGCGGCTTTCAGGGTTCGAAAAATATTAGTAACGTGCAGGCGTTTTTACTACATAAGGTGCTGAGTTCTTGCACAACCGGGCAATGAAACACGCACAACGGATAGTTCTTTAAAATTCTTGCAGCGGCGTTGCATTTGCGTCCAATGATGCTCAATATTGGGGCTATGTGCAGCTGGTTGAGCAAAAGGCGTAACGGTTAGGTGCTATTGACTTGAGTGTCAGTTAGTTAGGATGGGTTGGATATATTCGAGCAGTAGTTATATTGATTCCATGCATCATCAATAATCTGTTTTTCTTCAAATACACTATCTGCTCTTAGAAAATGGTATGGATCATGCCATATGTCTTTAAACCACCGCTTCATCGTTTTCATCATATCAGAGATCCATAACTATTGCTTATTCAACAATTGTTCAATGAATCCTTTTGTTTTCTTTTTGCCAGACAGTTTAGTAGCTAAAGTCGCAAGTTTCTCTTTTGTTTCCTCATCGATACTATCACTACTTTGAACAGATTCTATCTCGCCAACTATAGATTTCAGAAGTGTTTGATCTTCAGTCTCAAGATTACCAAGTACATTAACAACCATCTCCAAATTCTCTTCCTTAAGTAGCTTTGCTTTCATGAGATTAACAACTTCTTTTTTCTGGTTGGCTTTACCCTTTTTTAATACGAAAATCAAGAAGTCTTCATTGTCCTCATATGCAGATGCATTGTCTCTATTAAAAGTGGATACTGCATATTCTGAAACAGATACCGGAAGAGTGTTAATAGTCTCACTATCCAATGAGGCGACATAATCGGTAATAAATCCAATAATTAGATTATCTGCTACAAGATTTTTCAATAGGGTCTCAACACTCTTAATGTTTGAATTGTCAATTAGGTTATGAATCTTCTCTTTTATCAGGTCGTCATCCAACATCATTTTACCATCTGGCTGACGAGTTAAAACAATCTCCAGAACCTTTATCACTCGCTCGTCTTCATATTCCGTAGACAATACGAGAGTTTTTGCGAAAGGAGCTAAAGAAATACGTAATGAGTGTATTCTCAATGCGCCTTCAATAACAGCATCTTGGCACTTTGTGTAAAGTCTACTGATCGCGGCACTAACATCCACTTTGCCACCTGTTATACGGGTAATCTCATAACAGAAGGAAACAACTGCTTTTGCTTCTTCTTCAACAACTTCATCAAGTATTGATTTCTGTGTATCATGTTGAGGACTTGATGGATATGATGGGCGGGGTATTCCTCTATTCTTTGTGATTAATTCATAAAGATGAACTGGTTCATTGTCGAGTATTGACGTTCCAATAGATTCTAGTACCGGCTGTAATTGGTTTATTAACTCTACATACTGATTCTTTGACTTGCCACGAGATGCGCCAAATAATTCTATGAATTTGGCGAACAAAGCAGAATACGTACTGCCAGACAACTCCTTATTATTTTTAATACACCAAATAATGTCATCTACTATTGCCCTATTATCAGAGGCTGACATAAGTTTTATTTGCTTATTTACGAAGGTGTCTCCAAAGAGATTCTTCTTTTGACACTCTGTCCAAGCGAACTCCTGATCAATGGAATTAGTTGAGTAGTATTGTTCAACAACGGGGGTAATATCAGCACAATTCTGCTCAGACGTAAAGTTCTCAAGGTATGCCTTAAGAATACTCTCATAATTATCGTCCTCCTCGGCTTTCTCTCCTTTTAAAAAATCGAGAATGGAACCGTATAGGATTTCATGGCCTGACTCTTGCATCTTTGCCCCCAAAAGACAAAGAGCATCTTGGCAATCAGTGTTTGCTATAGCGGTCTTATAATAAGAAGATAGAGTATCGTCTATAGTCTTGAATCTGGAGCTATCAAATAGTGCTTCTTTAAATAGTATGCTTAGGAAATCAACCCACTGTGTGGTTTGAGATGTTGCGCCGTATTTAACATCAGTGCTCAGAGCTTCGAAGGCATAATCCACAAGAGTTGTCTTTTTATCACCATTAGCTGTGGCATATTCAATAACCTTTGGGGCATCAAATGTGCGCACAGCCCTTTGAATATCAGTAGGCAACTCGCTAAAGATTGATGAAGTATTTGTAAAAATACGTTGCAAGGCTTCCAATGGAGTACGTTTCAATATTACATCTGCCACGCGCATAAATGCTTTCAATTCCTCCGCGGCCTCCTTATCTTCAGTATCAAACTTACGAATAACGTCCAAGTCCTTCGTGGCTCTTAGATAGAACTTAGGATAAGCTTCGTGTAATATCAATGCAGCACAAATCGCTGTCTCATACTTAGCGGCAAAGTCTTCTTCATATAAAGCAAGATCACCGCTCAAGTTGTTAAGAAGCTGGATAATTCTGCGGGGGGTGTCTGCGAACTCTTTAGCTACTATAGCCAAAGTATCGTTTGAAAAGCCAAGATTGTTCTCCTTATTTATCTCATGGGCAAAGCGCTGTAACTCAGGTACCTGGTGAGGCTTTATTCTAAGTGTAACATTAAAGAACTTGCGTAGGAACTCTTCTTTCTCCTTATTTATATCTTCTTCGTTGGCTTTATTCCATCTGCGGAACAGATGCTTCTTCAATGCTTCATCGTCAACAGGGACAATGAATACGAGGCTGTATTCCTCGTTGCTAAGGAAAGTCTTTACGTCAGTCAAAAGCTGATAAGCCATATCGCTGGGGCAACGATCAATATTGTCAATCACAATGACAAGCTTCTCAAGACCTATTACTGATGACTCACCTGTTTCAACATAATCCCTCAATCTAGACCATTGCTCATTAATCCAAGACCTTTCCTTGAGACACTTACTCATCATATTTTTAAAGCAAGCCTCGAATTGTTCGGGAGCAAAGATGGCTGGTTTACTTATGGTTACCTTCAAGTCATAAAAGCAGCCATTAAGCAAACTTACTATCAATGACAAAAGTGTTCCAATGGTTGTCACACCAACCTTCCATTCAAATTTCAAAGGGGTAAGCCATAAGAGTAAAAGCAACACCGCAAATACTGTGATAGCAATGACAAGTCCTTTAACAGATAAGACGGTCTTCGGTTCTTGTTCTGACGTTTCAGACTGATAGAACCGACTCATTTCCTCTGTCTTCTGCATCTTTAGTTCCTGCTGAACCCTCAAAAGGAACATCCTGCGGAAAGAGTCATTGGCATACTTCCATGCATCGTAGGTAATAAAGCGTACTTTGCCGTGCTTTGCCTCAATACTATCCTGTGCTGTTCGAATGATTGATGATTTACCAGTACCCCAACCTCCGAACACACCAATAGTGAACACCCTGTTCCTCGGGGTGTTCTCTATCACCTTTTCAAGGTCATCTGCATAAACACTGGTTTTCAATAAATCAGTAGTTGCACTCAGAACCCGTTCGTTGTCTTCGATAAATGGTTTCATCATACTGCCTTACTAATACATTTCTCTTCTCGCCCTTGTAGGCTCGCACTCGGCACTACGTGACTCAGCGGTTCTCTCTTTATATCGGTAACGTTAACTTGTTACCAGCTAATTGTTTAATGTATAATACTAGCGTTTCTTTATCTTGGAGCCTATCTTGACATAATTGCGTCCAATGATGTGAAACGAAAAGCGAAACGGATAATACTTTACGGGCTGATCCTCAATTCCTTCCAAAACGCACTTTGTCAAACGTGCTCAAAAATGTTCATTATTCCGTTTATTCCGCCTTCGTGACTTGTTAACTATCAGTAAAATAGTAATTAAACGTTTCTTTTAGTGATGAAACGGATAACTATTTTTACCTTGCGGCCAATAACGTTCTTTGACAAGTTAACTCGTGCTCTACTTTTTTCTCAACAGCATCTTTGTTTTTCAAAAAACATTGCATACCTTTGCAGTACAGAGTGTGGCCCCTTGAGAAAGGGCAATTAACATAGAGCATTTCCTTTAACCGGGAGGTGCTCTACTTCTTTACACGGATGCGTACTCCCTGAGGTAACGGTCCTCAATCTAATCCAATGGAATTCTTAACAAACCAACAAACACACTCTTGTATATGGTCAAACTCAAAACCACGTTTTCATTTGGCTTCACCCTGGAAATCCAGCAGGTCAGAGAATCACTCAGATCAATCTCAAAGGTTCTGAGGGTTGCGACGGAAACCATCCGAACGCGTCTTCGAAAGTTGACGTAGTTCCTTGACGGCTTTGCCGTATTCTGTTTACCCATCCGGCAAAAGGTGTGCCCACCATTGGGGGCCCCTTTTGATATAATGGTGTTGGCCGCCTATTAACTAGCCTCAACCGGCACCTTCATCACCACTTTCTTCACGGCTCCCGGTTTTCCATCAGCAGCCAGGCAAGGTTCGTGGGCATCATCGGGGAAAACTACCAGGAAGTAACCCTCGCCTATCACCAGGTCGGCGCCGGGGCAGTCGGTGTAGCGGGCGGCGTCCTTGGATTCATCGTACGGGATGCTCTCCACCACCTGCTCCAGGGGCTTGCAACGGACCAGTTCACGGCCGGAGACTGCGTACTGGACATCGGCATACTTGCGATGCGCCTCGTATCCCTTCTCGTTCACCAAACGGGTCTCATACGCGCTCACAACAGCCTTCACACCGTGTTCCAGCTGTACGGTACCGTTCTCTACTTCAGCAGAGACTTTTACAATATAGTCCAGCGCCAGATCCAGCGCGGGCGTGAGGCCCTTGTACAGCCCGATGTTCTTGATGTGATCGTAAATCATAAAACTACTTGGTAAATCTCTTTTCAATTACTTCCCAGTCCACAATCTTCCATAGTTCCTTGAGGTGGGCGGCGCGGCGGTTCTGGTAGTCCAGGTAGTAGGCGTGCTCCCACACGTCGAAGGTCAGGATGGGTTTGAGATGCCCGGTCTGGCCGGGCATGACGTGCGCAACGGGGTTGTCTGCACCGGCATACTGGCCAATGGAGAGCTCGCCATCGGCGTTGGTCTGCAGCCAGACCCAGCCGGAGCCGAAGAGGGTTGTGCCCTTCTGCTCGAACTCGGCCATGAAGGCGTCCAGGGTGCCCCACTGCTTCTCAATCTGTTTGAGGAGATTGCCGGTCGGGGCCGGCAATGACGCACCGTTACCCCCGACCTGATCGGGGGTCTTGAACTGCGTGAAGTAGAGCTCGTGATTCAGAATCTGGCCGGCGTTGTTAAAGATGGCGCCGGTGGAGTTCTTGACAATATCTTCCAGGCTCTTCCCCTCAAACTCTGTCCCAGCAATCAACTTGTTCAAGTTATCTACATACGCTTGCAGATGCTTGCCGTAATGAAAAGACAATGTCTCGTCACTGATGACAGGTGCCAGAGATGCGTATGGTAAGTCTATCAGTTTAAACATATTAATAATTCTCCGGCTTCAACTGGAAGTAGCTCTGCGGGTGGTCGCACACGGGGCAAATCTCCGGGGCCTTGGGGCCGATGACAATGTGGCCGCAGTTGGAGCACTGCCAGATGCAGTCGCCGTCGCGGGAGAAGACAATACCCTCTTCAATGTTGGCAAGGAGCTTACGGTAGCGCTCCTCGTGCTCTTTCTCGATGGCGCCCACCATCTCGAACTTGGCGGCAATCTCGTCGAAGCCTTCCTCGCGGGCTTCTTTTGCCATGCGGGCGTACATATCTGTCCACTCGAAGTTCTCGCCATTGGCGGCATCCTTCAGGTTCTCTACGGTGCCGGGGACTTTGCCGCCGTGGAGGTATTTGAACCAGATCTCGGCGTGCTCTTTCTCGTTGGCAGCGGTCTCCTCGAAGATCTTGGAGATCTGTACATAGCCGTCCTTCTTGGCCTTGGAGGCGTAGTAGGTGTACTTGTTACGGGCCTGGGACTCGCCGGCGAAGGCTTCCAGGAGGTTCTTTTCGGTTTTGGATCCTTTGAGGTTCATATTAATCGCGTTTAAAAATATCCCTTGTATAAACTTTTTCCTGGACATCGTCCAGAACGGTGTCATATCTATTTGCAATAATGCAGTGTGACTGCGCTTTAAAGGCGGCCAGGTTGTTGACGACCTTGGAGCCGAAGAAGGTTGTGCCGTCCTCGAGCACGGGCTCGTACACAATCACTTTTGCGCCCTTGGCTTTAATGCGCTTCATGATGCCCTGGATGGCGCTCTGGCGGAAGTTGTCGCTTCCGGCCTTCATGGTTAAACGATAAACGCCTATGACCACTTCTTTCTCCGAAGCTGCGTCAAAGGCGTTTGTCCCTGTATAGCTGTAGTAACCGGCGTGCCTGAGTACGCGGTCTGCAATAAAGTCTTTTCGGGTTCGGTTGCTCTCAACAATGGCGCCGATAAGATTCTCCGGAACATCGTTATAATTGGCCAGCAACTGCTTGGTATCTTTAGGAAGGCAATATCCACCGTACCCGAAGGACGGGTTGTTGTAGTGAGTCCCAATCCTGGGATCCAGACACACGCCTTCTATAATAGCCTTAGTATCAAGGCCTTTTATCTCCGCATAAGTATCCAGCTCATTGAAGTAAGAGACCCGGAGGGCAAGGTAGGTGTTGGCAAAGAGTTTGACGGCTTCGGCCTCCGTGGTGCCCATTAGAAGCACCTCCGGGTCATTCAATGCCGCTTCTTTTAGAAGAGAGGCGAAAGTCTCAGCAGCCTGTTTAAGATTGCCGGTCGTAGCCGGCAATGACGAAGCGTCATGCCCGACCTGATCGGGCATCTCATACCCAACAATGATGCGGCTGGGATAGAGGTTATCGTACAGCGCCTTGCTTTCGCGGAGAAACTCCGGGGAGAAGAGGAGTTTTGTCTCCGGATGCTTCTCCTGCAGGGATTTGGTGTAGCCAACGGGGACGGTGGATTTGATTACCATCACGGCCTGCGGATTGACTGCCAGGACGGACTGGATGACTTCCTCAACGTGTGTGGTGTCGAAGAAGTTCTTGACGGGGTCGTAGTTTGTAGGGGTTGCTATGACTACGAAATCGGCATCTTTATATGCTTGGGTGTTATCAAGGGTGGCTTTGAGATTAAGCTTCTTCTCAGCAAAGAATCGAGCTATCTCTTCATCGCCAAACGGGCAAATCCTCTTATTGACATCGTCCACCTTCTCCGGCACAACATCAACCGCCACCACCTCATGGCGCTGTGCCAGGAGGGTAGCAATTGAAAGGCCCACGTAGCCTATGCCGGCGATAGCGATTCTCATATTATCTGCCTTTATACATATCCTCGTAATACTTCTGGTAATCCCCGGAAGTGACGTTATCCATCCAGGCCTGGTTCTCAAGGTACCACTTAACGGTCTTCTCAATGCCTTCCTCGAACTGGAGGGAGGGCTCCCAGCCAAGTTCGCGCTGTAACTTCGAGCTATCAATTGCATACCTCAAATCGTGCCCGGCACGGTCTGTCACATATGTGATCAGGTCCATATCGGCACCCTCAGGGCGGCCAAGGAGGCGGTCTACGGTGTTAATGAGCACCTTGATGATGTCGATGTTCTTCCATTCGTTGAAGCCGCCGATGTTGTAGGTTTCGGCAACTTTGCCCTCGTGGAATATTAAATCGATGGCGCGGGCGTGGTCCTCTACATACAACCAATCCCTCACGTTCTCGCCTTTGCCGTAGACCGGAAGGGGTTTCCGGTGACGGATGTTGTTGATGAACAGAGGGATCAGTTTCTCGGGGAACTGGTAGGGGCCGTAGTTGTTGGAGCAGTTTGTGACGATGGTGGGCATCCCGAAGGTATCGTGGAAAGCCCTCACAAAGTGGTCCGATGACGCCTTGGCGGCACTGTAGGGGCTGTGGGGCTGGTACTTGAGGTCTTCCGTGAAGAACTTCTCCCCATACGCCAGATGATGCTTCCCGGACGATGCCTTTGTGGTGAAAGGAGGCTCGATGCCCTCCGGGTGGGTCATTTCAAGGGCGCCGTAGACTTCGTCGGTGGAGATGTGGTAGAAGCGGCAAGGGACAGATGCCCGGTCGGGGCCGGGCATGACGTGGTTGTCGGGGCCGGGCATGACGTAGCCATTCGGCTCCCAGGCGGCCTTGGCGGCCTGGAGGAGGGACAGGGTGCCCATGACGTTGGTCTGGGCAAAGGTGAAGGGGTCCTTGATGGAGCGGTCTACGTGGGACTCGGCGGCTAGGTGGATGATGCCGTCTACATGTTCTTCCTGCATAAGCTTCAGGACGCCCTCGAAGTCGCAGATGTCCATCTTCACAAACCTGTAGTTGGGTTTGTCCTCGATGTCCCTGAGGTTTGCAAGGTTTCCCGCATAGGTGAGCTTGTCCAGGTTGATTATCCTGTACTCCGGGTATTTGTTTACGAAGAGGCGCACTACGTGTGAGCCGATGAATCCGGCACCGCCGGTGATTATTATTGTTCTTTTCATAGTTTTTCTACAAACTCCATACGGACGTCGCTGAAGGCGACAACGGCCACGCCCTGGATGCAGACGACCAGCTTGCGGTCGTGCCTGATGCGGTGAATAAAGCCTTCGTAGCCTTTGTAGGGGCCGTCTATGACACGGACTTTGTCCCCGCTCATGTATTTCTGGGTGTCTTCTCCAAGGTATTCCGCCTGGATTGTTGGGTCCGATGTAGCAAGACGGAAGGCCTCAAGCTCGTGGTCCGGAATGGGGCCGGGGTGCTCCCGTTTGGCGTCCTTGTAGAACATGTACTTGTCCCAGTGATCCTTCCTGCTGTTCTCCAGGAGAGAGCCCTGGCATTTCACAAAAAGCAGCGAAGGGATAATTGCCGGGGAAAATAATTCGCATCTGTGCTCACGGAAAAACTTCAGCGTCTGGTCCATTTTTCCGCGATAGACCTTGAGAGCGTACCAGTATTTTTCCCTTGGGCGACCCATGTTTTACAAGAAACTCTTGGTGTGATATTTTATAATTGACTAATATTCAGCGGGTTACGCAAATAATTAACTATCAATAAGTTACACAATTCCTACTCCCCGTGTTCAGCGCTTTTCAAAACCGAAAGCGCTAAAATACAGGCAGTTGGAAGGGCCTTTTCTTGCTTTCTCCGCACCCGCGCGCAGTGTGGCGTTAATCCAAACGCCCCGCTGCAGCCCTTTTTTAAATGCGTATATAAACATACAAATATACTGCTTTTATTTTACATACACAAGTCTTCGGAATCCCGGATTTATTGTATAACTTTGCAGTTTGAACATAAAACGAAACAGACCGAAATATGTCAAAATACAATAAACTCACCAGCGAGCAGATAGACCTCCTGATTTCCAGGGGCTGCAAGGCAGAAGACTGGGGTACCGTAGAGACATCGGACCCGGATTCCCTCAAGTATATCCGCAACGTCCGCTTTTCCGGAGAGGTAAGGTTCGGAAAGTTTGAATCGTCCTTCACTCTACCCGGAGGCCTCAAGAAGCACTCCGGCCTCAGGGAGGTAACTCTCCATAACGTCACCGTCGGGGACAACACCCTCATTGAGAACGTCACGGACTACATCGCAAACTACGATATCGGCCAGGACTGCTATATAGAGAATGCGGACCTCATCCTCACGGACGGGCCCTGCCGCTTTGGAAACGGGGTGGATGTATCAGTTTTGAACGAGACCGGAGGCCGCGAGGTCAAGATCTTCGACCGCCTCTCTGCCCAGACGGCATACATCCTGGCCATGTACCGCCACCATCCAGACACCGTCTGCGCCCTCAACAAGCTGATCGAAGATTACGCCGCCTCCAGGGAGAGCACCCGCGGGCGCATCGGCAACCACGTCCGTATCCGTAACACCAAGTACATCAACGGAGTAAACATCGGGGACTGGGCCAAGATAAGCGGCACCTCCCGTCTCCGAAACGGCAGCGTATGCTCCAATGAGACCGCGCCGGTTGTCATCGGCCATGGAGTAATTGCCGATAATTTCATCATCTGCTCCGGCTCATCGGTGAACGACAACACCACCCTGGAGCGATGCTTCGTGGGCCAGTGCTGCACGCTGGGGCATGGATACAGCGCATCGGACAGCCTCTTTTTCAGCAACTGCCAGGGGGAAAACGGCGAGGCCTGCGCCATCTTTGCCGGCCCCTTCACCGTGACGCACCACAAGAGCACCCTCCTCATTGCCGGCATGTTCTCCTTCATGAACGCCGGCAGCGGCTCCAACCAGAGTAACCACATGTACAAGCTGGGGCCCATACATCAGGGAGTGATGGAGCGCGGGTCCAAGACATCGTCCGATTCATATATCCTCTGGCCTTCAAGGATTGGGGCGTTCTCGCTGGTGATGGGTAGGCATGTTACGCATAGCGACACTACAAACCTGCCGTTCTCATATCTTATTGAGCAGCAGAACACTACGTATCTTGTTCCCGGAGTGAACCTTCGCAGCGTGGGTACAATCCGCGACGCCCAGAAATGGCCAAAGCGCGACGCCCGCAAGGACCCCGACCGCCTGGACTGCATAAACTACAACCTCCTCTCCCCTTTCACCATCCAGAAGATGATAAAGGGCACAAAACTCCTGAAGAACCTTCAGTACTCTTCCGGGGAACTGTCGGACCTCTACAGCTACCACAGCACCAAGATCCGCAACTCTTCCCTCCGCCAGGGTCTCCGATATTACCGAACTGCAATTATCAAGTTCCTTGGAAACTCCATCATCTCCCGCCTCAGGGATCTCCCCGCCGGTGCGAGTGAGGACGATATGCGCCGAATGCTCCGGCCGTCAACGCCCGTCGGCACCGGAATGTGGGTGGATATCGCCGGGCTCATCGCCCCCAAGGAGGAGGTGGATGCCCTGCTTGCCCGCATAGGCGAAGGCAAGGAAACCCTGCAGAGCGTGGAAGCCGCTTTCCACACCATGCACAGCAGCTATTACGACTACGAGTGGACATGGGCATACGATAAGTATGCGGAAGAACTGGGAATGCCGCTTGACACTATAACCAAGGAGCAGGTTGTGGAGATTGTGAAGATGTGGAAAGAGGCGGTGATTGGCCTTGACCGGGAGCTCTATGAAGACGCCCGCAAGGAGTTCAATCTTGCCTCCATGACAGGCTTCGGTGCAGACGGCACAAAAGAGGACAAGGAGATGGATTTCTCCGAGGTCCGCGGCGTGTTTGAGTCCAATTCCTTCGTAACCGCAGTGCTGGATCACATACAGAAGAAAGAAGCGCTGGGAGATGAGATGATTTCAAGGCTGAAATAGTCTGTATAACATTTTTGTTAGTTATCTGAACTTTTTTGTTTCTACGGCTGATAATGAGCGCGTCACGTTACATACAGGTGCTACTCCCACTCAAGCTTGACTGGGAGCCAACCTACGCGCTCCCGGAGGGCTCCGAGGTGCAAATCGGTGACCGCTTAGAGGTGGAATTTGCCCACCGGAAGTACTCCGGAATTGTAACATCCGTGGATGTAACGCCGGAACCTGGGGTTGACATCAAAGAGGCGTGCTGGCCGTCATTGCCGGCGGCGACCGGCAATCTTCTGTCTTTCTGGCGCCAGCTTGCCTCCTATTACCTATGCACTCCGGGGGAAGTTTTCAAGGCGGCCTCCATCCCGGAAAGGCCCATAAAACGGCAGCCCAGGAAGAAGGAAAAAACGGCCGTCCCGGTACAGCTTTCGCTGGAGCAGGAAGCCGCATACTCTTCCATTATCGACGCTTTCTCCCGTCACAAAACTGTGCTTCTGGAAGCCCCGGCCGGGTCAGGGAAAACGGAGCTTTACCTCCGCCTTGCGGCCGATGCCATGAGCCGCGGAAAGAGCGTGTTGTATCTGGTCCCGGACATCGGCCTCACTAAGCAGCTGGAGGAGAAGGTTTCTCGCGTTTTCCCGGACACTCTGGCCTACCACAGCGAGAGAACTCCCCTGGCCAGGCACCGCATTGCCCTGGAGGTTGCAGGCGAAGAGCCCCGCTTTGTCCTTGGCACCCGGAGTGCCATCTTCCTCCCCTTCCGTGACCTTGGGCTGATCATTGTTGACCAGGAGCACGACAGTTCCTTCAAGCAGGAATCCCCTGCCCCAAGGTTCAATGCCAGGGAGGCCTCAATCATGCTTGCGCAGTGTTTTGGCGCAAATGTGATACTGGGTAGCGCAACGCCATCATTGGAGTCACTATACAATGCTGAGACTGGCCTCTTTGCAAAGGTTGACCTGAAGAAAAGCTTAAGTAACTGTTCTGCCGGAATCAGTATCATTAATACCTCTGCGGAGATCCGTAAAGGCGGCATGTCCGGAGAGTTTTCGCTCAAGCTTCTTGAGGAAATAAAGGCAGCTTTGGGTGCAGGGCTTCCGGTCACGGTGCTGCGCACGCAGCGTTACTCGCCGCTTATTGAAGACGAGCTTGCCCGGCTGTACCCCGGCGCGGATATCCAGGTCTGCGGCCGCAAGGAGGTCCGTACCCTGGACCTCTCCGGCCCCGGTCTCTGCGTGATCATGCATGCCGATGCCTTCCTTGCATCGGCCAACTTCCGTTCCGACGAGCGCGCCCTCCAGCTCCTGAGGCTTCTCCAGGGTCCTGAAGGCAGCCGGCGCCTGGTCATACAGACACACGAACCCAAGCACCCCGTTTTCCAGGCCCTCCGCAGCGGCTCCTCCGGCCTTGTCTTCCTTGACGAGCGCCGCCAGTTCAACCTTCCGCCCTTCACCAGGCTGGTAGACATCGTCATAAGCGACAGCAACCCGAAGAGACTTAACTACATGTCCCGGTTACTTGCCTCATCCTTGAACAAGACCCCCGATCAGGTCGTGGGTGACGGAAGGGCGTCATCCACCCTCCGCATCACCCTCCCCCGCGACCGCTCCCTCAAAGCACGCAAAGCCGCTATCTACGCCGCCGTCAAAGCCTTCGAAAAAGACCACAAGTACATAGGCCACATCGTTATTGACGTAGATCCCGCCTGATTCCCTGCTTCTCACCACCGCCGCAAGTCAACGCACGTCACCCCAGGCCACAAAAACCTGGCAAAACGTGGCCGCGCGTGACATGGCCGTCCGCAAACTTTTGTACCACACCTTCTGCCAACCGCGAAACTTATAAAACCGCTTTCTCGTGTGTTTCGCAAGACCAATAGTGATGTAACAGGACGGAATTGGGGCATCTAACTGTCACGAAACAGACAGAACGTGCCTCCCATATGTTTCGCAAGAGTAATAATGAGATTTCAGACGGGAAAAAGGACGTCTAACTGTCACGAAACAGACAGAACGGGCCTCCCGTTTGTTTCGCGAAGTGGGAGAAGAAAGAGTATAAAGAGCCCTCTGTGGAACATTGTGGAACTTTTTTGCGGTTATATCAAAAATAATACTTATTTTTGTTAATCCGATGCCCGGTCGTGGCCGGGCATGACACAACAAGCCGGGCATGACGGTTCAGAACACTGGGCCGGGGATGACTACAACAGACTATGGGAAAGATTATCGCAATAGCCAATCAGAAGGGCGGGGTGGGAAAGACCACTACGGCCATTAACCTTGCGGCATCGCTGGCGGTGCTGGAAAAGAGTGTGCTCATCATTGATGCAGACCCTCAGGCAAATACCACATCGGGCCTTAACTTTGACCCGGAGAATGGAGAGCACCGTACTCTGTATGAGATACTTATCGGCAAGATTGCCGCGGACGACGCCCTTATCCAGACGGAGCTTCCCAAGCTGCACATGATTCCTTCCCACATCAATCTTGTGGGTGCGGAAATTGAGCTGCTGGAGGTGCAGGAGAGGGAATCGGTCCTCAAGAAGGCCCTGGAGCCAATCAAAAACAACTACGACTACATTATCATCGACTGCTCCCCTTCCCTGGGCCTCATTACCGTGAATTGCCTTACGGCGGCGGATTCCGTGATGATTCCGGTGCAGCCGGAGTTTTTTGCCCTGGAAGGCCTTGCAAAGCTTATCCAGACCATACGCCTGGTACAGAGCGGCATTAACCCTGCACTTACCATAGAAGGCTTTGTGGTAACCATGTTCGATGGCCGCACAAAGGTTCACAACCAGGTTGTGGCCCAGCTCAGGGACCATTTCAAGGACATGGTCTTCAACACCGTTATTTCCCGCAGCATACGCCTCTCAGAGGCCCCTTCATACGGCAAGCCAATCATCCTTTACGATGTGATGAACAACGGCACCTCCAACTACATGAACCTGGCAAAAGAAGTACTTGACAAGAATGGCAACTAAGAATCAGTATGGCCTTGGGAAGGGCCTGGGAGCCCTCCTTGGCGGCGAAGACCTGAGCGAACTCCGTAAACCGGTAGGCTATATTAATAAGGAAGTAGTCTCCGCCGGGGACAAGCCCAAGGATACATCGGACGTGCTCCGCATCCCGGTGGACATGATAGAGCCAAATCCCTATCAGCCGCGCATGAGCTTTGACGACGAGGCTATGCGGGAACTGGCCGGTTCCATCAAGACCTTCGGCCTTATCCAGCCCATTACGGTGCGCCGCAAGGGTGACGACAAGTACCAGATAATCAGTGGTGAACGCCGCTACCGTGCCTGCATCCTGGCCGGGCTGGACATGATTCCCGCCTACATCAGGGATGCATCGGAACAGGGCATGCTGGAGATGGCAATCGTGGAGAACATCCAGAGGGAAAACCTGGATCCCATAGAGGTTGCCATGAGCTACCAGCGCCTTATGGACGAGTGCCGCCTCACCCAGGAACAGATGGCCGACCGCGTAGGCAAAAAGCGCGCCTCCGTGGCCAATCAGCTGCGTCTACTGAAGCTCCCCGCAAAGGTTCAGCACGACCTCAAGGTAGGTCTGGTTTCAGTGGGCCACGCCAAGGTTCTGCTGGGTGTGGAAAACCCGGAGCAGCAGGAGGCCCTCTGCGACGAAATCGTCAAGAAAGGCCTGTCAGTGAGGCAGTTGGAAGAGAAAGTGAAGAGCATGGTGAAGCTTCCTCCCCGAAAGAAGGAGCAGCCCGGCGAACTCCCGCAGATGTACTACCGCCTCCTGGAAAATGTGGGCCGATATTTCGGTGAGAACATCTCCCTGAAGCGCAGCGAGAGCGGCAAGGGCACCCTCACAATCAAGTTCGATTCCGACGAGCAGATGGAAAAATTCCTCTCTGCAATTAAATGAGACTCCGCTCTGTCATAACTGCCGTTCTGGGGCTGGCTCTGGCTTTGCCCCTTAGTGCCCAGTACCGTGACGACCAGTTCAAGCGCGACGCCTTCACCCAGAACTACGCCGACACCACGGAAAAGACGGCGGCCGATACCTCCCAGCTATTCTCCTTCAAGGAATACTTCGGCGGCCTTGCCCACAAGAGAGGGGCCTCGCTGAAGACCCTGACGATGGGATCGGCAGTGTTCATCGGCGGCGGTCAGATATATAACAAGGACTACTGGAAACTGCCCATCGTGTATGGCGGAATAGGCGCCGGCGTGGGTGCGGGACTGTACTTCAACAAGCAGTTTAAGGACACCGGGGACGATAAATACCACGTCTGGAGCAATCTCTCCTACATAGGCGCCGGCCTGGTCTGGTGGGGTTCCCTTCTGGACACCGCCGTAGGCTATGAAAAGGGTAAATATCCAAACCCCGCAAAGAGCACGGTATATTCAATTTTGTTACCTGGCCTTGGACAGATTTATAACGGAGAGTTCTGGAAAGTGCCTCTTTACTACGGTTTTATAGCCGGAAGCGTGCATTTCATGCTAGACAATAACGTGCAGTATCACCGCTGGAAGAACATCCACAACGCCGCCACCACGGAGGACACCACGGTGGAGCGCCCGCCCCAGACCGGAGAGACCGCAAAGTACTTCCGCGACGTTTACCGCCGGTACAGGGACTACTCCATCCTTGCCATAGCCGTGTCCTACCTCCTGCAGGTAATTGATGCCAACGTATTCGCCTACATGCAGGACTTCGAGGTAACGGACGATATCACAATGCGCGTGGAACCGGCGTTCGATCCGGGGTTGTATGCTGTTTCCGGCTCCCCCGTCATTCCGGGCTCCTCCTACGTCATTCCGGGCTTGACCCGGAATCCCTCCGTGGGACTTTCCATCGGCCTAAGATTTTGATTATGAAAAGATTGATTGCCATACTGGTGCTGGCTGGGGCCATGATTCCGTCCTTTGGACAGACCCGCCGCCAGCTCCGGGCTCAGAACGATACACTGCTGCTCCGCGTTGCCGCCCTTGAGGCGGAACTTGCCAGCTACCGCGCCACGGAAGCAAGCCTTTCCGGCTCCGGTGAGAACGAGAACAAGGTGTCATTTGCCCTGGAGGACTATGCGTCAGGGCCGGGCTCTTCTGCCGTCATTGCCGGCCGCGACCGGCAATCTCACAGCGACTCCCTCATGGCCTGGTACATGCATCGTGCCTCCAGAAACGCATCCAGGGAGCAGTACAACATGGATTCCGTGCGCTTCACGACGGACGTTCCGGACACCACCCTCATGCGCCGTCTCCGTGAGATGAACTCCTTCATCTCCCTCCCCTACAACGAGACCGTGAAGAACTACATGATCCTGTACTCGGAGAAAATGCCCCGCCGCATGGCGGAAATCCTTGGCCTCAGCGAGTACTACATGCCCATTTTTGAGGAGACCTTCCGAAGGTACGACCTTCCGCTTGAGCTCAAGTACGTCGCCATCATAGAGAGCGCCATGAACCCGCGTGCGGAGTCCCGCGTGGGCGCCAAGGGCATCTGGCAGTTCATGTACCGCACAGGCCTCAGCTATGGGCTCAGGATCGACTCCTACATCGACGAGCGCATGGATCCCTTTGCCTCTGCCGATGCCGCTGCGCGCTATTTCCGCGACGCCTACCGCATCTTCGGGGACTGGGCGCTGGCAATATCGGCCTACAACTGCGGCTCCGGCAATGTGAACAAGGCCATAAAGCGGGCCGATGGTAAACGCGACTTCTGGTCCATATACGAGTTCCTGCCCCGTGAGACGCGCGGCTACGTCCCCGCCATGGTGGGTGCCATGTATGCCTGCAGGTATGCAACTGAGTACGGTTTAAGGCCGGATCCCAAGGCCCTGCCGGTGTATGTGGACACGTTCAGGATTAACCGCAACCTGCACTTTGCCCAGATTTCAGAGGTCCTGGGCATTCCCATCGACGATATCCGCGACCTTAACCCCCAGTACCACAAGGACATAGTTCCGGGTGAGGGCAATGTGCTGAGGCTTCCGTTCAACTACACCTCGCAGTTCCTGGAGATGCAGGATTCTATTTATAGGTATAAGGCGGAGACTATGTTCGCCGCACGCATCCAGGATGGCCGTGAGATAGTTCAGGGCCGTCCCGTCCCCACCTCCCAGGGCACGTCGTGGGTGTACTACAAGGTCAAGTCCGGCGACAACCTTGGCAAGATTGCCAAAAAGTACCACACCACCGTCAAAAACCTCAAATCCTGGAACAACCTCAGGAGTGACATGATCCGCGAAGGCCAGAGGCTGAAGGTTGGGAAGAGGTAGGCGTGACGACTTGTTCACCCCAGGCCACGTTTTCCCGTGTTTTCGTGGTCGCGCATGACATGCACAACGTCCCAGGCCACGTTTTCCCGTGTTTTTGTGGCCGCGTGTGACATGCACAACGTCCCAGGCCACGTTTTCCCGTGTTTTTGTGGCCGCGCATGACATGCACAACGTCCCAGGCCACGTTTTCCCGTGTTTCCGTGGCCTCCCGTGACAACGGCGGAGTGCTTCCCACTCATGAGCCTGTGGGCGGCACAGGTTTCTCGCACCACTACATCGTGCCTCTACAACGCTCCTATTGCTATAGGGGTCTTCGTTTGATTCGTATAAATCTTCGTGATACCACAGTAAATTATTAGGAATTACCGCTTTAGAGTCATATCTTGGCGGCATGAAGAGTTTTGTGATGAAGACTGGGGCGTGTCTTTTAGCCCTTTGTATAGGGGCCATTTCAGTGATGGCTCAGACGGAAGATGAGGCAGTAAAGGCTGCTATGTTTCTTAATGGTGCATCTTCTCCGGAAGAGATTGAGGAAGGCGAGGTGGAGAGGATACAGGTAATAGGCAAGATCAGGGTAAACGCTCCTGGACGGAATGCCAGAGCCATACTGTCAGAATACCAGCTGGCAACGCTGGAAGATTATCGTAGGAACAGTGGAGACATACTGTCATGGGAAGAGTTAGCGCTGGTAGATGGGTTTAATAAAGAGACTGTTGAAGCACTGAAGCCGTTCCTTTCTCTATATTCTGGCAGTCTTCCAGGGGCGGTGGATACAGCTGCGCGCAAAGTACATGGGAATGCACTGGTGAGGGTAACGGATAAGAATGCCGGAACAAAAGCCAAAGCAGAGGGGCGTATATGGCAAGTAGGTTTAGCTGCAAGGCTTAAAACTTGGCCAGACCCAAATAGTCATTCCGGGCTTGACCCGGAATCTTTAACTACTAATATTGACTGGACCGCTCACGCTGAAGTAAACCTTGGCAGATGGGATATAGTCCTTGGAGACTACAATATAAGGTACGGCCAGGGAGTAGGGGTTTGGAGCGGATTCTCAATGACCTCACTCTCCACTGTGGGGGCATTCAACAGGCGCGCTACGGGCATAACGCCCGTCATGTCATTCCTTCCTTCTGAGCACCGTGGAGCTGCTGTGGAGTACAGGAGAGGGCGTGTAGGCGTATCGGCTTTTGCAGACCTGAACAGGATAGTTGGCGGGCATGTTTCTTATGTGTCCCTGCATAGTGTGAGCGGTCTTACGGTAATGTCAGGGCTGGTTTCCGCCGACTGTTCAATTAACTATAAAGGAGTTAATGTTGCCGGAGAAGTGGCGGCTAAAGGGAAGGCTGCATTTGCCGGTAAGGGCGTGGCATCGTTCAAGATTGGGAATACGCGTCTTGCCCTTCATGGACGGGTGCTTCCTACCCGCTTCACGGGCAAAAAGAACGGCGAATACGCACTCGCAGCAGGTGCAGAGTGGAAGAGTCCGCACTGGCGGCAATTAGCCGGAAAAACGGGTTTTGGGAGCTCTGTGCCAGTACACAGCTTATCCTTAACCGCCGATGCATCACTACTCCCAAAGCCTAATATTGACCCAGGCAGGAGGCAGCTCCGGATTTACGGCATCTGGCAGTGGCAAATAAGCGGCATCTTGGCTCTTGATGCACGCTATACCGGGCGTCTCCGGAACTACGAACCCTCAAGGAACGATATCCGCCTTGACCTTAAGTATAATTCCGGGCCATGGCTCTCAACCGTAAGAATTGAAGGCGATTACTGTGACGGCCGCGGACTGCTTGGCTACCTGGAAGGTGGCTACAAGACGGACAACCTGTCATCATACCTTCGCCTTACAGTCTTCTCCACTTCCGGCTGGTCCTCCCGCATCTACTGCTACGAGCGTGATGCCCCTGGCTCCTTCCTTGTGCCTGCCTACTACGGCCAGGGAGCAGTGGCCAGTTTCTATGGATCACTGAAAACACATATAACTAAGGCATATCGCACCAAGATATGCTTCAGGAGTTCGTATACCATAAAGCCAGGCAAGCCATCAACCTGGTCCAATCATCTGCAATTACAAGTTGATTTTTAAGTATTCTGCCATGAAGAACAGAAGTAAACGAAACCACTACTGCTCTATGCCCAAGGGCTATTATCACTTTTCTACAAGCGGGCTCCAGAATGGAAAACTATTTTACACCGCAGCTCAGTTTGCTTATGGAATGACTCTGATAGGGCTCATCACCCTGTGGTACGATGTCAAGATATATGCTTTTGTGCTAATGCCAAACCATGTACATATAATTCTCAGCGGCACTGGCGAAGACTGCGTAAAAGCATTTGACTTTCTTCGGAGGAAGATATCAGCCAGGTTAATAGAAGATGATAACCCTCCGCTTCCTGAGGATTACGACTTTGTACTAATCCCAATTAATGACAAAAACCACATGCGTTCCGAGATAGAATATGTTCTGCGAAATCCTTTGGAGAAAAACTACTCAACTCCAGAAGGCTATCCATGGGGATCAGGTTGGATATGCCACTCTGAGTTTCCTTCATTAATCACTGGAACTAAGGCTAGTGATATCCCTGTGAGGGAGCTCCGGAATATGTGCAATTCCAAGATTAGTATTCCTGACTACTGGCAATTCCACCCGGTATTGGGACTCCTGCCGGAAAGCTTTGTGGATAAATCACTTATAATAAAGCTTTTCCCTTCTGCAAAAGACTTCGAGAGTCTCCTTGTCAAAGACTATGAATCATATTCAAGAATAGCCAAGGAACTGGGAGAATCTCCTGAGTACTCTGATACAGAGATTGCCGATATCAGAAATCACGTGCTACAAACCAGCTTCAAGGGAAACAATCTCAACGATTTGAGTATAGAATCGAAGTACTCTCTGATAGGCATACTCTCTACCAAATTCAACATGTCTCCTAAAGATATCTCCAGAGCAGTCTACATGAGAGAAACTCTTGTACGCCAAGTTCTTTATTCCAAAGAGTTCAAGTCCGTGATGGCATAGGCAGGAGGTAGTGGTGCGAGAAACCTGTGCCGCCCACGGCTCATGAGTGGGAGGGGCCCCGCCGCCTGCGCAAGCAGAGCGGAAGGGAGGGACGAGGGGCAAAGCCCCGAGGGTTTCTGCACCACTACCTCCTGCCATTGTCACATGCGGCCACAGAATCACGGGAAAACGTGGCTGGGGGTGAACGGGGTGTCATGCGGGGCCACAAAAACACGGGGAAACGTGGCCGAGGGTGACGAGCATGTCATGCGGGGTCACAGAAAGGCGGGAAAACGTGGCCGGGGGTGACGGGGAGCGCGTGAGAAAGGCAGTGGAGGCCACTAGGGCACAAAAAAAGCGCCCCGCGGGGAGCGGAGCGCTTTTGGATTCGTGTTAGACAAACTTACTTGACAATCTCGATGGTGACAACGCGGTTCTTGGCTGCACCTTCGAAAGGCTGGACGGAAGCACCGTGAGCTGCGCAGGTGATGTTCTCTTCCTTGGCACCGGCCTTCTTGAGGAGCTCGACGACTGCCTTTGCACGCTGCTCGGAGAGCTGCTGGTTGCGCTTTGCAGTACCAGTCTGCTTGTCAGCATAACCGTTGACGTTGAGCTTGGTGTCTTCCTTCACGCAGTTCTCTGCGAAGTACTCGAAGTGAGCCTTTTCACGAGCGCTGATGGTAGCGGAACCACAGTCGAAGTAAACGGTGAGAGGTGCACCCTGAGGAGTGTCAACTGCAACGAACTGACCCTGCTCGTAAACATAGTTCTGGCCGCTTGCAAGTTTCTTGCGGAGGTCTTCGTTCTCGTTCTCGAGGTCGGCGATCTTCTTCTTGAGGTCTGCATTCTCTTTCTCAAGTTCTGCAACCTTGCTGGAGAGGTCTTCGTACTGCTGGGTGGTGAAGGGCACGGGAACAACTGCAGGAACAATGCTTGCGCTGCGCTTGAAGCCCTGCTTTCCAAACTTGTAAGCTACACCCCAGGTAGCGGAGAGAGGGAAGGAGAAAGCACCAAGTTTATAGAAGGCACCATCGAGCTTATTCTTGGGAGTGTAACCGGCATCCTTCCAACTGATCTCAGCGTTAGGAGCGGCAAAAGCCCTGAGGTCGATAATCATATCAAGGTTCTCATTGCCAAGGAATGCATATTTCTTTGCAATTCCACCGACACCGAGGAGCCACATGTTATTACCGCCTGTGTACCAGCCCCAGCCTGCTGAAGGATATACGATGAAACTCCAGTCACGAGTCTCCTGATATCCGTCAATAAGGGAAGAGAGATCGAAAAGAACATCCAGAGTAGCGGCGTGTTCCCACTTATTGAAGAGATTGAAAGGCTTGAAGGTGCTCTGGTTGGTGAGACCGTGATAGTTAACACGGAGACCATACTCAGGGGTGAGCCACTTACCGACATTCACATCAAGAGCGAGACCGGGAGCGATAATCCAGTCAATTGTTCCGTGGTTACCGGTGTTGATACCAGAGTTCAGGCCAATACCACCGCCGACAAACCAGTTGTCGCCGAAAGCGTTGGTCTCGTAAGGACCACGCACAACGTTTCCGTTGGCGTCACGATTTGCATTCTCCTGAGCGAAACCGCTGACGGAGAAGAGGAGGCTTGCTGCTGCAAGAGCTCCAAGAATTTTCATACTTTTCATAATCGATTATAGTAGTTTAATAATTGTCTAAAAAATAGCTACTAACACTTACAAACGCAAATGTAGGCATTTTTTCTGACATAGCAAACTTTTTTCAAAAATTTTATTAATTTTTCCATACCTTTAGGTATTGCTCCAGTGCCCACATCTCGTCACGGTAGCGGGCGGCAGCAGTGAAATCCAGTTCTGCAGCAGCACGTTGCATCTTTCGGCGGCTCTCAGCGGCGGCCTTTTCCACCTGCTCGCGGCTCATTGAGCGGATAACCGGATCCTGGAGAACGGCGGCAAGGTCCGCGGCTATGTAGCCGTCCACGTAGGCGGACTTGCTTTCACGCGCGGCATCGTGGCCAAGGCCAACAACCACGTCTCCGGAACCAAGTTCCGAGGCGCTGGGCACGTAAACCGGCTTGGAAACCGAGTCCGGCGCCGACACATGCCCCGTTACGCTGTTCTTCAGCACCGGATTCAGGAAGCCGGAGACGTGCGTTGTGTCCTCTCCGGACTTTACAAGCTCGCTCATGAGGACGTTGGCCCTTACCTGTACCTGGGTGGGAGTGATGCCATGCAACTTATTGTATTCCTGCTGCTTGGCGCGGCGGCGGGCGGTTTCACGGATGGTCTCGGACATGGACTCGGTAACGGAGTCCGCATACATTATCACCAGGCCGTTCACGTTGCGGGCGGCGCGGCCGGCGGTCTGCGTGAGAGCCCTGCCGGAGCGGAGGAAGCCCTCCTTGTCGGCATCCAGGATGGCCACAAGGGACACAGTGGGTATATCCAGACCCTCCCTTAACAGGTTTACGCCAATAAGGACATCGAACAGCCCGTTCTTGAAATCTTCAATTATCTCTACCCTCTCAGCCGTGTCCACATCCGAATGAATATACCGGCAGCGGACGCCCATCTTGGTGAAATAGCTGTCCAGTTCCTCTGCCATGCGCTTTGTGAGGGTTGTCACAAGCACGCGCTCGTCCTTTTCTGCCCTTTTGCGGATCTCTTCCATAAGGTCGTCCACCTGGTTTTTGGTGGGACGGACCTCGATGGGAGGGTCCAGAAGGCCGGTGGGACGAACAATCTGCTCCACCACCAGGCCCTCGCTCTTTTCCAGCTCGTAGTCCGCCGGAGTGGCGCTCACATACACCTTCTGATGGGTTATGGCCTCGAATTCGTCAAAGGTGAGTGGCCGATTGTCCGATGCCGCCGGGAGCCGGAATCCGTACTCCACCAGGGTCTCCTTTCGGGAATGGTCCCCGCCGAACATGGCCCTGATCTGCGGCAGCGTGACGTGGCTTTCGTCTATGAAGCAGAGGAAATCATCCGGGAAATAGTCTATGAGGGTGAAGGGCCTCTGGCCGGGTTTTCTGCCGTCGAAGTAGCGGGAATAGTTCTCCACCCCGGGGCAGTAGCCCATCTCCTTGATCATCTCTATATCATATTCCACCCTCTGTTTCAGGCGTTTAGCCTCAAGGTACTTGCCTATGGACTCAAAGTACTCTATCTGCGCGGCAAGGTCCGTCTGGATCTGGGCCACCGCCTTTGCCCCTTTCTCCTTTGAGGTAACGAAGTTCTTGGCCGGGTACAAGTCTATCTTGTCCAGACGCTCGAAGGTGGCTCCGGTAACGGGGTCGATGAGGGAAATCCCGTCAACCTCGTCCCCGAAGAATTCTATCCTGACGGCGTAGTCCGCTCCGCCAAGGAAAATGTCTACGGTGTCCCCGCGGACGCGGAAGCTGCCGCGCTTGAAATCTGCCTCCGTACGGTAGTACAGGGCATCTACAAGCTTGTACAGAAGGCGCGTCATGCTCATGGCCTGGCCTTTCTGCACCGTCACCGTCTGGTCGTGGAAATCGTCCGGATTGCCAATGCCGTAGAGGCAGCTCACGGACGATATCACAATGACGTCCCGCCTCCCGGACATAAGGGCACTTGCCGCGCTCACGCGGAGCTCGTCAATCTTGTCGTTGATGGAAAGGTCCTTCTCTATGTAGGTGTCCGTGACCGGGATGTAGGCCTCCGGCTGATAGTAGTCGTAGTACGATACGAAGTACTCTACGGCGTTGTCCGGGAAGAAGGCCTTGAACTCTCCGTAAAGCTGCGCCGCCAGGGTCTTGTTATGGCTCAGGATAAGCGCCGGACGCTGCAGGCGCTGGATTACGTTTGCCATTGTAAAGGTTTTGCCGCTTCCGGTAACACCCAGAAGCGTCACATCCTGAACGCCTTGCGAGAGCGCATTGCACAGCTGGTCTATGGCTTCCGGCTGGTCACCGGAGGGCTTATATGACGACTCTAACCTGAAATTCACTGCCTGGTAACTTTTACAACATGCTTTATTAGCCGTATCTGCGAAACCACCTTGTCCAGCTCCAGATTGGAGGGCACGGACAGCTGAAGAGAGACCTCCCAGGTGCCGTTACGCGTGTTCTCAGTTACGGTGAAACTGCGTATGCTGGCCTTGAAGTGGCCAACTGTCTCAAGGATGCGGCCCGATGCGCTTTCCTCGTCGGCAACAATCCTGAGAACCACCTGGAAGCTGCTTGTAGAGGGGCTCTCGGCCCATTTTACCTTCTGGATGCGGTAGGGGTACATCTCCAGGAGACGGGCGGCGTTGGGACAGGTGATGCGGTGGATCTTGATGCCGTCGGTGCGGGTTACGAAGCCAAAAACATCGTCCCCGAACACCGGGTTGCAGCACTTTGCCATCTTGTAGTCTATGCCCTTGACGTCGCGGGCGTTCAGCACCAGGATGTCTTCCTTGGACTCGTAGCTGCGGGTGACCCTTGCCGCCTGTGCAGCCTCTGCGGCCTCTACGGACTCTGCGTGGCGCTTCTCCTCCCCAAGGATATAGTCCTTGACGATATTTACGTCCAGCGAGCCCTCCCCTATTGCCGCGTACATGAGCGTAAGGGAAGGATAACCTAGCTTCTTGCGGAATTCCGTGCACATGTCGTCCGGGAATTCCAGCTTCCAGTTGCGGAGACGCCTTTCCAGAAGCTCCCTGCCGTCGGCCGCGCGGGACTGTTCCTGCGCCGCCAGGGCCTGCTTTACCTTGCTCCTGGCCTTGGAAGATACCACCCAGCCCAGCCAGTCCTGGTTGGGCCGCTGGTTTTTGGAGGTGAGGATTTCCACAACGTCTCCGGTGTGTAGTTTCTCCCTTATGGAAACGGCCTTTCCGTTTACCTTTGCACCCACGCAATGGGCGCCTATGTTGGTATGTATCCCGAACGCAAAATCCAGCACCGAGGCACCTGCAGAGAGGATTCTGAGCTCTCCGGAGGGGGTGAAGACGAATATCTCCTGGGAGGGCGGCTGGGGAAGTTCTTCAAGGTCTTCCTCACCGGGGTGCTCCAGGGCGTAGCGTACGGAGCCAAGCCAGGCAGAGAGCGTCTCCTCGCGCTTTATTCCCTTGTAGGACCAGTGGCTGGCAAAGCCGTTCTCTGCAATGTCGTCCATGCGCCTGGTGCGTATCTGGACCTCCAGATATGCTCCTTCACGGTTTTTTACCGTAATGTGAAGGCTCTCATAGCCATTCTGCTTTGGGTTAGTGAGCCAGTCGCGGAGGCGGGTGGTGTCCGGCTCATATTCCTCTGTAACAAAGGAATACACCTGCCAGCACAAGTCCTTTTCCTTCTTGCGGTCTTCACCGTCGCAATCTATTATGAAGCGGATGGCAAATACGTCGTAGACACCCTCGAAAGGCACTTTCTGCTTTACCATCTTGCACCAGATGGAGTATGCGGCCTTGGTGCGTATCTTAAGCTTGTATTTGATGCCGGCGGCGTCCAGCTTACTCTTGAGAGGCTCGATGAACTCTGCCATGAGCTTCTCACGGTCTTTCTCCGTTGCCTTTAACTTGTTGGTTATGAGCCTGTACTGCTCCGGCTGGGCATACTTCAGATAGACATCTTCCATCTCACGCTTCATGTTGTACAGCCCCAGCTGGTGCGCAAGGGGTATATACAGCATGAGGGTTTCCAGTATCTTCCTCTCCCTGTCCGCTTTGGGGAAGAACCTGAGGCTCCGCATGATTTCCAGACGGTCTGCAAGCTTGAGAACCGTCACGCGGGGATCCGTAGAATACTGGATTATGAGTTTCTTATAGTTTTCCGCCTCCAGACGGGTGTCCTTCGGCTTGATTGTGGATATTCTGTTAAGGCCTTCGGCCATCTTGACGATGCTCTCGTCAAAGCCCTTGAGGTCTACCTGAGCGCCGCCGCGGGTGGCCTCATGCAGGTACACCGCCGCTACGCACTCATCGGGAAGTCCTATCTCTTCCCTCACAATGCGCGCCACCGCATCCGGGTGCCCTATGAACGGGCTCCCGTCGCTCCTGGTGCAGTCTTTCAGCGCCTCCAGCGCCACTGCACGGGCCCTGGAAATGATATCCGTGGAGCTATCCATCTAATTATCAAGTCTTTATGTATATCTCCCTGGGTAAAAACTCCCAGGGACAATGTTTTATTTATCTATAAATCAATCACTTACTCCCACGGCTAGACGTACGCTGCCTCTCCGTCAGCGCCCTCTGGAATGCCCGTGCGTTTATCATGTGCTCTGCATAGGTCGCCGCGAACCTGTGGCTGCCGTTGAAGGAAGGGTCTGCACAGAAGAAGAGGTAGTTGTGCGAGGCGGGGTTCAGGACAGCCTCCAGGCAGGCCTTGGGAGGGCAGGATATGGGCCCCGGGGGCAGGCCGAAGTACTTGTACGTGTTGTACGGGGAGTCAACGGCAAGGTGTACCTTCAGGATGCGGTTCAGGGAGTAATTGAAGCAGTAGGCCACCGTGGGGTCTGCCTGGAGCTTCATGCCGGAGCGCAGGCGGTTAAGGTAAACGCCTGCTATTGTGGGCATTTCCGGAACGTAGCGGGTTTCTCCGTTCACGATGGATGCCAGCGTTACGGCCTCGTTCTTTGTGAGGCCCTGTCTGCGGGCAGCGGCAAGGCGCTCCGGAGTCCACCAGGCGTCACTTTCCGCCACCAGCCGGTCATAGATGCCGCGCACGGGGGTTGTCCACATGAACTCATAAGTATCCGGAATAATGCGAGTAAACAGCATTGTGGTGTCTACCCCATACTGCGCCAGGGAATCCACGGCAAAGGATGCCACGGCAGCGGAGTCGGCAAGCATCTGGGCGCCGATCTTGCGGGCAAGGGCGCGGTAGCTGCGGATGGTGCCGGCAAGTGTGAGTTTCACGGGAGTCTGCCAGCCGTTTGCTAGCATCCTGGTCACATACTTGCTGGTGCAGGTGCCGTCCACAACATAATGGCCAGGGGTCATGGCAGAAACGCCCTTGAAGCAGCGCTGAAGGCTCTTGGCATTCTTGACGGAGCCTGAAGCAATGAGACTGTCCAGAACGGAACCAACCTCTGTTGAAGGGTACACATACAGTTCCACGGGGCCGTCAAAATTTGGCACCTTGCGGTCATAATACATCCCGTAACCGACGATGGCGCCCACAAGGAGCGCCACCACCAATATAGAATACGTAATCTTCTTCATTCCTTAGCGCAGTTTCAGTATGTCTCCTTCGTAGAGCATGGGCTCTGCATCAAGCCTGTTAAGCATCCTTATGGCGCTTTCCTTCACGGCAAAACGCTGACAGATGTCGTGGAGGTTCTCCCCGTCCCTGGATACTATGTACATTTCCAGACCTGCGGGAGCCTTGCGTTTCTTTGACTCCAGATACACTACCTGGCCGGGTTCCAGCTCCGCGCCTTTCTTGACCTCGTTGTAACGGAGGATCTCGAAGAGGAACAGATGATGGTCTTTGGCTATTGACTTATAGGTTTCCCCTTCCTGGGCGTATACAAACGCAACATCGTTAAGGGAATACATTACACGGCTCAGGGAGAAGCGGAACTCTTCCTGAACGGGGGCAAAACTGCCCGAGCGCACTGCGACGGGCTCCTCCAGCTTGGTAGGAGACTCCGGCATGGCGGCCAGTTCCTCGTTTGTGAGGAAGTCGAAGCGGGAGAGGTCGTACTGCTCTATGCAGCGGATGAGTTTGTTGGCGTAGGAAGGGTCCGTGGCGTAACCGGCCTGCTTGAGGCCGAATGCCCAGCCTTTGTAGTCCCGGCGGTCAAGGTCGAAGAGGAATTTGTAGCGGTCACGGTAGCGGAGGAAGTCCGAGTGGTCACGGAAGCTCTGCTCCGGGGAGTCGTAGGTGCGGAAGCACTCGTCCTTGCGGTCATCGTCCATTTTCATGGTGCCGCCCTTCCAGTTGTTGTGGCACTTGATACCAAAGTGGTTGTTGCCGTTCACCGCCAGGGTGGACAGGCCGGAACCGGACTCTATGATGCCCTGGGCAAGGGTGATGCTGGCCGGAACGCCGGTGCGCTGCATCTCTGCCACGGCAATGTCCGAGTACGTGTAGATGTACTTTTCCTGGGGGGAGTTTCCCGTAGATTTCTGGGCGTCCGCGCCGATGGCCGCTGCCACCAGCGCCGATGCCAATATGATTAGTGCCTTCCTCATAACCCAACAAAGTTATAAAGAATTTTTCAAATATCGTAGCAATCCCCGTCGCTTGAGGCAAAAGTCCGGGGGAATATTTCACGGCTTTCCCGAATGAAGACCTCCTCCGCCACGTTGCGGGAAGTATAATGGCCGATGATAAGCCTCTCCGCTCCCGCATCCAGGGCCACCTGCGCTGCCTGACGGGCGGTGGAATGCCCCCTCTTCTCCCCTTCCGGGGCAAACTCGTCCGGGTATGTGGCCTCGTGATAAATGACCGTCGTCCCCTTGAGCCAGGCGCTTTCCTCCTGGAAAGGGGCAGTGTCAGAGCAGTAGGCGTAGCTCCGGGGCTCGTAAGGCTTGTAGGCCGCTGCGGCAAGGGGGATCACGGAGCCATCGGCCCTCTCCACGTCCTCTCCCCTTTTGAGGGTGCCGATTTCGGTGAGCGTGAGGCCGTACTCCGCGATGCACTCTTTCCTTATATTATAGAGGGGCTCCTTTTCCCGGAACAGGAAGCCGAAGGTCTCTATCCCGTGGTTCAGGGGGAAAGCCAGAACCTCCGTGGCCTTTGTTTCCAGGATGGTCTCCGGGGCCTTCATCTTCAGGGGCGTGAAGCGGATCTCGAAGGAAATGCCTTCACCGTAGTAGCTCAGGAAGAACTTCAGGATGGGGCCGAAATTTGCCGGCGCAAAGATATTGAGGGGTATGGTGCGGCCTTTCATGCCCAGTGTGGACAAAAGGCCGAAGATGCCGAACACGTGGTCCCCGTGGATGTGGGATATAAAGACCGAGTCCAGTTTCATCATGGGCACACGGTACTGCACCATCTTGTACTGCGTCCCCTCGCCGCAGTCTATAAGGAACAAGCGCCCATGCACTTGAAGTGCCTGGGCGCTTTGGGTCCGGTCCCGTACCGGCATGGCCGAAGCCGTGCCAAGCATGGTGACCTTGAAGATGCTGGGCGTATTACTCACCCTTTGCGAGTTTGTCCTTGAGGGCAGCAAGAGCGGAGATGTCACCGAGGGTGGTCTTCTCCACGGAGGTCTGAACCTTCTTGATAGCCTTCTTGGCGCTCTCTACCTCAGCGGTCTCGCGGGCCACCTTTGCCTCCTGATAGGTGCGGAGGTGGGAAACGCGGATGCTGCGGGTGCTGCGACGGAGGTCGATGACCTTTACAGGGAGGGTCTCGCCTGCAACTGCGGGCTTGCCGTCTTCCTTGACCATCTCGCGGACGAAGGCGGTAGCCTCGGTGCCGTCTGCGAAGTTCACGGTCACGTTCTTGTCGTTGGCAGCGGTGACGGTGGCGTCAACCACGGTACCTACAGGGTACTTGGCCTCGATCTCGTCCCAAGGGTTGGGAGTGAGCTGCTTGTGGCCAAGGGAGAGCTTGTGGCTGTTCTCGTCGAAGTCAAGGATGACTACGTCGATCACATCACCGCTCTGAACCATCTCTGAAGGATGCTTGATCTTGTTCCAGGAGAGGTCGGAGATGTGGATGAGACCTTCTACGCCGTCCTCGAGCTCTGCAAACACACCGAAGTTGGTGATGTTGCGGACGGTAGCCTTGTGCTGGCTGCCGACGGGATACTTCTCGCGGATGCTGTCCCAAGGGTTGACGGTGAGCTGCTTGATGCCGAGTGACATCTTGCGGGCCTCACGGTCAAGGGTGAGGATCTGAGCCTCAACCTCGTCACCCATCTTGAGGAATTCCTGAGCGCTGTGGAGACGGGGGCTCCAGCTCATTTCGCTCACGTGCACCAGGCCTTCTACGCCGGGCTCTACCTCTACGAATGCGCCGTAGTCTGCAACGGCAACTACCTTACCCTTAACGGTGTCACCCACCTTGAGGTCTGCGGAGAGAGCCTCCCAGGGATGAGGAGTGAGCTGCTTGAGACCAAGGGCGATGCGCTTCTGCTGCTCGTTGAAGTCGAGGACAACGACGTTGATCTTCTGATCAAGGGCGACGACTTCTTCCGGATGGGAGATGCGGCCCCAGCTGAGGTCTGTGATGTGGATGAGACCGTCTACGCCGCCGAGGTCTACGAACACGCCGTAGTTGGTGATGTTCTTGACTACGCCTTCCAGGACCTGGCCCTTCTCCAGCTTGGAGATGAGTTCTGCCCTCTTGACTTCCTGCTCTGCCTCGAGGAGAGCCTTGTGGGAGACGACGACGTTCTTGAATTCCTGATTGATCTTGACAATCTTGAAGTCCATGGTGGTGTCTACGAATACGTCATAGTCACGGATGGGCTTGATGTCTATCTGGGAACCGGGCAGGAAGGCCTCGATTCCAAATACGTCAACGATCATGCCGCCCTTGGTGCGGGTCTTGACATAACCCTTGACAACTTCACCGCTTTCGTAGGCGGCGTTTACCATATCCCAGGACTTGAGCTGGCGGGCTTTCTTGTGGGAGATGATGAGCTGGCCCTTGCGGTCCTCTGCGCTCTCTACAAGAACTTCCACCTTGTCGCCGACCTTGAGGTCAGGGTTGTAACGGAACTCGGGGGCGGAGATGACACCTTCGCTCTTGGCGCCGATGTTAACTACCACCTCACGCTTGTTGATGGAGGTGACGACACCTTCAACGACCTCGTTCTCAGTGACCTTGGAGAGGGTCTGCTCGTAAGCCTTGAGGGTTTCTTCCTTTGAGCCTTTCTCTACGCCTTCGTTCTCAAATGCGTCCCAGTCGAATTCCTCGGGAGCAACGGATGCGTTGAGTGCTTTCTTAATTTCTTCTGACATAGTTTAACTTTTTAGTAACTAGTAGTTTAACATTATTTCTTGAGCTTTCCTTCACGCACGCAAATGCGCGCCTTCAGGGAAAAAGCGCGCAAAGATAATGATAATTATTCAATTATACAAGTGTGAAAGTCATTCCGGTCCCTTCTTCGTCATCCCCGACCTGATCGGGGATCTCATCCACGGATTTGGCGTTTTTGGTGGATAAGTAGGTCTATATCCTAGTAGTCTTCCTCCAAATGAGGATACTCCACATACGGGCACTTAAAGATCTCACTAGGCACCATCGCCCACTGAATCAGCATGGTCTGCAGACCATTGGCGTGGTTCTTGGCAATCTTGTACTCCGCAGACTTCTTCTCCTTCTCAGGGAGGGCTTCCAGCTGGGCGTCCAGCTCTACAACGCGCGATACGTAAGCGCAGTTGTCCTTTTCCCACTGCTGCAGAGCAGCCACCCACTTCTCCAGCTGGGCCTTGTTCCAGGTGTCGATGACGGCGCTCTCCTCTTTCACGCGGACGGCTTTAGCCTTGCCGCTTTCCTCAATTGAGTTAACCTTCTTGCACTCAGCGGATTTGGGCCAATCGGCAACAATCTGGTCCCTGAGGCTTTGCATGGCGCCGCTAATGGAGTTGGCGTTGGGTACGCTCTTGCCGGCGAGGGCTGCGCGGAGGCCATCGGCCATGGACCTGCTCTGGGTCTGGACCTTGCCGTTACGCTCTTCCATAATCTTGTTGAGTTCATCGGCAATGGCCTGGGCCTTGGGAGACTGGACGGTCTTGTCAACGGTGTTGTCCTGCCCCAGCGCCATCATGGCTTTCATGCTCATGTTGGCGGTAAGGAGAGCCGCTGCGCTCAGGGAGTAATCCTGCACCTTCTCCGCATACTTTTCAAATGCGGCACGGTTGGCAAGATCTGCCGCCTTGGGCCATTCTGGACGATATTTCACCAGGTCCTGGTAGGTGTAAATGGGAACAGTCGCCTCCTCCTTCGCCTCCGCAAAATTATCGATGTCGCGGTCCTCGTACATCAGGCCTCCGGCAAAGGTGTAGGAGGGTTCCTCGTCATAAGCGGTGGCCGTCACAGGCTCCTGCTGCTGAGGCGTTTCCGGCTTTTTGCCGAAGATGCTTTCCATGGCTTTGTCAACCGCCTTGTCAACCGTCTGGTCCACCTTTTTATCCACTTTCTTCTGGGCGGCGTTTTCAACCTTGTTAAGGGCTTTCTGGCCAAGGCCCTTGAGCAGGTTTCCCTGCGCTGCCGCACCGGTGCACACCAGCACCAGCGCCGCCAATGTTATCAACAGTTTCTTCATAGTCACTCCTTAAGTTCTGTCAAAGATAACCATTTACAACAACAATACAAAAAAAGTCCTTACTGCGGTTGATGTACCAATTCTGTCATTCCGGGCCCCGACCCGGAATCTTTAACTACTGATAATACCAGCCGTCAACACCCTCCAGCTTGAGGGTGTTCACCGTAACGCCCTCATCGCTATGCAAGTACAGGAGGATGTTCTGGAAGTAGATGAGGGTTATGTCAGTGCCCACCATCTTGGTGCAAGGGAGGCCGTGGTAGTCTATCAGGGAGTAGTGGCTGCCGTAGGTGCTCACGGCAAGGCCTTTTTCGTGGGCCCACCAGACGAAGTCGTTGCCCTCGGCGGTGGTGAACAGGCCGCCGTCCGGGCCCACGGGGTGATTTCTGATAAGCCAGGTACCTGAGCCGAAGAACGCCTGTACGGGCATGTCACCAAAACCGGGAATACTCATGTAACCGCTTATAGCACCGCCATGGAACTCCACGTGACCCTTCACACCTTCACCAAGATCAGTGTCCTCCACCAAGTTCAAACCGTAGTCCGACACCACGCAGTGCGGCTCCAGGGATCCGTCCTCGGCGGTTATCTTCTGGGTTATGCTATAGTCCTTCACGGCAAGCTCTATCTCCTGCGTAAACTCCTCAATCACATTGAGATTGCCGTCCAGGAGCCTCACCACGTACTTGAAGCCCTGACCGGCCGGGACCTCAGACTTAAGATCAAGCTCAACGTTACCTTCATCGTCCAGTACCTGATACGTCTTGCCGTAGGAGAACCAGCCCGTTTCCGTGCGCGGGCGTCCCACTTTCATATACGGCGCCATGCTGCCATTGGACGGCGGATCCACGCTCCAGTTCTGGTAATAATCCGGCACGCTCTGAGGGTCCGGCAGGCTGCCGAAAGGCTCCACCTCCACGCACGTCTGTTGTGACGATACCGGCGCCACCAGTTCCCCGTCCCAGTTCTGGTCCCGGACCTGAGCCTGGATCTTGCCGCCGCGGTTGAATGATCCGTTTATCTTCTTGCCGGCATCGGCATTTGTGAGCTTCTTGGGATGGCTCCATGTTACCCAGGTCTTGGAGAAATCCGGCTTATCGTCCAGAAGATATGTCATCTTCCTGGTTTTGGGATTCCTAACATAGGCATTGAACGTCACATCGGTCCTGATGCTGGTATCAAAAGAATGGAAGAAATTGCCATTCTTGTACTGTGCTTTGAAATCCACCTTGCCTACCAGCGGCTTCAGATCCAGCTGCAGGCCCACGTAATCCAGCGCGCACAGGTATGTCCTGATGCTAGGATAAATGCTTGCCTCCAGCGAAGCCTCCACATCAGTGGACCATTCCACCTGGGGATCTCCCTTGGTGAGTTTGCTGGTAAAAGAGTTGGCCGGAGTGTAAACGCCTGTCTCAAAGTTCATTGTGCCGCCCATTCTGATTGTTGCGGTATAGTCAGCCTCCTGGGAGTACTTCACTACGCCAACTTTAAGAAGGAAGTCAACCTGGGCCACAAGGTCCATCTCAATATTCACGGGGATAGGAATGCCGTAAACCCAGAAAACTATCATCTTGCTTATGGCGCTTTCCTTCAGCATCTTTTTGTAGTTAATGCTCTTCCCTGCCGATGGCTCCAGCCCCCACTTGGCCCCCGTTTTTGCCGTGCCTTCCATTATAACCTTCATGCTCTTCAGCGGAGAGTTGATACTCATGCCATCCGGCGCGACAGGACTTCCAATCACCGCCTCTACTTCCGCCATCAGGTTCAGCGTAATCCCCTTGAAATTGAAGAAGAAACCGTGGTCCACATGGTCCAGGATCATCGATACTAAATCTACCGGTTCCTTCCCGTCATCACCCTTCGTCTGGGGAGCGCCCGTTCCCACAGTGGTATTGAAGAACATCTCGCCGATGGCTGCCGCCCTCCACTCCAGCTGCACCGTATTCCCGGAGGTCTTGGCCGATAGGACGAACATGGGGTAGGCATTATCGTCCTTCACCGGGACGATGATACAGCCCTTATAGAACGTAGGCACCTCCCCCGCGAACTTCAGCGTAGCGGTATGGGCCGCCGTGTCAATGGCCTCCAGCGTCATCTTCCCATAGTCCGGGACGATTAGGTTAGGGTTCATGGTATCCCCCGCCTGCGGGTACTTATACAAGGCAGGGTCTACCTCCGTAAAGATAAGGTCCTGCCCGCTGTTGTCCACGTGCGGCAACGTATTCTCACTGGTCCCGTTCCCATTCCCATTGCCGTTTCCTCCCTGCTCGGTACCGTTATTATTCCCCTGCTGCTCAGGATTCTCCTCCTGACATGCCGTGGCGGCCACCATGGCCGCCAGGGCAAGGACAAGTATTCTTCTGATTTTCATTTATTTACAGTTTCTTTACGATGAACACTTTGTGGAGCAGGTAGTGATAGTAGATGTTGTACGTGCCGGCAGTAGTAATGGTGAAGGGATTGCCGTGGAGAACCAGTTCACGGACGTCGCCGTCGCCAAGGGTTACTCCGGATGTAGAAAGTCCATAGTACTCATAATGCCAGACTTCAGGGGAACCTGCAGTAAAATACACTTCCTTCAATCTGATTTGCGTGGGTTCAGTGATAGTGAGATCGTAATTTGTGAAACCTGCGACAGGTCCCCACCAGGGATCCCTTAATTCATCGCCCCACTCATAGTAATCAGTATCTGCAAGTTCTGCCGTTCCGGTGGCCAGGGCGATATTGTTGACACGATTAGAATTGTGCATGGGAAGCGGATACTCTGGATTGTCATTGATTACGTAACTCCAATCGGGGTCATCGATATTCACCAAGACCGCATTCTGAACGTTCGGAGTCACTGTAATGGGATCCGTCTTGTAAACGCCGTCCAAGTCGTAAACCCTTACCTTTGTATTAGTAAAGGGATCTCCTTCCCATCCGTAATAGTTGCCGCAGATATGGACCATTCCCCTGTTGCCGTCAAGGGCGAAATCATCGTCATTGTAATTGATGTAATAGGGGTTGGACCAGCCGCACCAGTAGAAGCCGCATGCGAAGTCGAACTGTATGTAGTACATGCCCTTATCCTCAAGAATAACGGAATTCGTAGCTCCGGCAGCCATCATTCCGGACAAGTCTTTTATTCCTGCTTCCGTACGGCCATAATTCACCGAAACGCCTGTGGGATAATCTACGCGGAATTTCATGGTATGATTATCGGTTGTAAGTATCTCATTAGGCAGAGCGTAATACGATCCCGACTCCTGGTTCATCGCTATCTCTCCGCCAGGGGCCCAGTCACAGATAAGCATCACATCAGGCTTGATTTCAAGCTCCGCCATGTTGATGACGGTCCTGCGGGGAAGGTTATAATCGGCCGTACCATCAACCTGGAAATATGTATTTGTGGCATCCTTCACGGCAACGGAGAAGGTGTGCTCGTTTCCGGGGACGATGGGAAGAGTGAAAGCATAATTATCATACTCCGGGTACGTGATTTCAACAGAGTTTGAAGTACTTGCAGCGTCGGAGAGCGCCTGCGTGGTGGCATTTACCTCATAAGTTCCGGCTATCACCTGATCTGAAGAAAAGACAATCTTGTTGGCTACATGCGGGCAGTTCTTCACGGTGAAATACACATAAGCAGCAAGATGCTTGAAATACATGTCTCCGGATGCCGGATAAGTGGCTACCAGGATGGGCTTCACCTTAGTAGGGTCAGAATACGCTGCAGGGAATGTGACATGGGTCTCATCCGTTGCCACGCCGCTGGGGTAATACGCTGTTGTCCAGGTATATGTACCTGCCGGAAGGGTTGCGGAGAAGCGGGCGTCATCGTCACCGGAAATAAGTATATCCTTGCAGGTAAATGTCTTGAACGATCCGGAATTGCTGTCCCAAACGTCAATCTTGTCTCCAACTTCCCAGTCAAAATCGGCCTTGACATCATCACCGCTTGTAAACCTTGCCTTTGTGGCGGGATCGGAAGTCCTGCCAACCATTATTGTGTATTCAACCATCTCCACCCCTGGAGTGATTTCTTCTTCAGGGACGTTATTCTCAATCTGTTTTGCGCAGCCGGCTGCAATGAGAGCCATAACTGCAATAATGCTGATGTACTTTTTCATGGCTGCGTGTTTTACCAGATTTGAGGATTGAAGTCGTCGAAGGAAATTCCTCCCTCTATTTGGCCAAGACCGGAGTCCGGCATCTGCGTGGAATCTGCGAAATTCACCTCCAGGGTGATTTTCACGAGCTCCGTTTCTGGAGCGGCGTAGTGTAGTTTCATATTGTATTTAGTTTTAGTTGTTTTCATCCTTACAAAGTTCGCACATACGCGCTAAATATCCACCCACCCAAATGGGGGGAAATGGGGTGGAAAAACCCCACCAAAATGCGTAATTTGGCGTTATTTTGTATCTTTGTATTCCATGAAACGGACCCTCATACTGCTTGCACTTGCAGTGCTTCCCATCACCGCCGGGGCGTACAACGATCACCGCGGCCACAACCTCGATTCTCTGGAGAGAGTTGTGGGAAAACTCACCCCGCAGGACATAGACAATGCCTCAGATGAGGAACTTGTAATCATCGACAATGCATACAGGGAACTTATGCTGGGCTACACCCATATCAACATGGAAAAGGGTCTGTTTTATGGCCGCAAAGCCCTGGAAATAGCGCGTTGGAAGGGATGGCCTGCCGCAAACTTCGATGCCGCCCGGTACATCGGCATGAACTTCTACGGCCACGAGCAGTACGACAGCGCAATGGTCTACTACTCAGAGGCTCTCAGCTGCCTGGAGCGTATGGAAAACTGCGCCACCTCCATCACCAGCCCGGACGGCTACAGCGAGCAGGAGATTGACGATGCCCGCTCCTCCATGTACGGCACCATCGGCAACCTCTACAATATGATGGACTCCATCCCTCTGGCAATGGAGTACTACAAAAAGGCCGGGGAAATCTTCGAAAAGCACGGCTGGAAGGAAAGCTGTTCCCTCCTTCACTACAACATGGGGGAAACCTGGATGGAGTCATACGACTACGACAAAGCCCTCCTGGAGTACAAGGAAGCCCTCCGGTTCGGCCAGGAAGCCGGGGATTCCCTCTGTGTAGCCAACGCCAGCATGGGTCTGGGACGATGGTACATGGAAAAAGGCCGCCCCCGCAAGGCCATGCACTATCTCAGAAAGGCCGATGAATACTACTCCGTCCACCCGGACCAGGAATTCCGGGACCTCATCGAAAACAGCGGCTATACCGCGCAGGTCCTCAAAGCCCAGAAGCGGCAGATCACCTGGATAGCCATCGGCCTTGCAGTCCTTGTGGCGGGTCTGGCCACGTTCCTGGTACTGCTGCGCCGCCGCAGGAAAGCCGCCGCCTCCCCCGCCCCTGCCGCCGTGAAGCTCACCGCCCGCGAGTTTGAAATCCTCCGCTTCATCGCCGACGGCAAAACCAACACCCAGATTGCCGAAGCCCTCTTCCTGAGCCCTGAAACCACCAAATGGTACCGCAAACAGATCTTCGCCAAGTTCGACGCCGAAAACGCCGCCGACCTTGTAAGGAAAGCCATGGAGCAAAAAGTTCTTTGATTATTAAGAAATAATAATTACTTTTGCAGGCTGACTTTTCCGTAATGTCGGCAGGTTCATTATGTACAACCCCGTCCGGAGTGACTGGCCCGGACAAAAAACAGGAAAGAGATATGCTGAGTATCTTCTACAAAGAAAACGGAAAGATCCTCCTCTCCCAGTCGGAGAATGTTTTTCGTACCCTCAAACTCGAAGACGTAGTCTGGATAGACCTTGTCCAGCCCACTGGCGCGGAGAAACGCATGGTGGAAGGCTTCCTTGGTACGGAAATCCAGAGCCGCGCGCAGGCGGAGGAAATCGAGTCATCGTCCCGTTACTTTGAGACGGACGACGCCATCTTCGCAAACACCAACTTCCTTACCCCGGGCCCGGAGGAGTACGGTGAACAGGCCGTTTCCTTCACCATCGTAGAGCATACTCTCACCACTCTGCGCGAAGTTCCGCTGCGCTCCTTCACGGAGCTCCAGAGAAGGATGCAGGTGAATCCCAGGCAGTATCCTTCCGGATTCAGCGTATTCGCCAGCATACTGGATCAGCGTGTAGACCTGGATGCAGATATGATCGAGCTCCTGTCCAAAGAGATTTCCCAGTACGCAAAGCAGATCAACGACCAGGAAGACATAGACCAGGACCTCCTCATCGACATCTCCCAGATGCAGGAAAACACCATGGTGGTGCGTGAGAACGTGGTTGATAAGCAGCGCCTTATATCCAACCTGATGCGTTCCACAAAGGTGCCGCGTTCGCTGGAGAACCGCCTGAACGTGTTGCTTCAGGATATATCGTCACTCCTGAGCCACACCAACTTCTGCTTCGAGAGGCTGGAGTACCTGCAGGACACCGTCCTTGGTCTTATCAACCTGGAGCAGAACAAGATCATGAAGGTGTTCACCGTGGTGAGCGTCTTCCTCATGCCTCCAACCCTCATTGCAGGCTTCTACGGCATGAACGTCCGCCTGCCCATGCTTAATGCAGACAACCCCAACGCCAGTTTCTGGAACTGGATCATCATCATAGGCCTCATGGCACTGAGCTGCCTTCTGGTCTGGATCCTCTTTAAGAGGAAGAAGCTTCTTTAATCCTCGTACTCAGTAGGATCGAAGCCCGCAAGGGCTTCTTTTCTTTCCGTGCAGGTGCCGCACTTGCCGCAGTGCTTTTCCCCGCCTTTGTAGCAGGAATAAGTGAGGGAATAATCAATTCCAAGGGACTTGCCCCTCAGGGCGATGTCCCTTTTTGTTATGTTGCAGTAGGGACTTACCAGTTTCACGCCGTTGTATGTACCGGCCGTGACGGCGGCACCAAAGGCATCCACAAACTCTGGCCTGCAGTCCGGATAGATTGCGTGGTCTCCCCCGTGGTTTGCCATCATTATGGTGTCAAGCTCATAGCTCTCCGCCAGGCCAGCCGCAATGGCGAGCATGATTCCGTTGCGGAACGGCACCACGGTGCTTTTCATGTTTTCATCGGCATAATGCCCTTCAGGAATATCGCCGCCAGAAACTAGCAGATCACTCTTGAAGTACTTCCCCATAAACTCCAGAGGAATCACCAGGTGCTTTATGCCCAGGCGCCTGCAGTTCTCCTTCGCGCACTCTATCTCCCTGGCATTGTGCTTGGACCCATAGTCAAAACTCACGGCCAGCGCAATGCTGTCCCTGTATTCATACAGCAGCGTAGTGCTGTCCAGTCCTCCGGAATAGATAAGAATAGCGTGGCGCATAACTTCCTATAAATCAATAATATACTAACAAATACGCATGAGCCCCCTCATGCATATTTTCACACAATAAGCTGGTTTACAGCATGTTACCCGCCACGGCATCCACTACCAGGCGGGCAGAGGCAACCGCTTCCACAACCGTGCGGGGGCCAAGGCGGAAATCGCCGGCCACATAGACATTCTTGAAGCCGGAAACCAACCCGTTGTCAGACACCACGGGCCAGCCGTCGGCACCGAACTCGGCTCCGGAAAGGAGCAGGAAGTCAGGCTTCTCGGAGATGGCCGTAATGAGGGTATCGCACTCCACAAAGTGCTCTGTGCCGGGGATGATGCGGGTTACAACACGGCCGCCGCCTTCCGGGACGATGTTCTCGCAGTCGCAGAACACCACGCCGCCGGGACGGACCTCCACCGGGGCCTGGAATACCTTGAACTGCACACCGTCGGCCTTGGCTTCCTCAACTTCCAGCGGGTTTGCGGGCATGTTCTCAAAGGTTTTGCGGTAATAGACCCAGGTCTCAACGCCCATGCGTGCTGCAGTCCTGCAGGCGTCCATGGCAACGTTTCCGCCGCCTATCACAATAACCTTGCGGCCAAGTTCGAAGGCCGATGGTTCCTTCAGGAAGGGCAGCGCCTGGATGGAGCGCTCCTCTCCGGGGATATGCAGGGTAGAAGGTTTTTCCGCACCGGCGCAGACTATCACGGCATCGTATTCAGCGGCAAAAGGCGCAACGTCGGAGACCTCGCAGCCGCCGCGGAATTCCACCACGGAGAGTATCCTCTCGTACTCGTCCACCAGGGACTTGTCAAGTCTGAAGGCGGGGATTCCGTAGCGGAGGACACCGCCCATGCGGGGGTTGGCATCGTACATGACTACGGAAGCGCCTTTCTGGTACAGCCAAACGGCGGCGGCTATTCCGGCAGGGCCTGCGCCCACGATGGCGATGCGCTTTCCCAGAAGGGAATCGTCCCTTCGACCCAGGATTACCTTCCCGAGGTACTTCCCGGAAATCTCCTGCTCCACCTGGTACCAGTGGATTGGCGCCTGCTTGACGTTGAGAACGCAGTGGCCGAAGCAGAACTGTTTCCAGTCACATACCAGCGAGGTAATTGCCGACAAGGGGTTGTTCTGGAACAGAAGCTCGCCGGCCTCGTCCAGCTTTCCCTGCCGGTAAAGGAGCATGCACTCCGGCACCGGAGTATGCACTGGGCAGCCCTGGAGGGCACATTTTGGTTTTTTGCAAAGCAGGCAGCGGGAAGCCTCCGCTGCACAAAATTCGCTCATGGTTTGAATACTTGTCTATTGGTTATGGACCTTCCGAGGGTAAGGGAATCGGCATACTCCAGGGCGTCGCCGAAGCCAAGGCCCCGGGCCAGCGATGTTACCTTTACGCCGTAGGTCTCTATCTGTCGGTATATGTAGAAGGCGGTGGTTTCGCCTTCGACGTCTCCGCTAAGGGCAAGGATCACTTCTGCGGCCTCCCCTGCAGCCACCCTGGCCACAAGGTCCGATATGGTGAGGTCCCCGGGGCCCACGCCCGCGATGGGAGAAATGATGCCTCCCAGCACGTGGTAAACCCCGTGGTACTGGCCCGTGGCCTCTATGCTCATGACGTCCCGGACGCTCTCCACCACGCAGATGAGGCTGTGGTCGCGACGGGAATCGGAACAGATTGAGCACTCGTCGCTGTCCGATATCATGCGGCAGCGGCGGCAGTAGCAGACGTTGTCCCGGAGGTCGTTTATAGCCCCGGTGAAATGGTGCACGGAATCGGCCGGCTGCCTGAGGAGGTGCAGCGCAAGCCTGAGGGCGCTCCTCCGGCCCACTCCGGGAAGCGAGCTTATGGCTTCTACCGCATTGGAAAGAAGTTCTGACGGGTATGTCTCCTTATATGCCATGGTATTTCAGAAGCCCCTCCAGCGGGGAGTCCATAAATATCTTGAATTCAACGCCATATTCTTTGCCGATAGCTTCCAGGATATCCCTGCAAGCGCGGCCGAAACCGCCCACGACGCCAACGTGAAGGCGGTCGTAACGGAGGATGGTGCGCTCCAGGAACCGGCGGAAATTATCGTCCACAAGGGCTTTGACGTAAGGGTCTGCGTAGTGCTCCAGGATAAAGGGGGCGAAGCCGCCCAGGTACCGCGCAGGGGCCGCCGATGCATATACGCCTTTGACGATGCTCCCGTAACCGGCCTCGAAGCGGGAGGCGAACTCCTCCGCGATGGCGGATGGGACGCAGCCTTTGAGGTAGTCCGTCACGAAGAGTTTTCCAAGGACCGATGCCGAGCCCTCGTCCCCCACGATGAAGCCGCCGCTGTTAACCTTCCTGGAAATGCAGGTACCGTCCCACTGGCAAGTATTTGACCCGGTGCCGATTATGGCCGCAATTCCGGGCCGGTTTCCGCATACCGCGCGGGCCGCGGCAACCATGTCCGATGCATATTCTATCTCTGCTCCGGGAAACCACTGGCCAAGGTCTATGGGGCTTTCCCCTACCAGGCCGGCGGCGTAAAAATGAACCTCCGTGACTCCGGGGCCGGCCTTTGCCGCCGCACCGTCCAGGATGGCCCTCAGGGCATCCTTTGGCGTATGCGCAAGGTTGAACCCTTCCGTGCGGAAATGCTTTCCGCCCTGAAGGGCCCAGTCGGCCTTTGTGGCACCGCAGTCTATTATAAGGATCATGAGGCCGAATTTACAACTTTTCCGCGTCTTTTCCAATGGAAATAGCCATAAACGGCGGATACGATATAGGCAAAGTACAGAACCGCCAGGGCGTACTGAGAGGTGACTATGCAGAGGGTGGTGGTGATGACGTCGGCAACAATCCAGAGGAACCACTGCTCCTTATAGGACATTGCCAGCCACCATGTGCCAATGATACTGAGGACCGTTGCGGCGGCGTCCAGCTCCGGTGCGGCGTCTCCGGTAATACGGAGAATCCACACAAAGGCCAGGGTGCCCGCCAGTGCGGCTATGGCGCTCCAGAAAACAGTTCCCTTGGTGAGCGGGTTAAGGTGAATCTCCCCCTCCCCTACCTGGGCGCTGTCTTTTTTCCACTGATAAAGGCCGATGACGGACATGACCACATAGTAGATATTGAGCCCCATGGATGCCCAGACGTGCTGCACGCCAAAACTGAATGCGCAAGCCGCGGAGGTGAGTATCCCCACCACCCACATGGCGTTTTTCTGCAGTATCTCCAGAACCGCGTAAATGATTCCGGTGACCGCAGCGAATATCTCTATGGCCTGTATTAAGGAATTCACCTTACCTCTATGAGTTCCACCACAAACTTGAGGGCGCTGTAGGGAGGGATTCCGCCGGTGCCGGTCTCGCCATAGGCAAGATGGTACGGGAGGTAGAGCTCGTACTTGGAGCCCTCGCTCATGAGCTGAAGGCCTTCCGTCCAGCCCTTTATCACCTGATTGAGGCCGAATTCGATGGGCTCTCCCCTCTTGTAGCTGCTGTCGAAGACCTGTCCGTTGGGGAAAGTACCCTCGTAGTGGCAGTAGACCTTGTCCGTAGCCTTGGGCTTACGGCCGGTACCTTCCTTAAGGACCTTGTACATGAGGCCGCTCCTGGTGGCCTTCACGGCGGGATCCTTTGCCATGCCGGCAAGGAATTTCTCGCCTTCTGCCTTGGCGGCGGCGCCGGCTGCGGCGTTGCGCTCCGAGGCCTCGTCCTCAAGCTCCTTGTAGAATGCCTCAAGGGCCTCTCCGGCCTCTTCCAGGCTGATTGCGGGCTTCTCCCCGTTAAGCATGGCCTTGAGGCCTGCCACAAAGTCGTCGATGTTCTTTACGCGGATTCCCTGCTGGTAGAAGCTGGAAGCCACGCTCATTCCGAATGCGTATGATTTCTTATCCATTCTATTGTTGTTTTGATAAAGGTTGGATTATAAACCTCCAACCTTTTTCATTAAATCATGGTTATACCATTATACATTACAATAATAGTGATAAAGGATGGTAACATAAAAACCAACCTTTATCAAAATCATAATGTCTTGGCTGCACTTTCGCCGGCAAGGTAGCCTGTGGCGAAGGCGGCGTGGAGGTTGTAGCCGCCGGTGTCACAGTCCATGTCAAGGACTTCGCCGGCAAAGTACAGGCCGGGCTGCTTCTTGGACTCCAGGGTCTTGGCAACCACTTCCGAGGTACTGATGCCGCCGGCCGTGATTACGCTGCGCTCAAAGCCAACGAAGCCGGCTATGTCCAGGCGCCAGTCTTTCATGGCCTGTGCCAGAGTGTCTACACTTACCTTCTGGTTGGTGTCCAGGAATGCCAGTGTGAGGTTCCAGGGCATGAGTTTTCCAAGCATTATGCGGAAAAGCCTGCGGAAACTCTGGCCTTTTGAGCGCTCGTCGTGAATCACCTCTTCCCATTTTGCGTGGATGTCCTCGTTCAGCTTTTCAAGTTCCACAGCAGGCTTGAGGTCTATGGAGACTGATACCTTCTGCCCGTTGTTAAGTGCCTGGACTGCGCGGCGGCTTACCATGAAGCCAAGAGGTCCTTCCAGGCCGCCGTCGGTGAATTCTATGTCACCGAACTCGCTCTGGACCTCTTCTCCATTGATAAACAGCGACAGCTGGACATTCTCAAGCGTATTGCCGTTGAAGAATTCCCCCTGCTCTGTCATGGGGGTTACGCGCTCAATATGCTTGGGGAACTTTGGATACCACTCCGGCAGCGGGGAAATCTTTCTCTGCTTTGCCTTGCCATAGACTGTACGGCCGCGGAAAGCCTGCTTAATATCCTCTGCCAGAGGGTTTTCCTGCTTGTATCCTACGGGAACGAGGGCTGTGAGAGCCGGGAAACAGGCGTCTACGGTGTGTCCCATTTCCTCTGCCCACATGTAGCCGTCTCCGGTAGATCCGGTGCCGGGATAAGACAGGCCACCTGTTGCTATGATGAGCTTTTTACAGACGTATTCTACGGGTTCTATTGTAATCTCTTCACGTGTAGGAGCAGGCTTTCCGGGACGAAGCTTCCGAGGATCGTCCACGGGAATTCTCACCTGTTTGCGGCTTGTCTGGATGCAGTCCAGGGAGAAACCGTTCTTGACTGCGTCTATGGTCTTGACCTCGCAGTCCGTGACAACCTTGACACCAGACAGAGTGCATGCGCGAAGCAGAGTATCCACCACGTCTCCGGCATTATGTGAAGCGGGGAAAGCCCTGTCACCTCTTTCAACTACAGAGCGCATGCCATTGATGCGGAGCAGCTCGATGAGGTTTTCGGGGGTGAGGTTGTGCCAGGCGGAGCTCACAAACTGGGAATCTGTCCGGATGTGGGCGCTGAAGTCTTCCCAGCTCTTTACGTTGGTGAAGTTGCATCTGCCTTTGCCCGTGATCATTACCTTACGGCCTGCCTTGGGCATCTTCTCAAGAACGGTGACGGTTCCGCCGTTCTCACTCTTTGAAAGGACTTCTGCAGCCCCTATTGCAGCCATCAGCCCTGCCGCTCCCCCGCCAATTACAATAATGTCAGATTTCATAAAGAAAATAGTTTCTTACTTTTGGAAAAAAGTAGTATATTTGCAGTCCCGGTTCACGTAACCGGTTTGCCACTTTAGCTCAGTCGGTAGAGCAGCGCATTCGTAACGCGCAGGTCGTCAGTTCGAGCCTGATGAGTGGCTCTTTTACACCAGGCCCTTGCCGTGGCAGTTCTTGTATTTGAGACCGCTACCGCAGGGGCATGGATCGTTTCTGCCCACCTTCTTATCCACGCGTACGGGCATGCGGGACTGCTGCTCTGCGTTGGTGGAGAGCTGTGAAGGGTCGCTCTGGCGCATCTGCTGGAGGTTGCGGCTGGGACGCTGGGCGGGACGGGCCTCGCGGGCGTCATCGGCATCACGAAGAGGGATGAAGGCCCTGAGGAGGAACGCAAGGACTTCCTCGTTCAGTTTCTCCAGCATTTCCGTAAAGAGGTTGTAGCTCTCCAGTTTGTATACCACCAGAGGGTCTTTCTGCTCGTAGGCGGCGTTCTGGACGCTCTGACGAAGGTCGTCCATGTCGCGGAGGTGCTGCTTCCAGTAATCGTCTATGTAGTAGAGGATTATACTGCGTGAAAGGGCCTTGGTAATCTCTCGGCTCTCTGTCTCGTAGGCCTTCTTGAGGTTGACGGAGAGGGTGAGCTGGCGCTTGCCGTTGGTAATGGGGATGGCGATGTTCTCGTACATCTTGCCCTGCTTCTCGTAGACCTGCTTTATCACGGGGTTCACCTTCTGGACCATGGTGTCCATACGGCGGGTGTAGACCTCCTGCATGTGCTCTGCAAGTTTCTGGGCAATTTCCTTGGGCTTTGCGTTGGCATACCACTCGGCATCGAAACCAAGGTCTATGGAGAGTTTGGCGATGATGAACTCTTCAAACTCTTCGTAGGCCATGCCTTCTGCCTGTTCTGCAAGGATCATGGCGGTGTCCGTCATCATGTTCTGGACATCGATCTCTATTCTCTCACCGGAGAGGGCGTTGCGGCGGCGGGCATAGACGGCCTCGCGCTGGTAGTTCATGACGTCATCGTACTCCAGGGTGCGCTTGCGCCATCCGAAGTGGTTCTCCTCCACCTTCTTCTGGGCGGTCTCGATGCTCTTTGAGAGCATGCCGGAGATGAGGGCTTCATCGTCCTTCATGCCCAGCTTGTCCACCACGCCGGCAATGCGCTCTGAGCCGAATTTACGCATGAGGTCGTCCTCGAGGGAGATGTAGAAGCAGCTGCTTCCGGGGTCTCCCTGACGTCCGGCACGGCCACGGAGCTGGCGGTCCACACGGCGGCTGTCGTGGCGGGTTGTGCCGATGATGGCAAGACCGCCGGCGGCCTTAACCTCCGGGGAAAGCTTGATATCGGTACCACGGCCTGCCATGTTGGTGGCGATGGTGACGTGGCCCTTGAGACCTGCGTGAGCCACGATTTCGGCCTCGCGGGCGTGCTCCTTGGCGTTGAGGACATCGGCCTTGATTCCGCGGATGCGCATCATGCGGGCAAGGAGTTCGGAAGTTTCGACGTCCGTAGTACCCACAAGGCAGGGCCTTCCGGCATTGGAGAGTTCCACTACCTTGTCTATGACGGCGTTGAACTTGGCTTTCTTGGTCTTGTAGATGATGTCGTCCTGGTCGTCGCGGATGACGGGACGGTTGGTGGGGATTACCACCACGTCAAGCTTGTAGATGTCCCAGAACTCACCCGCTTCCGTCTCTGCGGTACCGGTCATACCGGCCAGCTTGTGGTACATGCGGAAGTAGTTCTGGAGGGTGACGGTTGCAAAGGTCTGGGTTGCGGCCTCGACCTTCACGTTTTCCTTGGCCTCGACTGCCTGGTGAAGGCCATCGCTCCAGCGGCGGCCTTCCATGATACGGCCGGTGCTCTCGTCAACGATCTTCACCTTGTTGTCCACTATCACGTAGTCGATGTCCTTGGTGAACATGGCGTAGGCCTTCAGGAGCTGGATCACAGTGTGTACGCGCTCGCTCTTGAGGGAGAAGTCCTCCATGAGGGCGTCCTTTTTCTCTGCCTTTTCCGCTGCGCTGAGGCTGGCGTCGTGGGTTATTTCAGCAATGGCCGATCCCATGTCCGGGAGGACGAAGAAGTTGGGGTCGCTCACGCTGTTGGCAAGGACATCGTGGCCCTTGTCCGTCATATCTACGGAATTCTGGATTTCCGATATCACGAAGTAGAGCTCGTCCGTGACGGCGGGCATCTCGCGCTCGTTGTCCTGGATGTAGTAGGCCTCTGTTTTCTGCATCAGGGCCTTCATGCCGGGTTCGCTCAGGAACTTGATGAGGGGCTGATACTTGGGAAGGCCCTTATAGCAGCGGAAAAGGAGCTTTCCGCCTTCCTTTTCGTCGCCGGCGGCAATGAGGCGCTTGGACTCGTTGAGGGTGGTGTTGATCAGAGCACGCTGTTTGTTGTACAGGTTCTCTACGTAGGGACGATACTCCATGAACTGCTCGTCGCCGGAGGATTTCTCCATCGGGCCGGAAATGATGAGAGGAGTACGGGCATCGTCGATGAGGACGGAGTCCACCTCGTCCACTATGGCGTAGTGGTGCTTGCGCTGCACAAGGTCTGTCATGCGGACGGCCATGTTGTCGCGGAGGTAGTCGAAGCCGAACTCGTTATTGGTGCCGAAGGTGATGTCGCAGAGGTATGCCTTGCGGCGGGCGTCGGAGTTTGGCTGATGCTTGTCTATGCAGTCTACGGAAAGGCCGTGGAACATGTACAGGGGGCCCATCCACTCGGAGTCTCGTTTGGAGAGGTAGTCGTTGACGGTAACCACGTGGACGCCCTTCCCTGCCAGTGCGTTAAGGAACACGGGAAGGGTTGCCACCAGGGTCTTACCCTCACCGGTTGCCATTTCCGCTATCATGCCGCGCTGCTCCTTGTTGGTCTTGACACCGCCGTTCAGGACTATGCCGCCTATGAGCTGGACATCGTAATGGACCATGTCCCAGGTGACCTCGTTGCCGCCCGCCTGCCAGTGGTTCTTCCAGATGGCCTTGACTTTTCCGTCATTGCCGGCCTCCGAGCCGGCAATCTCTACAAAGTCACGCCCTTCCGCCGCCAGCTGCTTGTCAAACTCCGATGCTGTTACTTCAATGGTCTCTGACTGTGCAAAACGCCTTGCGGTGGATTTCATGATGGCGAAGGCTTCGGGAAGTATTTCATTCAGAATTACTTCAATGGCCTCGTCCTCGTCCTTGACAAGTTTGTCGCTCTCCGTTGCAAGCTCTTCCTTGCGGGAGACGGGGATATCTGTCTCAAGCTCTGCCTTTATCTCTGCGATGCGGTCCTCGAAGGGTTTTTCTACATCGGCAATACGGGCCCTGAGGGCTGTGCTGCGGGCCCTGAGCTCATCGTTGGAAAGCTTGTCGATGTCCGGATACACGGCCAGAATCTGGTCCAGTACCGGCTTGATAGCCTTCATGTCACGGTCACTCTTTGACCCGAATATCTTCTTAAGTATGTCTGCTATTGCCATAATCCTTTTTACTTAAATCTTGCAAAGATACTAATTCCGGCAGTTTTTTACAAATGCTTACAAAGTATCCAAGTGGCCGGAAACTAAAGTACTTAACGGTCTTTACCAAAGTGAAAACTATGATATACAAAAATGATATCCAGACAGGTATGTTCGGGTTGGCAAGGCGCACCAGGGAGCCGGTGTAATAGTTCCGGAAGATGACTCTGTCTTTATCTTCGCTGCGCTGTGCGCGGTCGTGGACGGCGCGGGCTTCCGGGACGATGCCAATCTTGTACCCATGATAGCGCGCCCTGTGACACCAGTTGTCGTCCTGGCCGTAGAATGGGAACAGGGTTTCGTTAAACAGGCCAACTTTTCTAATTGCATCCACCCTCACCAGCCAGTGCGCAGCAGGCGGAGTCCTGTCTTTTTTAAACAGCCTGTCAACATCTTTGTAGCCATCGGTCATCTGAAGGGGACTAAGGACGGCATACTCCTGACTGGCTTCGGCAGCTGCCACAAGCTTTTCCATGGCGCCGGATTCCAGCCAGGCGTCCTGGTTAAGGAGGTATACGTAGTCATAGCCATGGTCCAGGGCGTACTGCATACCTAGGTTGTTGGCCTTTGAGAAGCCAAGGTTCTCTGCACTGCGCACAAGCTTTGCCTTGGGAAAGTGCGCCTGCACATAGTCTGCGCTGCCGTCCGTGGAGTCGTTGTCCACCACAAACAAATCAACCGTCATGGCCATCTCCGACCGGCCATCTCCTGCCACCGAACCAAGGCAGCGGTCCAGCCAGCGGAGGCCGTTATAGGTGACAACTATGACAAGGACACGTTTCATTTGAAAATGCGGCGGTAAAGGAGGCGGAGTTTCCACGCAAGGGACCACTTGGAGGCCTTGCGGAAAGAGCTTTCAAGACGCTTGTACTCAACTGTTTCCAGGGGGTTGCAGAAGTACCTGGAATAAAGCGCGGAGTGCTTTTCCCACAGGCGGCGGCGGATTGCTTCCAGGGCGGTGTCAGTCACTCCCTTGTTACGGGAGCGGCGGCGGGTGCGATAGTAGAAACAGGTGTCTTCCAGGCACAGGACTCGGGGCGCCTCAAACTGCTCCAGGAAAGTGAGCCAGTAGTCCCAGTCCTCGAATCCGGTCTTGAAATCGGGGTCAAAGTAAACAGCGTCCGAGCGGCGGAAAAAGCAGCTTATATACAAGCAGTTACGGGCAAGCATCGCGTCCATTGAGAAAGCGGGGAGATCCCATGAGGTCTCAGTGCCAAAGCGCTGCGCCTTTCCATATACAAGGTTAAGGGAAGGATCCGAATCAAGAGCCTTTACTGCGGCTTCCATATAGCCGGGGGCAATGAGGTCGTCGGCATCCAGGAAGAGGATGTACTCCCCTTCCGAGAGTTCAAGCCCTTTGTTCCTTGCCGCGGCAACGCCCTGGTTCTCATGGAAGACCACGGGGACAAAACGGGTGTCAGAGGCGCAGAAACTTGTGACAACGTTCATGGAGCCGTCCGTGGAGCCGTTTTCCACAATGAGGCATTCCCAGTCCTGGAAGGTCTGGGAAAGGACGCTCTGGAGCGTTTCCGGAAGATACTGGCCAAGATTGTAGCTTGGCACTATCACGCTTACTTTTGGCATATATGGTCTTTCACTTTGAGGAGCCACTCCCATAGAGAGCGGGAACCTTTATGGTAATGACTGCGGAGATAGCGGTAGCGACGGGTTCTGAAAAGATACAGGTCTTCCCCGGCAAACACCTGGGTAACAGGAGCATATCCCTTAAAATGGTCTTCCACCACAGAGCGGATTTCCGGCGTAATGTCCCCGGCCTCGCGCATCCTCAGAAGAACTTCCCTGTTATTCAGGAGAAAGAGGCTGTCCTGCGGTCCGGAGCCCACGTTTGTAACCATATAATGGACTATGTACGCGTCCCTTAGATACCGGACCCCGTTCTGGACCTCGCAGTTCCACTCGTCGGGAAGAAGGGAAATCTTTTCCCCGGAATTGGTCTTTGCTAGGGATGGCTGGTCCGGACGGATACCGGCATCGTAGCCGGAAAGATAGTTTTCCTGCCAGGCCTTGAAGAAGGCGTGGTTTTCAGGGGTATCCTTTACCAGCATCACTCCGGAATTGAAGTATTCCTTTATGCCGGAGGCGTCAAAGCCGAGTTTCCTGCACATATTCACGGTGGCGGTGTAGTGCGGATGCTCCCGGAAAGGGCTGTGAAGGTCACGGCATGCGGCAAGAGGTGCGTCTATGGCGTCGATATCGTCAAGAGGCCTGGCCACTATTGTATCGGCGTCTATGAAGAGGAAGTCCCCGTCCACATACTCCCTCATGCCGGTCTTGAGGATGCGTGAACGCTTCATGGGAGGAGTTTCGGACGGGAAATCTACTCTGACGATGTTGTCGAATAGCTTTGCCATGGGCTCCGGCAGCGCGGTTTCCCCGTCCGTCAGGAGCTCTATCCGCGCCGATGGATTACGCAGCCTGGCGGAGAAGGCGCTTACCCAGGCCTGTTCCGTGTAGACATCGGCACCGGAACTTACCAGAATATACAGGAGTTTGGTTTTCATTTGCGGCGAAGTTTATTCTTTACAAAAGCCTTCTCCCCGGTGGTGAGGCCATAATTCCATACAGCTATGCCAAGGAGGACGACGCCCGCTGCGGCAACAAGGAGAAAGCGCCACCAGCATACCGGCACAAGGCGTGTGAGAGGCCATATCGCAAGGGCGACCAGGGCACTTGGGAACAGCGCCGGGAAAAGAGCGTCCCTTAGGTACTTACCCACAGGCAGCCCGGTTTCGCGGCTGGTCACGGCCAGCATGACAGCGGCCTTTAGTACATAAAATCCCATAAATGCCGCATATCCCGTCCAGGCCGGAAGGCCGCAACGGTACATGATCCAGGTGCAAGGGAAGGCCAGGATGGCCACTGCCGATGACAGGAGATAGAACCGCGCCACCTTGCCATGGGCCTGTTGCAGGACTATGAGCGTATTTGGGGTAAAGTCTACGAGGAAACTCAGAAGCGTGAGCTTGGTGAAAAGGGCAGCTTCCGGCGGCACCTCTCCTACCCACAGGCGGAGTATTGTCTCAGAGTCCGTAATGAACGGAATGCTCAGGACAAAAAGTATCCAGAAATAGTATTTGGAGCCCTTGCAGACCAGCTCAAAGGCATAGTCCTTGTTCCCGCCAGCATAGGATTTCTGCAGCTGTGGGTTAAGGGCAAGGGCCACGTTTGTTGCGAACTGACGCACCACGGATTCAACTTTGTCCGCCACTCCCCTGGCAGCATTCATGCCAACGCCAAAGAAATGGTTCATGAGCTGGTTTATTCCCTGGGTATTAAGCATATAGGTGCCACTGCCAACAAAGTTCCAGCCGGCAAAGGCGCCCATTTCCCGCACCAGCGGGCCATTGAAGCGGAAACCGGTCCTGGACTCCTTGAAATGCACCATGCTGTAGCAGGCAAATGCCCCGCGAACAAGCAGCGCCACAACAAGAAGAAGCCATGCGTAAAGCACAAGTTTATCCCCTGCTGTATACCACACGGCAAAGGCCACGGCAAGCTTCAGGACAGCCTCCAGGATGCTTATATAGGCATAGGCGCTCATGTGCTCGTGGGCGGTGATAACGGCTGTGTACGGCACGCTCATGAGGTTTACCATAAGAACCAGCATGCTGGTCTGGAGCACCACATGGGCAGCGGGAAGGCGGCCTTCGGGTATGACCATCTTGTTATTGAGGTACCACAGGCCTGCGGTTTCCGTAAGGGCTACAATAAGAAGGCAGAACCCCGCCATGATAACCAGCGAGGTGCCAAAGACAAGCTTTAAATGATCATGGTCCCCTTTCCCAAGCCCCACGGTTATGTAGCGGCTTATTGCCGATGTCACGGTGTTCATGACCAGCATGAACGCCGTCACTACACCGCTCACCACACCATAGACGCCGTAGTCCGTTATTCCAAGTGAACGGAGTATGACGCGGTAGGTAAAAAGCCCCACCACCAGCATCACCAGCATACGGAAATACAGAAGGATAGTGTTTCGCGCTATCCTCCTGCTGTTATCCGATATTACCTGATCCTGTTTCATTTAAGATTGCCGGTCGGGGCCGGCAATGACAAGGATTCTATTCCGGTTTGTAAGAGTCTTTCAGTGCGGTGGTCTTGTTGAAGACGGGGTGCTCCGGCGTGGAGTCCTTGTCAAGGACGTAGTAGCCGGTGCGTTCGAACTGGACGGCAATGCCGGAGGCATCGTCCAGAAGGGCGGGTTCCGCATAGCCCTTGGCGATGACAAGGCTTTCCGGATTCAGGAAGTCCTTGTAGTCCTTGTCCTCGGGGACCTGGGACATGTCGGCCAGGGTGAAGAGGCGGTCGTAGTTGCGGAGTTCAAGCTCCTTGGCGTACTCCTGGGCCACCCAGTGGATTGTTCCCTTGACGGGACGGTACTCGGGTGTAGGGTCGTAGGTGCACCTCAGCTCTACAATCTCTCCGTCGTCGTCCTTTATGACCTCGTTGCACTTGACGATGTAGGTGTACTTGAGACGGACCTCTCCGTCAGGCTTCAGGCGGAAGAATTTCTTGGGAGCGTCTTCCATAAAGTCTGCCCTTTCTATGAGGAGGTTGCCGGTGAAGGGGACGCGGCGCTTGGCTCCGTCCGGGTCTGCGGGGTTGAGGGGGCAGTTGAACCACTCCACCTTGCCCTCCGGCCAGTTGGTGATGGTGAGCTTTATGGGATCCTGGACCACCATGTAGCGGTTGGAGCGCTCGTTGAGGTCCTGACGGACGCACCACTCCAGGAGCTGGATGTCCATGAGCTGGTCACGCTTGCTTACGCCTATCTTGTCGCAGAACATCCTGAGGGCATTGGCGGTGTAGCCGCGGCGGCGCACACCACATAGAGTGGGCATGCGGGGGTCGTCCCATCCGCTTACAAGGCCCTTCTGGACCAGTTCCAGGAGCTTGCGCTTGGACATGAGGGTGTAGGTGAGGTTCAGGCGGGCGAACTCGTACTGATGGGAAGGGAATATGCCAAGGGTCTGGATGAACCAGTCGTAAAGGGGACGATGGACGTCGAACTCCAGGGTGCAGATGCTGTGGGTGATATGCTCTATGGAATCGCACTGGCCGTGGGTGTAGTCGTACATGGGGTAGATGCACCACTTGTCACCGGTACGGTGGTGATGGGCGAACTTGATGCGGTAAAGGAGAGGGTCCCTGAACATCATGTTGGGGTGGGCCATGTCTATCTTGGCACGGAGCACCTTCTCCCCTTCAGCGTACTTTCCGGCCTTCATTTCACGGAACAGCTTCAGGTTCTCTTCCACGCTGCGGTCCCTCCAGGGGCTGGGGATGCCGGGCTTGTCCACGGTGCCGCGGTTTTCGCGGATCTGCTCCTGGGTCTGGTCGTCCACATAGGCGAGGCCCCTTTTGATGAGGTCCTCGGCCCACTCGTAGAGCTGGTCGAAGTAGTCCGATGCATAGAGCTCCTTGTCCCACTGGAAGCCAAGCCACTTGATGTCTTCCTTGATGGAATCTACATACTCCGTGTCTTCCTTTGTGGGGTTGGTGTCATCGTAACGGAGGTTGGTTTTGCCGCCGTACTTCTGGGCCAGGCCAAAATTGAGGCAGATGCTCTTGGCGTGGCCAAGGTGCAGGTATCCGTTGGGCTCCGGAGGGAAACGGGTCATGATTGAATCTACCTTGCCCTCTGCGAGGTCCTTTTCGATGATTTCTTCAAGAAAGTTCAGCTTTCGGTCTTCCATAGTCATTTCAGTTATAACTTTCAAAGTTAGCAAAAAATACGCATTTAATATACATATTAATTTTTTTTCGTATCTTTGACGCGGTTAAAAAACAGACAAAAATGGATCTTTTACATACTAGACTTGCACAGTACGATCTGCCCCAGCAGATGATGGAAAAAGGTATCTACCCCTATTTCAGGCAGATAACCAGCAAGCAGGGAACCGAGGTCACCATGGACGGACACCAGATCCTGATGTTCGGCTCCAACGCTTATACAGGACTCACCGGAGATGAACGCGTAATCAACGCAGGCATCGAGGCCCTTAAAAAATACGGCAGCGGCTGCGCCGGTTCACGCTTCCTCAACGGAACGCTTGACATCCACGTGCAGCTGGAAAAAGAACTCGCAGAGTTTGTTGGAAAGGACGAGACTCTTGTCTTCAGCACAGGTTTTACCGTGAACAGCGGCGTAATCCCCCAGCTTCTTACCCGCAACGATTTCATTATCTGTGACGACCGCGACCACGCCTCCATAGTTGACGGCCGCCGCCTGTCCTTTGCAAAGAGCCTCCACTACAAGCACAACGACATGAAGGACCTTGAGCGCTGCATCCGCCGCTGCCCTAGGAATGCCGTGAAACTCATTGTTGTGGACGGGGTGTTCTCCATGGAAGGAGACCTTGCCAAACTCCCTGAGATTGTGGAGCTTAAGCACAAGCACCCCAACGTGGTAATTATGGTGGACGAGGCCCACGGTCTTGGCGTCTTCGGAAAACAGGGCCGCGGCGTCTGCAACCACTTTGGTCTCACGGACGAGATAGACCTTATAATGGGCACCTTCTCCAAGAGCCTTGCAGCCATCGGCGGATTCATCGCTGCAGACAGCACCATAATCAATTACCTCAGGCATACAGCCCGTACCTACATCTTCCAGGCATCGGACACCCCGGCTGCTACAGCCAGCGCCCTGGAGGCCCTTCACATAATCCAGAAGGAGCCGGAGCGCATAGAGAAGCTCTGGGACGTAACAAACTATGCCTTAAAGCGTTTCCGCGAGGCCGGCTTTGAGATTGGTGAGACTGAAAGCCCCATTATCCCGCTCTACGTACGTGACCTGGAGAAGACCTTCATCGTCACAAAGAGGGCTTTTGACGAGGGTGTCTTCATCAACTCCGTTATCCCGCCGGCATGCGCCCCCCAGGACACCCTGATACGCTTCTCCCTCATGGCCACCCACACCCGCGAACAGGTAGACCGCGCCGTGGATGCACTGACAAAGGTGTTCAGGGAGGAAGGGATTATCAAGTAGCCTGTGATAGTAACCGCCTGATTTACTTTACATTATACAATTGTCCCTAGGCCTTTTGACCTAGGGACGATTTTTTATGTGACTAATAGTCAATTACTTACTGTCACGGTTAAGCTTTAAGCAGCGCAACTGCCTTGTCCACATCCTGCTCTGCAAGTACCAGTGAGATGGAGAGTTCCTCTCCGCCCTGGGCAGAGGCTATGATGCTGATGCCGGCGGCGCCAATCTTGCCGAATACCTGGCCGGAGATTCCCGGAACCTTGCGCATCTGGCTGCCGAATACCGTTACGATTCCCACCTCCTGATTCAGGACCACAACGTCGTCCAGAGGGAGGAGGGGATTTTCTTCAAACAGTTTCTTGAGTGCGTCCAGGGCAAGTTCCCTGTCCTTGCTGCGTACGGCAAAGCTGATACTGTATTCCGACGAAGTCTGGGAAATGAAACGCACGTTCACCTTTGCAGCAGCCATGGCGGAGAAGATGGACGACGACATGCCAACCTTTCCAAGAAGGCCGGTACCGTATACAGTAATCAGGACCAGTTCCTTGTCTGCCACCACGGCCTGCTTGTGCGAAGAACCGGAAGAGACTATGGTGCCCTCGAATGAAGGATCGTCTATGTCCTTGACCACGATGGGAATGTTGGCGTTCTTGGCGGGCCAGATGGCGGAGGAGGCAAAGGGACGGTGATCTCCGGCGCAGTAGTGGGTGGCCTCGTCAAAGGTCATTGCCGTTACGTCATTGGCAATCTTTCCCTCTATATGGAATTCTATGCAGTCTGCGTCAACTGCGGCGGCAATGAGTGAAGACATAAGGTGTGAGCCGTCCTTGCCCACGCGTACCACATAGCCACTGTGAAGGCGTCCGTAGCCGCCGGAAATGACTATGGGGCCTTTCTCTCCCTTGAGGCGGGACTCCATCTGCTCTTTGGATGCGGCCCAGTCAAAGTGCTGCTCCGTAAGGCAGAGCATGAGTGAAGTGCCGTCCATGAGGTTGCCGCCAACCTTCTGGTTCACGGCCTCCGCGCAGAGGCGGGCGCACTTGGCCATCACATAGTCTTCAATGGCATGAGGCGATGTCTGGACGTACATTCCTTCCCTTAGATAGTACTCTACGGCAGAAAGGGTGCTTGCAACGGTCTCTTTGTATTCAGAACCTGCTGCAATGGCCTCGAAGTACTCCTTAATTGCGGCAAACTCTTCCTTGGCGGCTTTCTTTTCCACGATTGTCTTGCGGATGGCGTCCCTGAAGAGGGCCTCAACCTTCTTTTCCGGCCTTATTACTGCAATGGTTTCCTTGTCGCAAAGAGCGGCGATGCTCTGGATCTTGTCCTGCCTCAGGAGGAATGACTTTACTATCATGGTACAATGATTTAGTGCTTATCCACAAATTTACAAATAAATCCTTAACTTTGTACGGCAAAAAAGCAATTTTGATATGATTCAGTCCATGACAGGCTATGGCAAGGCGGAGGCCTTGCTTTCCGGCGGCAAGCTCACAGTAGAGATAAGAACCCTCAACGGCAAGAGCGCCGATGTCAACGTAAAAACCAACCTCCTGCCAAAGGATAAGGATATCGAGGTCCGTAAACGCTTGTCGGACAGGTTGGTCCGTGGTACCATAGACCTCTTTCTCACCTTTGAGGCCACCGGCGGGGATGCAGCCCACACCATCAATGCCGATGTCTTCCACTCCTACTGGGAAAGTGCCGTGAAGGCCCTGGACAAGGAAACCGTCTTCACCAAGACCTTCCTCAAGGACCCCGGCGTCGGCAGCATCATGGCAAGCAGCATTATGCGCCTCCCGGACGTAGTCCAGAGCCAGAAAGGCGATGTTATTGGCCCTGAGGACTGGCCGGCTGTTTCCGTGGCGCTGGACCGGGCAATTGACGCCGTATGCACTTACCGTGCGCATGAAGGCGAAGTCCTATATAAGGATGTCACATCCCGTAGCAAGAACATCCTTGCCTCATATGACCAGGTTGAAGCACTTGAAGGAGAGCGCATTGCCGCCGTTCGTGAAAAACTTGGCAAAGCCCTCGCAGACCTTGGTGCCAAAGTCAACCCCGAGCGCTTCGAGCAGGAGATGATCTTCTACCTGGAGAAGTACGACATCAACGAGGAAAAAGTCCGCCTCCGCCAGCACTGCAGGTATTTCATGGACACTATCGACAGCGAACCCTATCCCGGCAAGAAACTTGGCTTCATCATCCAGGAGATGGGCCGCGAAATCAACACCACCGGCTCCAAGGCCAACCACGCAGGAATACAAAAGCTCGTCGTTCAGATGAAAGACGAGCTTGAGAAGATGCGTGAGCAGAGTATGAATATACTATAGCTTAACCTTGAATTCTCCCATATAGGCCCCCATCCATCCTGTCTGGACGATGGGGACTTTTTTTCCGTCCAGATTGGGAACCCAGTCAGGCTCTTCCATGAAGGTGTGGGAATGGCCGCCCACAACTATGTCTATGCCACGTGTGGCGGCAACCAGCTGCGGGTCAGTGATATCACCGGGGTTGTGCTCCGTGTAACCTATGTGGGTAAGGGCTATCACAAGGTCACAGTGGGGGCGGAGCTCGTCGGCATACTTCTGGACGGAGGAAACCATGTCATACTCCGGGATGCGGTCTGCCACATCGCCGGCCACCATGTCCTTGAGTTTGCACAGGACGCCGATGATGCCGATTCTCTTTCCGGCCTTCTCCACAACCACACAGGGCTTGATGTACTTTCCGGCCTCGAAGGGAGAGAAATCATAGTTACAGACCACTACGGGGCACTCCAGGGAAGCCAGACGCTCCCCGAGGGCCTCGATGCCGTTGTCAAACTCATGGTTCCCCAGGGTTACGGCATCGTAGCCTATTGCGTTCATGGCCTGGATCTCTACAGATCCGCCATACTCCGTGAAGTAGGCGCTTCCCTGCCAGAAGTCTCCGGCGTGGAGGACAAGGACGTTCTCAGGCCCTTCCGCACGGCGGACGCTGTCTATGTATGCTGCGCGCTCAAGGACGCCGCCCATGCCGGCATACTCTCCGGAGCGGACGGGCTCAAGCTGGCTGTGGGTGTCGTTTACATGCAATATGGTAATGGTTGCCTTACGGGCCAGGATTGCCTTGCCTGCCAGGAAACCCACTGCCGCGAACAGTACCACTATTACTGCGGCAAATACGTATAAGGTTCTCTTTTTCATAGGGCTACTCCATTACTACACGGCCGTCGGCCGCTCCGTCTACAACTATTCCCTTTGCCTCGCATTCCTTCACGTAGTCCAGCATTACGTCCTTGAGAAGGGTGCGGGTGAGGACCACTTTCTCTGCCAGGGCGCCAATCGCTATGCGGTCTCCGCCGTCAAGAAGGAAGTCTATGGTAGTGACGTTGTAGACCTTGCCGGGATCTATCTCCTTGCCGCCGATGAGCGCTTCCACAAGCTGGTGGTCCTTGACTTTCACACGTACGCCGGAAACAGCCTGGAAGGCCTTGGTGCCGGCAAGCTGCTCAAGGAGCCTCATAAGATTGCTTCCCTTCATCTGCACGTAGCACATGTAGTTCTTGAAGGGGAACATGGACTGGATGTCTTCAAGAGTGATTGCACCTTCCGGCATGGGACAGCGGATGCCGCCGAAATTGGTGACGGCAAAGTCCATGGGGACCTTGAAATCGCGGGAGCCGCGTTCCCGGAGGATATCGGCAAAGAGGTTGCCGAGCGGGAGGTCAGGGTCCGTGCGGAGGTTCATCATCATGCGGGCGCTGTGGCCTACCACAACCTTGAGGCCGGAGAGGCGGGGCTGGGCGTCCATCATGATGGAAGCTATTTCCGGGACGGGGCTGTCTTCCGGGAATACGATGCCGCTGGGGGCCGTGTAGCCATCGTCAGTGAAGGTGCCAAGGGCGGTGTTCAGGTTTTCTGCCGTGACGCACTGGGCGCCGGTACGATGACCATCCATAGCCACCCTCTGCCAGGAAATCTCCGGGGCCGAGCCCTGGCGCGCCTGCCTTATCGCAAGCAGCACACCAAGGGCCAGCAGCACCCATACAACGGCATTCAGGGCCGGTTTTATTTCATTTTGAGCCATTTCCAGAGGTCCTTGAAGGTAGACTTTTTACCATAGGTAAGAATACCCACCTTGTAAATCTTGGCCGATGCCCATGCGCAGGCGAAGAACGTAGCCACAAGGAGGACTATTGACAATACCAGCTCCCAGGTTGCAACGCCGAAGGGTATGCGGGCAAGCATGACGATTGGCGAGGTGAAAGGGATCATGGAGAACCAGAACACCAGGGAGCTTCCGGGGGCCTTGAATGCATACAGGGCCACAAAGAAGCCAAGAACCAGCGGAATGGTTACGGGGAGCTGAAGCTGCGTGGAATCGCCCTCGTTCTCTACGGAGGAGCCGATTGCCGCGAACAGGGAGGCATAAAGCAGGTATCCGAAGATGAAGAACAGCAGGAAGGATATTACCAGCTGGGGAACGTTCAGATTACCCAGGGTGCCCATTATGGCCTGCATTCCCGTGGGCTCGCCGGCAGCAACTGCGGTGGTGTCCGTAAGTGCGGCGGCTGCGCTTTCAAGGTCTATCGTGGCACCGGGAACATTGACACCGGGGGCCATCATCTCTGCCATCTGTGCAGTCTCAGAATCTCCCATCATTCCCATGAGCTTATCCTTGCCCATGATGCCCATGGCTGCGGCCAGGATGGCAAGGGTGAGAACAATCCAGAGGAAGAACTGCGTAAGGGCAACCAGGGCTACGCCGATGATCTTTCCGAACATGAGTTCCGTAGATTTCACGGACGATACCAGGACCTCCACCACGCGGGAGCTCTTCTCCTCTATGACGGAGCTCATTACCATGCCGGAGAATATGGCGATGAACATGTACAGGGCCATTCCGAGAATCATGGAAACTGCCATGTAGACGCCCGATTCAGAGATGGTTTCCTTGCCGGACTCATCTACGGTATAGCTGTGCAGATGGACATTGGACTTGACGCCGGCCATAATTTCTTCCAGGTTCTCTATGCCGTAGGACTCTATGCGGTATGCCTCAACGGCGTCGTTTATCCTGTTCTCTATGAGCGAGCCGGTATCCATGCCAAGGGGCTTTTCCGAGTAGCAGTCTGCAGTGACGGTGCGGTTCTCCGTATCCAGTTCAGAGATGTTCAGGAAGACGTCTATTCCGTACTCCTTGAGGTTGGTCTTGACAGCCTCCGGATCTACGTCTTCAAGGAAGATGTATTCCGTGACGTCGTTGTTCTCCAGATAGGGAGTAACAAGGCCTGAGCGGTCCAGGACGCCGATTTTCTTGGTCTCTTCCTTGGTTCCCATCATGATGATGGTGGGAAGGATGGCTATTGCTGCAAAAAGGATAGGGGCAAGGAAGGTGATGATGAGGAAACTCTTCTTCTTTACCTTGTTGAGGTATTCCCTGCGGATGATGATTCCAAGTTTAGAAATGTTCATAGCTATGCCTCCTCCTCAGTTACAAGTTTGATGAAAATATCGTTCATGCGGGGAACTACCTCCTTGAAGGAGTTCAGCTTGACGCCCGAAGCGATGAGCTCCTGAAGCCTTGCGTTCACGTTCTCGCGGGAAACCACCTCCTGGCGGCGCTCCACGCCCTCCGTGTATTCAAGTTCCACGTTGTCCTCTCCGTAACGGTGACGGATTTCGTCAGTTCCGCCGGTGATTACCAGATGGGCCTTGTTGATGAGGGCAATCTGGTCGCAGAGTTCTTCTACCGATTCCATGTTGTGGGTGGAGAGGATAACGGTTGCGCCCTCGTCCTTGAGACGGAGGATTTCCTTGCGGATGAGCTCCGCGTTCACCGGGTCGAAGCCGGAGAAAGGCTCGTCCAGAATCATGAGGGCGGGTTTATGCACCACCGTGGTGATGAACTGGAGCTTCTGGGCCATACCCTTGGAAAGCTCCTCAACCTTCTTGTTCCACCAGTCCTGTATCTCGAAGCGGACGAACCACTTCTTGAGCTCGGTGGCGGCGTCCTGGGCGCTCATGCCCTTGAGCTGGGCAAGGTACATGGCCTGCTCCCCTACCTTCATCTTGCGGTAAAGGCCGCGCTCTTCCGGAAGGTAGCCGATGGCGGCGACATCGTCCTGGGTGATGGGGTGACCCTTGAAGTAGACTTCACCGCCGGAGGCGATGGTGATTCTGTTGATAATACGGATAAGGGTAGACTTACCCGCTCCGTTAGGCCCCAGAAGGCCAAAGATGGAGCCTTCCGGAATACTCAGAGACACATTCTCCAGTGCCACCTTCTCCCCGAAGCTCTTGGAAACGTTTTTAATCTCAATTATGTTCATATGCTTCTTCTTTCCGGCAAATATAATAAAAATTTATTGAGTTGCAACAATTATTTTTAAAAATTCAACAACTTTACTACTAACTCTACCAAAAGCTCCGCGGGAGTGGCTTCTCCGCCACCGCCGCCTTTGCCCTTGTAGTCGTACTCTGCAAGGAGGGAGATGGCTTTCATTGCCCTTGGAAGTGGGTAATTGCGGGCGGCGGCATCGTACTCCTTCATGAAATAGGGATTCACGCCCAGGGCTTTGGCAACTTCCCCCTGGGAGACTCCGCCCTTTTGAATAAGGGCATGATACTTCAGGATGCGGCTGAAATGCGTGTACAGCGGTGCAACTGCCATGGGAAGGGCGAAACGCGGAGTCTCCCCTATGCCTGCAGCTATCTTGAGGGCGTTTGGAGCATCCCTGTAGCTGAGGCATTTGGTGAGCTCGAATATGCTGTACTGGCGGCTGAAGCCGATGTTCTTCTCTACATCGGCAACCCCGATCTCTACGGTGCCTTCAGGGAGGTTCTTGCGGAGTTTCTCTGTCTCTACCGCTATTTTTCCAAGGTCTGCCCCGGTGCATTCGGCCATGAGGGCAGCGGCCTCCGGATGTATCCTGAGGCCCTTTTCTTCATAGTACGATGCTATCCAGCGCGGAACCTCATAGTCCCTGAGCGGGACGGATTCCACTATGACGCCCGTCTTTAGGACGGTCTTGTACAGCGCCCTGCGCTTGTCGGCCGATGCCCCGTGCATGAGGATTACCAGGACGGTACTGTCCAGAGGCTGCTCACAGTATACCGCCAACTCCTCGAGCGATTTCATCTGCTGGGCTTCCTTGACCACCACCAGCTGGCGCTCAGCCATCATGGGGAAGCGCCGGGCGGCGGTTATGATTGTATCGGCATCCGTGTCCGATCCGTAGCAGATGGTCTGGTTGAAGTCCTTTTCCCACTCCTGGAGGCAATTGTCGATGATTGCGTCGCAGACCAGGTCCGGGTAATAGGGTTCTTCTCCCATGAGGAGATATACAGACTTGAAGATGCCACGACGGACATCTTCAAGTATAGAACTGACCTCTCGGGCCGTCTCCAAATATGATTTGGCAGCCGCCACTTTTTATTTGGAGAATTTCTTCTCTTTGGCACGGACGATGCGCTCCTTGAGGGCATCTGCAGCGTCTGTTACGGCCTCTTCAAAGGTACGGGCCTGGCGCTCTACGATGAGATCCTCACCGGGAAAGTGGGTCTGGAGCTTCACGCTTTTGTTTTCTGCGTCCGGGAGCAGGGACAGAGTTACGTCAATGTCTCCCAGATTGTCGAAGAATTTCTCTACTTTTCCAACTTTTTTGTCGATGTATTCGAGCAGCTTCTCGTCTGCGTCGAACTTGAGGGACTTCACGTTAATCATGACTTTCTTCGTTTTTTGCCCTTGGATGGGCGTTAATGTATTGTGCCTTGAGCCGCTCCACGGAGTTGTGCGTGTACACCTGCGTTGCCGCAAGGTTGGCATGGCCAAGCATTTCTTTGATGGCGTTAAGGTCTGCTCCTTCATCCAGCAGGGCTGTAGCCAGGGAGTGCCTTAGTACGTGTGGGGACTTACGCCCCGTGATTTGGGCTGCGCCAAGCTCTTCTTTTACGGCTCTGTCTACGTACTCCGGATAAAGGGGACGGCCCTTTTCCGTAACAAGCAGAAGGTCCTGAGGGTGCAGTTCACGCCCAACCATCCGTTCGGCTGCTTGTAAATATAGTGAAATTTCCTGACTTGTGGAAAGAAGAAGCGGAATTTCTCTCATTTTGTCTCCTTTTCCCTTCACTCTCAACGTTCCTCTCTCCCTGTCCATACTTCCTATCGTGAGTCCCAGAAGCTCTGCCCGGCGTATCCCCGTAGTATAAAGGATAAGGACGATGAGCCTCCGGAGACGCCTCCGGTACAGCTCTACGGCTACTTTATCCTCCTGTGGATTGGGTGACTGGATTATTATCTGAAGTTCCTCCTCCCCTGCCGCATGGGCCGATTCCAAAAGGTATTCATCCAGGGACGTCTCCGTGTAATACTCCGGAAGCCGTTTCTCCATTTTGGGGCGCCTTATGGCCTTTGCCGGATTTCCCTGGAGCTTTCCCTCCTTCATGAGGAAGCCGCAGAAGCCTGACAGGGCCGACACGTGAAGATGCACCGTCCTGGGCTTGAGGCCCTTCTCTATGAGATGGCCCTCGTACTGGCGGAGGCGGGAGGGGATGAGATTCCGTATCAAGTCCGCAGTAACCTCTGATGGGTCATCTTCCGCTGCCCATGCCGCGAAATCCTCCAGGGCGGCACGGTATAGTTCCTGCGTCCTCTCCGAATATCGGCGCACATCCCTTAAATATGATATATAGGAATCTATCATTGCTCGTCATGCCCGGCCTGACCGGGCATCTTGAGTCCAAGCGACGGGGCGACCTCCCTCATATATGCGTCCGCAGCCTCGAAGGTGTAGGGAATCTTGCCGTCCAGGATGGCGTCCTTGACCATTTCCTTGAGCTGGCCTATAGTATTGCAGGGCTCTATCCCGAAGACCTGCATCACGTAGTCTCCGGTAATAGGGTTTTTCCAGTTGCGGAGTTCGTCCTTTGCTTCAACCTCCGCCATCTTTTCCTTTACGCGCTCGAAATTGCTGCGGAGACGGGCAACTTTAGAGGGGTTCTTTGAGGTGATGTCCGCGTTGCAGAGAATCATGAGGTCGTCGATGTCTTCCCCGGCGTCGAAAAGGAGGCGGCGGACGGCGCTGTCCGTGACTTCATCGTCCACCAGGGCGATGGGCCTGAGGTGCAGGCCTACGAGCTTCTGGACGTATTTCATCTTCTCGTTCAGAGGCATCTTGAGCTTGGAGAAGATGGCGGGGACCATGCGGGCGCCTACTACCTCGTGGCCATGGAATGTCCAGCCCTGGCCGGCCACGAAGCGCTTGGTTGAGGGCTTGCCTATATCGTGCAGAAGGGCCGCCCAATGCAGCCAGAGGTTGGGTTCTTCCTCCTGCGAAATCACGTTGTCCAGCACCTGGAGCGTGTGGGTGAAGTTCTCCTTGTGGCCTTTGCCGTCTACGGTTTCCACGCCCCTGAGGCGGGAAAGCTCCGGAAGGAACTGCTTCAGAAGACCGGTTTCTTCCATGAGTTCGAAGGCCATGGAGGGCTTTTTGGTGAGGAGCATCTTATTCATCTCCTCCACAATGCGTTCCTTGGAGAGTATCTGCATCCTGTCCGCCATGGCTTTCATGGCTTCTATGGATTCCGGGACTATGGTGAACTGTCTTTCCGGGGTACTCAGCTGGGCGGCGAAGCGGATGGCACGGAGCATCCTCAAGGGATCGTCACTGTACGTTTGCTCAGGGTTCAGCGGGGTTTTTATAATACCGTCATTGAGGTCACGGATGCCGCCAAAGGGATCTACAAGGGCGCCGAAGTCCTCTTTCTGGAGGGAGAAGGCCATAGCGTTGATTGTGAAATCCCGCCTCAGCTGGTCTTCTTCCAGGGTGCCGTCCTCTACGATTGGCTTACGGCTATCCCGGTTGTATGACTCTTTACGGGCTCCCACAAACTCCAGTTCAATGCCGTGATAGCGGAGCATTGCGGTTCCAAAATTCTTGAACACGCTCACCTTGGCCCCGCACTTTGCCGCTACGGCCTCTGCCAGGGCTATTCCCGAACCTTCAACAACTATATCTATGTCCGTGTTTGGCCGTCCAAGGAAGCAATCCCTGACGTAACCTCCTATCACGAAGGCCCTTACGCCAAGCTCTGCCGCCGTCTCACTCACCAGTTTGAAAACCGGACTGTCCAGATATGATTCACATACAGTACTCATCTGCCGTCATTCCCGGCCTGACCGGGAATCTCTGTCATTTCATGCCACTTCGGAGCTTTCTGCACAAACTGAAAACCATCCGCAGAGCGTTCAAACATGAATGTCTTTTCTCCGTTTGTGATTGCAATGTACCTGGCATCAAGCTCCCTGTTGTAGCGGATGGCCTGGTCCACAACTGCCTGGTCAAGGGTTACATCGGGACGTTTGCACTCTACTATCATGAGGGGCTTTGCACTTCGGTTCCAGACCACTATGTCTGCCCTGTACTGCTTACCTGCATGGGTGAGAGCAACCTCTGAGCCCATCATGTGTTCCGGCACTCCCATACCCTCATGCAACACGGAAATGAACCACTGACGCACCGCCTCCTCGGGCGTATTGCGCACGCTCTTTTTCCGCAGAGGGTCCCAGATGTAATCACTTTCCATAATCTCTCCAAATTTAACCTTTTCCCCTCAATTTACCAAATACCCCCCTCCCTTCCAGGGCTTATCCACCGTTTTGGCGTTTTTGGTGGACAAGTTGCCATTTTCCCGGGTTTGTCCACGGAAATGCAGGGTTTTGGTGGACAAGTTGCCGTTTTCCCGGGTTTGTCCACGGAAATGGGGTGTTTTTGTGGATGGAGAGACTAAGGCTGGAGGTATTTGAGCCAGAAGGAGTGGTCTTCGCCGTCAGAGTGGCGGGCCTGATAGCCGCGGTAGCCGTGCATGCCGTCAGGGTAGATCATGAAATCGAATTCAGCGTTCTCTCTCTGGAGGGCATCGATAAGTTGGAGGGTGTTCTGGAAATGGACGTTGTCGTCCCCTGTGCCATGGGTGAGCTTGAGCATCACGGAGCCGTCGGCCTTTCCAACTTTCACGGGATACTTGTCCACATGGCCCAGGGCCTTGGAGTCACGGTAACCGTCAGGGTTGTCCTGGGGTGTGGACATGAAGCGCTCCGTGTAGTGGGAATCGTAAAGCATCCAGTCGTACACTCCGCCGCCGGCAATGCCGTAATGGTAGTAGTCAGAGGCTGTTAACAGCAGCATTGTGGTCATGGTGCCGCCAAAGCTGAAGCCCTCGACGCCAATCTTATCGGCCTTTACGTACGGGAGGGACTGAAGCCATTTGGCCCACTGGATGAAGTCGCTCACTTCTACGGTGTTGAGGTGCTTGTAGATGGCGTCAAGGCCCTTACGGCCGTTGTGTCCGGCGGCGCGGCAGTCGGCAATGAGCTCGATGATGCCGTTCTCCCAGTACCACTTGTAGCGGTTGGGGCTTACGTAACGGTCCCTTACCATGGGGGTGTCCGGACCGCCGTATATGTCTACGTGAACGGGATACTTCTTTTCCGGGTCAAAGCCCCGGGGATAGTAGATGACACCCGGGAGTTCAAGGCCGTCCACGGTTATTGTAACAACCTGACCGGAAGGGCCTTCCAGGGTGGGAAGGCTTCCTACAAAGTAGCTGTTGGCAGGCTTTCTGGTCTCATAAACGTCAAGCCTTGTGGCTGTTGCAAGGTTGGAGGTCATAGCCGCGAAGTACTTGCCGTCGGGAGAGAAAACCACGCCGGAAACGTCCTTTGAAGTGTCAGTAAGGGCTGTGACCTTGCCTTTGGGAGAGACTTTGTAGAGTGCCTGGCGCACGTGGGAGTCCCTTTCAGCCGTGAAATACACGCTGCCGTCCTTGTCTGCCCTCAGGAGAGCAATTCTCCAGTTGGGACCGCTGGTGAGGCGCCTGAAGCTCTTGCCATCGTAGCTCAGGAAGTAAATCTGCTGCCAGTCTCCCTCTATGTCGCGGACCATGTATAAACCCTTTTCGGTGAACAGCATGCCGTCTATCCAGTCCAGCCAGGTGGGAACTTCCTCGTGGTAGATTGCTGTCTTTGAGCCGTTTGTGGGATTCACAGCATAAAGGTCCAGAGTGTTCTGGATGCGGGGTTCGCGGGCAACGTAGAAGGTTTTGCCGTCGGCGCTCCAGAAGGGTGTTCCAAAGTACTGGTCTTCTGCGGGGTTGAAATCTGCCCACACTACGGGAGATCCGTCTATGTGGGCAAAGCCAATCCTAACCTCAGGGTTCTTCTCCCCGGCCTTGGGGTAATGGGTGCGGCGAAGAGTGCCGTCCTGGCCGAAGGGAGAGTATATTGGGAACATGGGAACCTCAGTGTCATCAAAGCGGTAGAAGGCCAGCGTCATGCTGTCCGGAGACCACCAGAAGGCCCTGTAACGGGACGGGCGGCCGAATATTTCCTCATAATACACCCAGCTGGCATAACCGTTCATGATGGTTTCCGTGCCGTCAAAGGTGAGGCGGGTTTCCTTTCCGGTGGCAATGTCTGCAACCCACAGGTCGTTGGCACGGGTGAAGGCCAGCTTGGTTGAGTCCGGAGAGTACGTGAGATTCACGGCATCCTCAGGATTCAGAGGGAACTCTGCATACTTCTCAGGGAACTTCTGTCCATCCTGCCGCGTCCATTTCTTACCTTTTACCGTAACGGTATATGCATCATTGTATGAACCGTCATTACTGAATGCAATCTGGTTGTTGCCAGTCCACTTATATCTTGCAGGAATCTGCGCCAAGGCAGTCACAGATACACACAGAAGTATCAGAACGGTGAGTCTTTTCATGTTTTAGCCACTATTTTTCTCAAATATAGTCATTTTTCATGATTCACACTCCCGCCCATCCACCAAAACCCGGCATTTCCGTGGACAAACCCTGCAAAACGGCAACTTGTCCACCAAAACACCCCATTTCCGTGGACAAACCCGGGAAAATGCCAACTTGTCCACCAAAAACGCCATTTCCGTGGATGAGATTCCCGAACAGGTCGGGGATGACGAAAAGGAGCCCGGAATGACATTTCATGCCCGGGATGACATAGCCCGGAATAACGAATCCTTGAAATTCACAAGATAGACCTTTTCTACCGCGCGGGTAAGGGCGGTGTAGAGCCACTTGATGTCATCGGGAACAAGGAAGTCCTGCCAGAAGGGGTTGTCTATGAAGACACATTTCCACTGGCCGCCCTGGGCCTTGTGGCAGGTTATGGCCTCTGCGTACTTTAGCTGAAGCGCGTTGAAGAATGGATCTTCGCGCACTGCGTCGTAACGTTTTTTGCGGCCGCGGATGTGGGAGTAGTCCTCGTTCACGCCCTGATAAAGAAGGTTTGACTGCTCGTAAGTGAGGGCGGGAGATTCAGACGAAAGCGTATCCAGCACCACTTTGGCATGGATTTCCTGGCCGCCGTAGTCAGGAAGGGTAAGGCGGGCATCGGCAAAATGAAGACCGTAGCGGTCTTCGTAATTGCGTATGCTCTCAAGTACGGCAATGTCTCCGTTGGCAATGTAGTCCGTACCCTCGAGGCCCTCGCAGAACTGGTAGCAGTTTTTAACTATCATGAGTTTGTCGCCGCGGACAAGCTGCTCTTCGCGGAACTGGACCTGGGCGCGGATGCCGGCGTTGTAGCGGTTGGCCCTCTTGTTTGACCGGCAAAGCACCACGGTTTCTTCCTCTCCGTAGCGGGAATAGGCATCGGACAAAGCCTCCAGAAGGTCTCCTCCGCCAATACGCTCAACATCCGTGAAGCCCTGCACTGAGAGGCCCAGGGAGCCGATTTCCATGCCGTCCTCTACGGTAGGGAGGATGGTCCTTAGGTGAGTGGCGTTTTCCAGGATGCCCGAGCCCTGAGCCTGGCGGACCACCGTGGTGAGGGTGGCGTATGACACTCCTCCGAAGCCGTTCATGTACTCCGGGGAAAGCGCCGGCGATGCATCAAGGCCAACAGGCGGAAGCTGCGCGGAGTCCCCTACCAGGATCAGCTTGCATTCCACGCCGGAGCGCACGAAGCGGACCAAATCGTCCAGGAGATTGCCGGAGCCGAATTCCGCAGTCCCCTGCCGGGTGCCCCCGTCTATGCCGATGAGGGAGACCTCGTCCACCACGAAAAGCGCCCCCTTTGCCTTGTTGGGCGACAGGGAAAACTGCCCGAAGCCGTCGTCTCCGTGGGATTTCTGCCGATAAATATGCTTGTGTATAGTGTATGCCGGACGGCCAGCGTATTGGGAAAGCACCTTTGCCGACCGCCCCGTTGGGGAAAGCAGGATGCAGGGCATCTTGAATTCCGACATTACATCGATGACCGCAGCCAGAAGGGAGGTTTTTCCGGTGCCGGCATAGCCGTTCACCACCAGGATGTCCCCGTCGTCACCTGCCAGAAACTGGGAAATCCTGTCCAGAAGGGACTCCTGGCAGGAAGTGGGACCATAGGGAAAACGCCGCAGGAAGGCGTCCAGGAGGAATCCGGCTCTAGTACCCATCTACTGCCTCCTGAATAAGCTTGAGAACACTGCCAGTACGGGATAGATCTCTACTCGGCCAAGGAACATGTCGGCCGTGAAAATGAACTTGATGATGCCGGGCTCCGCATTATAGTTGCCCATAGAACCGATGGAGCCGATAGAAGGCCCCACGTTGGCCAGGGATGCCAGAGACCCGGTGAGGGCGTGTCCGTTGGGGTCCCCCACCAGCATGCACAGAATGGTGGAAACACCTATTAGCATGAAGAACAGGGCTATGTACAGGACATGAGGATATATGTCCTCGTCGTGCAGGATGCGCCTTCCAAGCCTCATCTCATATATTGTGGAAGGATTGAGGGTCTTTTGGATCTGCATGTGGATGGCCTTGAAGAGCACCAGCACGCGGTCTACCTTGAGGCCGCCGGAAGTTGAACCTGCACAGCCGCAGACCAGGCTCACCAGAATGAGCATGAAGCATGGGAGCGCGGGCCAGACAGAGTTGTCCGACAGGCCGAATCCAGTCGTAGACGCATAGCTCACCACATGGAAGGTCCCGTCCAGGAATGCCTTCCCCCACGATGTATCGATGTTGGAAAGCTTGAGGGAAACGGACGTAACGATGGAAACCACTACTACCGATATGATGTAAAAGCGCAGGACAGGGTTCTTTAAAGGCTTTAGGGAACGCGTTGCAACTGTCACGAACAGCAGGCCGAAGTGGATGCTGGCCATCAGCATGAACACTATGGTGATAATGGAAATTACCGGAGAATTGAAGGACGCGATTGAAAGGTTGCGCGAGGAAAAACCTCCGGAGGCCGACACGCTGAATGAGTGGCAGATGGCATCGAACCAGTTCATTCCTGCGGCCAGGTAGCTCAGGAATGACAGCGCAACCATAATAAGGTATACATACGCAAATATATATACCGTCTTGTTGGCTCGGCTCTTATAATCGTCCCTGGAAAGGGAGGAAAGCTCCATATTGGCAAGGCGCAGCCTCATGGGGGACGATGTGGGGATGATAAGGAGAAGGAAAACCACTACTCCCAAACCGCCGATGAAATGCGTGGATGCCCTCCAGAATAAAAGGCTCCTGGGAAGGGACTCGATGTCTTCAAGGATGGTTGCGCCGGTGGCCGTAAAGCCGGAAACGCTCTCGAACCAGGCGTTTGAGACGGTAAAAGGCCCGCCCCAGAGGGCATATGGCAAGGCGCCGAACACGAACGACAGCAGCCAGGACAGTGCGATGATAAGGAAGCCGTCCTTAAGGCTTATGCGGGATGTCTTGTGGACGAAGATGAAGGGAAAAACACCTACCAGAAAGGTAATTGCGAAACTGATAAGGAGCGGAGTCATGGCGCTGTCTCCCCCGTCCAGAAGGGATACCCCTACGGACAGAAGCATGAAAAGCGCACTCACAAGAAGCGCTAGACCTACGTTTCTGGAAACTACCTTAAGATTCATCTTCCGCTCTGGTATTTTCCCTGAGGGCAGCGTTGCGCCTCCTGAGGGTACGGTTCTCTTCCGTGAGTTCCGTCAGGCCGGCGTTGAGGTCTCCAAGCTGGTCACTGCTGTCGAAAGTGTACGTGTAGCGGTGCCTGTACTTGAGGAAGTCCCCGAGGGAACGGTTCATCTTATATATTGGATTGACGTAGTAGACAAGGATGAATGACATCAGAAGGAACACCAGGAGAATGCCCACGGCGACGGCGACGGCACCGGGAATGAAACTGCGGTAGAAACCGCTGTCGAATGTCTCTGAATTCTGCTGAAGGTCTTCGTATATTTCTCCTCCCAGGCGGTCCAGATAGCTGCGGAGACGGCCGAAAAGCGGCTGCAGGCGGGTGAAATACCAGTCCCTGGTGTCTATGAAATTGGACTGCAGGACGTCTTCAAGTTCCATGGAAGCAAGCATGTATGCGGAATATGCATATAGCACGGAATCTGCCATGGGGACCACCTTGCCCTCACCAAATCCGGCGCGGAGGGAGTCGCAGTGATTCATGAAACCGGTGCGGTCGAAGTCCGGCAGGGAGCTCAGGTTATCGTCCCCGATGACGGCCAGGACCTGAAGGTTGTACGTATCCACGGCGTCTACAAGGCGCTGGGCCACATGGATGTTGCGGATGTCGTCCGCAATCATGCCGGACACGTAGTTGGACATGTGCCGGTACTCCAGAAAGGAGATGACGGTGGACATGAGAAGAACCACGGCGATGGCGCTCATGGACAGGGTTATCTTCATCCTGAGCGAAAGGCGGAACTCCCGCCACCAGTTTCTGAGTCTCATAAACATATTTGCAAACTTACATAAAAATCCTGGATTTTTACGCCAGTGGGGATAAAAATCAAGACCGTAACACGTTATCTTTGTAGGCGAGTGGTCGTTATATTCCTCACGGATACGCCACAATGATTTCTATGTTCAACGAGGTCAATG
>JAFRPW010000023.1 GCA_017428945.1 Bacteroidales bacterium | reverse complement strand
TTGTAGATTTGCGTAAGTAAATCTCTAAACAATGATTTCTATGGACCTTAAACAACAGATTCTTCACTACTACCGTGTAGATGAACTGAGCCTGCGGGAGATTGCCCGCAAGACCGGCGCCGACCGTAAAACCGTAACCCGCCTCATCAATGACTTTGAGGCCGCCATCAAGGCCGATCCCGACATGGGGATTGACGAGTTCCTGGCCACTATAAATACCTCTATCCCGGCACTTTTGAAAAAGGCCACCTTGAAGTGATCTCCTAACAGTCACTTGCCGATAAGTGACATGTTGATGTAGTCGCAGAGGGGGACAGGGAGGTGGAGGCGATACATTTGGCGCAGTTTAAACATAGGCAAACCACCGTTTTAGCTCACCAGAGGCCGAAAACGGTGGTTTGAATGTATCCGGGGCAGAAGACTTCCCGCTTACCAGCCGAGAATGGACTCCCGGGCGAGGTACGGTTCGGCTTCGGCGGCGGTGAGGACCTTGCCGTAGGAGTTGTGGCCGGTGACGGCGGTGCCTGCGGGGGTCTTGGAGCCGTATTCGCGCCAGCCGGCTGTGGCCGTAGGAGCCTCCGGAGTGGGCTTTTTGGCGCCCGAGTTGACGCTGGGGCCGAACCACCCGGCAGATGCGATGACATCAGACATGGTGCAGTTTACGAACACAACGTTGTCATATACGCTGGTATCTCCGCCGCTGCGGGCAAGATACATCGAGCCAGCCTTCACGCCGCTTTCTGCGGTGAGCTTGCAGTTCAGGAACACGAATCCCTTGTTGGAAGCCGCAGGAACGCGGGCCTGGACTATGTAGCCGCCTGCACGGGAGCGGATCTCGCAGTCTTCAAAGAGGCAAACGTCAGGGTATCCCCAGATGTAGTCCACATGGCCTGCGATGAGGCTGCCATGCACCCATACCCTGCCCTTGGTGAGGAATGTGTCCTGCCAGGAGAGGAGATTGCAGCTTTCGATGGTGAGTTTGCGGGAGTTGGAGCCGTCGTTGAAATAGATGGCCTCTGCCTGGCCCTTGTGTGAAGGGATGGAGTAGGTGTTCTCCAGTGTGAGATTTTCAAGCACCAGGTTGTCACAGTTCTCTACCAGAAACACGCTTCGGCCGCCGGACTTTCCGATGGAATGGCCTACGGAAGGCTTCGAAGACACAGACGAACCGGAACCGGTCTCATAGCTGTCATTGTTGGGATATGCGATGACGGTACCGCTTCTGGATGCGCCGCGGAGCGTGACGTTGTTCTTGTTCCTGAGGAAAAGCAGCTCCTCAAAGCGTCCCTCCCCTATCTCGATCACTACATCGGCATCCTTGGAGAGAGTGGAAGCATAGCTCAGGGCGCCCTGTACGGTGCAGAAATCGCCGGTGCCGTCGGCCTTGACGGAAAGGGTTGTACCTGAGGGGCGGGCCTTGACGGTGAAGGGCATATCCTCTGCCGCCACGGCCTTGCCGACAACGGATTCATCGACGGTCACATAGTAGGACTCGCCGAAGGAAAGGGCCTCGTTGTGAAGCTTTATCTCCAGCGTCTTTCCCTTTATGCGGAGCGGAGTATAGTGCACCACCCTGTACTGGCCGCTGTGAAGGGCATCCATGAAGGTGTGGAAGACATAGTCATTGCCGATGGCTATCTTGCCTGCATCGGCATCGGCCCCGGCGGGAATCATGGTCCCGTCTTCGAGGGTGACCGTCTTGGAGATGTCGGCAAGGTTGATTTCGTCCACCTTGTTGCCGTCATTCTTGAACACGCGAATGTATCCGGAGGTGCCAAGGACGGGTACGGAAGAATATTCAATGACGATGGGCGCATCCACGCACACCACTTTTGCCGACGGATCCGGAGGGGTGGGCGCAGTGCCCTCGGTAGTGGCCTCAACCACGGCGCAGTACTCTGACGATCCTCCCTTCCCTATCGCACATACGCTGAAGCCATACGTTGTTCCGGGAGCGAGGCCTTCTATGACCACATTGCGGCCGCTGGCAGTGCCGCTTTTGACCGGGGAGCCGTCCTGGGACAGCTTCCAGCCATAGCTGCCGGCGCCCTCAACGGCACCCCACTGGAAAGTGAGGCTGGTTTCAGTGGCGCTGTGCAGCTTCACGTTCTGCGGCACGGTAACGGCCACCACGGGATTTTCACCGCCCTGGTCATCCGGTTTACCGCAAGCGGCGGCCATAATAGCCGCCGCCAGCAGAATAGCATTACTCATTCTCATATTTCTACCTGCTTGTACTTGGGCACAAGGCTCTTCATGATGGCCCAGGCAATGAGGTAGGCAAGGCCGCAGAAGCAGAACATGATGAAGTAGCCTGCAGGCTTGCCCTCGAAGCCGAGGAACTGGAAGGCTGCGCCCTGGGCCTCTGCATAGGTGAAGAGGTTACCGGCAACCTTCTGGATAATCATGGAACCGATACCGCCCGCCATTGCACCGATACCGGTGATGGTTGCGATGGTGCTCTTGGGGAACATGTCGCCCACGGTGGAGAAGAGGTTGGCGCTCCAGGCCTGGTGTCCCGCACCTGCAAGGCCGATGAGGATTGCCGGCCACCAGGGAGAGTTGAAGCTCACGCCAAGGGGCTGTGCAAACAGGGCTGCGATGGGGAAGAAGGCAAAGATGAGCATGGCCAGCATACGTCCTGCATAAGGGTTCATGCCCTTCTTGTCCACGAAAATCTTGGGCAGGTATCCGCCGCCGATGGAAATCACCGTCACGATGAGATACAGCGTGAAGATGAGCCACTGGCCAAGAGGAGAAGTTGCCGGAGCGTGGAACTGGTTGCTGAAGTAAGAAGGAGCCCAGAACAGGAAGAACCACCATACGCCGTCGGTGAAGAACTTGCCGGCGATGAAGCTCCAGGTCTGCCTGTACTTGAAGCACTGGATGAAAGGAATGGACTTCTCTTCGGGTGCTTCGGCCGCTGCTTTTGCAGCAACGGCAGCCTCTGCATCGTCCTGGTGGATGTACTCCAGTTCGGCCTCGTTCACGCGCTTGCTCTTTTCCGGCTTCTCATACATGAAGGCCCAGAAGAACATCCAGATGAAGCCAAGGCCACCGATGATGATGAAGGCCATCTCCCAGCCGAACTTGACGGCGAGCGGCGGTATCAGCAGCGGGGCTGCAAGGGCGCCCACCGATGCACCGGCGTTGAAAATGGAAGTAGCAAAGGCCCTGTCCTTCTTGGGGAAGTACTCCGCCGTGACCTTGATGGCCGCTGGGAAGTTTCCGGCTTCACCCAGTGCCAGTATGCCGCGGCACAGCAGGAACAGGTAGACCGATGTGGTAGACACTGCCAGTGCAATGTTGGAACCTGCCTCAACGGCGCGCATTGCGGCCACGGAGTCCAGGCCCACGATATGTGCAGTGGCCCAGCCGCAGGCAGCATGCAGCACTGCGCCTGCAGACCACACGCCGATTGCTACCAGATAGCCCTTCTTGGTTCCCATCCAGTCCACGAACTTGCCCGCAAACAGGCAGCAGATTGCGTAGAAGATGGAAAAGAAGCTGGTGATGGTGCCGTAGTTGGCATCGGTCCAGTGGAATTCGGGCTTGATGAATTCCTCATAGGTAAGGGACAGTACCTGACGGTCCAGGTAGTTCACGGTAGTGGCCACAAACAGCAGGCTGCATATCCACCACCGCCAGTTGCTCATTAATTTCTTCTGTGTACTCATATCTTAAATAATACTTTTAACAGCTTCTCTCATGCCCTGGGCCTGGATGAGGGCGAGGTCTGCGGTGAGAAGGTCGGTGAGGCCGGGGATGGCGTTGAGGTTTTCGCCCCAGATGAACTCATCGGCAAGGACGCCCTGGGCGACTTTGCGGACGTCGCCGGTGGCCCAGAGGTTCTTCAGGAGCTCCAGGATCTTGGGGTCGTCATTGGGGACGATTTCGTCCTCTCCCCTCTTGCCACCCTTGTAGTAGGTGCAGATGCCGGCGAGGCCCAGCACCAGGCCCTTGGGCAGTTCTCCCTTGCGGTCCAGGTAGGTCTTGAGGCCGGGGAGGTCGCGGGTCTTGAACTTGGGGAAGGAGTTGAGCATGATGGAGGTCACGAAGTGCTTCACGAAGGGGTTGCGGAAGCGCTCCATGACGTCACCGGCAAACTGCTCCAGCTCTGCCTTGGGAAGATTCAGGGTGGGAAGGAGCTCATCGTACATGACCTTCTTCACGAATGCGCCGATTTCCGGGTCTTCGCAGCATTCCTTGACGGTATTGAGGCCGCTGAGGTAGCCTACGGGGCTCAGGACGGTGTGGGGACCGTTCAGCAGGGTAACCTTCCTCTCGTGGTAAGGGGCCTCGCTGGGGACGAAGAGAACGTGCAGGCCGGCCTTGTCGGCAGGGAATTCATCGGCAATCTCCTTGGGAGCTTCGATGACCCAGAGATGGAAGATTTCCGCCTTGTCCAGGAGGTGGTCGTCATAACCGGCCCTCTCGCAAAGCTCGGCGGCATTGTCGCGGGGATATCCGGGGACGATGCGGTCTACAAGCGTGGAGTACACGCCGCAGGCGCCCTCGAACCATGCGCTGAAATCGGGACCCAGGTTCCAGAGGTCAATGTACTGGCGGATGCATTCCTTCAGGTGCTTTCCGTTCTCGAAGATGAGCTCGCAGGGGAATATGATGAGGCCCTTGTCCTTTGCACCGTTAAAGTGCTGGTACCTGTGGTACAGGAGCTGGGTGAGCTTTCCGGGATAGCTGCTGGCGGGCTTGTCGTCCAGTTTGCATGAGGGATCGAAGGCGATGCCGGCCTCCGTGGTGTTGGATATCACGAAGCGGATTTCCGGCTGCTCGGCAAGGGCCAGATACTTGTCAAACTCCGTGTAAGGGTTAAGGCCGCGGGAGATGACGTCAATCATATCCAGGCTGTTCACGGTTTCTCCGTTCTGGAGGCCCTGGAGGTTCAGGTGGTAGAGGCCGTCCTGCTCGTTGAGCCATTCAACCATGCCCTTCTCGATGGGCTGGACAACGACGACGGAGCCGTTGAAATCGGTCTTCTGGTTGGTCTTCCAGATAATCCATTCGATGAATGCACGGAGGAAGTTGCCTTCTCCGAATTGAATCACCTTCTCTGTGTACTGCTTTGCCTGAGGCGCAGTTTTACGGTTTAGTCTTTCCATATCAATAAAAGTTTATTCTGTTTCCTTAACTATTACAAGGATTACGGCCTGCTCGCCGGATTTCTGCTTGATGGTGTAGGCGGCGCCCTTTTCAAGGGTGATTTCACCGCTGTCCAAGTAAGTGTCGTGAGGGGTCACGTCAAAGACGGTGGGGTCTCCGGAGGCTGGAACAAGCTGCATGCAGGCGCTGGTGGCGTCGGCCTTGCGGCGAGCGGCATAGAAGCGCACCGTAGTGGTGTACTGGGCCGATGTGGTGAAGTTCACGTAGCCCTTGCTGTCCATCTTGATACCCTGGCTGTAAGTGGTTCCGTCAATGGTGAAGGATCCGCTGTAGTCCTTGCTGAAGTCGGCCACGCTGGTGGAAGCGTCAAAATAGCTGGCGCCGGCAGCGCCGTCCTTGGTCTGCACCAGGGCCTTGCTCTGCATGCTCAGGGTGTATGTGTGGGCGGAGCCGTCGTCCTGGCCGCCGGGCTGGCCGGGATCGTCCTCGTCGCCCTGATCCGGATTCTCGGGATTGGGGTCGGTGCCGTCAAACTCCGTAATGCCGCCGTTGTTCACTGCAACAGGAGCCTCGGTGAAGCCAAGCTTGCCGTAGCCGGCGCCTGCCTTGACCACTGCGGGAACATCGGCAGCGGCCGTGACGGTGTAGTCGTAGGAGGGCTTGAAATCGGCATAAGTAAGGGGCGTGATTGTGCTGCCGTTGTACTTTTCATACTTGATGTTGGTGAGCGGGTACGGATCCTTTGCCTTGGCGGGACGGTTCACTAATATGTCCTGCGTTGCCCAGAGATAACCGGCCACGCTGCCCTGGAGGTTGGACTCGCCGCTTTCCTTGGCGGGATATGTGCAGATATCGGTAGGAAGCTGCACGCCGTCAAAGTAGTTGTACTCCACAAGGACCTTGGCGCCATAGGCGGAACCTACGCCGTAGGTGGTGTTGCCGTCGAAGTAGTTGTTGTAAACATGGACCTTGCCGAAGCGCACGCGCGGGTGGCGGGAGCTTGAACCCTCGAACCAGTTGTGGTGGAAGGTAGCCGTAATCTGGGTGTCGCCGCTCTGGCTGTTGGAGTGGCCCACGAGGCAGCTCTTCTGAGTTTTTATGTATCGGCACCAGCTCACGGTGACGTTTTTGGATCCGTGGGTGATATCGGTGGAGCCGTCCTCGTAGTCCTTGGTCTGGTTCAGGGATGTGAAGGTGCAATGGTCCACCCATACACCGTCGCAGTCCTGCATGGAGACGGCATCGGCGCCGTTGTTGGCCTTGGGCTGCTGGAAGTTGATGTTGCGGATGACGATGTTCTTTGCGCGGACGCAGAAGATACCTATGCGGTCCATGACAAAGCTGTCCGTGCCAATGAAGGAAAGGTTGGAGACATCCTTGACGTCGAACCAGGGATGGGCTTCGGAGAAGTCTCGGCCGTCATCGGGCTTGAAAGTGCCGCTGAGCCAGATGGTTACGGGGTTGTGATCACCGCTCTTCTCTGTCTTGGTGCGGGCAAGCAGCCACGTCTGCAGGGCTTTGCCGCTGTTGAAGTGGAGCACCTTGCCGCCCTCGCCTCCGGTCACTCCCGCACCGTAGCCTGTGAGTGCCGTCATGTCTACCGTACCCACCGTGGGCGGGTTGGGGCAGTCAAGCTCGTCCCCTTCTCCAGGGATGGGATCGGTGCCAGGGTCAGTGCCGGGGTCCACTTTCTCTGGCTGAATGGTACCGTTGTCAGTACCATTGTCAACCTCAGGTTCAGCACATGCAGCCACGGTAATCATCACCGCCGCCAGCATCAATAATATGTGTTTTACTTTCATTCTGTTATGTTTTATTACCGCTTTTCATCCCCGGCCACGGTTTTGGCTGTTTTTGTGGCCTGGCGTGACGGCCTTGTCATCCGCGGCCACGTTTTTGGGCGTTTTCGTGGCCTGGGGTGACGCCAAGGGACGGTCAAGCGGGGCAGGCCCCTACAGCGTCACGCCCTGCTTGAAGATGGCGAGCTCGCGGTAGCCGTTCTTCTCGTTGTTCACGGGTTCTCCGGAAGCAACGGACAGCACGTAGTCTATAAAGCGCGGGGCTACGGTGTCCATGAGCTCGTCCTGGGCAAGGACGCCGGCGTTGAAGTCTATCCAGCGGGGTTTACCCTCATAGAGCGGAGTGTTGGTGGATATCTTCATGGTGGGCACGAAACTCCCGAACGGAGTGCCGCGGCCCGTGGTGAACAGAACCAGCTGGCAGCCGGCCGATGCAAGGGCGGTGGAGGCCACCAGGTCGTTGCCGGGTGCGCTCAGAAGGTTAAGCCCCTTTACAGACAGCCTCTCGCCATACTTCAGCACTCCCCTGACGATGCTCTTGCCGCACTTCTGCGTGCAGCCAAGGCTCTTCTCTTCAAGGGTGGAGATGCCGCCGGCCTTGTTGCCGGGAGAAGGATTCTCATACACAGGCATTCCCTGCTTCATGAAGTACTCCTTGAAATCGTTTATAAGGTGCACTGTCTTGTCGAATGTTGCCTTGTCCTGGCAGCGGTTCATGAGGATGGTCTCTGCACCGAACATTTCCGGAACCTCTGTAAGCACCGTGGTGCCGCCCTGGGCTACGATCCAGTCGCTGAAAACGCCAAGAAGCGGGTTTGCAGTGATGCCGGAAAGGCCGTCGGATCCACCGCACTTGAGGCCAACTCGGAGCTCTGAAACCGGAACGTCCACGCGGACATCCTTGGAAGCCACGGCGTAGATTTCCCTTAGCTGCTGAAGGCCGTACTCGACCTCGTCCTTTACCTTCTGGGTGACGAACATGCGAACGCGGGACTCGTCCACGGGGCCTACCAGCTCGCGGAAAGCGTCCAACTGGTTGTTCTCACAGCCCAGGCTCACAACCAGCACGCCGCCGGCGTTGGGATGGTGAACCATATCGGCAAGGATGGTGCGGGTGTTCTCATGGTCTCCGCCAAGCTGGGAGCAGCCGTAGTTGTGCGGGAAAGCCACTATGGCATCCACGCCGGGATGGCCGGGACACTCCTGCTTGAAGGCTTCCACTATCTCCTGGCAGATGCCGTTCACACAGCCCACGGTGGGGATTACCCATATCTGGTTGCGGACGCCCACCTGGCCGTCGGAGCGGCGGTAGCCTTTGAAGGTATATTGAGATGCCCGATCAGGTCGGGCATGACGAGCGTCATTGCCGGCTTGACCGGCAATCTCAAATATAGGTTCGTACTTATACTCCAGCAGGCCTTCCAGGTTGGTCTTGATGCAGTTGTGGTCTACCATGGTGCCCTGTGCGGCATCCACGGTCACATGGCCGATGGGGAAACCGTACTTTATCACGTTCTCCCCTGCTTTCAGGTCTTTAAGGACAATCTTATGCCCCCTTGGCACATCTACCTTCAGGGTAACGCCCTCCACCACCTCGCCTTTGGAGAGGTCCTGGAGCGCCACGGCGACGTTGTCGGCGGGGTTGATTTTTATATACTTCATATTAGAAGTTAAAGTAGTTCTTTGCGTTGTTGTAGGATATGTCCTCTACCATCTTGCCGATGAAGTCAAGTTCGGAGGCAGGGAGCTTGCCTTCCTCAACGTCCTTGCCAAGGACGTCGCAGAGGATGCGGCGGAAGTACTCGTGGCGGGGGTAGGAGATGAAGCTACGGCTGTCCGTGAGCATGCCCACAAAGCGGGAGAACAGGCCAAGGACACTCAGGGCATCCATCTGGCGGCGCATGCCAACTTCCTGATCCAGGAACCACCAGCCGCTGCCGAACTGCATCTTGCCGGGGAAGGTGCCGTCGTTGAAGGTGTATGCCATGGTCATCATGACCTCGTTGTCCTTGGGATTGAGGCAGTAGAGGATGGTCTTTGCCAGGGCGTCCTCAGAGGCCAGACGGTCGAAGAACTTGTGGCCGGCGGCTGCGGTGGGAAGGTCGTGGATGGCGTCGAAGCCGGTATCGGGACCAACCAGGCCGAACATCTTGGAGTTGTTGTTGCGGATGGCGCCAACATGGAACTGCTGTGCCCAGCCGGCCTTTGCGTCCATGACGGCCATATCGTGCAGGAATGCGCTGCGGAACTTGTTGAGTTCCAGCTCGGATACGCGTCTTCCAAGGAGAACCATCTTGAAGATGGCCTCTATCTCTATCTGCTTGTAATCTGCGGCGTAGAAGGTCTCAAGGCCGTGGTCTGAGAGCTTGCAGCCCATGGAGGCGAAGAAGTCGTGCCTGCGCTGCAGGGCCTCGATGAGGTCAGTGTAAGAGTCGATCATGATATCGGCAGCCTCGCCAAGCTTGACAAGGTACTCTTTATAGGACTTGGGATCTTCAATTGCCATGGCCTTGTCCGGACGCCATGCGGGGATGACCTTGGTGCCGAAGGGTTTCTCGAGGATCATCTTGTGGTAGCGGAGGTCGTCGGCGGGATCGTCCGTGGTGCATACTACCTCAACTCCGAACTTGCGGATGAGGGCCTGTCCGCGGAACTCTTCCGTAGCAAGCTTTGCGTTGCACTCGTCAAAGATTTCACGTGCGGTCTTGGGAGAAAGGAGCTTGTCGATGCCGAAGACGCGGCTGAGCTCGAGGTGGGTCCAGTGGTAGAGGGGGTTCCTCATGGTGTAGGGAACGGTTTCGGCCCACTTCTGGAAAGTCTCCCAGGAGTTGTACTTGCCGCCGGTGAGGTAGTCTTCGGAAACGCCGTTTGCACGCATTGCACGCCACTTGTAATGGTCTCCGTAGTGGCCGTCAACCAGCCATAGCTGGGTGATGTCGCGGAACTGGATGTTCTCTGCTATCTGCTGGGGAACCAGGTGGCAGTGATAGTCGATGATGGGCATGTTCTCTGCATGCTCGTGGTAAAGTTTGCGTGCAGTCTTTGTCTGCAGCATGAAGTCTTTGTCGATGAAGCTCATAGTATATAATGTTTTTAGTATTTCCGTCATTCCCGGCTTGACCGGGAATACAAACAAAAAGCGGTCAAACATATCTGTTTACCGCTTTTCATGTGCTCAAAACTACCTATGCAAACACTGCAGATACTTTTGTAGCTATCTTATCATAATCCTGCTTAGTTAGTTGATTAACGGAGTTCTCCAGGAACTTCCGGAATACGTATGGGTCTTCTATACTCTTCAAGACTTTTCCTACCGATAGAGAAGGCATTTCTCCGTCTTCGTAAAGCCTATACTGGTTTGTGCCCAAACCCAAAATCTGAGACATCCTGGCTGCCGAGAGACCATATTTCTTTCTGGTAGCCTTCAACTCTTCCGGAAAAGGGATGCCGTACTTTTTACGATACTGGTCATAAACTTCTCCTATGCTTTTATCATCAAGTTCCGATGTGGTGAATACTATGCCGGTCTCATCACACTGATAATAATGATAAGTATAGGAGAAAACCTCTCCCCTGTATTTGAGAGTCTTTCGCTCCTCCTTGTAAGTGGCTTCACAATCAGCAAATGGGCTTTTCATATTAGTCATCTTTAAAAGGATACACAAGCGGAAACTCTGCAATATGAAAAGAGATACAGATTGTATTGCTTCCAGGACGCCCCATTGATATCTTAATATACACTTCCCTACCCTTTACATCTTTGCCGAAAACCCACATCTCTCCCATTTGGTTCAGTGTATCTCCAATAGGGCCATCTATATAGTCCCAATACTCCAATCCCATTATCACCGTTTCACGGTATTTGCCAATTATATCCAATTCTGCCAATGCATCAACATTCTTCTTCCTATCATCCCGGAAAACGATGTTGAACACCCGCATTTTGGTGTGAAAATTGGCTAAAAACCGCTCTACGTCTTGCTTCGTTATCTCCATTTGATGTATCTTTTTGCAAAGGTACAACTATTTTTCAATTTTCCAACGAATTCGTTGGATTTTTGCGGTAAACAGTATGTCAAAGAGCGCTATTGGAAGGGTGCGGGGCGGTCAGGCCCCGCATCCTTTAAAGAATGACTACTTTTTCTTGATGTAGTTGGGGGATGCGGAGTTCCAACGAGGGTCACCTACGTCGGCTGCGCGGAGCTCGGCGTTGATGAGCTTGAGGTTGAACTCTGCAGAACCGGCGCAAGGATCCTCGGTCAGGACACCGCCGCCGTTACCGGTGGCGACTTCCTGGGAGATAGCACCGCCGAAGAATCCTTCCGCAACATTGAAGAACCAGTTGCCGCTCATTGTGGGAACGGTTGCACCGGTCTTTGCAAGAAGCGAGTTTCCGCCAATATTCAGGAACAGATTGTTCTTCACGTTGTACTTCTCAGGAGCGTCTGCACAGGAACGCACCCAGAGCAGGCCGTTTCCGGCATCGACGGAACATGCTGCAAAGGTGTTGTTCACGATTGCGATGCTGCCTGCGATATCCTTGTCGCAACGGATGAAGTCACGGCCGCCATCGTAGAAGCTGCTCTTGCTCACGTTGATCACGGTATAGGCGCCCTTGCGGATGTCTATCATGCCCTGACCGGTACCGAATCCGTGAACGAGGTTCTTCTGGAAGTCGAAGAGGCCTATCTTGGAGTCGGTTCCGTTTCCGTAGAAGAGGCTCTTGTTGTAGGCTACGATCTCGCAGTTCACGATCTGGATCTTCTCCATCTCGGTGGCCTCGGCAATTTCAAATGCATTGCCAAGAGCCTTCTCTGCGCCATTGAACTTGATGTTCGTAGCGGCAAATGAGGTGGTTCCGATTCCGAATTTGAATGCACCGATAATCTCTACGGCACCCTTGCCTTCAAGGCTCACAGGAGCAATGAGGTTGACGATACCGCTGGCGTTGGCCTCGGTACGGAGGTCGTAGGAACCGGCCTTGAGGGTAATGCCTGCCTTTCCTGCATCGATTGCAGTGAGGAGTTCCTCAACGTTGGTTACGGTGATGTCGGAGCTGACCTTGCCTGCATTGGGATTCCAGCGGGCTGCGCCAACGTTGGAAGCCAGACAGAGGGCATCCACCAGAGTGTAGTCATGGTTGGCTGAATCCTTTACGGGATCACTTGCCAGGATTACGCCGCCGTTGCCGGTGGCTATCTCCTGCGTAATAGGTCCGGTCCAGAACTTCTCTGCAACACAGTTGTAGAAGTAGTTGTTGGACATGACTGAAGGAACAGTTGCACCGGACTTGGACAACAAGTTGTTCTCACCGTTCTCGTTCAGGAACAGGTTGTTTTTCACCACGTAGCTTTCCGGAGTGGAACGTACGTAGAGCACGCCGTTTCCGTTGTTAAGGGTAACGCCATCGAAGGTGTTGTTCACAATATTGATGGAACCTGTGACCTTTCCGGCATCGGCACGGATGAAGTCGCGGCCGCCAACGACGGTATTGTTGTCGATGGTGAGAGCCGTGTACGCACCCTTGCGGATATCGAAGGTACCCTGGCCGCCGCCAAGACCGGTAAATACGTTACCGGAGAAGACCACGGTCTGGAACGATGAGTCGTCTGCATTGCCGTACAGAACACTCTTCGCCACGGAGTCCACTACGCAGTTGCGCACAACCAGCCTGTTCACCACGGATGCAGCGGAGACTGTAATGAGGTTGTTTGCACCTGCTGTAATGGCCAGGTTCTCGATGACGATATCGCCGAGTTCTCCCTCTGCGAGGACAAACTGGACCACTTTGACATGCGCTCCTGCCTCACCCTTCAGGTGCATGTTGGCACCAAGGGTGATGTCAGCTGCGGAGAGGTCGTACTCGCCGTCGGCAAAGAGTATGCTGGTCTTACCGGCCTCTACTGCTGCGGTAAACTCATCGGCATTGGTAACCGTGAAGAACTCGCCGGAAGTTGCGGGAGCATAGCCGGGGTTCCACTTGGGAGCGCCCACGCCTGCACTCATCACCACGCCGTTGACTACGGTAAAGTCATTGTTGGCGGCATCCTTGACCGGATTTACGGTGAGGACTACGCCCTGGCCGCCCAGTGCGGTTTCCTTGTCCATGATACCGGTGAAGAACACCTCGTCATTGCAGTCGTAGAAGTAGTTGCCACTCATGACAGGAACGGTTGCACCGGACTTGCCGATGATGGTTCCTGAAGTCATGCCAAGGAGGAGGTTCTTCTCTACCCTGTAGTTAGCGGCTGCAGCACGTACATAGAAGATACCGTTGCCGTTCTTGCTGGTATTGAGGTTGTACATGGTGTTTCTGGAGACCTGTACGGAATTGAGGGTGCAGGTTCCGTCGATACGCAAGAAGTCACGGCCGCCGGTGAGGGTGGATTCGGTGATGGCGAAGGATGAGTAATTACCATTGCGGAGGTCGAACATGCCCTGGCCGGTACCCTGGTTGTAAACCTCGACACCCTGGAACAGGATATCACCCACATTGAACACATCTGCGGTGTTGGAAGCGTAAATGACGCTCTTTGCGAAGCCGTTGATGACTGTGTTCTTTACGGTGATGGTTTCTGCAGTCACGCCTGCTGCGTCAAAGTTGACGAGGACGCCCTGTGCAGGGTCTCCTGCATCCACAGTAAGGCCTTCCAGTGAGAAGTTGCCCACCTCGCCGCTCAGGGTGAAGGCACCCTTCACAACTGCTCCGGGCTGGCCCTTGAGGGCGAGAGGAGCGGTGACGGTGAGGATTCCGGCAAGGTCATATTCGCCGGCTGCGAGAGTAATCTCCGTCTTGCCTGCTGCAATTGCTGCAAGGAGTTCATCCACGGTCTTCACAACCAGTTCAGCACCTTCCTCGGAACCGCCCTTAGGCAGTACTGCTAAGGCGGCGGTGCCGGCTGCGGATTCGGTGTTGTAGATATCTTCCTTGCCAGGGTTGGCGTACACCTGAACGGTGTAGCTGCCGGCATCAAGCATACCGGTGGTCTTGCCCTCGATGGTATACTGCCAAGGCTCTTCAGAAACCGTGTTGGTCTTGCCGTTGAACACAACGGAGTAGCTGGCCGCATTGGGAACGGGCTCCCAGCTCACAACCACGTCGGTGGCTTCACCGGCGGTGAAGGAAGCGGGGGCTGCAACGGGTGCGGGAGCGGGCAGCGCCGTGTTCACGGGAGTGACGTCGGTGCTCCATGCAAGTTTTTCAAGGCTCACTGCACCTGAAGGGAAGATGTACACAAAGGATTCTTCAGTTATGGTGGTGATGAGAATCTTGGTGGCGGTTGCCATATCGGCCATTGCGGAAACACCGCCCTTGAGGGTAATCTGGCTGCCGTCAACAGGACCTACGCCCACGATGAAGTGGTTGCCCAGGGACTCGGGATCCTTGGCCTTGACCACCAGTGAACCGGGGCCGTCAACCTTGAATGCAAGGTAACCGTCGGTGGGAACGCCGTTACGGTTTGTAACCGCTGCGTTCTGGAAGTTGAGCATTCCGCCGTCAACCACGATGGGGCAGTTTTCGGAACCGCTCACGAACAGGAGGTCGCGGACCATCTGCTTCTTGATGGTGCCGGAGAAGTACTTGGCGTCGGCCAGATTCCAGGTGTGGTTTCCGGTAACCTTGCCAAGGGTAAGGTCTTCGGGTTCCTCCACGTAAGGAGTCCACCACTTGGATGCGCCGATTCCCTTTCCTGCAATCTCTGAATCGGGGTTGATGTTGTAGAGGCCGCCGGGAGCGTTGAAGCAGGGATCCGCCTCAAGGATGGTACCGCCGGCATTTGCAAGCGTGAAGTTGTCGGTGAAGTATGCAACTGCGCCGGCATCGTCCACAGGAAGGCTGTAGAAGAAGTTGTCTGCAGCGGCCACTGCCATGTCGGAAGCGGTCTTGTACTTTGTGTTGGCACTTTCAAGAACGGCCTTTCCGGTCATGTACAGGAAGAGGTTCTTCTTGAATGAGAAGCTACCGGGAACAATCTGAAGACCGAACACACCGGCATTGTTGGTGTTGTCAACGAAGTTCAGGTTGTGCAGGGTATTGTTCTCGAACACCAGGGCGCCAAGGGTACCGGCATCGAAACGGACGAAGGTACGCATGCCCTGATGGATGGTGTTGTTCACTAAGTAGAGCTTGGCAATGTCCGTAGCCTGGCGGATGTCGAATACGTCGCCGCCCACGGTACCGTCGGTATTGATGTCGTGGATATCGCAGCTGTCGTATGCGACTTCACCCATAGTCATCTTCTTGCCCCACTCATACATGAGACCCTTGGTGTACCAGGAGATGATGCAGTTCTTATAGGTAAGGTTGCCGATAACCTTTCCTTCCTTGGTACCGCCGTTCTTGTTCTGGAAGGCGAAGCCGTATCCGGAAGGAGCCACTGCGGTAGGTGCACCGCTGAACTCGACACTCTCGAAGTAGAGATCTCCGCCGTCCACCCATGTGTCAGCCACATGGAATTCACCCTGAATTACGGGTTTGGTGCCGTCGGCTGCCTCTTCACCTGTGATGGAGAAACCGTTGGAGATATCCAAAGACTGGATTTCGTAAGGAGATCCTGCCATCTTGAGGAGAATCTTTGCATCGGGGGTCTTGACGGCGTTCAGGAGAGCTTCTGTTGTGGCAACCTCCGTGAGGGCGCTCACGTCCGGAGTGGTCCAAGCATCAACCTGGCCACGGGATGCGGAGAGGTAGTAGAGAGTGAACACGTATTCCTTTGCAGGATCCAGACCGTCAATGGTGGCTGTTGCAGCCGTCTTGTCGGCATCGGCAAGGGCTTTGGAGCCCAGCTTGGCGTCTGCGCCGGGAAGGGCGTATTCGATGCGGTCCACGTCAAGGTAGTCGGAGACTTCTTTGGACCATGCCAGGGTTACGCTGGTGGCGGTCCTTGCGGTTACCTTGAGGAAAAGGTTGTCCTTTACCGCAAAGGTCTTGAAGGACTTTTCATAGACTGCCACCTTTGAGGGTTCTTTACTCTCCGCAGTGGCCTGGACGGTAAACCAGTAGGTCTTGTCAGCATCCAGTTTCTTCTGGTAGGGAACGTTTGTGGGAGCCACGCTTTCAGAGAGGTACTTGTTCTTGAGCGCCTCGTCGGTGTAAACCGTCAGAACATAGCTTTCGGCATCCTTGGAAACATCCCAGGAGAAGGTTACAACATCTCCCAGGGCGGCACTCACGCGGGCGTTAAGGTTCATGGGCTGGAGGCAACGTATCAGGTCCAGCTCATCGACCACGATAGGCTCTTCCTTCTCAAAGCAGGAAGTAAGGGCTGCCGCAAATAATGCGAGAATTAAATATTTGATTCTTTTCATGGCCGTATAGGATTAAAGGTTGTCGTAGCCATAATCGTTCTTGATCATACCCTGGCTGTTGGTCATGGTATCGTTGAAGATGGGCCAGAACATGTGCTGCTCCGGGTTCTTCGCATGGCCGCCGGTCTTGGGGTCGGTGAGATAGATGCCGTTGATGCGTTCCGTATAGAAGCCGGTGTTCTTGGCATCGTCATACTTGGTCACATAGCCGGTGGAGAGCTCGTAACCTGCAGGGGCGGCTTCGCCGGTTGCAAGGAACTTGATGTCGATAGACATGGCGTCGTCGGCATATGCATAGGCGATGTCGCCGGACAAGCCTGCATAGTCTCCGGAGAGTCCGCGAAGGGCCAGCATGTCGGCCTTGGCAGCATCCAGCTTGGTCTTGAGGAGGTTCCAGCGGATGAGGTCGGCCTTGCGGAGGAACTCGCCGCAGAACTCAAGCGCGCGCTCGTCGATGATGGCGTTGCGCATTGCGTCCTTGGTGCCCAGGCCTGCTACAAAAGTAGCGGCAGCGTCTGCACCGCATGCACGTGCACGTACCTCTTCGATGTACTTCTTGGCATTGGCGGGGCCGTTGAGTTCGTTCTCAATCTCGGCTGCCATGAGGAGGATGTCAGCATAACGCATCACTACGGGCTTGATACCGTCGTCGTTACCGCCGGTGTAAGGCTGGGCCTTCATCCACTCGAAGCGGTACTTGCCGAAGTACCATTTGCCGATGCCTGCGGGCTCGATGGTGTCGTCCTTGTTCCACTTGTAGTTCACGCAGGTAACGTCGCGGCGCTTGTCGCCGGCTGCATACTTGAAGTAAACGGTGGGAACGGGGCCGGCGTCACCGCCACGGGAAACACCGTTGGAGATGCTTGCGCCCTCTGAACTGATAGCGTAAGTGAAGTTCCAGCGGCCGCGGCCTGCGCCGAAAGGAATCACGTAAAGGGTTTCATTGGAGGGACCTGCGACCATGTTGTTCATGTTGTTCACATTGTACCAGTAGGTCTCGAAATCCGGCTCCAGGGCAGCCTTTCCGTAAGCGTCCTTAAGATATTCAAGGGCCTTGGGATAAAGCACAGCCTTCTTGAGTTCGGGATCGTTGGTCTCACGTACCCTGCCCAGGTCTCCGGTGCCAATCGCATCGTCCTCAGGACGGAGTGCGAAGCCGGATGCCATGAGGGCGATACGGGCGTAGAGGCCCTCTGCAAAAACCTTGTTCACACGGTCAGTGCGGGAAGTGGCTGCAGTTTCGCCGGGATAAGGCAGGTAAGGGATAGCCTCGTCAAGGTCGGCGAGGATCTGCTTGTAGATCACGTCGCGGCTGTCCTTGGGGGCGTAGATGGTGTCGGAAGTAAGGGAGCTGAAACGCGCAGGAACGTCTCCCCATGCCTTTGTGAGGTCGTAGTAGATCATGGCACGGAGGGTCAGGGCCTCGCCAAGGAGGTAGGCCATGTCCTTGTTCTCTGCGGTATTGCCGTATTCGCGGAGGCCCTCGATCACAAGGTTAGCCCTCTCGATGCCCATGTACATGAGCGGGAAGGGACCGTTGGAGAGGTTCAGCTGCGAGTTGTTGGTGAGGCAGGCATATGCCGATATGTCGGACTTGCCGTCACCCGGCTTGTAGGTATTGTACCACTCGATATCGGTGTTGTGTCCGTACCAGGGAAGGAAACGGCCGCGGTAACTGTTCACCTCGCAGAAGGCCTCGGTGATACCGTAGATGGTGCCTTCAGTAAGGGCATAGTTGGAATACACGGTAGCCGCGTCGAATGCGGACGGGGACTCGGAGTCAAGGAACTTCTCGCAGGAAGATGCTGCGAAAACCATAACCGCCGCGGAAAGAATGTAGTATAATGTCTTTTTCATATTTCCCGGAGATTAGAAGGTGAGGTTTACACCGGCCACGAAACCGATGCTCTTGGGATAAGCGGAGTAGTCAACACCCGGGGTGAGCGGGGTTGAGCGGCGTGTATCAACTTCCGGATCGTAACCGGAGTAGTTGGTAAGGCAGAACAGGTTGGTTCCGGTCACATACACACGGACGCGGCGTACATGCCATTTCTCCACAACCTTTTCAGGAAGGGTGTAGCCGATGGTGGCGCTCTGGAACCTCAGGTAGGAGGCATCCTCAACCGCCCAGTCACTGAATATGGCATTGCCGATGAAAGGTGCCCACATGGTCTTTCCGGCGTTGATCTCGTTGAGTTTGTCGGCATCGGTGATGAGCTCGCCGGTTTCCCAGTCTATGTTGGTCCAGCGCTTGTCCACGTCCATAAGGTTCTGGAGGTTGCGGTTGGAGAACTTGCGGGAGCTGGTAAACTCTATCTTGTTGGCGTTGTAAACCTGGTTGCCTATCATGAAGTTGAAGTTGGCTCCGAAGTCGATGCCCTTGTAGTAACCGGACAGGTTGAAACCGCCGGTGAAGTCCGGGCTGGCGTTGCCTATGACGGTGCGGTCCGCAACGGTCACCTTTCCGTCAGGAATGGGGTTTCCGTTCTCGTCCTTGCCGCCGGTGAGGTCCTTGTACTTGGGAGCGCCGGGCATCATGTAGGTGGCTCCAATGATGGAAGAGCAGTCTACCACGCCGTCCTTGAGGACCCACTTGGAACCGTCCCAGTTGAAGTCGTCGGTGGTGTACATGCCGTCACTGATGTAGCCGTACATGTTGCCCAGAGGCTGACCCACCTGGACCACATAGTCGTCACCAATTTCAGTGGAGGCCCAGTATGACTGTGCGGTGATCTTGTCAAGGCCGCCCAGGTTGGTAACCACGTTCTTGTTATAGGCGATGTTTCCGCCTATCTGCAGGGAGAAGTCCTTCTTCTGCACCAGAGGGGCGTTCAGCGTGAGTTCCGCACCGCGGTTGCGGGTGGAACCCAGGTTGCGGTACTGGCTGTCATAGCCGGAGCCCGTGATGGGGAAGTTGATGAGGAGGTCCTTGGTATCGTTCTGGTAAACCTCGATGCTGCCGGTGAGCTTGCCCTTGTAATATGAGAAGTCAAGACCTACGTTATGGGTGATGGTGGTCTCCCATGTGAGGTCCGGATTGTTCATTATCTTACCGGCCATCCAGTAATTGGAGCTCTGGCTCAACCATGCGGTAGTGGTGGCGCCGTACTGCTTCACTATCTGTCCGGAAGGGATATTGTTGTTACCGGCGGTACCAAAGCTGTAGCGGAGCTTGAGCTGGTCAAGCCATTCGGAGCTGGCCTCCATCCATTCCTCGTTGGAGATGGTCCAGGACACAGCGGCGGAGGGGAACAGACCCCAGCGGTTTCCGCGTGAGAACTTGGAGCTGCCGTCGGCACGGAGCGTTCCGCCCACGGAATACTTGTGCTTGTAGTCGTAATTGACACGGCCGAAGAAGGAGAGGAGCTTGTCGTCCGGGTTGAAGTAATTGTTAACGGATGCAGGAGTGCCGGAAGACATGAAATTCCAGGCCATCAGTGCATCGTATGAAGGATTAAGACCGTCCACCATGCTGGTGAGAGTGTTGCTCTTGGTGATGGTCATTTCCTCACCTAGGAGGAGAGTCAGGCTAATGTCCTCATTGTTGAGGATTTCCGCAAAATCGTAATTGAGGGTGTTCGTATTACGGTATTTGGTGCGGAAGGCTTCCTTGTGCTGGTTGGAGACGCCCGTCTTGTCCGTGGAGTTGTTGGCCACATAGTAAGTGGTCATGCCGTAGAAACGGTCATCGGTCTGGGAGTATTTCTCAAGGCCGCCTTCAACCTTGAGGGTGAGACCTTCCTTTATCTTCCAGTTGAAAGCCGTATTGGCGTTCCAGGTGGTGCGGATACGACGGGAGTCGTTGTCGGCCACGGACTGGAGCGGCGGGGCGTTGTCTCCGTAATCCTGCTCTTCATCTACGCCCTGGATTGTGGACTGCAGGGGGATGGGAGTGTAGCTCACGGAGTGTTTGAGACGGCCGTTGCCGGAAGTGGTACCGGTATCGTTGATGCCGTTGGCACCGCCGCCGCGCACATTCACGCGGGAATAACGGACATTTGCGTCGATGGACGTATTCTCCGAGGTCTTGAAGTTGGCCTTGAAGTTGAGGTTGTCACGGGTATAGGTGGAACCGGACATGATGGCCTGGTCGCCCATGTGGGCGTAACCAAGGGTCCAGTTCACCTTGTCGCCGGCACCGGATACGGAGAAGTCCGTGGAAAGGGTGCTGCCAGTATGTCCGAAAACCTGATTAATCCAGTTGTTCCCCTTCATGCCGGTGTACATGTCTATGTCTGCGAATGTACCGAAGTAAGGGTTGTAGTAGGAATTGAGGTTGTCACGGATAACTCCAAGTTCGTACTGGAACTTCACGAAGTTCTCGGGATCCATAGCCACGATGGCATCTGCGTTGGCCATCTTCTTGGTGCCATAATAGGAATTGAACTTGACGGAAATCTTCTGGCCTTTATCAGCGCTCTTGGTGGTAACGATAACAACGCCGTTTGCTCCACGTGAACCGTAGATGGCGGTTGAGAAAGCATCCTTGAGAACGTCGATGGACTGGATCTCGGACGAAGGGATGTCGTTGATGGACTCCACGGGGAAGCCGTCCACGATGTACAGAGGACTGCTGTCCTGGGTGATGGAGCCGCCGCCGCGGACGCGGATCTTGATGTCAGCGTCGGGGTCGCCTTCGGTGGTGACCACGGAAACGCCGGCCATCTTTCCGGTAAGGGCCTGGCTTACAGTTGTTACAGGCTGTTCTGCGAGTTTGTCGCTTCCCACGGATGATACGGAGCCAAGGAGGTCACGGCGCTTGACAGTAGCGTAACCTACAACGACCACTTCATCCAGGAAGGTGCTGTCCGTCTTCAAGACCACGTCGATCTTAGTCTGCCCATTGATGGGAACAACCTGATCGGACAGGCCGATGAAGGAGAACACCAGGTTCACTGCAGATGCTGGGACGGTGAGAACATAGTCACCGTCAATGCCGGTGATGGTTCCGGTAGTGGTGCCCTCTACCACGACGCCCGCCCCGATGAGGGGTTCGCCGTTTTCATCGGTCACGATACCACTGATTGTGGTCTGGGCCGACAGGGTAACTGCCGTTACCATTCCGAGCAGCGCAAGAATTAATTTCTTTGCTTTCATTGGATCTGGTTTGTTAGTTAATGGTTAATATTAGAGTATTGTATATGTTCCATCTGTGTTCTGATCACGTGTTATCTCACGGACAAGATAGTGGAGGTACATTTCCAGGTTGGTATAGCGGCCCTTGGTATCTATTGTCTTTTGGGCGCCATCAGCAGCTTTGGACTTGTCCAATCCAGCTGCATCCTCGAACCAGTCGGGCATGCCGTCCCCGTCGCTGTCTGTCACCTGGGCTTTCTGGTCGTCGGTGGCAGTGTATTCCGGCCAGCCGCCCACATCCGTCTGGGTGTCGATGAGGCCCTTGGTGCCGCCCTTGCTGCCGGTGTACGTGGTGGAGCCGATGGCGGCCTCGTTGGAGACTCTCTTGTCTATACGGTCACGCACAAGGCTTGCTCCGGCGTATGCAATTACGGAATTGTATGCATTCTGGGCGCTCTGAATGGCAATTCTGGTGGGATTTGCGGCATAGAGGAACATCTCATTAGCCTTAATCTGCTCGATTACCTCAGCCGATGCGGTGGTCCCTGTCCAGTTGTCGGCGGTAACGCCGCTGTTGCCGTGGAGCACGTTGCCTGTCATATAGAAGTGACCGGGGATGATGGTGCCGCCGCAGTTACTGCAGGAGGTTGTGGGATTCAGGAGCCTGTGACGGTTTGAAGGAGTTGCCGGACCGGGCCTGTAGTAATTGCCCACAAAGTTGTATTTGCGGTAGTCGGAACCGCTCTTGTTGGAGCTCTCCCCGCCGTAGCATGAGTCTCCGCTCCAGTTGTAGACCACATTGTTGATTACGCTCACCGGGCCTTTCTGGGTGGAGACATAGTCGTGATCCAGACGCGGATTGCGGCTGTCATGATGAGCGAGGAGATTGTGGTGATAGGTGGCGTTGTTGCCGCCCCAGATACCTCCGTAGCCATGGTTTCCTTTACCATGGACAGAAATGCGCAGACTCTCGGAAACAATATTCCAGGAGAAAGTGAAATTCTTCATTCCGTAGAACGATGCGCACTCGTCGGTGCTCCAACTCACGGAACAGTGGTCTATTATTATGTTGTTGAATTTGTCGTCATCGTGATCCATCACCTGCATGGCATCGTCCTCGGTCTTCTTCTCGTCACCCATGCGGCAGCGGATATAGCGTACTATCACATTGGAGGCGTTGATGCGGAAGGTGTAGTTCTTGAGGCAGATACCGTCACCGGGAGCGGTCTGGCCGGCAATGGTTACGTCGCCGTTCTTGATTACCAGAGTACTCTGGAGTTCGATGAGGCCGGCAACGTCGAATACGATGGTCCTGATACCACTTTGGCCTATTGCCCAGCGCAGCGAGCCATCACCGCTGTCGTTAAGGTTTGTCACATGATATACTTTCCCACCACGGCCTCCGGTGGTGAACATACCACCGCCCTGCGCCCCCGGGAAAGCCAGTGCGCTTCCGTCCTGGTCCTCAGCCTGGGAAATCAGATAATCCGCATAAGCGATGCTGCTCACCGGCGGATTCACGGGAGGATCCACGGGAGTTGTGGTGTCACCTTCAGTTTTGGCAGTAATGGATGAAGGCTGGGACTTGTATCCGTCGGAGCCCACGCTAAGGACAGTGAAAACGTATTCCGTATCCTTCTCCAGATTGTCTACGGTAACGTTGCGGCTCTTTGTATTGCCGCTGTCCACGGTACTTGACTCACATGTAAGTGTCCATTCATATTGTGTTGCCGCGGCCATATTGTCCCACTGGAAGGTGAGACTGCTCTCGGAAGAAGAATGCAGCATGAGCCCGGTAGGTGCTGAAGGATTACCGGTATCCTCCTCTTTTTCCGTACCGCTTCCTCCGCAGCAGGACACTGCGAGGGCTGCAATGATTATATTAAGGTATTTTTTCATATTCTCTCAAACTCAAGAGCCGCCCAGATGAGGGGGCCGATTCCCTTGGGGTCGTTGGAACGGACGGGCTCGCTGATATAGTAATCGTAGTCCCCCGCCCTGTTCTGCTTGCCGCCAAGCCCTGCTACCTCGCAGCAGGATTCAAGGTCTATGAGACCGTCTGAATTGCGGCGCACAAAGGTGTCCAGAAGCTCATTGTAACGGGTTACGGCGTCTTCCTGGGTGAAGCCTTCCAGGACGCCCAGGCGCGTTCCCTTCAGGAGCGCGTAGGTGAACATTGCGCTGCATGTGGCCTCCAGGTAGTTGCCTTCCTCGTAGGGACGGTCCAGCACCTGGTACCACATGCCCGTCTGGGCATCGGCATAAAGGGGAAGAGGGTCAAAGACGCGGTTCAGGATGCGGACAAGCTCGTCGTGCTCCTCGCCGGAGGGCATGATCTCTATCACGTCCACAAGTGCCATTGCATACCAGCCCATGGCGCGGCCCCAGGCGTGGGCGCTCTGGCCGGTGACCTCATCGGACCAGAACATCTCGCGGGATGAGTCCCAGGCGTGGCGCAGAAGACCGGTCTCGGTGTCGAAGGTGGCGTCGAAGACAAGGCCGAACTGGTAAGCGATATCGGCAAAATTCTCCGCCATTTCCAGGGAATCAGTCACGTAGCGGACGGTGTACTCTGCGTAGAAGGGCTCGGCCATGTAAAGGCCGTCCAGCCACATCTGGTCAGGGTAAACCTTCTTGTGCCAGAAGCCGCCTTCCGGGGTACGGGGCTGCTCCCAAAGCTGGGCGTAAAGCGTGTCCATGGCTGCGCGGTACTTCTCTTTTCCGGTGATGTCGTACAGCTGGAAAAGAGTGCGTCCGGGGCAGATGTGGTCCAGGGAGAAGTTCTCCTTCCTGTACTTGAAGATGTTGCCGGTGCTGTCGATGATGGCATCGTACCAGGCATCTACGTAGTCCAGGGTCTCTTCCGGAGCCGCATCCAGCATGGCCTTGAGTTCAAGGCCGGTGGTGTAGTTCCATTTGAGCCTGCCTTCCTGGCCGTCTATGTAGCTGGCCTCGGGGTTACGGGCCATCTCGCTGCGGACAACTTCCAGGGACAGCGGAGCCTTGGCCGTGCATGCGGTCAGGGCTGCCAAGAGTATAAGTGCGCTCTTTCTCATTTGTTGTTGTATGGATCCCATTTGATGCCGTCTTCCTTCTGGTACATGACCTTTTCGAAGGTATAGTTCTTTGCCTTGATCTTGTGGGCCCACTTCACACGGGGTCCGCGGGCGCCTGGGCCGTAGTTTCCGGACTCTCCGTAAAAGGAGTTCTTCCTGGTATCCGGCTTTCCTTCCTTCTCCCAGTCGTGCCAGCCCTCGGGGACGATATGCCCGTCCAGGAAGCAGTCGATGAAGACCGTCTTGGCGTAGGCACCCCAGGGACGGCCAAGGTATACCTTATCTATTCCGGGATCGGCGGTGAGCTTGCAGTTATGGAAAACGTAGCCGTACTTCTGGCCCTTGAGGGTGGAGGCGGCGGTTACGTAGGAGTTCTTCTTGGAGTGGATGTGGCAGCCCTCGAAGTAGCATATGCTGGGGCCGAAGATGAAGTCCGTAGTGCCCTCTATGTAGCAGTCCTTGTAGTAGTTGCGCTTGATTCCGCCTTCCTTTCCGAACCTTCCGTATGTGTACAGGGTATCCTGGTTGCCTATGAAGCGGCAGCGGTTGAAGAAGAGGAAGTCCCCGTCCGTGAAGACGGCAACGGCCTGGGCAATCTCCTTGCCTTCTCCGGAGGAGTTCTCGAAGGTGATGTCCTCGAAGGTGACATAGCTGGAGTGGATGTAGACCGATGCGCTTCCGCTTGTTCCCACGGCGAAATCCCTGCCGGGCCAGGTGGCCTTTGCGTACTTGTCATAGGTTATCACGGTGCCGCGGGCTTCCTCACCTTTAATATAAAGGCGGAACTTGCTGTGAGGGATGATGACCTGCTCCTTGTAGGTTCCCTTGCGCACCAGGATGCGGGTAATCTCCGCATGGCTGTAGTCCGGGCAGGCGTTAATGGCTTCCTGCACGGTCTTGAAATCCCCGTGGCCGTCGGCGGAAACAACAAAGTGGTAGTACTGGAGGTGCTTTGCAATCTCCGGGAGCTGCTGCCTTATCTTGTCGCAGACCATCTCCGTAACCTTGCGGGCTCCGGCGGGCACCAGGTGGGTGTTGTCGTTCTTGCCGGTGGAAATCATGAAGTAAGCCTTGGAGGCTTCGTCGCCAAGGGATTCTATCCAGTCAAGGGTGGGGGTGGTCATGTCCAGGCAAGTGACTCCCTTTTCCGCAGCTACGGCCTGCATGGCTGCAGGATAGTCAGTGTGGCAGTTCCTGTCCAGCTTGCCCTCCTTGAACCAGCGGCGGGCGATGGGGGTCAGGAGCACGGGGGTGCCGCCTTTTTCACGCACACCGTCGATGAATACGCGGAGGTTGTCCTGATAGGCGCCCCATGCGGGAGCATAACGGGCGGGATCGTCCTCCTTGGTGTCGTTGTGGCCAAACTGGATGAAAACATAGTCCCCGGGTTTAACTGCGGCGTAAACCTTGTCCCAGAGGCCAAGGTCCCTGAAGCTCTTGGTGCTTCGGCCGTTCTGGGCGTAATTGATTACTTTAACATCGCTGTCAAGGTAGTTCTGGAACATCATGCCCCAGCCGCGTTCTTCCCCGGCTTTGGGGAGGTCCTTTTCTGCCATTGTGCTGTCCCCCATCAGGTGGATGGTGAACATGGCGGCAGCTATGATGGAAAGGATCATATCTTTTCTCCGTTAATTGTTACATCGTCAAAGGTGACGTTCTCTGCATTGTGCATCTCAAGGCCTTTCTTTGCGGTGAAGGTGCAGTCCTTGAAGGAGACGTTCCTAAGCGGGAGCTCGGGAAGGCCGTTGATGTAGATGGCCTGCTTTGCGCCGGAGCAGACTATGCCGCTGAAGCTCATGTCGCGGAACTCGGGGGTGGTTTCGTCCACGGGGGGAAGGTCCGGCTGGGTTTCACCGGCATCGGCCCTTTCCGTAGAGGCTACGCCCGCATAGTAGAGGTTGAAGGTAACAGCCTCTGCAACAATGTCTTTCATATAGATATCCTCGCAGACGATGTTCCTTACAAGACCGCCGCGGCCGCGGGTGCTCTTGAAGCGGAGACCAACGTCCGTTCCCATGAATCGGCAGCCCTTGACAAGGATGTTCTCCACTCCCCCGCTCATCTCGGAGCCAATCACGAAGCCGCCGTGACCGTGGTAGACGGTGCAGTCCAGGATTGTGAGGTTACGGCACTTGCGGGCATGACGGCGGCCGTCGGCGTCCTTTCCGGACTTGATACAGATGGCATCGTCCCCTACGTCGAAGGAGGAACCGGTGAGAAGCACGTTCTCGCAGGCCTCGATGTCAATGCCGTCGCCGTTGGTGGAGTAGTGGGGATTGCGGACCGTGATGTCCTTTATGGTGACATCCTTGCACCACAGCGGGTGGATGTTCCAGCAGGCTGAATTCTGGAAAGTGGCTTCCCTCAGGAGCACCCTCTCGCAGTTTTTGAGGGACACCATTACCGGGCGGAGGAAGGTCTTTATCTCATCTTCCGGGAGGCTCTGGTCCTGGTAGTTGAGGCTGCCTGCGGTGAGGCGGGCGCGCTTGTAGCCTTCGTCCGGATACCAGACGGAACCATCGTCGGAGAGGACGCCGTGGCCCTTGGTCATGGCTTTCCAGGTATCGTCCCCCACCTTTCTGCGCTTGAGTTCGCGCCAGGCTGCGCCGTTGCCGTCGATGATGCCCTTGCCGGTGATGGCGATATCGGTTTCACCGTCGGCATAAAGGGGTGATAGGCAGCGCCTTACATCCAGACCCTCAAAGTTGGTGTCGATGATGGGATAAAGGTCCTGGTCGGTGGAGAACACTATGATGGCGTTGTCCTCAAGATGCAGCTCGGTATGGCTCTTGAGGCCGATGGGGCCGCTGAGCCAGATGCCGTCCGGGACCACCAGCTTGCCTCCGCCCTTGTCTGAAAGGGCCTGCATGGCCTTGGCAAAGGCCTGGGTGTTGTCCGTGACGCCGTCACCTACGGCACCAAAGTCCGTAAGAGTTACGGTGTAGGATGGGATCCTGGGAAGAGGAATATCCTGCTTTTTCCCACAGGACAATGCTGCTATGCAGACTGCCAGGATGGCGAGGGGCTTAAGGAGTCTCATCGGCAATTATTTACGGAACCATTCAAGGGATTTGCGGCAGAGCTCGGAAATGGCTTTCCAGTCACCTGCGGCAACCACTTCCTTGGGGAAGAGCTTGGAGCCCATGCCCACAGCGGTAACGCCGCTCTTTGCCCATGCCTTGAGGTTGTTTTCCTCGGGTTCTACAGCGCCTGTGCACATCACAAGGGCCCAAGGAAGGGGTGCAAGGATATTCTTCACGAAGGCGGGACCGCCAACGGTGCCTGCAGGGAATACCTTTACAAGGTCACAGCCGCGCTCCTGCGCGTGAACAATCTCCGTAACGGTACCGCAGCCGGGGCTGTAAGGGATGCCGCGGCGGTTGGCGATGGTGATGACCTCGTCCACGCAGCAGGGAGATACCAGGAAATCGGCTCCCAGCTGGAGGTAGAGGGCGGCGGTGGGGGCATCCAGGATGGTGCCTGCGCCAAGAGCCATCTCGGGGCACTCTGCACGCACAAAGGCAATGAGTTCCTTGAAGACGATGTGGGCGCCGTCGCCGCGGTTTGTGAACTCGAAGGCGCGGATGCCGCCGTCGTAGCAGGCCTTCACAACCTTCTTGGTGAGCTCTACATCCTTATTGTAGAAAACGGGAACGATACCGGTATTCCTTATAATATTAATGGTATCTATTTTATTGAACTTTGACATATCTGGAAAAGCTTAACGTGATACTCTGCCGGAACCGCCGCCCTTTACAAGGGCTTCCACTTCTTCTACGGTGACACGGTTGTAGTCGCCAAGGATGGTGTGCTTGAGGGCCGATGCGGCTGCTGCAAACTCAATGGCTTCCTGATCCGTGGGATAAGAGATGAGGCCGTAGAGGAGGCCGCCCATGAAGGAATCGCCGCCGCCTACACGGTCTACGATGTGGGTGATGTCGTACCTGCGGCTCTGCCAGAGGGTCTTGCCGTCGTAGAGGATACCGCCCCAGGTGTTGTGGTTTGCGTTGATGGAACCGCGGAGGGTTACGGCAACCTTCTTGCAGCGGGGGAACTTTGCCATGAGCTGGCGGCAAACGCTGATGAAGCTGGCCTGGTCAATCTCACCGCCGGTCTTCTCTGCGTCGAATCCCTCGGGCTTGATGCCGAATTCCTTCTCTGCGTCTTCCTCGTTACCAAGGATGAGGTCGCAGCCTTCCACCAGGGCGGGCATGACCTCGGATGCGCTCTTTCCGTATTTCCAGAGTTTCTTGCGGTAGTTGAGGTCGCAGGAGACCTTTACGCCCATCTCGTTGGCAACCTTGATGGCCTCGAGGCAGGCATCGGCAGCACCCTGCGAGAGGGCTGGAGTGATGCCGGTCCAGTGGAACCAGTCGGCGCCTTCCAGTACTTTGTGCCAGTCTACCATTCCGGGCTTGATCTCTGCGATTGCGGAGTTGGCCCTGTCGTAAACAACCTTGGAGCCGCGTGCAACGGCGCCGGTCTCAAGATAGTAGATGCCCACGCGGTCACCGCCCCAGACAACGCCGTCAAGGTCTACGCCGAAGCCCCTGAGCTCCGCTGCGCACATAGCTGCGATGTCGTTCTTGGGAAGGCGGGTCACGAAGTGTGCGTCTACGCCGTAGTTTGCGAGGGATACGGCCACATTGGCTTCACCACCGCCAAAATTGATGTCAAACTGACGGGCCTGGGAGAAACGCTGGTATCCCGGAGTGGAGAGGCGAAGCATCACTTCGCCGAAGGTAACTACTTTTGCCATTATTTAATACGTTTAGATGATTGTCTTATATGAAGTTCCATTGGAATGACCTCCGTATTGGCGCGGCCTTCCAGAAAAGCGTTGGCCGCGGCCTGCCCCATCTCGAACGGATGCTGGCCCAGGGTGCTCAGGGAAGGGACCATAAGGGAAGTGAAGGACTCGTTGGAAGTTCCCACCAGGCCGAACTCCTCCGGAATGCGGATTCCCTTCTCCCTCAAGGCGTCCACGGCACCGAGGGCGGAATACGCCCCTGCGCAGTAAAGGGCGTCACAACCTGCCTCAATAGCCTTCAGACAAGCTTCACGGCCGGTTTCACGGACAATTGAGTCCTCAAATACTATGGATGAATCAAAGGGAATTCCGGCACTCTCAAGAGCAAGGCGGTAACCGGCAAGGCGCTCTACGAAAGCCTGGGAACTCATGTACCCGGCGATGGTTCCAACGCGCTTATAGCCCTGACTAATTAAATGTTTAGTTGCGGTAAATGCCCCTTCGCAATTGGCACCCAATATCTTAGCTCCAGGAAGGTCTGGGAAAACGCGGTCGAACTGAACTAACGGAATGTCTGTACCTATAATTTCCCTTACATGGGAACTGTCCCTGGATTCTATTGCATGGGAAAGGAAAATAGCCGCCACACGGTAGTTCCTGAGGGCCTTAAGGGCCTTGATCTCCGCTTCGCGGCTTTCCATTGTCTGACATATGATAACATTGAATCCAGCTTCATTCAGAACACTCTCCGCACCGCCTATAACCCTTGAGAAGAACTCACGGTGAATCCTTGGAACGACGATTCCAACCATGTTGGAGCGTCCTTTACGGAGATTTGAAGCCACCACGTTGCGTTCATAGCCCATTTCTGCAGCTTTTTTTTCGACGGCAAGGCGAGTGGATTCTTTCACACGGGAACTTCCCGCGAGAGCGCGGGACACTGTAGAAGGGGTTATTCCCAACGATGCAGCGATGTCGGTAATTGTTACCATTACGTGGTTGTTCACTATATAGCGAATGCAAAGATACAAACGTTTGCACAAAAATCCAAACGTTTGCAAAGAAATTTTTCGACTATTTTTAAAATTTAATGAATGCGGGCCGTCCAACCGCCGCCAGATGCCATATGAACAGTAATAATTGAATTGTCAGGAACTGTATCAAAACGATGGACATAGTCCCTGCCCGCCTTATTGGCATTAGGACCGTCTTCAAAAATCTCAATAGACTTGGACCAAAGACCAAACTCGTGAAGATTAAGTTGAATAGTACGCTCTTCCCAATTATTGAGAACACCAATATACCAATCTGTGCCGCTACGGCGCAAAACTGCAACATATTCCCCTATTTTTCCATCAAGAGGGTCAGTCGAATCCCACACTGTCGGTATTTCAGAAATGAAACATAGAGACTCAGGGTCAGACATATAATTTGAGGGAGAATCGCACAGCATGGTAAGGGGTGCAAAGAACACCGTATACTCTGCTAACTGATGGCATCTTGTACCCTGGCTCATAGGCTCGGAATACACAGGACGATAACTGCCCTTTGCAGCATTGTTCATAGCTCCCTGCGTATAATCCATAGGGCCGGCAACATTACGGATAAAAGGTATTGTTACGTCATAGGTAACCTGGTCAACAGATTCGGGCGCCCATTTCATATTTTCAAGACCGTAAACGCCTTCGAAATTGATCACATTAGGATACGTCCTCTGAAGACCTGCAGGCTTGAAAGCACCGTGAAAATCAATAAGAAGGCCATATTTGGCAGTCATCTTGGCAGCCTTGGTATAGAATTCCACCATAGGTTGATCATCACGGTTCATAAAGTCTACCTTGAATCCTTTAATGCCAATTGAAGCATACTCCAGGCAGGCCTTTTCCATGTCTTTTTCAAAGGCTTTATAACCCGCCCAGAGGATAAGGGAAACACCTCTGGAATCGGCATATTTCGCAAGCATTTCCAAGTCTATTTCAGGGACTACCTGGAAGAGGTCGGCCTGAAGATTTACAGCCCAGCCTTCGTCCAAAATAACATACTCAATACCATGCTTGGAAGCAAAGTCAATATAATACTTATATGTTTCATTATTGATACCTGCCTTGAAAGGAACATTGTAGACATTCCAGTCATTCCACCAGTCCCATGCCACCTTTCCGGGACGTACCCATGAGTAGTCATCACCGGGCTCTTCAGCAAGAAGCCATGGCATATCGGAAGAGAGAAGGTCCTTGTCATCAGAGGCAACAAGGACTATCCTCCAGGGAAGAGGCTCAGCCTTGTCAAACTTTGCAATATAGTCTTCCCTCTCGGTAACCAGCATCTCAAGCATATTATGACCGCCCTGTACCAGAGTCTTGGGATAAGGAGCAAAAACACCGTTTAAAACATTATCCTCACCGGTAAGATACATGCCAGGATAATTGTAAAGGCCGGATTCGGTAATAAGAACCTTCTTGCCGGAAGATTCAGCAGCCACAGGAAGGAAAGCCAGGAGACCTTTCTTCCAGGCTGATACGGCCGATTCTGTATACTGACTTTCAAAAGAAGACGAGAACTGGTTGTCAGGCGTTGAATTCACATAAGGAATCCAGGCACGGCAATTGCCGGAAGGGAAAACAAACTGAGCGGTCTCCTGCTTGACAGAGAAGCCCCCCTTAACCTTAGGAACAATGCGGTAAGCAGCGCCCTCGTCATATGCACGGAACTCCAGGTCAAAACCCTTGAAAGAAAGAGTCAGAGCGTTATAACGGTCAAAGACCAGACTGCTTTTATAGACAGCTGCAGGAACATTTTTACTAACCGACAAGCGTTTCGTTTTTGATACCTTGGAAGCTTTCCCAAAGGCAGTACCATCAGAAAGCTCAAGGCCTATCCGTGAAGGTAAAATGACTGTTTCAGAGCCACTACCGATGCTCCAGGTAATCTTTTCCCCAACCTCAACACTTACGGAAATGATACCTTCAGGGGAATTCAAAACATAAGACTTGGGCCTTGAATAAGCCACCACACTCAGGGCAAGAAGGCAAACAGTAACTGCAATTCTTTTCATATTCTTTACTTTCCTTTTCTCAGACGGCCAATGGCATGCTCAAGGCTCTCTGACGGTTCAATGATGTTATAGTCATTCCAGAAATCGGGGTCCAGGAATTCCGAAGCTTTGTCGACAAGGAATTCCGAACTGCGGAAACGGTCTTTACGCGGTATGGGCTGGGCTTCCGGCAGGACATCGGTAACCACAAGCTCGTTTACGGTTGTATACCGGGTACGGAACAGGCGCTTTTTCCAGTCGCAGGTAAAACGCATGGTAGAACGGAAATATTCCAGACGTGTTCTCCCGTCGTCAAGGCGATAATTGATCACTATGGTTGCCTCTTCAGGCGAAAAACGCAATCCTGCAGGCTTTTTAACAAGTAGCATCCTTGTGGCCTTTGCCTTGTTGCTCACATCAAGTGATGCTTCCACACGTGTAAAGGTAAGGAGTTCCCTGTCTATATATAAGGTACAGGCATACAGCGCATAATCCGCAGTTGCAGCCGGAATCATGGATATCACAAACTGAAGGCGGTCGCCTATGTAAGCCGGCGCTTCCATCTTGAAGATATACCTGGGCATGTCGTCCGCATTGAAGACTATATCCCCGTTCTTGACGATATCGTGGGTTATCGCCTGAGTGGGACCGCCCATCATCCTTATGCTCAGGGTATCCCTGGCACGCTGACTCACCAGCACACGGCTTTTCTCCAGAGCTGCGGCATCGGCACCGACATGGCCGTAATACTTGCCTTTGAAGAGCTTGGATACGGACTCGGCCACATATATGTAACGGTTTTGCTTACGGACAGTTTCCCTGTAGAAGCACCTGAGGAGTTCCGGATGGGTGCAGTAAGTGTCCCAGACCCTGCCAAGGGCCGCTTCAACAATTGCTTTAGGATCACCTGAAACTATGGAAGATTCCGCAAGCTGAAGGTTTTCCCTTTGAAGTGCAACGTTCATGGACTCCTGCGGCTTCAGGCGGCGGGATTTGTATCCAAGGAAAGAGAATTCCACAAGGTCTATTTCCTTGTCGCTCTTAAGGACAAAATATCCGTCTGCGTTGGTTACGGTTGCCTGATGCCTGCCAGGAATGGATACGTGAACGGATTCCAGCGGCCGGCCGCTGACTCCGTCCGTCACTGTACCGCTTACAGCATACGTAAGACCCAAGGGTTTATCCTGCCCACACACCATTGCGGAAGACAGGAGGAACACTATTATGACACTCAATATTTTACGCATACCTTCACAAAAATAGCGAATACTTGGGAATTATTTGTAAACAAATCGTTTTTTTTCTAACTTTAGGTCCGGAAAAACCAACTAATCATTTTATATCATGCGTAAAGTTTATGTACTTTTGGCAGCCATGGCCATCCTGGTGGTAGGTTGCAAATCCAACAACAGCAAGAAAGCTGCAGCAGAAGCTGCAAAGGCAGAAGAAGTAGCAGCCCAGAAGGCCAAGGCTCTTGAAGATGCCATCGAAGCTATCGAGGCTGAGGAAGAAGTCAATGTACGCGAGGCCGTTGAGAAACTCTCCGCCATCGACGCTGAGGGTGCTGTGGAATCCCTTGCAGAAACTCTGGAGAAGAACCCGGACTACGCCGTTCCTTTCGCAGCAGTTGAAACCAAGCCCACTTTCGACGGTGGCGACGCCAACGATTTCTCAAAATGGGTGGCTTCACAGATTGTATATCCTCAGGATGCAATCGACCAGAAACTTGAAGGTAGAGTTATCCTCCAGTTCACCGTGGGCAAGGAAGGCGATGTCAAGGACGTAAAGGTTCTCCGCGGTGTAAACGAGCTCCTGGATGCAGAAGCCGTCCGTGTAGTCTCCTCTTCCCCCAAGTGGGCAAACGGTGCCCAGAACGGCATTCCCGTGGCCGTCAAGTACACCTTCCCCGTCGTTTTCAAGCTCCAGTAATATTCTGCTTGCATACACAATAAAGCTAGGCAGAAAGCCTGGCTTTTATTGTGTATCAGGGCTTTTTTCCAGCCCCATCATTCCATGTCTATGAAAAGGACTCTATATTTTCTAACTGGCCTTGCGTTCATTGCCTTCCTGCAAAGCTGCTCCGGTGGCAAGAAAACGCTGGACCTCAAGTCCGAGGAAGACCTCCACGGGCTTACAATCGCCACATCGGCCGGAAACTATTATGACGACAAGTACTCCAGTTACCAGGACATCACCCTTTTTCGGGTGAATTTTGATGCGGATGGCATCCAGGCTGTCCGTCATGGAATTGCAGATGTATTTGTGAGTGACGAGGTTGCCATTACCCCCGAGGCCCGGGAAAAGCTCAATATGCGGCTGGCTTTCCGTGGCGAAGAAAACTTTGACGTGGCGTTTGCCATCAGGAAAGGCAACGACGCCCTCAGGGAGGATCTGAACTCTTTCATCTCCACTTTCAAGGCCGATGGTACCCTCGACGCCGTCATCTCCCACTGGACCAGCGGAACCCCTGAGCCCGAAATGCCTGCACCCGGCACGGTCACCCGCCATGATGAACCCGTGAGGTGCGTCACAGCCGTCAATCTTGAGCCCACCTGCTTTCTGGGAGAAGGAGGAGAGTGGATGGGCATGGATGCCGATATCCTGAAGCGCTTCGCCATTTGGAGCGGCCGCCCTTTCCAGATGCAGTTCTTAGAACTTGGATCGGCCATCATAGCCCTCAACACCGGCCAATGCGACATCGTGAGCGCCTGCCTGTATGTAACTGAGGAGCGCAAGAAGTCCGTGGATTTCACCGTTCCTTACTACCAGTGCCATCCCGGTTATTTTGTATATAACGGGGAAGAATCCTCAAATATCGGCCTTGGAGAGCGCCTGAAGATGAATCTTGTAAAAGAAGGCAGGTGGAGACTCATCGTAAGCGGTCTGTTGGAAACCCTGAAGATCACCCTCTTCGCAATCCTTTTCGGGACGCTCCTCGGCGCCGGGATTTGCGCGATGCTCCGAAGCCGCCGGAAATGGGTACAGAAGACGGCAAATCTTTATGGAGCCTTCATCCAGGGCATCCCTACGCTGGTTCTGCTTCTCATCATGTTCTACGTCATCCTCGCGAATGCGGGCCTTGACGGATCGGTAGTAGCGATTATCACATTTGCCCTGTGCTTTGCATGGTCTTCCGGGAACATCTTTAACTCTTCCATTTCCTCAGTCCCCAAGGGACAGACGGAGGCCGGCCTGAGCCTTGGCTTTACGCCCCTCAGGACATTTACGGGAATCGTCTTCCCGCAAGCCCTGAAGAAAGGCCTTCCGCTCTTTGCCGGAGAATGCGTTGCACTCCTCAAGAGCACCTCAATAGTTGGTTACATAGCCATCCAGGACCTCACCCGCGCCAGCGACCTTATCCGCAGCCGCACCTTCGACGCCCTGATTCCGCTGCTGGTGGTCACCGTCCTTTACTTTGTCCTTGCCTGGCTCATCCGGGTAGTGTTGAACCTTTTCCTGAAGAAGAAGTAATATGATTAGTATCAAGCATTTAAGCAAGACTTTCAAGAATCCCGACGGTTCCGTCATCACCGTCCTGAAGGATGTTAACTGCGAGATTCGGAAGGGAGAGGTTATCAGTATCATAGGCCCTTCCGGGACGGGGAAAAGCACTCTCCTTCGGGCCATCAACATGCTTGAGCCACCCACATCCGGAGAAATCTGGGTGGACGGCGAGAACATAATGGCCAAGGGATATCGGCTGGACAAGATGCGCAAGAGAATGGGGATGGTATTCCAGAGCTTCAACCTCTTTGAGCATATGACGGTGTTGGAGAACATTACCTACGCCCCCGTGCAACTGCTCAAATTATCGGAGGACAATGCCAGGGAAGAAGCCATGGAACTCCTCCGGAAAGTGGGCCTTGCCCAGAAGGCCGATGTTTACCCCGATTCCCTATCCGGCGGACAGAAGCAGCGTGTGGCCATAGCCCGCGCGCTTGCAATGCACCCGGAAGTGATCCTTTTCGACGAGCCCACATCCGCTCTCGATCCCACGATGGTGGGAGAGGTCCTCAGCGTTATGCGGCAACTGGCAAAGGACGGAATGACTATGCTGATTGTTACCCACGAAATGCGTTTCGCCCGCGACGTGAGCACCCGTATCTTTTTTATGAACGAGGGCATCATCTACGAAGACGGCACCCCGGAGCAGGTCTTCGGGCATCCCGTGCACAGCGCCACCAAGGCGTTTGTGAACCGCATCCAGAAACTGGTCTATGAGATTGACGGTAAAGATTTTGACTATCTCCAGATTCGGACCGGCCTCAATCAGTTCTTCCTCAAGTACAACCTCTCCGGGAAGGCGGAGAATGCGTACTCCATTATCAAGGAGATGCTCTTTGAGCACCTTGGGAGCATACGTCCCCTTACTTTCCGCATAACCTATACGGAACTCACCGGAGACACCGCCCTGGATTTCATGATGGAAGGATTATCGGAATCTCCCGTCAAGGACCCCACCGCCCTGGACGGTATCCGCAGCAAAGCCCAGGCCATCGTGGAAGAGCCCACCGGCCGAGGCTTCAGGATCAAGGTTCTGATTTAAATTCAATTCCGGAATGGCTAATAATCCGGACGGATAGGGTAAAACTATGGGACAACATTATCAGTGATTGTCTTTGTCTAAGTCTTTGTTTTATTTCTGAAATTGTGTATATTTGCGCAGTTTCAGAAATACAATGAATTATTACGAATTCAAAAAGCTATACTCGGGGCAAGGTGTTTTTTCCTTAAACAGTATAGAGAGAAGCAACGACAACAGCCTTTCCTCCAACCTCAGGCGCTGGAAGGGTGAGGAAAAAATCCTGCGCATCCGCCAGGGCTGGTACCTTTTCCCCGATGAGGCGGGAAGGGCGGACGTGCGTATGGCAGCGGCCGGTAAAATCTATTGTCCGTCCTACCTCAGCCTGGAGTATGTCCTCTCGTGGCACGAAATAATTCCAGAAACTGTCCTTGCGCTTACATCCGTGAGTACGCTGAAGACCGCCGTATTTGACACCCCAATCGGTTATTATTCTTATCGGCACGTTTCCCCGAACCTGTTTTTCGGGTATAAGCCCATCCAGCCGAGGGACGGTTTACCCTCTCTAATGGCAACCCCTGAGAAAGCCCTGCTGGACCTGCTTTACTTGCACCCTGAATACAAATCGGATCGCGATATGGAGAATCTTCGCCTTGACAGGGATGCCATGCGCGAAGAATTTGACTGGAAGCGTTTCCGTGCCTTTTTAGAGCGATTTGACAATAGGGCTCTCTCACAGAGAGCGGCAATAATAGAGAATACATATGCTTGACCTGCAAAACATCAGAGCCTTTTATCCAGGTTTTCCGGAGAGTCCGGACACGGACATCCAACTCTATAAGGAATACCTGGAGCTGATGGTCCTGGACTATTTATCCTCCCACTCTCTGATTGGGAAACTGACTTTTATCGGAGGCACTGCCCTACGACTCCTCAGGCAGATAGACCGGTTTTCCGAGGATTTGGACTTTGATTGCAAGAATCTCTCGCAGGAGGAGTTCGCAAGCCTAACCGATGATGTCGTCCGCTTTCTAAGGCGGAACGGTCTTCCTGCTGTCACCAAGGAAAAGGAGAGTAATGCCCTGACGGCTTTCCGCAGGACCATTCAGTTCCCGCAACTGCTTTACGACCTGGGATTGTCCCCTTACCGGGAAAAGAAGTTCGTCTTGAAGATTGAGGCTCAGGACCAGGGAGTGGATTACCGGCGAGAGATGTTCACTGTGAACAGAGACGGATTCTATTTCAGGATACCCTCACCTTCAGACGCCACGCTGTATGCAATGAAACTTTCCACCATTCTCCACCGCGGAAAAGGCCGGGATTTCTACGATGCCATGTTTCTGGGCTCCAGAAGTGAAGCGGATATGAACTATATTTCGCAACGGGAGGGCATTGCAAGCAGCGAGGAACTGAGCCGCCGGATGAAGCAGGTGTGCGAAAGGACGGATTTCCGTCTCAAAGCACAGGATTTCAAGCACTTGCTATTTCACCCGGAAAACTCCTCCCGCATTTTGGACTTCCCTGCTCTGTGGGAATGAATGCTTGCATTTAACTTGCGGCGGCGCCCGGCACTCCATTCCCCTCCGTGCACGAAAAAACCCGCCGACTGGCGGGTTCTTCGTAGCCCCACGAGGAATCGAACCTCGATTTAAAGTTTAGGAAACTTCCGTTCTATCCGTTGAACTATGAGGCCATCAAAAGAGAGCAATTACTCTGCGCTCTTTTCGATGATCTGACGACCGCGATAGTAGCCGCACTCAGGGCATACACGGTGATACATAACGGTGGCGCCGCAGTTGGGACATACGCTCAGAGTGGGAACCGGAGCGAAGTCGTGGGTACGCCTTTTGTCTCTTCTCTGCTTGGAGAGTTTGTGTTTCGGATGTGCCATTGTTTATAGTTTTTAATTGTTTATTTGCTGTCAAAAAGTCCTTTCAGAGCGGCGAACGGGCTGCTCGGGGCAGCCTCCTCGTCCACGCGCCCATCTTGACCCAGAAACCGGACCGTGTCCGGGTTGCATTCCCCTTCCGGATGAACCCTCTGCATGGGCAGTGCAAGACAAACGTAGTCGTACACCGCCTGGCTGAGGTCCCAGTCCTCTTTGACGAGTTCTGTCTGGAACTCCTCTGAAGGGTTCTCTTCTACGGGAACCTGGAGCGGCTCCAGGCAGCGGTCGCACGGCACGGTAACAGTTCCGCCGAGGTGAAGCTCTGCCTCTGCTTTTGCGCCGTCCTTGACCACCCTGATTTCCGCTTCAACGTCCGCGCTCAGGATTTCTGTGTTGTCAAACGCTTGAAAGAACTCTGTATCAGCATGAAAGCGGAAACTCCGCTCTCCTGCCGCCCAACCGCCTAAAGGAATGATGATACTTTTCATTGCCTCAAAAACAGATTAAGGGGTGCAAAGATACGAATAATTTTCGGAAAATCAATCTTCCGTAGCAGAATTTCTCTTTCTGTCAAGGGGGTCAAGCTGAATCTTGCGCATGCGCATGTGATTCGGGGTTATCTCCACGAGTTCATCGTCCTGGATATACTCCAGAGCCTCCTCAAGGGAGAACTTGACGGCCGGAGGGAGGATTACCTTCTCGTCCGACCCGGAGGCGCGGACATTGGTAAGCTTCTTGGTCTTGCAGATGTTGATGTTGAGGTCCCTGTCGCGGGTGTGCTCTCCAACCACCTGGCCGCCGTAGATTTCCTCTCCCGGTTCCACGAAGAAACGGCCGCGGTCCAGCAGCTTGTTCATGGAGTAGGCAACAGCCTCACCGGTCTCCAGGGATACCAGGGATCCGTTTGTGCGCATTTCTATCTCGCCCTTGTAAGGCTGATACTCTTTGTAACGATGTGCCACCACGGCCTCTCCCTGAGTTGCGGTAAGGAGGTTGGAGCGGAGGCCCATGAGGCCGCGGGTAGGAATCTCGAACTCAAGGAGGGTACGGTCCCCGCGGGGCTCCATGCGCACGAGCGCGCCCTTGCGGCGGGTGGAAAGCTCGATAGCCGCGCCCACAAACTGCTCCGGAACCTCTATGGAAAGTTCCTCGATGGGTTCGCACCTCTGGCCGTTTATGGTCTTGTCCAGAACCTTGGGCTGGCCTACCTGGAGTTCGAAGCCCTCGCGGCGCATGGTCTCAATTAGCACCGAAAGGTGCAGGACGCCACGGCCGTAGACCACGAAACTGTCGGCATTGATGCCGGGCTTGACGCGGAGGGCGAGGTTCTTTTCCAGTTCCTTCTCCAGGCGGTCCTTGATGTGGCGGGAAGTCACGAATTTTCCGTCCTTGCCGAAGAAGGGGCTGTTGTTGATCATGAAGAGCATGCTCATGGTGGGCTCGTCCACGGCGATGGGAGGAAGGGCCTCCGGGGTCTCGAAATCGGCAATGGTGTCGCCGATTTCAAAGCCCTCGATGCCCACGACGGCGCAGATGTCGCCGCACTGGACCTGGTCCACATTGGCCTTGCCCAGGCCTTCGAAGACCATAAGCTGCTTGATCTTGCTCTTTTCGATTATATCGTACCTCTTGCAAAGGCTAACGGGCATGCCGGTCCTGAGCGTTCCGCGGGTAATGCGGCCCACGGCGATACGGCCCACGTACGGGCTGTACTCCAGGGACGATACCAGCATCTGAGGGGTTCCCTCCTTGATTTCCGGGGCAGGGATTTCCTCCAGGATGGTGTCCAGAAGGACTGTGATATCCTGCGTAGGCTGCTTCCAGTCCCTGGACATCCAGCCCTGCTTGGCGCTGCCGTAGACGGTCTTGAAGTCCAGCTGGTCATCGCTGGCGCCCAGGTTGAACATGAGCTCGAAGACCTCTTCCTGGACCTCGTCCGGACGGCAGTTGGGCTTGTCCACCTTGTTGATGACCACGATGGGTTTCTTGCCCATGTCGATGGCTTTGTTAAGGACGAACCGGGTCTGGGGCATGCAACCTTCGAAGGCATCCACAAGAAGGAGGACGCCGTCCGCCATGTTCAGGACGCGCTCCACCTCTCCGCCGAAGTCGGAGTGGCCGGGGGTGTCGATGATGTTTATCTTGACGCCCTTATAGGTGACCGACACGTTCTTGGCAAGGATGGTGATGCCGCGCTCGCGTTCCAGGTCGTTGTTGTCCAGGATAAGGTTGCCAAGGTCTTCCGGCTTGCGGACAAGGTTTGCCTGGTAGATCATGCGGTCCACGAGGGTGGTCTTGCCGTGGTCCACGTGGGCGATGATGGCTATGTTGCGGATATCTTGCATATTATCTTCTCTTTAAAGCCCGCAAAGTTAATAAAAATCCGCAAAAAAGTGAAACGGATAAAGTGCCTTCTGCACGTGTGGAAGGCCGATTTTCAACTTTCCGGCAAGGGAGTTTGATGCATTATGTGTTTCAAGTGGACAAAAATATCGGCCTCTGGCATGGCCTGAATGGGTTTTTTAACAAATAAACGTATCATTTTTCAGGTACACCGATAATTCTGCATAGCTTTGCCGCCAAGAAATACTTTTGAACCATGAAAAGACTTTGCATACTGACACTTGCGGTCCTTGCCTCATGCGGGAAGGACCTTCCCCAGGAGCCGGACCCCAGAGCGCCGTACGGGGAAATCGGCCACGGAATGATTGAACTGGGAGAAAAGCTGGAGGACCCCTACGCAGTAGAGAACATCGAGAAAGCGCTGAGAAACCTCTACCCCGTGAAGTCGGAGCGCACTGACATACACCCTACGGACCTGTACGTGAGGTTCCTGCCCCGCACGGGAGAGGACCTGGAAGCACTCCGGGAAAACGGGCTGTACCTGCTGGACCACCCCATGGACTACCGAATCGTGAAAGAAGGAGACTGGTACCGGGACCCGGAGGTGGAGGACGGCGCCATAACCTGGCAGTACGCCGTGGTGGACCGGAACTTCACCTTCCCGGAGGGAATCGTCCATCAGGTGCTGCAGAAGTGCTACATCTCCGAGCACGACCCTGCCACCCGCGCTGCGGACGGGATAGACTGGGAGGCCGTGGAGAGGGAATCGTACCGGATTACCGGGAACGGGGACATGCTGCTGCCTCAGACAAAAGCGGAGCCACAGGCACCCCAGGGGCGTATTACCATGACCGATCCCCTGTTCTGCGAAGGCAAGCCGGTAGGGGTTTCGGGAGTGATGGTAGCGTGCAATGTCTTTACAAAGATCTGCGTGACACATACAGACCGGGACGGTTATTACAGTATGGACAAAACCTTTACCTCGGACCCCCGCTACCGCCTTGTCTTCCAGAACAGCAAAGGCTTTTCCGTTGGCATAAACCTTATTCTTATTCCTGCCTCTGTCTCCACTCTGGGGAAAGGCGGTCCCGGAGGTATCGACTACAACATCACCGAGGCGGACGATGCGGCCCTTATGAGACGGACGGCCGTGAACAACGCCGCTTACGACTACTACTCCCGCTGCACTCCCTCCGATCTTGGTATAACGCCCCCGCCCGGAGACATCAGGATATGGATAATTCCGTTCCTGGAGTGCTCTTCGGCACCCATGCTGCACCACGGGGCGGGGCTGGACCACCGGCTCATAAAGGAGTATGCCCAGGAATTTGCCCCCGTGCTGGAGATGTTCCTGCCGGATATAACCATCGGCACAAAACTCAGCGGGAGCTTTGCCGACATATATGAATTCACCGTCCACGAGCTCTCACACGCCAGCCACTTCACCAACGTCTGCAGCAGCGACACATCGTGGTGGACGGCATTCATAACCTACATCATCTCATCCTACATACGCGACCGCCACACTCCATACGGCCACGGGGACTCGGAAGGCGCAGGCCATTGCGCCGTGGGAGAGATGTGGGCTTTCTTCCTTGGCTCCAGCATATACAAAGACCGCTATGGCGGGGGCATGCCCCAGTACCCGGATTATATGTGGTTCCGCCCGGAAATACTTGGTTATCTGTACGAAAGGGGCACTTCACGCCAGGAAATATTTCGCGCCCTGAAGCCGGAAGTCAAGTCTGTGGACGGCCTTCAGAAAGCGCTCACGCAGTTGTATCCCGAAAGGGAGGAACTCATTGCCGATACCTTTGCAAGATATGGCAGATAAAAGGCACCTGGTCCCGGTTATCATAATCACAGCCGTCTCTTTCTTTTCTTGCACACTTGTAAAAGAAAACCGGGACCCGTGCCCCTGCCTCCTTGACATCCATCTTTCCGGAACCTTTGGCCAGCCGGCTGAAGTACTTGTGGAGGCCGGTTCCGAATCTGTCACATACCATGTAGAAGGAGACACTCTTCTGCAGGTATCCGTTCCAAGGGGTGGGGTTTCAGTAACCGCCTGGAGCGGAGCGGCTTCAGGACCTTTTGGGAGTGTTTTCAGCATACTTCCGGGAAATGAGGCTCCTCCCCTGTACCTGTGCAGGTGCCGTATGGACGCATTTGGGGACCTTGCCATAGTGCATGCCCGGCTGCAGAAGCAGTACTGCACTCTGCGGGTGTCCGTGGAGGGCCCTCCAGGATGGGGAAAACCATTCGGTACGCGTATACGCGGAGGCGTCTGCGGCATGGGGCTTGACGGGATACCTGTAGAGGGAGAGTACTCCTTTGAGCCGGACATGTCTTCGGGCATGTGGACCGCCCGCATCCCACGGCAGTTTGCAGACAGTCCGCTGCTTCTGGACATAGTGATGGAAGACTCTACGGTCCGTACGTTTTCACTTGGCCCTTACCTTCATGAGTCTGGTTTTGACTGGTCATTGCCGGACCTTCAGGACCTGGATCTTCTCCTTAGCGTTTCCGTCACTTCCCTCACCATCCGTCCTCCTTCATGGGAGCCCGAGACATTCATGTCGGTAGATATCTGATTCCGGCGTCATTCAGGGCTTGACCCGGAATCTTTTTTTTGCAGAAATAAAAAAAGGTTGTATATTTGCAGTCCCAAAAATCATGCGCGGATGGCGGAATTGGTAGACGCGCTACTCTCAGGAGGTAGTGTCCGAAAGGACGTGTCAGTTCGACTCTGATTTCGCGCACATTAAAGCGGCCCTTGTTCAAGGTGCCGCTTTTTTGCTACCCCCATCCACCAAAACCCCGCATTTCCGTGGACAAACCCCGGTTTTAGCCAACTTGTCCACCAAAACCCCTGTTTCCGTGGACAGGAGGGGCTACTTAGCCCAAAGTTCATCTACGAAGATGAAGCCGGGGGCTCCGGCGCCGGGGTGCCAGGCGGGGATGGTGCCTATGTTCCTGGCGAACACCTTGACGTAACGTGCCCTGCAGCTGACCGGCAGTTCTGCATCCCAGGTCTGGACCTCGAGGTCTTCCTCTGCAACGGAGGTGTCCAGGCGGCCGACGGGCGTAAATGATACGCCATCCCGGGACACGGAAAACTCTACATACTTTGGCATCCAGATCCATGAACGGGCATCCTGGCAGAAGCCGGCGCCCACTACTGTTATGTCACGCTCCTCAAGAAGGTCAAGGACCGCCTCGAAGTCTGTGTCCTGATAGCCTTGCCAGCCGCCGGTGCGCCAGTTGGTGCTGCCACGGGCCCCGTCAATGAGGCCCTGGTCACCGCCCGCCGTGTACTGACGGCTGTAGCGGGAAAGAATCCGGATTGCGCGGTCTTTCTGCACCTGACGCAGTTTGCAGCGGGTTACAAAGCTGCTCTTGCCGCCCCGTTCTGCCCATGCAGTGAGTTCGCAAGGCTCCGTTACTGTGAACGGCCCGTCATAACGCTGAGGTGCGCCGCCGGCAACTGTATAATAAATGGTTCCTTCCCCCTGAATGGCGATCTCTATGGAGTCCGTGAAGATGTCATTTGGAACGACGAAGGCGGGATTGGTGACGATAGCTTCCGTCATTCCCGGCTCCGACCGGGAATCTCCAACGGGACACGCGGGATATCTTCCAATGGATGACAGCACATACCAGGCGCTCATCTGGCCACAGTCTTCGTTGCCGCACAGGCCGTCGGGGGCCGATGTATACAGAGTCTCAAGTATCTGATCCACGCGTGCTTTGCGCTTGCCCGGGCGGCCGATGGAGTCGTATAGATATGCGATGTGGTGGCTGGGCTCGTTACCGTGGGCGTACTGGCCAATCTGACCGGTGATATCGGCCTGGGTGCGGCCGGTGGTCTGCTCCGGGGCATCGAAAAGGGCATCCAGGCGGGCCTCGAAAGCATCTTTTCCACCAAGGGCTTCAATGAGCCCGGGAATGTCATGGGGGACAAAGAAACTGTACTGCCAGGAGTTGGCCTCCGTGTAATTGTTGTTGACCTCACGGGGGTCGAAGGGTGTGAACCAACGGCCGTTGAGACGGGCACGCATGAACTTGGTTTCCGGATCAAGGACGTTCTTCCAGTACTGGGAGCTGGTCATAAACTCCTTGTACTCCTTCATGTGGCCGAGTTTCCGAGCCACCTGGGCAACGCACCAGTCGTCAAATGCGTACTCAAGGGTCTTGGAGACGGACTCGTGCTCGTCGTCGGCAAGGACAAGGCCGTTGCGGCGGAAGCTGTCCAGGCCGAAAGCGGGGTTGTGGGCGCTGGCTACGAGGGCCCGGAAGGCCTTCTCATAGTCGAAGCCTTTGAGGCCGCGGAGGATGGCATCGGCAATTACGGGAGCGCTGTTGTAGCCTATCATGCAGTTGGTTTCCCAGCCGGAGAGCTCCCAGACAGGCAGTTTGCCGGCCTCGTCATATATGGAGAGCATGGACTTTATGAAGTCTACCGTGCGTTCAGGTTCGATTTCCGTGAGGAGCGGATGAAGGCCCCTGAATGTATCCCAGAGGGAGAAGACTGTATAGCGGTCCCAGCCATCGGCCTTATGCACCTTACCGTCCATGCCGCGGTACTCTCCGTTAACATCGGAGTAAAGGGTGGGATGTATGGCCGTGTGGTACAAGGCGGTATAGAAGCGTGTTTTGTGGTCCTTGTCCTTATATGGGCACTTGACCTTTTTGAGATATGCATTCCAGACTCTCTCAGTTGACTTTTTTACTGCCTTGATGGACTTAGGATACTCGCTATACAGGTTCTCCTTGGCGTTCTGCCAGGAAACGGAGGAAATGCCAATGCGCAGGGTGACAACGGCTGTCTTGAAATACAGGTTAGCCTTTGCGCCTTGATTATCCCACATAAATGGAGAAGAGAACTCCATGTAGAAATATACTCGCTGACCCTGGGCCCAACTATTTGAAGTACGATGTCCCCAACATGCTCTACCGTCAGAGTCAAGTTCATAATCCAACAGCGGATCACGATGATTCAAATCCACGGTTAAGTAAGCTCCACTCAAGAATCTATACTCGTGAATTGCGCTCCGTTGTCCTGCAGCCAGTTTTACCTGTACCTTGCTATCCTCCAGAAATACCTCATAATATCCCGGTGATGCCTTCTCCGTTTTGTGAGAAAACCTGGATGGGATTCCTCTGGGTGTTACGAGTATGTCACACCAGTCATCGCAACCCGTACCGCTGAGATGGGTATGGGAGAAGCCGTAGATGAGGCTATCACTGTAATGATAGCCGCTGCATCCGTCCCAGTCCCCGGGATTGGGGCGTGTGTCCGGGCTCAGCTGAATCATGCCAAAGGGATACACGGCCCCCGGAAAGGTATGGCCGTGGGCGTCCGTTCCCACAAAAGGATTCACATAGGGAATCAGTGCGGCGAGTATGGTTACAAGTAGTGCGTTCATGGTAACAAATATACTCAAAGACCGTCATTTATACAAATCCCACCCCTCCGTCCACGGAAATGGCGTTTTTGGTGGACAAGTTGGCTAAAACGGGGGTTTGTCCACGGAAACGGGCGTTTTTGGTGGACAAGTTGGCCAAAACCGGAGTTTGTCCACGGAAATGCGGGATTTTGGTGGACAAGTTGGCCAAAACGGGGGGTTGTCCACGGAAATGGCGTTTTTGGTGGATGGAGACACAGTTTTGGCCCTTACATCCGGAAAAAACACCTGTTTTCCGGACGAGAGGGCCAAGACAAGGGTTCTGAAAGGGTCTAGAAGTATGCGACGGTCTTCTGCTCAACGGCAGAGAGGAGCTTGTTGGCCAGGGAGGAGACGCCGAAGCGGAAGAACTTCTTGTCCATCCATTCTTTGCCAAGGATGGTGTTTACAATGCTGTAGTAGCATACGGCATCCATTGCGGAGGCAACTCCGCCTGCGGCCTTGAAACCTACCTTTATTCCAGTTGCCTCATGGTACTTCTTGATGCACTGGCACATCACGTATGCGGCAAGAGGGGTGGCGTTCACCTTCACCTTTCCGGTAGAGGTCTTGATGAAGTCTGCGCCGTTCTCCATTGCGAGGAAGGAGGCATCGGCAATGAGTTCTGGAGTCACGAGAAGGCCTGTCTCGATGATGACCTTGAGCACCACGGGACGGCCAAGTTCAGCTGCCACTTTATCTATGCACTCGCGTGCGGCAGCAATCTCTGCACCGGCAGTCTCATAGTCCCCCGCCAGGAAAGCGTTGAGGGCAAGGACGATGTCAATCTCGTCGGCACCGCCACGGACAGCCAGTTCAATCTCACGGAGTTTGACCTCTGTCCAGCTCTGGGAAGTGGGGAAGCAGCCGGCAACGGTGGTAACGTGCATCTCGGGATTGTTGCGGGTCTCCGCCACCACATGGCCCAGGTTGGGATAGACGCAGCAGGATGCGGGCAGGGGCCAGCCGGGGAAGTTGGCGGGAATGCCGTTGACCTTCTCCACCATAGCCTTCACGGAAGCGGGGGTGTCGTCGGCCGACAAGGTAGTCTGGTCCATGATGCCAAAGCAGAATTTGTACACCTGTTCGTTTGCGATTCCGTCCAGGTTGCTGGCAATGAGTTCAAGATGGCGGTCGATGGCCTCTTTGTCCGGCGTGTAGCCGTACTTGCTTGATAGTGACATAGTTTTATCCTTTAATTTGAATCTTGTATCCTTCGTCAATGAGGGGCTGCACAAGGGCGCGCATCTCCTCAACCGTATATTTTTCAAGCCCTTTCATGGGAGTTTCACGGTCTATGGTATAGACCATTACCTCACGTGGCTTAAGCCTCCTCACCAGGCTCATCCATCCTCCCACCCAGTTTCCGCTCCGGAAGTCCGGAGCCTTGAGGAACATGGTCTGGAGCACAAAATTGCCACCGAACCTCTCCAGCGAACGAACCACTTCTTCCACGCTGTACCGGCCGACGGGGCGGTTCACCAGGGCCACCTCTTCATCCGTGGGCGCGTCCAGTTTCATGATGGGGTTATCCACGCGCGAGAGGGCGCGGAAGACATCGTCCTTGAAGGCCATTGTGGCGTTGGAAAGGACCGATACCTTTGCCTCCGGGCAGTACTTGTCCCTGAGTTCCAGGGTTATGTCCACTATCTCCGGGAAATCCGGGTTCAGGGTGGGCTCGCCATCGCCGGAGAAGGTGATTGAGTCTATGCGGGTTCCTGCCGATGCACACTCTTCCAGCTTGGCCGTTAGGGCCTTACGGACATCGGCAGCCTTGGGGATGGTCCTGTCCTGGAGGCCGTCCTTGTTCCAGCCGCACTCGCAGTAGATGCAGTCGAAGTTGCACACCTTGCCGTGCTGCGGGAGAAGATTTATCCCCAGCGAAGAGCCCAGCCTGCGGCTGAAAATGGGCCCGAAAACCGTTTCTTCCCTCATCATAGGCTGTCTATCTGAAATATCATCGTATCCAGAACCGGAGAAAGGGTATCCGGCGGAGGGAAGAACTGCACCTGGTCCTTGTGCAGGCGGAAATACATGGTATCCACCGCCCCAAGGGGAACACGGGGCAGCGAAGTGGTGTCTATCCTGTGCTTGTAAATTGCCAGGAACCTTGTGCGCCACTCCAGGAAGTCTTTCTCCTTCCTTATGTCCTTGGACTCCTCCAGGAGGCGTTCTGCCACCTTCTCAAACACCTTGGATAGTTTCTCCGGGTCCTTGATATACTTGTTGATGGTGTAGAGGTAATCGTCCGTATCGTAGCCGTATTCCTTGAATATTCCCTGGTAAACCAGCGACGTGTCCGCTATGCGTTTAAGCGAAAAGTCGCTCTTTATCTGCTGGTCCTGGAGGAACATGTCGTGGAAGATGTCTCCCAGCTTGTCGCGCGGGATGGTGCGCGGCCCGGTGCAGGAAGCCACCGCCAGGAATACAAGCGCTATATGCCAGAAACGAAGCCTCATCTGAGCGCTGCTCCAAACTCTGCCGTAAGGGTGTCCAGGACCATCTGCATGGTCTTTTCCACCTCAACGTCCGTGAGGGTGTGCTCAAGGTCCTGAAGCACGAAGTTAAGGGCGTACTGCTTCTTGCCGGCGGGAATCTTCTCCCCGCGGTAGACATCGAACAGGGAAACGCTCTTGATGAGCTTCTTGCCTGCCTTGAGGGCACTTGCACGGAGTGCGCCGTAGCTGACGGACTCGTCCAGAAGGAGGGCAAGGTCTCGCCTTACTTCCGGGAACTTTGGCAGTTCCTTGAAGGAGAACTTGTCACGCTTTACCAGGGTGAAGAGGACTTCCCAGTTGATTTCTGCGGCAAACACTGGCTGCTTGATGCCGAAACGCCTGGCAAGGGCAGGGTTAACCGTGCCCAGGACGGCCAGCTGCTGGGGTTCGCGGCCTGGAAGGCTCCAGGTGATGCCCTCTGCGAAGATATCGGTGGGAGCGGCGCCCACGATAAGGGTGGAAGCGTCTACGCGATACCTGGCCAGAAGGGCCTCCACATAGCCCTTGAGCTGGAAGAAGCTGCTCTTCTGGGCCGGATTCCTCCAGGCCTTGTCCGGAGTTCCGGAAAGGAACAGGGAGAAGCAGCGGTGCTCCTCGTAGCCGGCAAGGGTTGTACCGTCAGTCTCCGGAAGTCTCTGGTACACGGAGCCGTACTCAAAGAATTTGAGGGACGAAATCTGCCTGTTGATGTTATATGCCACAACCTCCAGGCCGCTCAGAAGCAGAGTCTGGCGCATTACGTTGAGGTCCTGGCTAAGCGGGTTCACAATGTGGACGCACCTTTCTGCGGGGAAGGTTTGAAGCTTGGCGTAATAGTCTTCCTTTGTGAGGGAGTTGTTCATGGTCTCCACAAAGCCGTTGGCGGCAAGCCAGTTGGAGATGGCGTTGCGGATGGCCTCCGGTTCCGGCTGCTGGCTGGGCTGCACGCTCATCCTGAGGGTCTGGGGCAGCTCTATGTTGTTGTAGCCGTAGATGCGGAGGATTTCCTCCACCACGTCGCACTCGCGGGTGACGTCTATCATGTAGGTAGGGGCGGCCACCAGGGCTCCGCCGGGACGCTTTTCTACGAACTCATAGTTCAGCGCCGTCAGTATCTTCTCTATGGTATCGTGGCCGATTTTCTTGCCGATGAAGGCCTCTATCCTGTTGTAATCAAGGTCTATGCGGGCACGGCCGATGGGTTTGGGATAAACCTCCACCTTCTTGCCGATGACCTTTCCGCCGGCCAGCTCCTGGATGAGGAGGGCCGCCCTGAGGGCTCCGTACTCTGCGGCTTCAGGGTCTGCGCCGCGCTCGTAGCGGAAACTGGCGTCTGTAGAGAGCTGCTGGCTCTTTGCAGTGCGGCGGATGCTCACGGGATCGAAATAAGCGCCCTCGATGAACACGTTCACGGTGCTGTCCGTAACGCCGGAGTCCTCACCGCCGAACACGCCTGCAAGGCACATGGGGCCGACGGTATCGGCAATTACCATGTCCTTGGCGCAGAGCTTGCGCTCTATGCCGTCCAGGGTCTTGAGGACCTCTCCCTCCCCTGCCCTCCGGACCACGACTTTGCCGCCGCGGATCTTGTCGGCATCGAAGGTATGGAGGGGCTGGCCGTCCTCGAAGAGAACGAAGTTGGAGATGTCCACAACGTTGTTGATGGGCTTGAGGCCTATGGACATGAGCTTTTTCTGCAGCCATTCCGGCGAAGGGGCAACCTTGACGCCCTTTACTGTAATGCCTATGTAGCGGGGAGCGCCCTCGCTGTCCAGCACCTCCACGGGAATCTCCGTGCCTTCTCCCTCCCTGAATGCATCTACGGAAGGACGATGCAGCTTGAACGGGATGTCCCTGGAGCCAAGGTATGCGGCCAGGTCCCTTGCCACGCCCCAGTGGGAAGCGGCGTCTATGCGGTTTGCAGTGATTTCATATTCGATGACCGCCTGGTCTTCCAGGCCGAGGTAGTCGTATGCCGGCGTTCCGGGCACGGCGCTTTCAGGGAGAACCATGATGCCGTCGTGGCTGGCGCCTATTCCAAGTTCATCTTCGGCGCAGATCATGCCGAAGCTCTCCACGCCGCGGATCTTTGACTTCTTTATCTTGAAATCTCCGGGAAGCGTTGTGCCGATGCGCGCAAACAGCACCTTCTGCCCTGCCGCCACGTTGGGTGCTCCGCACACAACCTGTACGGGCTCCGGTGAGCCGTCATCAACTGCTGTGACGTGCAGATGGTCGCTGTCCGGATGGGCCTCGCACGTGAGAACCTTCGCCACCACAACGCCCTTAAGGCCGCCAGGCACCGCCTCTTCCATTTCCACGGAATCTACCTCTATACCAATGGATGTCATGGCCTCCGCCACCTGCTCCGGTGTAAGGTCACACTCCAGATACTCTTTGAGCCAACTGTAAGATAGTTTCATATCTGTATCGTTATAATCATACAAAGATACAGTTTTCCTCTTTCAAAAACAATATTTTGTGCTTCCGGGCTGGTCATGTCACGTCAGGCCACGCTTTCCCACGTTTTCGTGGCCTGGGATGACGTGGCTATCACGCGAAACATACCAAAGATCCGTTTCATCTGTTTCGCGAGACCCAAACCATGCCAAAACGCCAATTACCGCACTTCAGGTGCCGCTGAAACAGACCATACGGTCTGTACGTCTGTTTCGCGAGGCTTCAAACTGGCAGCATCAAGCTCGCAGCATCTGTTGGGGAGCAATAACGGTGTAAAATGCTGCCGCAGCGGTGCCGATAGCATGACTGTGGGTGCAATAATGGCCCAAAATGCAACCAGAGAGATGCCGGGGGTGGCACAGGTGCGGTTTTTTTGCTATCTTTGCCGCTGCTATGGGTATTTTTGACAAAGGTGTAAAAAAAACTAACCTCAACTTCTTCCAGAAGCTGGGGAGGGTGTTTACGGCAAAGTCCAGGGTGGACGACAACGTGCTGGATGCGCTTGAAGAGGCGCTCCTGAGCTCTGACATGGGCGTAGACACCACCCTGAAACTCCTGGACAACATCCAGGACCGAGTGGAGAAGGACAAGTACGTGGACATGGAGGAACTCACCGCCATAATCCGCGACGAGATATCTAACCTCATGGGGCCGGACACTCCCGTAGAGCCCTTCGACTTTTCCAAGAAGCCGTACGTCATGCTTGTAGTGGGCGTTAACGGCGTGGGAAAGACCACCACCATCGGCAAGATGGCCGCAATGCTCAAGGCCCAGGGCAAGAAGGTGGTTATTGGTGCGGCCGATACCTTCCGCGCAGCCGCCGTAGACCAGCTTGTAATATGGGCGGAAAGGGCCGGAGTGGATATCGTGAAGCAGCCCACCGGGGCAGACCCCGCCGCCGTGGCCTACGACAGCGTGAAAGCCGCCGTTGCAAGGGATGCCGATGTTGTGCTCATAGACACCGCCGGCCGCCTCCACAACCGCATAGACCTCATGAACGAGCTCACCAAGATACGCAACGTCTGCGCAAAGGTGGTCCCGGACGCTCCGCACGATGTGATGCTGGTCCTTGACGCCAGCACCGGCCAGAACGCCTTTGTGCAGGCCAGGGAGTTCTCCCGTGCCACCAAGGTCACCTCGCTTGCCATCACCAAGATAGACGGCAGCGCCAAGGGCGGCGTGGTTGTAGGAATCACAGACCAGTTCAAGGTACCGGTAAAGTACCTTGGAATTGGAGAAGGCATCGACGACCTTAAAGTCTTCGACAAGAAAGAGTTCGTGGAAGCCCTGTTCCAGATGGAAGATCTGGAGAAATAGGGATCTAGATATTGGCCACTATAAAGTCAACGCTCTTGAAGAAGATTTCCTCCATCTTGTCGGATGCCTTGGCGCTGAGGTTGTGGTCGTAGTAGGGATAGGTCTTGAGGTCTATATCGTCAATTTTAGCAAAAAAAAGCCGCCCTTTTTCAAGGACGGCTTAATTCTTAGTCGGAAAAACTTACTTCTTGTTGAAGAACTCTTTCTCTTTACCCTCTTCAACAAGCTGCTCTACAAACACGTAGGCACCGGTCTTGGGGCTCTTTTCCATGCGGATAACCTTCACCATGTGCTTTGCACCGGCTTTTGCATCGAAGGTTGCAACTGCTTTTTTTGCCATAGTTTAGATCTCCTCTATTTTACTTGACCTCTTTGTGAAGGGTAACCTTCTTGAGGTAAGGGTTGTACTTCATACGCTCCAGACGGTCCGGGGTATTCTTCTTGTTCTTGGTGGTGATGTAACGGGACATGCCGGGAACACCACTTGCCTTCTGTTCTGTGCACTCCAGGATGACCTGCACCCTGTTTCCTTTCTGTTTCTTTGCCATAATTCAACAGGTTTTAAACGAGGTTTACATAGCCCTTTGCCTGGGCATCCTTAAGTGTTGCATCGAGACCGTTCTTCTCGATAATACGCATACCCTTGGTGGTAACCTTGAGGGTGATGAAACGCTGCTCTGTCTCTGACCAGAACTTCTTGGTCTTGAGGTTCAGGGCGAAGTCGCGCTTAGTGCGAAGCTTGGAATGGGCGACGTTGTTGCCGATCATTCTCTTGCGGCCGGTTATCTGACAAACCTTTGACATAATATTATACTTTTTAATTGTTTACTTTAAAAGCGGTGTTTGAGAAATCTCTTCCACCTGATGCTCCTGGGGAAGCTCTTTGTAGCGTCCGTAGAGAGCCAAATGACGGAGGGCGTTCCTACTATGTGGTCTTCCGGTACGAAGCCCCAGTATCTGGAATCCAGGCTGTTGTGCCTGTTATCCCCCATCATGAAATAATAGTCCTGCTTGAATGTGTACTCCGATACGTCTGTGGAGCTGTGCTCATAGTCCCGGATTATGCGCTCGTAGAAGGGCAGGGTTTCCGGGGTGATCTGCACGGTGACGCCCTTTTTGGGAATCCAGAGCGGGCCGAAGTTATCGGCAGTCCAGCGGGTTTTCCCGGTGAAGGGGAAAAGTTCCGTGTCCTGGCCGCTGGAGGGGAAGGTCTCGATGTTGGGAACAACTTCCACTACAGACTTCATGGCCTTTACCTTTTCCAGCATACCTTCCGTAAGCGGCATCGCGGGATAACCGGGAAGGCGGGAGTCATAGTAGAGCTCTGCGATGTTCAGTCCAAGCTCCTCAAGCCTGAGGTTGTTTATGCGGTTTCCGGTGGTGACGACCCTGTAGGTCATCTGCTTTCCCGGATAGTCCGGCTCCTTTACGCCGTTCACCCAGACAACTCCGTTACGGATTTCCAGGGTGTCTCCGGCGGTGGCGACGCACCTTTTCACGTAGTGGTCCTTCTTGTCCGACGGGCGGACGATGATGGGGCCGAACTGCTTGATTGTCTTTTCCCTGCCGTATGTACGGACCCAGGCATAGTAATCATCTGCCGGGCGTTTGGAAAGGACGGTGTCACCGTTGGGGAACCCAAAGACCACGACGTCTCCCTTCTGAACGCTCCTGAAACCTTTGAGCCTCCTGTAATCGGACTGGATGGCCGTGGAATACGACTCCTTTCCGAATGCACGGTTGTGCGTGAAAGGTATGGTGAGCGGCGTCTGGGGCAGGCGCGGACCATAGGTGAGCTTGGAAACGAACAGGTGATCTCCCGTATACAGGGAGCTCTCCATGGACGATGAAGGAATCTTGAAGGCCTGGAAGAAGAAAATATTGATGAAGGTTACAACAACCACGGCGAAGATGATGGCGTCAAGCCAGTCCAGCCAGAAGTTGTGCTTCTCCCCGGGCGCGTACTCTTTCTTCCAGAAGAGCCATTTCACCTTCTTTGTGACGATGAGGTCGAAGATGATGCCCAGGCCAAGGAGCCACCAATAATTTCCGAGCCATACCACCCAGGCAATGTACAGAACCGACCAAAAGGCCAGTCTGACCCACTTGTTCCGGATGAATTCCTTCGGGCTCACAATTTCAAAGAACTATTTTACAGAGTTGACAATAGCCTCAAAAGCCTGAGGATTGTTCATAGCAAGGTCTGCGAGAACTTTACGGTTGAGACCGATGTTCTGCTTCGCAAGGCGGCCCATAAGCTGGGAGTAGGTGAGACCGTACTGGCGGGCGGCGGCGTTGATACGCTGTATCCACAGGGAGCGGAATTCGCGCTTCTTGGCCTTTCTGTCACGGTATGCATAGGTGAGACCTTTCTCATAGGTGTTCTTTGCAACCGTCCAGACGTTCTTGCGGGAGAGGAAATTACCGCGGGTCCTGGAGAGGATCTTCTTGCGGCGTGCCCTTGAGGCAACAGAATTAACTGATCTAGGCATAAATCTTTACTCTTTTTGGAGGCAGTGGCATTGTCCGTGACGATGCGCTTTCGACTGCTTTCCAGTTAAACATAATTACATTACCAGAAGCTCTTTTACGCGGCCCAGGTCGTCCTTCTCGAGGATGGCGAAGTGGTCCAGGTTCCTTTTCTGCTTCTTGGTCTTCTTGGTGAGGATGTGGCTGTGGTAAGCGTGCTTCCTCTTGATCTTTCCCGATCCGGTAAGCGTAAAGCGCTTTTTGGCACCGGAGTTGGTTTTAAGCTTTGCCATTGTTTTAAACAATTAATAATTAATATTTTAACCGTCACCCCCGACCTGATCGGGGATCCCCAAACAAGTTGGGGATGACGTGTGGGTTATTTCTTCTTTATAGGAGCAATCATCATTGTCATCCTCTTGCCTTCCAGGACCGGCATGTTCTCCGGCCGGCCGAACTCTTCAAGCTCCACGGCGAAACGCAGAAGCTGCTTTTCACCCTGCTGGGCAAACTGGATGGAGCGTCCGCGGAAGAATATCGAGGCCTTGACCTTGGAGCCTTCCTGCAGGAACTCCTGAGCATGCTTGAGCTTGAACTGGAAGTCGTGCTCGTCCGTGTTGGGGCCGAAGCGGATTTCCTTGATAACTATCTTCGCAGCGTTTGCCTTCATCTCCTTAGCTCTCTTACGCTGCTGGTACAGGTACTTCTGGTAGTCCAGAATCTTGCAAACGGGCGGGTCTGCCTTTGCGCTGATCTCCACCAGGTCCAGTTCCTGTTCCTGAGCCATGGCCATGGCCTTGGCTATGGGGTAAATGCCCTGTTCCGGGATGTTCTCGCCTACCAGGCGCACCTGGGGGGCGGTGATTTCACGGTTGATGCGCAGTTCGTTTTCGTCCTGCTTGTTGGGGCCCATCTGCTGCATGGGTTTGCGCTTGGGGCCCGAGGGCTTGGGTCTGTAAGGCGTTGCGATAGCTTTGCTCCTTTAAAAGTTAAACTTATCTGGCCAGTTCTTCTTCCACAGCCTTGCGGACGTACTCCACAAAGGCAGGGACGCTCATGGAACCCTGGTCGACGGCTCCACGGCGCACAGAGACAGACTCTTCCGCCTGCTCTTTCTCTCCAACGATGACAAGCAGCGGAACTCTCATGAGGGATGTCTCCCTGATTCGTTTGCCAAGAGTCTCGTTACGGTCGTCTATGGAGGCGCGAATTTCGGAATTATTTAGCAGATTTACAACTTTTTTCGCATAATCTGCATATTTTTCGCTCACGGGGAGCACTTTTACCTGATCCGGGTGCAGCCAGAGCGGCAGATGACCAGCTGTGTGCTCCAGAAGGACTGCCACAAAACGCTCCAGGGAACCGAAGGGTGCGCGGTGAATCATGACGGGGCGCTTGCGGCTGCCATCAGAGTCAACGTACTCCAGTTCAAAGCGTTCCGGGAGGTTGTAGTCTACCTGGATTGTTCCCAGCTGCCAGCTTCGGCCAATGGCGTCCTTCACCATGAAGTCCAGCTTGGGGCCGTAGAAAGCGGCCTCGCCGGTCTCCACCACGTAAGGGAGGCCCTTCTTCTTGGCAGCGTCTATGATACCCTGCTCCGCCTTGTTCCAGTTTTCATCGGAACCGATGTACTTCTGGGGGTTCTTGGGGTCGCGGAGGCTCACCTGGGCGGTGAACTTGTCAAAGTGGAGGGTCTTGAAGACATAGAGGATGAGGTCGATAACCTTCTCGAACTCTTCCTGGAGCTGGTCCTGGCGGCAGAAAAGGTGGGCATCGTCCTGGGTGAAGCTGCGGACGCGGGTGAGGCCGTGGAGTTCACCGGACTGCTCATAGCGGTACACGGTGCCGAACTCTGCGAACCTGAGAGGAAGGTCCCTGTAGCTGCGGGGCGCGCTGCGGTAGATTTCGCAGTGGTGGGGGCAGTTCATGGGTTTGAGGAGGTATTCCTCGCCTTCCTGGGGGGTGTGGATGGGCTGGAAGGAGTCCTTTCCGTATTTGGCGTAGTGGCCTGAAGTGACGTAAAGCTCCTTTGCACCGATGTGCGGAGTCACTACCGGCAGGTAGCCGTACTCCGCCTGCTTCTTTGCAAGGAAGCTCTGGAGGGTGTTGCGCAGGGCGGCGCCTCTTGGCAGCCACAAGGGCAGGCCGGAACCCACCCTCTGGGAGAAGGTGAAGAGTTCCATTTCCTTGCCAATCTTGCGGTGATCCCTCTTCTTGGCCTCTTCCAGGACAACGAGGTACTCGTCCAGCATGCTCTTCTTGGGGAAGGTGATGCCGTAAATGCGGGTGAGCTGCTGGCGGGTTTCATCGCCCCTCCAGTATGCGCCGGCAAGGGAGAGCACCTTCACGGCCTTGATGACCTCGGTGTTCTTGAGATGAGGGCCGCGGCAGAGGTCCGTGAAGTGACCGTTGGTGTAATAGGTGATGGTGCCGTCTTCAAGCTCGGAGATGAGTTCCTGCTTGTACTGGTCGCCTTTCTCCGTGAAGTATTTCATGGCATCGGCCTTGGAGACCTCTATGCGGCAGAAGTCTTCCTTGCCGCGTGCCAGTTCCAGCATCTTGTCCTCGATGGCCTTGAAGTCCGCGTCCGTAAGGGTGCGGCCGTTCATGTCAACATCGTAGTAGAAGCCTGCCTCGATTGCAGGGCCTATTCCGAACTTGACGCCGGGGAAAAGTGCCTCCAGCGCCTCTGCCATAAGGTGGGACGATGAGTGCCAGAACACTTTCTTGGCCTCGTCATCCTCCCACTTGAGAAGACGTATCTCTACATTCTCCGTGATGGGGCGCGTAACATCTATTGTGGTACCTTTGGAGGTCTCCGGCTCATCGGGCCTCTTGATATTCACGGCCAGAACCTGTTCTGCCAACCTGGGGCTTATGCCCATTGCCACTTCGTATCCGGTAACTCCGGATTCATACTGTCTTACACTCCCGTCAGGGAACTTGATGTCAATCATAATTGCTTTGAGTTTATTACTTACAATGTCTTTCACTCGCCATCCCCACGTGGGCAACCTGCCTGCCCGTGCGAATAGCTTGCAAATATAGCAATTTTTCACGTAAAGTCCCTTCACCCATCCACCAAAAACGCCAACTTATCCACCAAAAAGGCCATTTCCGTGGACAAACCGGTCAAAACGCCAACTTATCCACCAAAAACTCCATTTCCGTGGACAAACCGGTCAAAACGCCAACTTATCCACCAAAAACGCCATTTCCGTGGACAAACCGGTCAAAACGCCAACTTATCCACCAAAAACGCCATTTCCGTGGATGGACGGCTAGTTCCCGCAGTAGGCGCCGGCGAAGAGGATTGTGCCGGAGGTCTTTTCTGCTATCAAATAGGCAAACGGGTGGTTGCAGATGAAGTCCACGGGGGGCTCGGGATTGTATGCGGAGGACTCCTTCATGCCCACAACCGTGACTGCGGCGGCCTCGGTGCCCCACTCCGTAACGGAGATGCGGGCCTTCTGGATTACCATGTCGATGCACGCCTGGACGGCAGGGTCGGCAAACATGCGGTCGAACTGGGCGGCGCTGGTAAATGCCTGAGTCATGCCGAGTTTCTGAAGGGCATCGTTCAGGCGATAGCTGCTGGAAGTCTCGAAGCGGGGAAGACTGAGATTGACGGAGCGGTTTTTCAACACGGAGAGGACTCCATGCCAGTCAACGCGGGGCAGAACATCGATAAAGCTACTGCAAGTAACAGATTCCGGCAGAAGGATGTACATTGCGAACTTGCCGCTGGCGTAAGGTATCTCAAGTACACGGAAAGAATCAAGGTCTGCATATCTGAAGTCCCGGTACGTATGCATGGTGGGAACCGCCTTGACACTGCCGTCTTCAAGATAGAACTCCTGGTCCCGGGTTGATTCCTTCATGAATAGCGGGTCCGAATTCCTGGGCACCCACGGGGCTTTGAAGTACAGGGCGTTCATGAGGAAGGCAAGGGCCGCAGGGTCTATGTCCGATGGCTCCAGCATCTTTTTTATGAGGCCGTTGGTGTTGCGGGAAGCCCACTCGTTTATGCGTGCCGCAACGTAGGCGGGGTCGTCAAAGGACATGTTTTCAACGGCGGCGTAGTAGGTGCTTTCCACCAGCTGCTTGAAATCCGGATGAAGGGGGTACAGGTCGTTGACCAGGATGGCATCGGCAAGCTGTAGTTTCACGTCAAGGTCCACTGCCGGGAGCTCGTTCAAAAGCTTGTTGCACAGGGAGTTCATTGCCTGGATATCTGAAGATATAAGCTCCTGATTCTTACCCCAGAAACCAATGGCCCCCAGCATCTGGGCAAGCGTTTCCCCGGAAGCGCCGTTAGCCGTCATGCCAAGGGCGTACTGTATGCTGAGAGGAGAGAAAATGTAACTCTTGTTTCCTTCCTTGAGCAAAGGAAGCATCTTGAACGTGAGTTCATTGCCATAACCCACCATGGCGAGTTCCTCACTGGTAAGACTTACCTTTGTAATCTGCTCCTTTGGCTGGGGCGATGACACCTTGATAGGGTCTTTTACCTTTATATTGTCCGGATTGCATGCCGCCACGCATCCTGCAAACAGCACTGCTATAAGTATACTTCTTTTCATACTGCAAATGTATTCATTCTGAATGATAAATCAAATTATCTCCCTATCTTGCACCGCCCTGCCCCCCGCCGTCCGGGAAAATGGCGTTTTTTCCGGACGGAGACCCGTTTTTGGCATCACCGTCCGGGAAAATGGCGTTTTTTCCGGACAAATGACTATATTTGCGTATTATGAAGAAAAACCTGGACAATAACGCACTGTGGAACGAGGCCGCGGTAACTGGACTGTTCTTTGCTGCCGTATCAATTGCCTGCCTCATGGGAAAGCAGTTTGTTGCCGGAACCGGAAAGCTGTTCCTTATCCAGGCAACAGGCGTTGTGCTGTGGATTGCAGAGTTTGCCGGGTGCATCGTCCTTATGAGAAAGCGGATGATTCGCCTCAAGGACAACTATTACGGTGTAACCATCCAGGATTCGTACAGGTTCGGCCGCAGGGCTGCACTGCTGAGCGGTCTTCTGGTGGCATCGGCCCACGCCCTCATCATCATGAAGATGCCGGCGGACGCCATGGACACCATGATTGGCCAGCTGTCCCAGCAGCTGCAGTTATCGTCCTCTGAGATAGATTCCATGGGCCGGGTGGTGGACAAACTGCCGCTGGGAACCTTCATATTCGAGTGGCTGTACTGCTTCCTGTACGGGACCGTCCTCAGCGCCATCATGTCCAGATACGTCTTTATCCAGAGGCTTTTTGACGGCACTCCGGACGACGACCCCAATGCTCCCGACGAACAATAGATTATGGATATCTCTATCGTAATACCCCTTCTTAACGAGCGCGAATCCCTGCCGGAACTTACCGCCTGGATAGACCGTGCGCTCGAGGACTTCTCCTACGAGATCATCTTCATTGATGATGGCTCCACGGACGGATCCTGGGACTTCATCTCCAAACTGGCAAAAGACGGAAACCATATCCGCGGCATCCGCTTCCGCCGCAACTACGGCAAATCGGCCGCCCTGTTTGAGGGCTTCGCCGCCGCCGAAGGAGACATCGTGGTAACCATGGATGCAGACCTCCAGGACTCCCCGGAAGAGATCCCGGAAATGGTACGCATGATACGCGAAGAAGGTTATGACCTTGTGTCCGGCTGGAAGCAGCACCGCAAGGACAACCCCGTCACCAAGAACCTTCCATCAAAGCTCTATAACGCCACAGCCCGTCGCGTCACCGGCATAAAACTTCACGACATGAACTGCGGCCTCAAGGCATATCGCCGCGATGTGGTAAAGAATATAGAGGTATACGGAGAGATGCACCGCTACATTCCATACCTTGCAAAGAACGCCGGCTTCAACAGGATAGGGGAGAAGCCGGTAGTGCACCAGAAGCGCAAGTTCGGTAAGTCTAAGTTTGGCATGGACCGCTTCGTGAACGGCTTCCTGGACCTTATGAGCCTATGGTTCCTGTCCCGTTTCGGCGGCAAGCCAATGCACTTTTTTGGCACCAGCGGCATCCTTATGTTCCTGGTGGGCTTTGTTATGGCCGTCTGGATAATTGTGGAGAAACTGGTGCTCCAGGGCCAGGGCCTCAAGTACCGCGCCGTCACGGACCAGCCGCTCTTCTACCTTGCCCTTGTGGCCCTGGTACTTGGCGTAATGCTATTCCTCGCCGGCTTCATTGGCGAGATGGTATCCCGTTCCGCCCCCGGCCGGAACAACTACCAGGTCAGCGACAGAATCTGATTCCATCCTTCTTTACGCTGCCGTCCCTGAAAAACGCCATTTTCAGGGACGACGGAGCAAAAACGGAAACTCAATCCTTTGCCAGGACGGCGACGGACTTGTATAGACGGTTCTCTCTGGCACCTTTCTGGACGGAGACGGTCATCGGTGCAGGATTCAGCGGGACGAAGAGCCGGGAGCCGGACGTCATCTGCGTGCACCGACACCAGGGACGACAGGGATAAGAAGCAGTGATATTGCAAGTAATCGTCTCATACTTGCAAATATAGCAAAAAAAAGAACGCCCCGGTCATTTCTGACTGGGGCGTTCCGAAAAACCGCGGCGACTTACTCTCCCAACTGGTAGGTCAGTACCATCAGCGCGGGTGAGCTTAACTTCTCTGTTCGGAATGGGAAGAGGTGGGTCCTCACCGCTATAGCCACGGCATATATGACTTGAGAGAACAGACTACTGGTCCAGCAAAAGACCTCGTCATTCCCGACCTCGATCGGGAATCATTCAATTCGGCGTATTTTTCTTTCCTTCAACGAAAGTCTTTCGGGCAATTAGTACAGGTCTGCTGAGGCCGTCACCGACCTTACACATCCTGCCTATCAACGTGGTAGTCTCCCACGACCCTCAAGGGAAAACTCATCTTGAAGACGGCTTCGCGCTTAGATGCTTTCAGCGCTTATCCTGACCCAACGTGGATACCCGGCGGTGCAGCTGGCGCCACAACCGGTATGCCAGAGGTTGGTCCGACCCGGTCCTCTCGTACTAAGGTCAGTCCTCCGCAGTTTTCCAACGCCC
>JAFRPW010000010.1 GCA_017428945.1 Bacteroidales bacterium | reverse complement strand
GGCACAAAAGTGGTATATTACCCCACAAATAGGTATTAACCTGTCGGATTTACAGGGAAGTGATAAACATGATTATTTTAATACTACAACAGGTTTTGTCGGTGGTGTAGAGGTAGAACGACGTCTTAATGATCGATTAGGGATCTCTCTTGGAGGCTTCTATTCCATCAAAGGGTGTAATCCTAATATTACATATGTGTGTATTGAAAGGAGGGAGAATGTGAAAGTCATTGACTATCAAGAGCATTGTAAACAGATTAAGTTGAGTTATTTGAGTCTTCCCCTTCTTGTTAATTTTCACTTATGGAAAGGACTTACCTTAAAAGGAGGTATCCAGTATAGTCATAATATCAGAGCACGTGAAAAAAGGCAAGGTGAGGGATATATATCTCCACTAATTAATAGTGATTTTGATAAGGTTTCATATGCAGACCATAATATAGAAAACCTTTTTTATCGGGGAAAGAAGCCTCAAGCCCCTACATCGGACAATATGCCAGATCCAGAAAGAATAGATGGGCATTCTACTAAAGGCATAAAAAGTTACATTCATGCTGCAGACATTGCTATTCCATTGGGCATCTCTTATGAGTATAAACATATAGTTTTGGATGTGCGTTACCAAATCGGACTCACTAAGGTATTCCGACAGTGGAACAGTGAGTTAGACGCTGGCGGAGAGGATAATATCAGAAATGCCTGCACAAGTATCACCATAGGATATAGGTTTGGCTTATAGATTACATACACCAGTAAAGATACTCTTTTCCACCAGTTATAATACTCTTTCACAACAGTTATAAGTATACCTGATAGCAATAGTGATCCCCTTTTTATCTCTTTCCCCCTTCGGGGGAGTCGGAGGGGGCTCATGGGTCGTTCGTTTGTGGCTCATGGGCCGGACCTTTGAGTACCATGGGCCGGGCCATTGCCCCCCATTCGTTTTTTGATTAAAGAATAAGTTGATATGATTTGTTTTAGCAAGAAAGTTTGGAAGATCATTTCATCTCCACTAAAAATTGCGTATTAATCTCTTTATCAGATGTTTATCCAGAAATCACCTCCACTAAATCCCCACCTAACTCCCACCTGATCTCCACTACGACAAGACGTATGAAACAACACGGATATCAGTGGAGATTTAGTGTAAGCGTATCCGCTTTGACGCCTTGTTTTCTATAATTTATTCCATTTGTCAGGCAGTAGTTCCCTGTACTGTGTGATAGGTGTATTTGGCTGCATCAATGCAGTTTTGTTGATGACATCTGAGATGTATTCAAAGAAGTTGATGTTGTTAAGCCTGCATGAGCATGCCAGTGAATAAAACACGGCAGCCCTCTGCGCTCCCTTGTGTGATCCGAAGAAGAGCGAGTTTCTTCTCGACAATGATATATATCTGTTGAGTCTCTCCACGAGGTTGTTGTCCAGGCGGTAGTCCCCCCTGGTGAAGATGTTCTCTATGGCGTCCCACTCGTTCAGCATATAGTGTACGGCTGCATATTTTTCTGATTTGGGAAGCATCTTCTCTGGCGGGTATGCCGCCATCTTGTCCAGTTTCTTGCGTATGATGGTGAGTATGGGTGGCGCATACAGCCTTCGCCATCGGGTATGGTCTTCCACAGTCCATCCGTCCTTTCCGACCTTATGCTGATGGTCCTTATGATATAGATGATTGACAAGCCTGACGATAACTTTTGCGTCGAAATCATCCTCGCAGTCGAGGTACTTTCTTTTTGTGTGCTGCAGGCAAGCCAGCCTCGTAATCTTACCGGACATTTTCCTGTACGGTGAGAATCCGTCCGACTGGAAGGTTCCCCGGTAGTCGCCTATGTAATTGAATATGACCCTCTCACTCCTGGAACCGTCGTCGTAAAAGTAATAGACCAGTCCCGTATGCACGGCTGTCACCACCCATATGTAGCCTTTCTTGGATCCCTTCCCGCCGGGGACTTTTACCAGGACGCGGTGGTATGTCTCGTCACCGGCCAGGTAGTCGTCCTGCTTGACCGCCAGTCCCATGGCCTTGTAGAGGTTCTCAAAGACGGCCTCGGTCTTCCTCAGCAGTCCGTGGGCTGTCCCCTTGTCCATGTCGAACCCGTTCTCGTTGAAGTATTTCACGATACGTTCCACGGGCATGGAGTAGATGTAGCGGAGCTGGGCGATGCCCGCGATGAACGAGCCGTCGTAGTTGGAACCCAGCAGGGGAGCCGCGGGAGCCTTTCCCTCCATGATGACGCCGTCCTGGGTATAGACATGCACATGGTAGACTTTCTTGATGAAGCGCATGGGCACGAGGATGTAGCGTACCACATCGTGGGTATCTATCAGGCGGGCCTTCATCTCATCGAAGCATGAGTCTGCAGGATACACGTCTTCCTCCTCGACCTGTACCTCATAGTGCTCCTTGCGCCTGGCACCGTAGTTGGTCTTCTCCCTCGGCCTCGGGTCTGGCTGGGACGAAGTTCCCGGATCAGGAGCGGATACGGCCGGCGGAGCCTGTTTCTCAGACTTGTTCCGCTGCATCTTCGTCAGGCCCTTGATGACATTGCGCTGCTTCTGTTCCTCCTGCCTCCTCAGGACTAGCAGTTCCTCCAGCGAAGACACCTTCCGGAGAAGCTCATCCACCTTGCGGTTGGCGTCCGCAAGACGGTCGTTGGCCTCCCCAAGCTGCCGCTGGAGGAAGGCTATCTGCTGCTGGAGCATGCTGATAATCTCGTCCTTTCTCATACTACAAAGGTACTAAAAAAAGACGGGAACACCAAGGAAAAATGAAATTATTTTTTTGTTTATTTTATTGATAACCAAATGGTTGCGATGTTTCTTGATTACCAATCCTTAGTCTGTTGCGATATCTGACACTCTTCAGGCTTATGCCCCGCATGATGGCAGACAGCGTCCCGTAGGGCATCTCTGCGGCCTTACGGGAGGGATTGAAGCGGGGCAGTTCGAAGGTGCCACGCTCCAGACGTTTCTGGTAAAGCAGGAATCCGTCACCGTCCCAGCAGAGGAGCTTCACCATCTGGCGGTTCTTGCCAAAGAAGATGAAGACGTCGCCGTTCAGCAATGGGAAACCCAGTTCCTGGGAAACCAGCTTCGAGAGCCCGTTAATGCCAAGGTTCATCCTCACGTAATGCTGGCAGACATAGTATCTGCGGGTTGCCTCTAGTCCGAACATGGCAGGCCCTCCGAGGAATAAAGTTTGAGAAAGGACACTACGGAAGGGGCGCTGCCGCGACGGATAGAGACGACGGTGCCGTCAGGGAAGGTCACACTTACACCCGTAAGGATGTCATCGCGTTGCTTCGCCTCGTCCTGGCGTTCCGTAAAATGTACCGGAAGAAAAGATGAGGGCGCAGGGGCATCGGGAACGACAGAATCCATGGTCAGGGCAAGGGCACGCTCCTTGGCTGCCTGGACACTGTAGCCGTTGCTGTACATCCAATGCTCAAAACCACGCCGGTCTACATGCTTGTAGCGAAGGTAGCGGGCAAGGCAAAGGCCTGGATGATGCACCAGTTCCCTAAGATACTGATGCCATGCCTTTTCATAGCGGGCATGGGCTGACGGAATTTCCATGGTTAAAAGGTAATTAATGTGAATACGCAAAGGTACACATTAGACATTTATAAAACAAGGCGTCAAAGCGGATACGCTTAC
>JAFRPW010000022.1 GCA_017428945.1 Bacteroidales bacterium | reverse complement strand
CTCCTGAAACAGGGAACCCAGCACTTCATCCCTTTTCATTTGTGCCTTTAGGGCGCTGGTGGCATCGGCATATGTGCCGCCCTTGACGGACTTGGAGGCCTCCTTCTTGCGGGCGTTCACTTTGTAGTAGAACACCTGGCCGTTCTCAAAGATATAGGTGGCGTCGGTAGGCCCCATCAAGGACTCCATGTGGATATAGAGTTCGTTGCCCTTGCGGGACACGGTGATGGTCTTGTCCAGGCTCTCATTGCGGGCATTGTTGCCGCTGTAGGCATATTTCACATAAGACACGGAGAAATCCTTCGCGTACCAAGGCTCCTGTGCGCTGGCACTCAGCGAAGCGAAAATGGCAAGAATGCCGAGAATCATACGTTTCATATCGCAACTGTTTTATTACTGTTTGATGAGGGTCTTTGAGGAGCCGTATTTGACGAGGAGGTGCTTTTCGTCCTGCAGGCGGATATGGCCGTCTTCAAACGAATCACCGCTGTCCGTGCATTTAAGATCGAGCTCGCCGTTTCTGCCGTCAAATGTGTAGGTCCCTACATAATGGCCAGAGCCAGCTTTCTCCTTTCCTCCGGCGCGGTTGAAATACTGGATGGTGTATTCGCATTGTCCACCCTTGCTGAATTCCATCAGGTATTCCACACTGGTTAGGTCATCAAAGGAGTCGTTGAATCTCCACTTAGTTCCCTCCAGCGACTTGTCTTCCGGCTCCTGGGCCTTGGTGGTCATTTCTGTAGCCTGCTCGGACTGGTCCCCTGACTTGGCATTTTTGTTCGATTTTCTGCTGCCGCAGGCAGTCATCGCCAGGATGGTGGCGACACTCAACAGGATTAAGGTAGTCTTTTTCATTGCTATAACTGTTTTGAATTATCTTTTAATGGTAGAATCATAGACATCGAAGGTCCAGACGTGGTAGTTCAGATTGTATGTCTTGACCTGCATGGTGCTCTTCACGGCGCCGCCGTTGCCGCGGCCCTCATACTTGAGGCAGCAGCCGTTGGACGGGTCAACCCAGTACTTCATGGTGATGCCGCCGTACCCGTCGGTGTCGAAGACCCAACATTTCACGCCGCACACGGTCTCATTGCCCACATAGAACTCGCTCAGGCTGCTTGCCGGGTCGGTCTTGAGGCTGTTCCAGAACTCGCTGTCGGCAAAGGTGTCCAGCAGCGCCAGGTTCTCCCTCGCTTTCCACTCATCCGGCTCCAGCTGCTCATTGTCCACCTTCTCGTGGTCGAAGCCATCTTTTTCCAGATACTGCTTGCACTCGCGGGAGGCCAGATTGTAATACATCCAGTATTCAATGTCGCCTTTTTTGTCCAAGCACTTCTCTATCTGTTCGGAGCCAATCTTAGCATAGATAATCGAGCCGGTGTGGATGTAGTAATGGTCCTTGGGCGGATTGTATTCATACTTGCCGGTGAAGGGCACGCCGACTTCCTCTTCTCCACTACCAGGCTTGACGGAACTCTTTGCAACGACGGTCACTTTCATGTGATACAGCGTGTTCCCGGACATGGCCACCGCTGTGGTAGTCCCAAGATGAACGCCCTTCAGGACACACTTGTTTCCATTCTCATTGAGTTCCAGGACATCATCGTCATTGTCATCCAGAGTGTCGAAAGTGACTTCCGCCCCAGCGGCAAACTTGGTGATCCAGGTGTAACTTTCACCCAGGCCGATGGTCAGATCCGGCTCCTTGATTTCCTTGTAATTCTGGGCGACCCCGACTGCATAAAGCAGGAGTGCCAACAAAGTCAATACTTTTTTCATTGTTGATATGGTTTGATAAGTGTCATCAGATTAAATGCAGCTCCGTGGCCTTGAAAACCAACTCGCCGACCCGGTTCACCTTCATCTTCTTGTGAAGCTTCCTCCGGAAGTCCATTACCGTGCTCTGGCCGATGCCCAGTTCCTCGGCAATCTTGGTCGATGTGTACCCTTTGGCCAGCAGCCGCAGGACATCCAGTTCCCTCCTGGTAAGGGACACTTTTTCGGGTGTGATTTCGTCTGCCATTAGCCTGCATCATTTTACAAATACAAAGCTCGGCCTTTTAGAAACACAAATCAACCCCATAAATATGGGGGTTTTGTCGGTTTTTTGGGTGATTTTCGCCCCGGAAACCACAATTTAGGAGATAATAACGATAGAAAACAACACTCACGGCGACCACCCTCTTTGTCCCACATCGACCCGGTTCTCCCCATATCGGCATAAATGTCGTATATTTGCATTATGACAGAGGAAGAACGCAATAAGAAGCAGATCCGCTTCAATCGATGGGCAATTCTCATCGCCCTGCTACTGGTTGCCGGCGGTTTCGTGCTGGCCATCCTTCGGGACAGCGATTGGTGGGCATTTGGCGGATGCGCTGCACTGGCTCTCGTGCTGACAATCTTCGGCGGCGATGAAAAGCACCCCGGGAAGTTGGGCAAGGGCGGCCTGGTCATCGGTGCCGGTGCTTTCTTCCTTTATATGGCCGTCAAATTCATCATTGCATCTGTCTGAATCAAACTATGCCCAAGATCTACGTTGCATCCAGCTGGAGGAATCCTTACTATGAGCAGGTGGTGAAGCGTCTGCGCGAGCAGGGGTATGAGGTGTATGACTTCCGGAATCCGCCGCACGGCGGGAACGGGTTCCATTGGACCGACATCGACGAAAACGCCCCGAATTGGACGTT
>JAFRPW010000009.1 GCA_017428945.1 Bacteroidales bacterium | reverse complement strand
AGGATACAACGCCTTTGCGCTCATCTATCGGCCTGGCTGGGAAACGGCGATGGACGACCTGGCCCGGACGATCGCCCTCTTGGTTGCCAATGCCGACAAACTGGGCATCGACATGGACGGCTATTCCCTCTGGGGCGGCAGCGCAGGCGCCCGGATGGCCGCGACGCTCGGAAGCACGGCATCGGCCTATGGAGTTCCACGGGCCGGAGCCGTTGTCATGCAGTACACCGGGCACGGCGACTGGACTCGCTATGACCCTCCTACCTATGCCTGTTGTGGCACCTCTGACGGCATCGCCTCCTGGCGGGGCATGAAAAGCCGCCTGGATGCGATGAGCGCCGCCGGCATCCCCACAGAGTTCCACGCCTATCAGGGCCTCCCGCACGGCTTCGGCCTCGGTAAAGGAACCGTCGCTGAAGGATGGATAGAAGATGCGGTCGAGTTCTGGAGCAAAAACATGTCAAGCATTTAAAACACAATCGGTAATATGAGAACACTTTTACTTATTGAAATGACTTTCTGCGGGATGATACTTTCCGCTTCCACGGCATGTGCCCAGGTGAATGGCCAGGCGGGCCCACCTCAGTCTTTCGACCCGAACGCATATGTCGCTTCACTTCGCGAGACTCCTCCCTCGAACGCCATCTATCTGTGGCCAGAGGGCAATATCCCGACAATAACTACCTATACTGAAAACGACGGAAGATATCAGGACGATCCTGACTTCAAGCCATATATGGTGCCTTATCTGGTGCCCGATGGAAAACCTGTGAAGGGAGCCGTAATGGTATGTGCAGGTGGAGCTTTCCTCTTCAGAAGCAATCCCATCGAGGGACATCCTGTGGCAAGGAGGCTCTCCGAACTGGGATATCAGGCCTTCGTGGTGAATTACCGCGTTGCACCCTATACAATGGAAGAAGGCAGCCTTGATCTTGCGAGGGCTGTACGCTTCGTCAGAAGCCATGCTGAGGAGTACAGGGTCGACCCTGCCCATATCGCTGCTGTCGGATTCTCGGCAGGTGGTATCCTCTGCGGAGACCTTTGCCTTAATTTCGATGAATATGTCGACGGAACGAAACTCACGTTCGATTACACTCCGGACGAACTGGACAAGGTCATCGCCGATGTGTGCGCCGTCGGAATGATCTACTCGTTCTACGGACGTCTCAGCCACGGCACCCTCAACTCCGAATATCTCCGCAGCGAGAAGGTCCCGCCGACTTTCTACAATTATGGGACAAGGGATCCCTTCGCTTCCCAGTTCGCGGCGAACGCGGAGGCCGCAAGGCGTGCTGACGTCTATGTAGAGGAATATCCGGTTGAAGGCCTCCCTCATGGATACGGACTGGGCTTCCAAGGGGACGTGTGGACCGACAAGTTCGACGCCTTCCTCCAGAAAGTGATGAAAAAGTAGAGACTGGAATATGAAAGGTTTACTGGTATTGATATTGTTTATGCTCTGTATTATGGCTTCAGCGCAGACTTATGGGGATGAGGGCCCCACTTTGACCCCCAATGCCTTCGGGCTGGTTTATGAGGATGCAATCGGCGAGAATGTACCTGGGAAGGTGAATCTGCATCGGGTGACCTACCAGGTGGACGGCATTGATGTGGTGGCTAATGTCTATACGCCGGCTGGTTACGATGCAGCTAAGAAGTATGCGGCCGTAGTCGTCGCCCATCCCAATGGAGGGAGTAAGGATCAGGTTGCCGGGCTCTATGCCCAGAAGCTGGCCGAAGCCGGATTTGTCACCATCGCCTTCGACGCCCGTTATCAGGGAGAGAGCGGCGGTATGCCCCGGCGTACCGACAAACCCGCCAACCGGATGAGCGACATCATGGGGGCCGTGGACTTCATCCAGAACTATCCCGGCGTGGATCCGGAGCGCATCGGCGCCTTCGGCATCTGCGGCGGTGGCGGCTATACCTTTGCTACAGCACAAGTGGACAAGCGCATAAAGGCCGTGGGAACGCTGAGTCTGTTCAATACCGGAGACGTGCGCCGCTACGGCTATATGCGTACGCAGATGGGAAATATCATGGAGCGTCAGCGGGAAGCCTCACTTGCCCGCCAGAAAGAAGCGGCAGGCGCAGAACCTGAACTGGCCGGATTCATGAACTGGACACCGGAGGAAGCCCGCCAAATCAAGGTGGACCTCTACCGGGACGGATATTTCTATTATGGCGTAACACATAAGAGCCCCAACGCCCCCGGCACCTATCTCAAGAGCTCACTGATGGACATGATGGCCTGGGACGCCACAGACCACGCAGACCTCATTGATCAGCCGCTGCTCATCATTGCCGGCGAGATAGCCGACAGCCGATATATGTCGGAAGAAGCCTTTGCAAAGGCCAGCCGCACGGCAGACAAGGAACTCTTCATCGTCCCCGGCGCCACCCATATACGCACTTATTTCGTGAAGGAGTATGTGGATCAGATATCGGCCAAGATACAGGGGTTCTATATGGAAAAACTATAGACAATATTGCTACAATACGAAGAAAGGACGATACTTGCCTCCGGGTACCGTCTTTTTTGAGGTTGTCAGGTTCTGCTACAGGTTCAACTTCTTCAGCCAGGCATCAATCTGGGGGAACTTCTTGTCGATGCCTTCGCCGTTCATCTTGGTGGTGATGACGGCAAGACCGTCCAAATGCTCGGCGTCGGGCGTAGCTTTCACAATGTCCTTGAGGGTGTTGTATTCGGCGGTATAGGCCGTGCAGAGCGGGATTACGGTCTTGCCTTTCCAGTTAAGACCGGACTTTTCCAGGAAGGTGCGGACGGGCATCGGAGCGGTGTACCACCATACGGGGACGGCCACGATGACGGTCTTGTACCGGTCAAAGTTCTCAGGGAGCCCTTTGATGGCAGGAAATACGTTGTTATCGACCTCATTTTTCGCATCCACGGTGCAAGGGTCGTATTCTGCCGGATAAGGTTTTTCACGTTCGATGCGGAAGGTATCGGCTCCGGTAACTTCGGCAATATGGTTCACCACGGCCTCAGTGTTGCCGCTCCAGCTGAACCAGGCAATAAGGGCTTTGTTTTCATTCATTTTGTCAATATCTACTACGGTGTAATTTGTGCTGCCAAGCCCGTTTTCTTCCGCACGGTACACGATGCGGGTGCCGTGACGCTGGTTGATGCGCTCCAACAGGGCCTTGGTATCGTTGCTGCTGTCATTGGGAAGGTTGAAAACCTGGTCCAGGCAGAACTTGTCCAATGCCACGGGATCCAGGGAGGCAGCGATGCCTATGTCGGCGATTGTCGGTTCGTGTGGATGACCATCGCAGTCGCAGTCGATGGAGATGTTGTTCATCACATCGATATAGACGATGCCTTCTTTGGCCGCCATGTAGTCATGGACACCTTGGGCTGCCGCGGCCATCGATTCGATGAAGGGGGTGTTCTTCTCCGGACTTTCCATCCAACCATCCGGTAGGTTCTGCCACATCTGGTGCCAGTCTTCTGTCTTGCCAGCTGAGTGGATGTAGGCTTTTCCGTTCTGGGAACCAACGCCAATCGAGGCGTTTTTCAGAACGCCACCGAATCCGCCCATCGCATGGCCCTTGAAATGCGCCAGGTTGATCATGAAATCGTAGTTCTGCAGGTGCGACCCCACGATATCATACTTCAGCCATTTGGTGTCCTTCACCGGAATCTTGATTTCTCCTTCTTCGTCCATGATGTCTACATGGGCAATCGTCTCATAACCGCGCTTGGCAATTTCAGCCCTGTGGGAGGCGGTGTTGGAGCGGCTGCCGCCGTAGGCAGTGTTGCACTCAACGAGTGTTCCATTCACCTTGTGGACCAGATTGCCGATGAGCTCAGGACGCAGGTGGTTGGACTGCTCTGACTCGCCCGTGGAAATCTTTACTGCGACACGACCGCTCGGTTCCACGCCAAGGGCCTCATAAATGCGGACAAGCCCCTCGGGGCTGATATCCCTGGTGAAATAGACAATGGAGGAGTCCTTGACAGATGTGTTTATATCCTGCTTCTGGGCCCGGGCGCCGCCGCAGGAAAACAAAGAGAGCAGGATACCTGCAAAAAAGATCAATCGTTTCATAAATCAATGGTTTTGAGCCAGTTCTCAATGTAATCGGCAATCACGTCATTGTTCTTTTCCTGGAACATGAAGTGGCTGTTGCCGGTGATGCCTTCGTCGGGGAGATAGACCACCTTGGCGTTGCCGCCGTCGGCATTGTAATGCTGGGCAAAGTCGCGGCACTGGTTCAGGACCATCTGCCAGAAGCCGGTGGACTGGATGTCTTCGGGGCCGTTCTCAATGTAATCGCCGAAGAGGAAGAGCATGGGCACCTTGGCGTCCAGGAATTTCTGATATTCGGGAGACCCTACCATCGGGCCGAAGCCGGGCTCCACGGCGATGATGGCAGCGATATTCTCTGCATCCGTTGCCCAGCCGACGCGCCCGCCCTGGGAGTGGGTGAGATAGATGCTCTTCTTGCCGGTGAGGGCCTTGACATCGGCGATGACATCGCTCATGACGCTGCCGAAGAGAGCCTCGTCATAGTTGCCGGTGTTGGGCGTCATCTGGCAGAAGAACTGGTTCTGGGCCTCGGCGCCTTCAGGGAACTGGGAGCCCTCGTAACGTTCGGGGGCCACCCGGCCGATACGGAAGTGCGTGTACCAAGCCTGCTCTCCCACCTTGAACTTGTCGCCGTCCACGTCGCCGGGGTCATTGACGATATACTCCGTGGCACCGGCGGCACCACGGCGGGGCTGGTCCACCAGGAATACGCCGTAGCCTTTGCGAAGGAACAGGTCGCTCCAGCCTTCGCGGCCGTCCGGTGTAGACTGCCAGCCGGTGCGGGTCTGTCCGTAGCCATGCAGGAAGACGATGGGGTTGCCGTTACCATCGGCAGGAATCTGATAGAAGGTGTTGGCGTGATCCACGTGGGTAGTAGTGCCGGCACGGGTGGCATCCATCCAGTTCTGTGCCGGATTATAGTCTCCGGGGATGGGAGCCGTAACGGTTCCGCCGGAAGAGAAAACGCCCTGTTTTTCAATGACAATGCCTTTTGGGGTATTGTTGCAGCAGGCGGCGAAGGCAACTGTGGCAGCAAGGAGTACGAGTGCTTTTTTCATTATTCTCCGGGTAATTTGTTGTATTCTTCTTCGGGGAGGAGGTCGAACCAGTCCACACCTGGCTTATCGGGATTGGTGTTAGCGGCGAGGTGGGCAAAACGGCTGCCGGGCGTGGCACCATGCCAGTGCTTGACACCGGGAGGGCACATGGCCACGTCTCCGGGATGCAGGATTTCTACGGGCTGTCCCTCGATCTGATGATAGCCGATTCCGTCCGTCACGATCAGCACCTGTCCGCCGGCATGGCTGTGCCAGGCGTTGTACACACCGGGCTCGAAGACAACATTGTGAAGGCCCGGGCAGCCTGCCACGTTGGGTGCATCCAGCGTGTTCGCCAAATGGATGGGACCATTGAACGTGGGCAGGGAAAGAGGCTCTGCCGGAGCGGCGAACATCATGCCGTCAAGACCGGGCGTGTGGGCAAATTCCACCAGCTCGGCTTTGTCATAAGCCTCATCCGAGAGTGTGTTGTCTTCATCCGCCATGGTCTCTGATCGCCAGGCCGCGTCGTAGATGACAATCTGTGAAAACCAGTTGTCCTTGGTGGCCCCGTGCCAATGGCGCACACCGGCAGGAATCTGCAGGACGTCGCCTTTGCGAAGGATCAGCGCCGGCTTGCCCTCCTCCTGATAGAGGCCGATGCCGCCCGTGACGAGGACCACCATCCCGCCATGACGATGCCAGGTGCTGTGAGCTCCCGGAGCGAAGGTTATGTTATTGGTCGCAGGGAAGTTGAACACAGTGTCACGCTGGATCATCGGCAGGAGATAGGCTTCTCCAGTAAATGGAGGTGAAGGCAGTCGGTTCCCAAAAGGAAAGGTCAATTCTTCTTTGGATACACTCGTGTTGTTATTGGACCCGCAAGCAGCAAAGAGAAGCGCGGTCAGCAGAGGCAGGATTCTCTTCATTATTGCCTGTTGGATTGGATGATATCGTTCAGGGAAACGCTGGGATGGCGGTAGCGGGCCTCCGGATTCCTCTCACCCGGCCTGCCTTCCCAGGCGGATCTCAGCGTAAGGGCTTTCTGCGGGCAGGCGTGCACACAGGCCAGGCAGTATTCGCAGTTGCCGCTGAACGTGAGGCCGTCCGATCCTAGTCGGAAGTTTTTGTGCGGACAGACTTTTTCGCAGGTCATGCATTGGACGCAGCGGTCCGGCTTCAGCTCCAGCAGGCGCTCTGCTGTCATCGAGAAGTGCTGGTCCTGCATCCCCTTGAGCATTTCCTTGTTGAAGAAGCCCATCTCGGCGGGAGCGATAAAGTCCTTGTGCGCACCGACCTCCTCGAGGATGGTGGCCAGAGCCTCATCCGTATGCTTGTCGATGGTTATCTGCTGGTTCATATCGAAGACGGGCAGATAGTTGTCCACCATCAGGATGGGCCGGATGTAATTGTTCTTGACGCCATGTTCCTGGCAGAATTCGTCCCAGTACTCGGCTACATTGACGCAGGCGTTGCCGTAGGTGATGACAGAGAAGATATAGGGAGCCTTGAACGTCCCCTTGGACACGAATTCCCGCACGATCTTTGGAATGGCCCCGGCATAATCCGGACAGACGAACGCGATCTCATCCGCCTCGTAGCTCAGGTCATTTTTCTTGAGCTCCTGCGGGATGCTCAAGGGAGTATCTGAGAACTGGCGGGCGACAAACAGGGAGTTGCCGGTTGCAGTAAAATAAAACACGAGTCTCTTCTTTCCGCGCTTACGGTCTTTGACAATGGCTGAATGGGTAAGCGGGGCAATTCCGGCCATTGCTGCGGCGGCCAGGGAGATTCCCATCCATTTGAGAGCATTTCTTCTATCCATACGATGCATTTTTAGGTTTCACATCGCAAAGGTACAAGATAGTCAGTGGCGGATTGTTTCCAAAAAGGCAGAAAGAAAGAACAAAAACGCGGAAATCTTTGTTTGGGGAGCAAAACATACATATAAATTCATACGAATCTATATGAAACTAGAATATGGCACGGATACAAAAATGGGACATTTTTTGGGCCACTATATACGAAAAATCCCCCTCAGACTGTTCTGAGAGGGATTTTTGTGGAGCATAGGAGAATCGAACTCCTGACCTTTTGAATGCCATTCAAACGCTCTACCAACTGAGCTAATACCCCGTGTCCCGTGCGGTGTTTCCGTTTGGGATTACAAAGGTAGGCAGTTTTTTTGGAAATGCAAACTT
>JAFRPW010000021.1 GCA_017428945.1 Bacteroidales bacterium | reverse complement strand
TGAAGAACTTGTGACTATGAAACCCGAACTCTGCCACCTCGGCACCAGCGGCTACGGAATAGACATCCTCTGTGAGAATATCTTCTACAAGGATGACGTTCTCTTCCTGCTGATTTCCCTCCGCAACGGCTCGGCGGTCAGCTACGGACTGTCCGATCCGCGCTTCTCCGTGGAGAGCAAGCGCCGCACCAAGCGCGGCCTCCAGTACGAAAAGGCCGTCTTCCCACGAAATGCCTATGGGCTGGGCGTCACCGCCCCCGAAGCCACCGCGAAGATGGTCTTCACCTTCGACAAAGTGTCCCTCACCCGGGGACAGGTCTTCCGGATCTATTTCTACGAAAAAGGCGGGGCCAGGAACTTCGTCCTGACCCTTTCCCAAAACGACATCAATTACGCAAAACGCCTTAACTGAATGCCTTATGAATCACGTTTTAGATAAACTCGAAGAGCTTATGCTCACCGTTGAACATCATGATATGTCCATCTTCCTGCTGGTAGTGGGCGGCCTGCTTCTTCTTGTTTTAATCTTCCTTGTGGCTTACCGAGCGTGTACGAACCGCAATGACATCCGCAGGCTTGAAGACCGCCTCACCAAGGGCCACAATGAACTGGCCAAGCGCCTGCTCGAACAGGAGCAAGCACTGAATCGCGTCCGGCGCACCGGCGTCAACAACTTCCGCCTTACCTGTAAGGTGGGTGTAGAAGCCGGTGTGCTACCGGAAAGCGCGGTGAATGACGCGCTGAAGGGAGTGGAAGAAACCTGACAACCACAAAGTAGAATGACCTACTAATATTCTGCCAGCAGGGAATACTGGTCATCCTTAATACGACAGGTCTATATCCGTCTCCTTTGCCATCTTGCTTGACGAGAACTTGGCTAGGTAATGCTTGGTGGTCTCCACAGACTGGTGTCCGAGCGCCTGACTGATAACCTCAATGGATTTGTCCAGGTTGAGCATGGTCATCGCGAAACTGTGGCGGGCGGTGTAAGAGGTAATGTCTTGCTGACTCTCCGGGAATCCGAGTTCCTTGGCCAGTTTCCTGAGCGAATGATTGAAGCGCTGACGGACCTTGGCGAGGTACATGTCCAGGGTCTCCGGAGTAGTCGGCACGCTGATGATGGGGAGAACGTGATCTTCGTAAAGAGGCGTATTCTCGGCAAACCAGTCCAGCTCCCTTTGAATGTTGGGGGTGACTTGTATGACGAATTCGCCCTTGGTCTTTGACCGGCGGTATTCCATCATGGTCACCTCGCTGGTCTTTTTGGTTTCGTCATCCGTAACGAGAATGGGGAAGAAACTTGACTTGGTCAGAAGCGCCATGTCTTTCCAGTTCATGCCCCGGCAATAGAAGGAGAACAGGAACAGGTGCCGCGTTCTTTCCAGAACATGGTTTTTCATGGGCGTGTTGGCCAGTTTCTGCATGCTTTCCAAAGAAAGATACTGGTCGGTCTTGGTCGGGGAGGTCTTGGGAATCCGGACCTTGCCGTCTTCCTTGCCGCTGCTGAAAGGATAGAGTTCCTGAGCGGCTACTCCTTCCCGGATGGCGATGTTGAAGATTCTCCGGATTTCGCCCAGACGTATCTTCAAGGTAGTGTCCGAGTTGCCTTTCTTGCGACAGTGGGCGATATAATCATTGATGTAATCTACATTGACATCTTGGAATGCGCGGCTGTCAAACTGCTTGTCAAAGTTTCTCAGCGACTGGATGGCTTCGCTGGCCACCATGGCAGACTTATGGTGACCCTTTGAACGATACTCTTTCTCTATGATAGCATCCGCGAAGGTCCCGAACAGTTCACGTTTGGGAGCATTCAAGAAGTCTGACTTGAACCTTTCGAAGCCCCAGTTGATGTGGTCTTCATTGTACTTTTTGATGATCTTCCCGGCCCGGTCCTCCATGGCGGCAAGGAAATCGTTGGCTTCCTTGTTTGTGTATTTTTTTGTACGGCCGTCCTCCTCCTTACGTTCTACGGTAAATGCTTTCACGCCTTTCCCCTGGAAGAAGCGTCCACCATTCTTACTGGTGTCGAAATACTCGTCCGTCGTAAAGAATCCGGTCATGAAAAAAGCTCGCTTGTTATCAGCATCGGCGAGACGCAACACAACAGGAGCAAGTCCTTTTGCATTCGTCTTTTCCTTTCTCAATATCATTCTCAGTGCAGCCATAGATAATTGGGTGTGAAAAGGGTGTGATTTTCCGTTTAAACCAATATAAAAACTTATAAAACCGTTTTTCCAAAATCGCGGTTCTACGGCTGTAAAGTTAGTGATTTTCAATGAGAAAACAAAATTTCACAAAACGGATTCACCTTTTTAGGGACCAGGAGGTCGCTGGTTCAAGTCCAGTCATCCAGACCAATTGAAAACGAGCACTTGCAAATGAGCAGGTGCTTGATTTTTTTGTGCCAGTCGCACTTTTGTCGCACTTGTTTTAAAATATTATCGGCTTAACTTAAACCTCTGATAAATGCAAATAGAACGATTATACTTTAAATAATACATATTCAGAAACCAAAACTGCACGTTTCAAAAACCAAACATCCCGCGCCACGTTTTCCTGCGTTTTTGTGGCCTGGCGTGATGCGTGTTGGACCTGACTCGGAAAAAAAACAGCGGACGGCCTGGTCAGAAGGGACGATTATTCACCCTGAAGGCGTCCAGGGCACTCACGGTATGTGGTAATGGTCTGGGATTCTTCAATTTGAGAACATTGGAGTGGGGCAGGCGGTTTACGATGGCGTTGGGAGCCAGAAGGGCTAAGTGAAGTGGCTCAAACACTATCACGCCGTCCTGGGCATAATCTGCAAAAGGAGCCACGGCAAGCGTACGCAGCCATGTGCCGTCCTCCTCATACTGCTCCAGCACTATGTCCCAGAAGAGGCCGGTTCCGGCAATGTCGTCCGCAAGGGCGTCCTTGTTTGATGTGGGCCTCAGGGTTATACGGACGGTACGGGCATTGTGGGGGCCCCACCAGATGACATCGTCCCCGCGCATGGAATAATAAGGATCCCTGAACTTGTCCTCGAAGCGGCAGACCAGGTTGTCGTCCAGTTCAAGTTCCAGGATATCCTCGGTGGCTTTCCTTACACGGCAGTTCACCACCTCTCCCATCATGAAGCTGTGATGGAACACCACGGGACGCATGACATCGTGCCTCAGGCGGGCCTCACGCATGTCCAGTACCGGCGGAAGATATGAGGTGACTCCTATGTTCTCTCCTTCAAGGATCTCTGTGTTGAGGTTGGCGAAGGTCCTCACATTGTTCAGGCGGTTAAGGTCGTAGGAAGAGATTCCAAGGCCGTTGCACACGTTGTCGTGGTTGATGGAGCGGTAGCCGGCAAGGACCATCGAGAACGCCGGAAGGGCAAGGTTGTTGGGATCTTTGAGGATAATCCAGCGCCTGTCTCCCTCCGCCCTGTAGATGGCACCTTCTGCACACTCCGCCTCAAGGAAGCCTTTTCCGGACACTTCACCTACAAGCGTACCGTCCTGCTCGTAAAGCAGGGCCTTGAGTGTGTAGTACTTGTCACTGGTTGGATCTGCCATTGCATATGCGTCTACGGCGTCCGTGACCTCCGGCTCCAGACGTAGGAAACGCCTGCCGGTGATGCCCCAGTCTATGCCTGTTTCCGTGCACAGGGCGCTGCTGACAATAGATCCCGGCTGGATTTCTATGCTCCGGACCTGGTTGGAATAAAGGCGCCTTGCAACGCAGCCTGCATGCCAGGCGGCGGCGCGTACGCGGTCGTTCCTTGTGTCATAGGCCAGGACTGCACCGGGATGGGCAAATGTTTCAGCCCTCCTTACATCATCTGTATATAATGCCTGGATAAAGCTCCTGTCCAGCGTCTTGAAGCCTTTATAGCCATACTCAATGGCAAGGTAGTCTATAGGAAGCAGCACGTTGCCGTCCACATCAACAAGGCCGTAGAGGCTTGTCCTGGCGTCCTTGACGATTAGTTTATCGTCATACACGGACGGGGAATACAGAAACTGCGGGGCAAATATTTCCTTTCCATCAAGGCTGTAGACGCCCCATACGGGCGAACCTTCCAGGCCGGGGTCTTCCACATATGCCGATGCCAGTATGCAGGAGCCCTTACGGGGAATCTCCACCTTGCGGAACACGGTGGGGAGGATAACCGCCCCGGAGCGGTCTGCCACTCCGTAAAGCTTTGTCTTTCCTTCCTTTATCCTTATTTCACACAGTCCGTTCTTGTCAAACTTGCCAATATCGTCATACTCTGCCGGGAGGACCCATTTGCCTTCCAGGTCTATGAGGCCGTACAGGCCGTCCACCTTCACAAGGGCGCATCCGTCGTCGTCAAACTTTTTGGCGTCGTCGAAGGCGGGCGCTATCACCCAGTTCTTCTGCTTGTCCCTGTATCCGTACTTCTTGGTTGCCTTGTCTTTTGCCGGCTTGAGGTCCTGGGCCGATGCCGCGATGCAGATAGCCATGGACACTATGAACAATAATGCTTTCAGGTTTGCTTTCATAAAGACAAAAATACGTATTTTTTTCCTATATTTGAAAACTAATAAAACACATGTCATGGGCATCTACAGGGAACTGTCCGGGGATGAATACCTGGACCTTGAACAAAGGATTCTATATGAAGACAATCACATCATCGTCTTCAATAAAAGAAGCGGAGAGATTGTCCAGGGGGACAAAACCGGGGACGAGCCCCTCTCGGAGACCCTCAAGGCCTTCATAGCCAAAAGGGATTCAAAGCCGGGTCAGGTTTTCATGGGCGTTCCCCACAGGCTGGACAGGCCGGTGAGCGGCGTCTGCCTTTTTGCAAAGACATCCAAGGCGCTGGAGAGGCTAAACGACATGCTCCGCACCGGAGACATCCACAAGACATACTGGGCCCTCACCGCCAACAAGCCCCCAAAGGACGAGGACACCCTCACGGACTTTCTGGTGCGCAACGAAAAACAGAACAAGTCCTACATAGCCAAAAACGGGAAGGAAGCAAGGCTCAGATACAAGCTCATCCAGACTACGGACAGGTATTTCCTCCTTGAGGTCACCCTGTACACCGGCCGCCATCACCAGATCCGCTGCCAGCTTGCAGGTATGGGCTGTCCCATCAAAGGAGACCTCAAATACGGTGCAAAACGCTCCAACCCGGACGGCGGCATCTCCCTTCATGCCCGCAGTATACAGTTCATCCACCCCGTCAAAAAGACCGAGGTGGATGTTACCGCGCCCGTTCCAGACAGCTGGAAAGGCATTCAGGAGCAGCAGGCCGCCATTTAAGGTTACTGTTTCAAACTCTTTTTCCTGACCGATTTGCGAACCCTCGAGCACCAGTGGCTCGGGGGCTCTCCGATAACTGAGCGGAACGCCTGATAAAACGCAGTGATGGAATGGAAGCCCGAAAGTTCCGCCATATCCGTCACCCTCATGCTCATGTTGTTCCGGAACAGCTCTACGGAATACATAACCCTGTAGTAATTAACATAACTGCAAAAGTTACGGCCCGAAAATTTGTTGATCGTTTTGGAAAGGTAGGCCCTATTGGTAAACAGCGCGTTGGCCAGGTCCTGGAGGGAGTATCGGTCCACCAGGAAAGGCCGCCTTTCCATCATATACTTGCAACATCTGTCGTAAAGATACTGATCGATCGCCGCCGATGAGATCTGCTCCGGCGCAAAATCCTGCATTACCGGATGCGACAATGCCTCCCTGAGGCGGGCTTCTTTCTTACGCAGACGTATAAACAGGTATATGCCAAGTGCAACGGCCGCGACAAAGAAAGCAGCCAGAATACAAACAATTGTTTTCATCTGCTTTCATTGAGGTGCCGGCCCTGCCGTCCCTGTATGTCAATGAACTATTTCTTTATGGTGTCGAATCCCTTTCCATACACTCCGTTCACGGAGGACACGGAGAGGAACGCCTGGGAGTCTATCTGCTTGATGTACTTCAGCATCATGTTAAGGTCGGTCTTGCGGGTGAGTACCATCAGGACCTTGGTGTCCTTCTTGGTGTACCAGCCCTTGCCGTCAAGGACGGTCACGCCGCGGTGGAGGTCCTTGGTTATGGCATCGGCAATCTTATCATACTCGTGTGAGAGGATGAAAAGCTGCACGCTCTGCTGCTGGCCGGATATGTACATGTCCATGACATAGCTGCAGACGGTAACAAGGATGAGACCGTACACCCCCGTGGTGATCTTCTCTGCAAAGGGCATGAGGTGACGGACGGGATCCCCTGCGGCGTCAAGGATGGCCGCGCCTGTGACGGGGTCTACATCGTTCACGTAGGAAGGGACCAGGAGCGAGGAGCTTATGATGATGAAGTCTATGAACAGGATCACCTTGCCAGGGGAGACGTTATGGTACTTTGTATAGATGAGCGCGATGATATCCGTGCCGCCGGTGGAGCCGCCTACGGAAATGCTCATTCCTATGCCCACTCCCGCCATGAGACCGCCCATGAGAACGGACATGAGCTTTCCGTTCTGTATTGCCAGTGTGTTCACAATCTCCGGCGGAATAATACCCGGCAGGAACCTCAGGGACAGGGATGCCAGTATAATGGCATAAATGGTCTTGGCGCCGAAGCCCATGCCCAGGATGACAATTGCCATGGCTACCAGGATGGCATTGAGCACAAAGTAGGAATAACCCATCTGTATGGTGCCTCCGGTTGCATACTGAATGATGGAGGAGATACCGGACACACCGCCGCCGATGAGGTTGTTGGGGAGAAGGAAAATGGCCCAGCCTCCGGTGTAGATGAGAATACCCAGCGTCACCAGAAGCCATTCCTTTACTGTTACAAGGGCAGATTTCTTGATGATTGACATAGTTCGTTTATTTCTTTTTCTTTTTGAGCGCTATTCCGGTCTTCATCTCTCCGAATCCCTCTCCGAACACGCTGTTGGCAGGGACCACGGTAACGAAAGCCTTGGGGTCTATCTCCTTGACCGCTTTGGTAAGGGTGCCGAGTTCACTGCGGCGAAGGACCACCAGCAGGATCTTTCTCTCCTGCTTTGTATACCAGCCAACCGCCTCCAGTGCGGTCACTCCCCTTTCCAGCTCCTTGTTTATGAAGTTACCTATCTCTTCATACTTGTTGGAGAAGATATGGAGCTGCACGGACTGTTCCCTTCCAAGCATGATGAGGTCAAGCACATAGGCGCACACCCCCATGGTCACATAACCCTTCACGACATCCGTGAAGCAGTGGCCCGGGATAAGCAGAAGGAGGGTAATCACCACAAAGTCTGCAAAGAGGTAGAACTGCCCCAGCGATACCGGCCAGAACTTGTTGACTATGAGTGCAAGGATGTCCGTACCTCCGGTGGAACCGCCCCTGAGGATAATCAGGGCAAGGCCTACCGCCTCCAGAAGGCCGCCGATGATAGGGACCAGGATGGGCTCGTTCACCGCCAGCGCATTGCCTGGCACGGACTGGAGGAAGGCCATGGAAGGGCTCCCGAACACGCGGAAAAGTACGGACGACAGGACTATCGCATAGATTGTCCTTATCCCGAAGCTCCGCCCCAGGATTATCCATGCCATGATGAGCAGGAAAGAGTTGATACCGAAGTACCAGATATCCACGGAAATGCCCGTGACCATGCTCAGAAGGGCCGACGCCCCGGTGAGACCGCCGTCAATCATGTTGTTCGGGAGCAGGAACGATGTCCACGCCAGGACAAACAGTACCACGCCCACCGTGATTACGATGTAGTCGAAAATGCCTATCAGGACTTTTCTGGTCTTATCTGTCATTTTACAACAACGTTTACAATACGGCCGGGAACTACTATTACCTTCACTATCTTCTGGTCTCCCACATACTTGGGAGTATTCTCGTTACTGCGGACAAGGGCCTCCACCTCAGGAGCGCCGGCACTTGCGGGAACATCCAGGAAGAAGCGGGTCTTTCCGTTGAAGGAAACGGGATACTTTACGGAAGTGTCCGCCGCCAGCTCCTCCTTATACTCCGGGAACGAAGCGTAGACAACGGAATCCTCATGGCCAAGCTGGTGCCACAGTTCCTCTGCAATGTGGGGAGCGAAGGGGCTCAAAAGCACCGTCAGGGGCTCCAGTATTGCCCTCTTGGAACAGCTTCCAAGCTCGTTAAGGGCAATCATGAAGGCCGATATGGTGGTGTTGTAGGAGAATGCCTCAATGTCTTCCTGCTCCTTGCCGATGAGCTTGTGAAGGGCCTTCAGCTCTTCGCGCGAGGGCTCGTCGTCCGTGACCAGCCACTTCTCGCGGTCCCAGAACAGGCGCCAGAACTTCTTGAGGAAGCGGTTCACGCCGTCTATGCCCTTTGTGTCCCAGGGCTTTGCCTGCTCTATGGGGCCAAGGAACATCTCGTAGAGACGGAGGGTATCGGCACCATATGTGTCGCATATCTTGTCCGGGTTAACCACGTTGTACATGCTCTTGGACATCTTCTCGATGGCCCAGCCGCAGATGTACTCTCCGTTTTCAAGGACGAACTCGGCATCCTTGTAGTCCGGCCTCCATGCGCGGAAGGCATCGATGTCCAGTTTGTCGTTATAGACGATGTTCACGTCCACGTGCACCGGAATGGTCTCGTACTGGTCCCTGAGGCCGGCGGAGACGAACTTATTGGTTCCGGGAATCATGTACACGAAGTTGGAACGGCCCTGAATCATGCCCTGGTTGATGAGCTTGCGGAAAGGCTCATCCTCGCAGACATAACCGAGGTCAAAGAGGAACTTGTTCCAGAAGCGGCTGTAGATAAGGTGGCCGGTAGCGTGCTCAGTGCCGCCTACGTAAAGGTCTACGTCGCGCCAGTATTCATCGGCCTCACGGCTTACAAGGCCCTTGCCGTTCTTGGGATCCATGTATCGGAGATAGTAGGCGCTGGAGCCGGCAAAGCCGGGCATGGTGCTGGTCTCGAGGGGATAGCCCTTGTATGTCCAGTCCTTGGCGCGGGCAAGCGGCGGACGGCCGTCCTCCGTGGGCTTGTACTCGTCAATCTCCGGAAGCGTAAGGGGAAGTTCCTCCATGGGAACGGGCGTTGCTATGCCGTCCTTGTAATAGATGGGGAAAGGCTCTCCCCAGTACCTCTGGCGGGAGAAAATGGCGTCGCGGATACGGTAGTTTATCTTGCGGCGGCCAATTCCGTGGGCCTCCACATAATCGATGGCGGCAGGAATCGCCTCCTTCACGGTGAGCCCGTCAAGGAAACCGCTGTTGCACATGATGCCTTCCTTGGCATCCACGCTTTCCTGGGAGATGTCCACATCGGCAATGACGGGGACGATGGGAAGGCCGAATTTCTTTGCGAAGGCGTAGTCCCTGCTGTCGTGGGCGGGAACTGCCATGATTGCGCCGGTGCCGTATCCGGCAAGGACGTATTCCGATATCCATACGGGAACCTTGTCCCCGGTGAGGGGGTTGGTTGCCACAGCACCTGAGAACACGCCCGTAACGGCCTTTGCGGCCATCCTTTCGCGCTCTGTCTTTTTCTTGACTTCCTGCAGGTAAGCGTCCACCGCCTCTTTCTGCGAGGCCGATGTGAGTTTCTCAACCCACTCGCTCTCGGGGGCAAGGACCATGAAGGTGACGCCGTAAACGGTATCTGCACGGGTTGTAAAGATGGTCATGTCGTAGGAGCGGCCGTCGCATTCCACCTTGAATACCATCTCCGCGCCCTGGCTCTTTCCAATCCAGTTGCGCTGCATCTCCTTCAGGGAATCTGTCCAGTCCAGTGAGTCAAGGCCGTCAAGGAGGCGTCCGGCATAGGCGCTTACGCGAAGCTGCCACTGGGTCATCTTCTTCTGGAATACGGGGTGGCCGCCACGCTCGGAGTAGCCGTCCTTGACCTCGTCGTTGGCAAGCACGGTTCCAAGGGCAGGACACCAGTTGACGGTGCTTTCTCCCTGATATGCAATGCGGTAGCGCATCAGGACATCGGCCTTTTCCTTTTCGGAGAATGCCTTCCACTGCTCTGCAGAGAAAGCCGGGCCGTCGCTGCATGCGGCATTGACCGCCGTGCTTCCGCCCTTTTCGAAGGCGGCGGTAAGTTCCTCTATGGGACGGGCCTTCTCCAGGTCTTTGTTGTACCAGGAGCCGAACATCTTGAGGAATGCCCACTGGGTCCAGTGGTAGTAGTCAGGGTCGCATGTGCGGAATTCGCGGTCCCAGTCGAAGGAGAAGCCTATGCGGTCCAGCTGGCTGCGGTAGCGGGCCACGTTGTCGTGGGTGGTCTTTTCCGGATGCTGGCCGGTCTGGATGGCGTACTGCTCAGCCGGAAGGCCAAAGGCATCGTACCCCATGGGATGGAGCACGTTGAAGCCCTTGAGCCTCTTGTAGCGTGCAAAAATGTCGCTGGCAATGTATCCCAGCGGATGCCCAACATGAAGTCCCGCACCGGAGGGGTAAGGGAACATGTCAAGGACGTAATACTTGGGCTTGTCTGAGCTGTTTTCTGCCTTGTAGGTCTTGTTCTTGGCCCAGTACTCCTGCCACTTCTTCTCGATCTCTGCGAAATTGTAGTCCATTATAATGCTTTACCGTTTATTCCAAACTTTCCTTTTGTCTTTTCCAACCTGAAATCCACCGCGGCGGTCATCAGGACCTTGACCTTCTTCCCGGCCATGCGTCCGGGCCTCCAGCGGGGGCTGGCGCTCACAACGCGGACGGCTTCATCGTCCAGGGATGTATGTATGCCGCGGATAACCTTGACTTCCGTCACGTTGCCCTTCTCGTCTATCACGAAACTCACCAGGACCCTGCCCTGGATGCCGTTGTCAGCTGCATATTTGGGGTACTTCAGATACTGGTACACCCATTTTTCCATGAAGGTTGCGGGATCCGGGGAATTGAGGAACATGGGCTTGAAGTCCACGTCGCCGAAGGCATACACGCCAACCGGGACATCTTCCTTGACGGATGCGTTGCGGAAGAGCGGCCTTGGGCCGTTGCAGAGGCGCTGGGTATAACTGTAGATGTATTCCAGTTCCCTTTCCATGGCATCGTAGTCCAGGATGTCCCAGCTGTCGCGCCCGGTGTCATGCTCCGGGTACCTGCCTGTGGTGAACAGCACCGAAGGAATCTCCTTGGCATAGAAGGCACGATGGTCTCCGGAGTAGGGCTCTATGCCCGTAAGCTGGGCCTGGACTGGAAGCAGTTCGCCCTGAAGGGTCTTGACGATGGAGCTGAGGTCTTCGTTGGACGATGTGTATGCGTAAAAGCCGTTCTCCCCTGTCCCCACCATGTCCAGATTAATCATGGCGTCTATATTGCCGACGTCGCTGAAAGCCCTGTCAAGGAAATACCAGGACCCGGCCAGCGTCTTTGTGGAAGACCCGAATCCCACCAGAAGGACGCTCCTGCGAAGGAGGTTCCTCGAATAGGAGAGCTTTGCCGCAAGTTCCAGCAGCATGGCCATACCGGATGCATTGCCGTTTGCGCCGTAATATATCCGCCGGGCGGGCTCGCCGTCCAGCATGTAGGTGTCCGTGCCCAGGTTGTCCATGCGGGCACCTATCACTATATATCTGTCATTCAGCGACTTGTCCCAACCCTGAAGGAAGCCCAGCACATTTCTGGAAGTAAGGGTGTCCGCCCCTTCCAGTATCCCGAAGGTCTGGGCCGGGAGAACGTCAATGCCGTACTCGCGGAGCTTCTGCTCAAGGTAATCGGCAGCCATTCTCTCCCCTTCGCTACCCGGAGCGCGCCCTTCCATCTGGGCCGACGAGAGCATGGAAACGTGCTCCTTCAGGCTATGGACGGTTTCAGAGTCTTCAAGGGCAAGGAGGGGATTTGCGAACTGTGCGCCCGCAGAAAAGGCGGCAAGGAGCGCCGCCGCTATGGCCGCTGCAAACTTTCTCATTGGTTAACAAGGATCCAGCCGTCCTGGGGGCAGAAACTCTGGCCCTTCACGGCTTTGAGATTCTTTATGGTTTCTGCTATGCTGTTGGAGGGGCATAGCGCCACGGCGTTGAGTCCGTTGCGGAAGGCTATGATGAGGGCGGGATAGCCGGCGTTGTCGCACTGGGTTTTCTTGCGCTTGGCATTTGCAGGGTCCCTGAAGGCACCAACCACGATATAGTAGTTGTACTCCAGGTTGGCTACACCTATTCCTCCCAGGTTCGCGGGAGTCATGACGGTGCCCTTGGACTGGGTCAGGGAATCCAGAAGGTACTGCTCCAGGGCAAGGGAGTCTGCCAGATGCTGCTGGATGCGCTTCATGGAATCCAGGCGCGCCTGGTGGCGGGCCTCCTCCTGCCTTATGCGTTCCAGGCGGACTGCTTCCACCTTCTTTGCCGTGGGGCGGCCTGCGATTGTCCTGAGAAAATCGCATCCGGATAATATGATGGCACTTACGGCCAGAGCAACAAGTACTGACTTTTTCATGGTCCAATCCTCCTTAAATTGCAAAATTAATCATTTTTCACGAAAAATGAAGTATCTTTGCGCATATGAAGAAAACCATAAAACTGGAAGGCATAACTCCCATCGAAATATATGGCGTGGGAAACAAAATCCTCATGGAGTTCTGCTCCTATTTTCCCCACCTCAAAGTAACCGCCCGCGGAGACGAGCTCATCCTGGACGGCCGCGAAAGCGACATCGCGGAATTCAACATCCGCTTTGCGGAGCTCGTTGCCCTGAGACACCGCAAAATGAACCTCACCGCCTATGACGTGGAGGACATCTTTTCCGGAGGCTCGGAAGACAAATTCCGTCTTGCCGGAGACGGCGTAATTGTCTACGGCACGGACGGAAAGGCCATCCGCGCCCGCAACAAGACACAGCAGGAACTTGTCAAAGCCTATTTTGAGAACGACCTTGTCTTTGCCGTGGGCCCCGCCGGAACGGGCAAGACATACACTGCAATCGCACTTGCGGTCCGCGCTCTCAAGAACCGCGAAATCAAGCGCATCATACTCACCCGCCCCGCCGTGGAAGCGGGAGAGCGCCTTGGTTTCCTGCCCGGTGATCTGAAAGAAAAGCTGGATCCCTATCTCCAGCCCCTCTACGACGCCCTGTCAGACATGATTCCTTCAAAGAAACTGCAGGAATTCATGGCCGACGGCACCATCCAGATAGCTCCTCTCGCCTACATGAGAGGCCGCACCCTGGACAAAGCCTGCGTCATACTGGACGAGGCCCAGAACACCAATCTTGGCCAGCTCAAGATGTTCCTCACCCGCATGGGCACCAGTGCCAAATTCATCGTCACCGGCGATGCCACGCAGATAGACCTGCCCAGAAAAGAAGATTCCGGCCTTCTGACCGGAATCAAACTCTTGGAAAACATCAAAGGCATTGCCACCATCTGGTTCACGGAACAGGATATCGTCCGCCACCCTCTGGTGACAAAAATCGTAAAAGCCTTTAAATAGTTCCCTGCTCAAGCATTGCAGTTGCAACCTTCATGAAGCCGGCGATGTTTGCGCCCTTCACGTAGTCTACGCTGCCGTCCGGCTGGGTGCCGTACTTGACGCACTGCTCGTGGATGCTCTTCATGATGAAGTGGAGCTTGTCGTCTACTTCCTTGGCGTCCCAGGAGATGTGCTCTGCGTTCTGGGTCATTTCAAGACCGCTGGTAGCCACGCCGCCTGCGTTCACGGCCTTGCCGGGAGCGAAGAGGACGCCATTGTGCTGGAAGAAGTGGATTGCTCCGGGCTGGCAGCCCATGTTGGAGACTTCGCAGCAGCACCAGCAGCCGTTTGCCTTCAGCTGCTTTGCATCGTCTTCAGAGAGCTCGTTCTGGAAAGCGCAAGGGAGGGCGATGTCGCAAGGGATGCTCCAGGCCTTCTTGCCGGCGGTGAACTTGGTTGCACCGGGGAACTTGGTGGCCATGTCCTCTACCTTGTTGCGGTTGGAGGCACGCATCACAAGCATGTAGTCTATCATTTCCTTGGTAATGCCGCCGGGGATCTCGCAGACGCCGTCGGGGCCGGAGATTGCAACAACCTTGGCGCCCAGCTCGGTGGCCTTCTGGGCTGCACCCCAGGCAACGTTACCGAAACCGCTCAGTGCCACCTTCTTGCCCTTGATGTCCTTGCCGGCCTTCTCCAGGAGGTGCTGGGTGAAATAGAGAGCGCCGAAACCGGTGGCCTCGGGACGAAGGATGCTGCCGCCCCAGGTGCCGCCCTTGCCGGTGAGAACGCCGGTGTTGTACTGGCGGGCCAGCTTCTTGTACATTCCGTACATGTAACCGATCTCACGACCGCCCACACCTACGTCGCCTGCGGGGATATCCTGGTCGGGGCCGATGCAGTTCCAGAGCTCAAGCATGAAGGCCTGGCAGAAACGCATGATCTCATCATTGGACTTGCCCACGGGGTCAAAATCTGAACCGCCCTTTGCGCCGCCCATGGGAAGGGTGGTAAGAGCGTTCTTGAAGGTCTGTTCAAAGCCCAGGAACTTGAGCATTGAAGGAGTCACGGCCTTGTGGAAGCGGAGACCGCCCTTGTAGGGGCCGATTGCGCTGTTGAACTGGATGCGGTAACCGGTGTTGGTCTGGACCTCGCCCTTGTCGTCAATCCAGGTGACGCGGAAGGAGAAGATGCGGTCCGGCTCTACGAGGCGTTCCACTATCTTTGCCTTCTCGAATTCAGGGTGCTGGTTGTAGACCTCTTCAATGGACTCCAGTACTTCCTGAACAGCCTGCAGGTATTCTTTCTCCGTGGGATACTTGGCCTGAAGGCGTGCCATGATGTCAGTTGTTTTCATGATGGAAATCAGTAATTTGTTTTAGTGGTTATAATAAAAAAGGAATAATCGTTAATTCCGTTACAAATTTAAAGAATAAAACGGTAATTCCCAACAATTATTGAAGGAAAAATAAAAAATGGCCTTTCATGGTTATTCCGTGGATTATTGCTAAATTTGTAGGATTTAACACAAGTAAGTCACAATAATGAAAAAATACCTGATTGCGCTGCTCCTTCCGGCATTTCTCCTCGCCTCATGTGAGAGGAAGCATTCAAAGGCGGAAAGGCTCACAGCAAACTATGCAGAGGTCACCATTCCCGCTCCGGACCTGTCGGGAATAACGGACAACGGAAAGGAGGTCCTTAACCTGTACCGCTTTGCGGCGGACGAGGCCGATGCCATTTACTGGCAGCAGAGCTTCGGGGACAAAAGTGCCATGGAGGCGCTCAAGGACCCGTTTGAGAAGCTTTACGCCATGATTAATTACGGCCCCTGGGACCGCATAGACGGAAAACCTTTCCTTGAAGGTTACGGCGAGAGGCCCGCCGGCGCACAGTTCTACCCCGAGGACATGACCCCTGAGGAATTCGACGCCCTCCGGGACCCTGCCAAGGACAGCCCCTACACCCTTATCAAAAGGGACGGTGACGGCTCCCTCAAGGTGGTCTGGTTCCATGACGCCTACTCCCAGCATGTGGAGAAGATGTCAAATTTCCTCACCGCCGCCGCAGACATCACCATCAAGGAAAGCGTCCGCAACTACCTCCTCAAGATGGCAGAAGGCCTTCGAACGGACAACTACTACGAGGCGGAAAAGGCCTGGCTGGAGATGACGGACAGCAAGATGGACCTTGTGATAGGTCCCAACGAGACCGTGGACGACAACCTCTACGGCAAGAAGGCCTCCTACGGCGCTTATGTCCTCCTGAAGAACCTGGAACGCACGCAGAAGCTGGCCGCAGTGGCAGAGCGCATCCAGGAGTATCAGAAAATGCTCCCCGGCAATCCTGAATACCTCAGCTTCGTCCCGGTGGCATCGTCCAACATCTTCTCCTGCGACGCAATCTACTACGGCGGTTATACCAACGCCGGCTTCAAGGTCATCGCCATCAACTTCCCGTACGACGCCCGCCTGCAGGAAGAGATCGGCACCCGCACCATCCTTTTCGACAACATTATCCGCGAGAAGTTCAACCGCACGGTCTTCCCGGCCGGCATGCTCCTTTTCGAAGGTGACGATGCCGCCCACCTTGACGCCAGCGCCTTCTGGTGGAACATCGTTTTCCGCGAGGTCGCAAAGGGCCTGGGCGTGAAGGAAACCGTGAGCGGCAAGGGAACGGTCGCCGATGCCCTCGGCGCCGAAGCCCTCACTCTGGAAAAGGCCAAGTCAAACGTCCTGGGCGCATATCTTTGCGCTGCTGAAGTATCGGCACACCGCATTGACGCCCTCATTCAGAAAGAAGACGTCCTGGCCACCTTCATCGCCAACATCATACGCTCCTGCCGCTTTGGCGACGCCGATGCCACAGGCAGGGCCAACCTCCTCATCTACAACTACCTGCTGGAACAGGGCGCCATCGGCCTCAAGGAGTCCGGAAGGTATGCGGTAGACTACGGCAAGACGGAGGCCGCAATTGCCTCCCTGGGAGAGAAAATCCTGAAGATTCAGGCCACCGGAGACGCCGACGCAGCAAAGGCACTGACCTCCTACTACTGCGTTGTAAGCGCCTCCCTCAAGACCGACATCGTCCTTCTTGAAAAGGAGAGGATCCCCGTAGACATCAGGTTCAAGTACGAAAGATAAAATAACTACAGATATGGCTGAAAAGCATTTTAGCATGAAGTATTGTGTATGGCTGCCGCTGGTACTTGCCATCACTGTTTTCCTGTGGGCCGTTCCCGTGAGCTTCTTCGGGATAGAGGCCCTTACGGTTGTGCAGCAGAGGGTAATAGCCCTGTTCGTGTTTGCTGCACTGATGTGGATCTTTGAGATAATCCCCAACTGGAGCACCTCGCTGCTGGTAATAGTGATTGCCCTCCTCACGGTCTCAAACAAGGGAATAGGCTTTTTCTGCGACCCTCAGTACGGTACCCTGGTCCCCTACGGCCGCATCATGAGCTCCATGGCAGACCCCGTGGTGATGCTGTTCCTTGGCGGCTTTGTCCTGGCAATCATGGCAGAGCGCTACGGCCTTGACGTAACCCTGGCAAGGGCACTCCTCAAACTCTTCGGCACAAAACCGGAGATAGTGCTCCTGGGCTTCCTCATCATGATTTCCATCTTCTCCATGTTCATGAGCAATACCGCTACGGCCGCCATGATGCTGGCCCTCCTGACCCCGGTGCTGTCAAAGCTCCCTGCCGATGACAAGGGCAAGGTAGGCCTGGCGCTGTCCATCCCCGTGGCGGCAAACCTCGGAGGTATCGGCACCCCCATCGGCACTCCGCCCAACGCCACCGCAAAGGGAGCGCTGGAGCAGGCCGGAATAGATGTCAGCTTCGGCGAGTGGTGCGCACACATGATTCCTTACGTCATTATCATGATTGTAATAGCGTGGGTGCTGCTGCGCGTGTTCTTCCCCTTCAAGACCAAGAAACTGGTCCTGGAGATCCCCGAGAGCAACAAGAAGAAGGACTGGAGACTGTACGTGGTCTGGATTACTTTCATCGGCACTATCCTGCTGTGGGCAACGGAAAAGCTTACCGGAATCAACTCCAACATCGTGGCATGGATTCCGCTTGGAGTATTCACGGCAACCGGTCTGTTCGGGAAGGAAGAGATCAAGGAAATAAACTGGAACGTGCTGTGGCTGGTAGCGGGTGGCTTCTGCCTTGGCTACCTCATGCAGGACACCGGTCTTGCAAAGGTGCTCATCCAGGCAATTCCGTTCGGAGACATGTCCGTAGTGATGGTTCTTGTCATCGCAGGCCTGGTATGCTACTTCCTAAGTAACTTCATATCCAACTCAGCCACCGCTGCACTTCTTATACCTATCCTTATAGTGGTTGCAAACGGCATGGCAGACCCCGAGGCGGCAAACAACGCACAGTTCCTTGCCATGGGCGGAACATCGGCCATGATAATCTTCATCGCGGTGTGCGCATCCATAGCCATGCTGTTCCCTATTTCCACTCCTCCCAATGCAATTGCATCCGCTACCGGAATGGTGGAAACCAAGGACATGACCAAAGTGGGCATAGTGATAGGCTTCATCGGCTTTGTCCTTGCTTACTTCTGGCTCACAAAGATTTATCCATTTGCATAATATGAAAAAGACAGTTCTTATAGCAATCGCTCTCCTTGCCGGAGTATCATCCATGGCACAGGAAACGCCTGCAAAGTTCAAGCTCTACGGCTTCCTTCGCAACTACGCAGCCATAGATACCCGTGAGGTAAACGGCGGCACTCACGACCTCTATTACTATATGCCAAAGGACCAGCTCCTTGGCGCAGACGGCACCACTGACCTCAACTCAGGCCTCAACTGGAAGTTCATCTCCCTCACCACCCGTCTGGGTCTTGACTTCTCCGGCTACGAGTACCAGGGCATGGGCATCTCCGGCAAGGTGGAGGCCGATTTCTACAGCCTCAACGGCACGGGCAGCGCCAGCACCATAGCCCAGTTCCGCCTGCGCCAGGCATACCTTAGCCTCACAAACAACATGAATAACGGGGACAGACTGGTCATGACCTTCGGCCAGACATGGCACCCCATGGGAGCGGACCTTCCCCACGGCATCTGCCTTGAGAGCGGAGCACCCTTCGGGCCCTTCAACCGCAGCCCCCAGGTCATGGTTCACTGGACCCACGGCCACCTCACTCTCACCGGCGGCCTGCTGTACCTGAGCCAGTATCTTCCCATGGATGCAGAGGCCGGAGCAAAGAGCGTTGCCCCATACAAGTACGGCATGCCTGAAGAGTACTTTGGCATCACCACCAATTATGGCGCATTTGTGAGCAAACTGGGATTCACCAACATCATGACAAAGCCCGTCAGGACCACTCCGGACAAGTACAGGGCCAGCGGCCTTCTTGATGCCCTTTCCGCCTTCTACTACTGCCAGTACACCAAGGACCTGTTCCAGGTCAAGGCCAAGGTGGCCTATGCACAGAGCGGAGAGCACATGAACATCCTCTCAGGCTATGGCCTGGCCGCATTTGACGCCGCCGCCCACGAGTACACCTACACCCCGATGCAGGACCTCACGGCGTACGTTTCCGCACAGTACGGAAAGAAATTCCAGGTTCTTGGAATGATTGGTTACATGAAGCAGCTTGGCACAACGGAAGACATCCTTGGCGCAACTGTCCTGAACAAGTCCGTCGCCGACGGAGGCAATCTCTGGATCAACACTGCAGCCGCAACCAACATTCAGCAGGCAGTGCGCTTTACGCCCACCCTCCTTTGGAACATGGGCAAGTTCCAGATTGGCCTTGAGTACGACTACACCGTCGCCCAGTTCGGAAACAGCGGCATTGCCCGCAATGCCCGCGGCCTCTATGACGATGCAGACTGCCACTGGATTGGCAACCACCGCATCCTCTGGATGACTAAATTCAACTTCTAGTGTGAAAGGTTCGGTTTTATGTGCCGAACCATTTACACAAAAACGTACTACAGGATATATAACGTAAAAGGTTCGGCGTAAAAAACCGAACCTTTTACATTTTTATATCAGTAAACCGTTACTGCTGCTGTGCGGCCTGTGCCTGTGCTGCAAGCTCTGCCTGGAGAGATTCCAGCGTGCGGCCTTCTGCAATACCAAGAGCCTTGCGGGCATCTGCGGTGAGGTCTACAACTGCATCGGAGAAATAGATTGCCTGTGAGGCGTCCAGAAGGACATCTATTCCCTTTGCCTTGGCAATATCCTTGACGGCGTTGCTTGCCTTCTCATTGATGGGAGCCATGAGCTGTGACTGCTGCTGCTGAAGCTCCTGGGAGATGTTCTGCTGAAATTCCTGGATGCGGGTCTGGATGTCGTAGAGCTCTTTCTCCTTGGACTCCTTGATTGCGGCAGTCCAGCTGGCATTCTTCTGCTGGTACTGGTTAACCTTGCCCTGATACTCCTCAACCATTGCGGCGTAGGTTTCTTCTGCTTCCTTCTGGGAGGCTGCAATTGTTTCACGGGCGGCGTCCATTTCAGGCATGAGCATCACCAGCTCGTTGAAGTTCACGCGTCCAATCTTCTGTGCGCTTGCGGAAAGTGCCATTAAAGAGGCAATTGCGATGACAAAAATCTTTTTCATATCTTCAGTTTTAATTATTATTCATTCTTAGGCCGTAACCATATTCTCAAACATTATGCCAGCAAGCTAGAACTGCTGTCCGATAACAAAGTGGAACTGGCTTCCGCCTGTTGAGGTATCGTCAAATCCATAACCCCAGTCTATGCCCAGAAGGCCGATCATGGGCAGGAATACCCTCACGCCCACACCTGCCGAACGCTTGATCTGGAAGGGGTTGAACTCGCGGAAATCGGACCAGCAGTTGCCGCCCTCGAGGAATGCGAGCACAAAGATCGTAGACTGCGGCTGGAGGATTACGGGGTAACGGAGCTCTACGGTGAACTTGTCAAACAGGTTGCCGGCAAAACTCTCTCCCTGCTGGCTGTAAGGGGTGATCTTACGTGGAGTAAGGGAGTAGTCAGTGTATCCTCGCAGGGAGATGATCTCTGCGCCGTAGGTCATGTAACCGGTCATGCCGTCGCCGCCCACCTGGAAGTTCTCGAACGGGGAATAGCCCCAGTTGCGGTTGTAGTAGCCAAGGAAGCCGAACTGTGCCTTGGTCATGAGAACCAGGTCACCTATGAGTTTAGTATAGGTGGCGCCGCTGAACTTCCACTTGTGGTATTCTATCCACTTGTAGCGTTGGGAGCTGGTCCATGTGTCGTAATTGACGTCCTTGTAGCTGTTAACGGGAACCTTGTTGCCGTCGGCATCATACGTGAACTTCCTGAAAAGGGAGAACGGAGGCGTTATCTGCAGCGATGCGGAGAAATCCGAACCCTGGCGGGGATAGATTTGCTGGTCAGTCGAGTTCCTGGACAGGGATGCGCTGTAGCTTATGTTATGGGACGTACCGTTGTTGAAGGCAAAATAAGAATTGTCCCAGTCGTGAAGGCGGTAGGTCTGCCAGCTCAGGTTGTTATAGAACACAAAGTAGTTGTCCGGCCACTTGAGGCGGGTACCAAGGCCCGCGCTGAAACCGTATACCTCGAAGGATTTTGTACTGTTGAACAGGTCTGTCAGGTAGCTGTTGTTGTAGCCGTAATAACCACCTGTATAATAATACGCATCCGTCATCTTGGAATAGTATCCGGAGATGCTCAGGGACGTGGGCTTCTTGCCAAAGAGCCAGGGCTCGGAGAAACTGGCGCTGAAGGTTGTGTAGTAACGTCCGTTGGTCTGGAAACGCACTGCCAGGTTCTGGGCGTCGCCAAGAGGGACAGGCCTCCAGGCACCCTTCTCGAACATGCGGCGGGTAGAGAAGTTGTTGAAGCTCACACCTGCCGTCATCACAAAGGTACGGCCGCCCCAGCCACCGGAAAGCTCCAGCTGGGAAGAAGGCTTTTCAGTCACGTTATATATGACATCTACAGTATTGTTCAGCTGGTTGGGAATAAGGTTGTAACCCGTCCCGTACTGCATTATCGCTTCCTGGTCGAACTGCCCCATGGAGGCAATCTCACGGATTGAACGCTCGAAATCCGTCTGGCTGAAAAGATATCCCGGACGGGTCATGACCTGACGGCGGACTACCCTTTCGTTGGTGAGGTCGTTGCCGTTGATGATAACGTCGTTGAGAATGGCGGGCTTGCCCTCGGAGATACGGAGCTCGACGTCTACGGAATCGTTCTGGATATTGACTTCGACGGGGGTTACGCTGAAGAACAGGAAACCGTTGTCCTTGTAGAGCTTGGAGATATCGTAATCGGTCTGCTTTCCGCCGCCGTGGAGGCGTTTTTCAAGGGTGACGATATCGTAGACATCGCCCTTCTGTATCTGGAGGATGTTGTTCAGGACTTCCGACGGATACACGGAGTTGCCGGTCCAGGTGATGTCCCTGAAGTAGTATTTGCGGCCCTGGTCAAAGACCATGTCGATGTCCAGATGCTTGTCGTCCACATAATATATGGAATCCCTTACCAGGCGGGCGTCTCGGTAACCGGCCTCGTTGAAGGCCTCCAGGACGGTCTTTCTGTCCGTCTTGTACTCCTCTGCCTTGAACTTCTTGCTCTTGAAGAAGTTGTACCACTTGTTGGAGTGGGTCTCCTTCATGTTCTTGGCAAGCTTGTAAGGCTTTATCTCCCCGTTGCCCTGGAAGTTGATGTCCTTGATCCTTACCTTTTCCCCGCGCTTTACGTCGAAGTTTACACGGATGGCGCTGCGGATTATGGTGTCTTTCTTGACGTCGACGTCCACATCGACCTTAAGATAACCCTTCTCCTTGTAATACCTCTTGATAATATCTACTGAAGTGGACTTGACATAGTCGGAGAACTCACGGCCGGGACGGAGATTCAGGCGTTCCTGAAGGTCTTTCTTCTCTCCGGATTTGACTCCGGAATATGTCCAGCGGGAAACCCTGGGGCGCTCCTTGATGACTATCTTGAACCAGGCGGTGTCACGGGTAGCGCTCTCATTTTCTATAACAACTGCAATATCCTCGAAGTAGCGCTGGGCAACCAGACGCTCTACTATTCCCGTGATGTCCTCTCCGGGAACCGTTACGCTCATGCCCTGACGAAGGCCGGACAGCTGCAGGATCTGGTTCTCCGAGAAATACTGGTTCCCCTCAACGCCGACGCCTCCCACGATGTATTTGCGTGGGTGCTGGTAATCTACCTCTACGGTACTCTGGGCTATCGCCCCGAATGGGACGAGTGCCAGAAAAGCCGCGCAGATTATCCTTCCTATTTTCATTCTAAAAAATTATCCTGCAAATTTAACCATTTTATTTGACTTTGCCATATCGGCGGTCCCGGCGGGCGTATTCGGCCAGGGCAGCGCGGAATTCCGGCTTCCTGAAATCCGGCCACAGGACATCGGAGAATACGAATTCCGTATATGCGCACTGCCAGAGAAGATAGTTGGATATCCTCTCTTCCCCGGAAGTACGGATAAGGAGGTCGGGGTCCGGGATTCCGGCTGTGACAAGGTATTTGTCGAAGCCCTCCATGGAAAGCTTCTGGAATTCCTCCGGGGAAAGCTCTGCGGCAGCCTTTTTCATGGCCTGCATGATATCCCACTTTCCGCTGTAGGACAGGAATATGATAAGGGTCATGCGGGTATTTCCGGCAGTCATTTCCATGAGGTCGTCGATAGCCTTGCAGAGTTCTTCCCCAAGGCGCTCGCGATTGCCAAGTACCACGAACCTCACGCCGTTGTCCATGAGGGTGGAGACCTCCTCACGGATAGATTTCATCATCAGTTTCATGAGGGTGGACACCTCCTCTGCGGGACGATTCCAGTTTTCCTCAGAGAAAGCGTACAGGGAGAGATACTTCACGCCGTCTTCTACGGCTGCCTCAGTGCAGGCGCGGACGCTCTTCACGCCCTCGAAGTGCCCGAATACCCTTTCTTTACCGCGGGCTTTTGCCCAACGGCCGTTTCCGTCCATAATTATGGATACGTGGACGGGAATGCTGTTATTTTCCATTGTTTCTCATGTCTTCTCCCCAGAACAGGCGTGAGGTGAGTGCCTTCACAAAGCCGGATTCTGAGATCCGCACCCTTTTGAGCGAAAATTGTGCCATCTCCACGTGAATTGTCCAGTCCGGACGGATTTCTACGGTACGGTTGTCCGTAGACATCGTCGCACGTCCGTCCCGGGACTCGAAGGAGATGTCCACCTTGGAGGTTTCCGGAAGGACGATAGGCCTCACGTTAAGGTTGTGCGGGGATATAGGGGCAAGGATAAGGACCTTGGTGTCCGGCATACATATGGGACCGCCCACGGAAAGGGAATAAGCGGTTGAACCTGACGATGTTGCAACAAGGAGGCCATCGGCCCAGTAGGTGGGAAGGGGTTCCCCGTCTATGCTCACGTGTATGCCCAGGACCGACGACCCGCTGCGGTGCAGGGAGACCTCGTTCACCGAATAAGGGAGCATGCCGATTGAGCGTCTGGCGTCCGGTCCCTTGAGGGTGGCGTTGAGGACGGTCCTGTACTCTATGGAGAAGTTACCCTCCGTCAGGGCCTTGCGGACATCCTCCGGACGGTTCTCGCACAGGAAGCCTATGCGGCCGAAGTTGACGCCCAGTATGGGCAGGCCGATGTCCGCCACCACGTGGGCCGTGGTGAGGAAAGTTCCGTCGCCGCCCATGGAGAGCACCAGGTCCGTTTCAGGGACCACGTCGCTCTTGGTCCTAATCTCATAAACCTCGAAGGTTGCGTCCTCAAGGTCTTTCAGGAACGACACCATCCTGGGGTCCTGCCTCAGGTCTTCGTTCAGAATAAAGTATCCTATTCGCATTGCTTCATTTCATTTCAGACTTCAAAATTAACACTTTTCCCATAATTTTCCTTATTTTTGTAAAATTAAGGTAAGAATCATGACAAGATTAAGCGTAAATATCAACAAAATTGCAACAATCCGCAATGCGCGCGGGGGAAATGTGCCGGACGTGGAACTGGCTGCCGTAAAGTGCCAGGAGTTTGGCGCAGAAGGAATCACAGTTCATCCCAGGCCTGACGAGAGACACATAAGATATGCCGATGTGCGGGCCATAAAGCCTCTGATCACTACGGAATTCAACATCGAGGGCAACCCCACCGTTCAGAGTTTTGTGGATCTGGTGCTGGAAGTGGTCCCCAACCAGGTAACCCTGGTTCCGGACGGCCACAACGCCATCACCTCCAATGCCGGATGGGATACAATTACAAACCGAGAGCTTCTGACCAGCCTCTGCAACACATTCAAATCCAAAGGAATACGCGTAAGCATATTCGTAGATCCGGATCCCGCCATGGTCCGTGGAGCGGCCGCCTGCGGGGCAGACCGCGTGGAGCTTTATACGGCAGATTATGCAGAACAGTATCCCAACGGGCCGGAAAAGGCAATCGCCCGCTATCTGGAGGCCGCCAAAGCCGCCCGCGAGGCCGGCCTTGGCCTCAACGCCGGACACGATCTCAGCCTTGAGAATCTGGCATTTTTTGTGCAAACAATTCCCTGGACGGACGAGGTCTCTATTGGCCACGCCCTCATTTCGGACGCCCTGTACATGGGGCTTGAGAAAACTATTCAGGCCTATCTTACGGAAATCCGCAAAAAATAGCTATATTTGCAGACTTTTAGCGAAATAAGTATTAACAGTTTATATTAATGAAAAAGACTCTCCTTATCGCAGGAATCGCAGCAGCCGCTGCCCTCCTCATTTCCTGCAACCAGAATCAGGGCGGCAGCGCAGCCGCAACTGCAACCGCAGACAGCACCGCAGTAGCCGGCAGCATTGTGTTCTTCAACATGGATGCCGTAATGCAGGGCTACGACATGGCCAACGACCTCACTTCCGTCTTCGAGACCAAGACCTCCGGCATCCAGGCAGAGATTGACCGCCGCGGGAAGAAGCTTGAAAAAGACGCAGCAGACTTCCAGAACAAGGTGGACAAGGGCCTCCTCACCCAGTCTGTAGCACAGGTCCAGTACCAGAAACTGCAGCAACAGCAGCAGGAATACCAGCAGTATGTGGTCCGCAAGCAGCAGGAAATGGCAGAAGAGCAGCAGGTTACCATGAACCAGATTGCAAACGCCATCCAGGAGTTCGTGAACGAGTATAACGCAGAAAAAGGCTACGCAATGATCCTTGCCACAGCCGGAAGCATCCTTTCTACTCCCGTGGTCACTGCAGATCCCAGGCTGGACATCACCCAGGACCTCCTTGCCGGCCTCAACGCCGCTTACATCAAGACCAAGGAGTCATCCAAATAATTTCCGGACAGGATGCGGATAGCCCTCTTGTCCAGTTTTTACCCCCTCAGGGGCGGCATTTCCCAGTTCAATGCAGCAATGCTTTCTGAACTGGGAAAATGTCATGTTGTAAAGGCCTTCTCCTTCTCAAGGCAGTACCCTTCCATACTCTTCCCTGGCAAGACACAGTACGTTACCCCGGAAGACGAAGCCATGCCAGTGGAGGCCGATGCCGTGCTGGACACCATAAATCCGTTCTCCTGGATTAAGACCGCCAGGGCCATACGCCGCTGGAAGCCGGACCTCCTGGTAATGAAGTACTGGATGAGCTGGTTCGCACCCTCGCTGGGCTACGTGGCCCGTCACTGCGGCTGCAGGAGCGTGGTGGTGCTGGACAACGTCATCCCTCACGAGGCCCACTGGTTTGACAGGCCCCTCACAAAGTACTTCCTTAACGGCTGTACGGGCTTCGTTTCAATGTCTGGAAGCGTCCAGGACGACCTTCTCAGTCTCCGGCCGGACGCCCCGCATATCCTTCGTCCCCACCCGCTTTACTCCCACTTCGGGGAAAAGCTTCCAAGGGAAGAGGCCTGCCGCACGCTTGGCCTGGATCCTGCAAAAAAGACACTCCTGTTCTTTGGCCTTATACGCGAGTACAAGGGCCTTGACATACTCCTGGAGGCGTTCAGGGACCTTCCCGATGAATACCAGATACTGGTTGCCGGAGAACCTTACGGCTCTTTTGACAAGTATCAGAAGATAATAGACTCCCTTCCCGGAAAAGACCGCGTGCACGTATTCCCGGACTATATCAGGGACTCCGAGGTCAAGCTCTATTTCAGCGCGGCAGACCTTGCCGTCCTCCCCTACCGCAGCGCCACCCAGAGCGGAATCAGTTCCATCGCCTATCACTTTGACGTCCCGATGGTTGTAACTGACGTCGGCGGTCTCAGGGGTACCATAGGTGAGCGTGGCACGGGAATTGTCGCACCTCAGGCGGAGCCGTCGGCCATAAAGGCGGAGATTCTACGATACTTCGCGGACCCCGCAATAGGAAAAAACTGCCGGGAGGCAATCGGCAGGGAAAAACTGCGGCTTGGATGGGACTCCTTCTGCAAGGCCCTTACGGACTTTGCCATGACTTTAGAAAAATAACGTGCCATGAATAGACTCCTTCGCATACTTCTCTCCTCGGTCCTGGTCCTCGCCGGGACGGCAGCGCTGGCTCAGGAATATGTTCCCACACCTGTCACCGTGTCCAAGGAAAAGGTTAAGCTCAACGGCAAGATATACCTCTCCCATGTGGTCCTGGAGCGCCAGACCCTCTTTGGCATAGCCCAGGCATATGGCGTGAAGGTAGAAGACATCTACGAGGCCAATCCCTCCCTCCGTGAGACCGGACTCCAGAAAAACGCCATAATCCTCATCCCCTTCACAGACAGCGTCAGCGCTCCCCGCGTGGCCGGAAACACCGCCTACACGGAGCACACCGTCAAGTGGTACGAGGACATTGACGAGATTGCCCGCCGCTACAACGTCACGGTAAAGGAAATAATGGAGCTCAATAACCTCAGTTCCAAGAAACTGACCACACGTCAGGTCCTGCGCATCCCGGTTCCCGCAGTAGTGCCGGTACCAGTGGAAGAGCCTGACGATGATGTCCCCGTGCAGACGGAGACCATCGTCCCTGAACAGACTTCCGAAGACCCGGAAGCCCCGCAGGAGGATGAACAGGCCCTTGCCTTCACGGAGCCCGACTTTGCCCCCAAGGAGGTAGTTAACGTGTCCCTGGTACTTCCCCTTCATGCCAGCGGGAACGTGAGCGGGCTCAACATGGACTTCTACTCCGGAGTACTCATGGCCATGAAAGACATGGAGAAGGAAGACCACAGGGTGAACCTTGAGGTATACGACCTCATGGCCGGCATCCCTCCCATCCCCAGCCTCCTCCAGAGCGACTTCGTCCTGGGCCCGGTGGCCTCCAGGGACCTTGAGGCCATACTCCAGAGGGTGGAAGGCAATGTCACGGTCATTTCTCCCCTGGACCAGAAAGCCGCATCCCTGGCAACCACCTACGCCAACTACATCCAGGCTCCCACTCCCGTGGACAGCCAGTACGAAGACCTTGCCCTATGGGTAAAGGAAGACACACGTGAGACGGACAAGGTAATCCTGGTGACGGAGAAGGGCGCCGGCTCGGTGACTGCCGCCGTGGCCATCCGAAGCGCCCTTGCACGCTGCGAGCTCACCTACGACATTGTAAACTACGCAATAGTGGACGGCCGCACCGTCCCCGCCACCCTTCAGGAAATAATGGTAAAGGACGGCGTGAACCGCGTGGTGGTGGCTTCCGAGAGCGAGGCCTTCACGTCGGACGTCGTCCTTAACCTTGGCATAATGCTGGGAAAGGGCTTCGACATTGTGATGTACGCTCCTTCAAAGGCACGCACCTTCGACACCATAGAGGGCAGCGCCTACCACGACCTCTCCCTCCACATCTGCTCTTCATATTACGTGGACTACTCCTCACCCGCAGTGGACCGCTTTGTAAGGGCATACAGGAGCCTTTTCCACACGGAGCCCTCGCAGTTCGCATTCCAGGGATATGACACCGCCATGTACTTCGTCACCCAAGTGGCAAAATACGGAAACGGCTGGAAGACCATGCTCCAGACAGACAAGGGCACAGGCCTTCACACGGATTTCCTCTTCGACTCTGACCCTTCCGGCGACCACCAGAACAAGGCTGTCAGGAGAATCGTCTACAACAAAGATTACACTTCAACGCTTATAAGATAATGGAAAAAGTACGCTGCCTCATCCTTGGCGGGGGTCCTGCCGGCTACACTGCCGCAATTTACGCCTCCAGGGCCAACCTCTCCCCCGTACTGTACGAAGGCCTCCAGCCCGGCGGCCAGCTCACAACCACAACCATAGTGGAAAATTTCCCGGGCTTTCCCGGCGGCGTGGACGCCAACACCCTCATGCAGGGCATGCGTGAGCAGGCGGCCGGTTTCGGCGCCGATATCCGCACCGGCGTCGCCACAGCCGCAGACCTTGGCGTAAGACCCTTCAGGATCACCGTAGACGGCTCCCATCAGATAGAGGCCGATACCCTTATCATTGCCACCGGCGCCGCAGCCAAATACCTTGGCCTGGAAAGCGAGAAGAAGTACATGGGCGCCGGAGTAAGCGCATGCGCCACATGTGACGGATTCTTCTACCGCGGACGCACCGTTGCCGTTGTGGGCGGCGGAGACACCGCCTGCGAAGAGGCCCTATATCTTTCCGGCCTTGCCAAAAAAGTATACATGATTGTGCGCAGGGACGTCTTCCGCGCATCAAAGATCATGCAGGAAAGGGTTCTGTCCAAGGAAAACATAGAAGTCCTGTGGAACTGCAACACCAAGGAGGTCCTCGGGGATGTGATGGGCGTCACCGGCGTCCGGCTTGTCCGCAAGGACGGAGAGGAGTTCGACATCGCCGTGGACGGTTTCTTCCTGGGAATCGGCCATGCACCGGGGTCGGAACTCTTTGCCCCGTGGGTAGAGACCGACGAAGCCGGTTTCATCAAGCGTGACGGCTGGTCGTCCCGCACCAGCGTCCCCGGTGTATTTGCTGCAGGAGACGTTGCGGACAAAGCATACAAGCAGGCCATAACTGCCGCCGCTTCCGGTTGCATGGCCGCGAAAGATGCAGAGAACTATCTCATAGAGAACGGATTATGAAAAAATACATCGTCATAGCCCTTGCTGTCCTGGGTATTGCAGCCTGCCAGACCCAGTTCGACGCCCTCCTCTCTTCAAACGACGTGGACGCCAAGTATGAGGCCGCAATGAACTACTTCAACAACCGCAAGTACCAGAAAGCCGGCCAGCTGTTCGAGTCCCTGGCCATCCTCACCAGCGGAACTGCAAGGGACGATACGGTTCAGTACTACTGGGGCCTTTCCAACTACAGGTTCAAGGATTACATCACCGCCGAGGCCAATTTTGCCCGTTTCGTGGAAAACTATCCCATGAGCCCGTTTGCAAGGGATGCGGAGTTCTACCGCCTGGACTGCCTGTACCGCGCCACATACCGCTGGGAGCTGGATCAGACACCCACCCGCGCCTGCATGGCAGCAATCAACGAGTATGTGAGGGAGCATCCCGGAGACAACCATCTCCCCGCCTGCGAGGCCATGCTCAGCGACCTTCAGGAGCGCCTTGACCGCAAGGATTTCGAAGCCGGACGCCAGTATTACATCATGGAAGACTACAAGGCATCCCGCGTGAAGCTCAGGAACGTGCTCAAGGCTAATTCCGATAATATATATCGTGAAGATATCCTCTACTACACCGCCATGTCCTCCTACAACTACGCCAGGCTGAGCGTCGCGGCAAAGCAGAAAGAGCGTTATCTCACCTTCATAGACGACTACCTCAACTTCGCGGGCGAGTACCCGGAGTCAAAGTACAAGGCAGAGCTTGACGGCCTGTACCGTAAAGTCCAGGGAATCCTTGGAAGAGGCGGCGGGACAAATGTGGAAAATAATTGAAACTCCCCCGCAGAAACCCTTGTACTTAATATAGAACAAGAATTTTTACACAATGGACAACAAGAAAAAAGTTCCCGTAAACACCATTACACGCGACATCAAGAACCTCGCAGCACCCACCGGCAACATCTACGAATCAGTGGTAATCCTGTACAAGAGGGCAAACCAGATATCCATGGCAGAGAAGAAAGAACTCACCAAGAAGCTTGAAGAGTTCCGCAACGACCACGACACCATGGACGAAGTCTTCGAAAACAAGGAGCAGATAGAAATCTCCCAGTACTACGAGCGCCAGCCCAAGCCGGACCTCATTGCAATCTCGGAATTCGAGAACGGAGACCTCTTCTACCGCAAGGCTCAGAGCGAAAACCCCATCGACATCAATAAGGGAGAATAAGGCCATGCTCCGCAGCCTTCGCGTCTCCAACTATATTCTCATCGGCTCTCTGGAAACCAGCTTTCCAGAGGGTCTGAGCATTATAAGCGGAGAGACCGGCGCCGGAAAATCCATCCTCCTGGGTGCCCTGACGCTTGTCCTGGGCGGAAAGGGAGATGCCTCGATGATAGGACCGGCCGGAGACAACTGCGTAGTGGAGGCCGAATTCGGCGTGACTCCCCAGGTGGAGGCCTTCCTCAGGGAAAACGACCTTCCCAAGGAGCCGGACGGCATCGTCCTCCGCCGGGTGGTGTCAAAGAGCGGACGTTCACGGAGTTTCCTCTGTGACGAACCCGTCGCCGCGGCAACCCTGCAGGAACTGGCAGGGCTCCTTGTGGACATCCATTCCCAGCACCAGACGCTGCGTCTTCAGGACAGGATGTTCCGTCTGGAGGCCCTGGACCTTTATGCCGCGGCATCGGCAGAAAGGGAAAAATGCGCCGGACTCTGGAGCGCCCTTCAGGAAGCGGACCGCCGTCTCAGGGACATCCGCGAGGCAAAGGAGCGCGCCAGGAAGGAAGAAGATTACAACCGGGCGCTGCTTCAGAAGCTTCAGGAAGCGGCCCTCCAGAGCGGTGAACTTCCGGAGCTTGAGGAAGAGCAGAAAAGGCTCGCCCACGCCGAGGAACTCATGGAAACGCTGTCGGAGGCCGGAGGAATCCTGTCCTCCGAGGAATACTCCCCCGCCATGCAGCTGAGGCAGGTACAGAGGCTTCTGGAAAAGGCCGGCAAGTTCATCGGCCCCATGGAAGACCTTGCCAGGAGGCTGGAGGCCGTACGCGTGGAGACAGAGGACATAGAGGCCGATGTCCAGGCCCAGCTTTCCCGCCTGGACGTTTCCCCCGCCAGACTGGAGCAGGTGGATGCCAGGCTTTCCCTGCTGTATTCACTGATGCAGAAGCACGGAGTTCAGACGGAGGAAGAGCTCATAGCCCGGAGGGAAGAGCTTGAAGTCGCAGTAGCATACACGGACTCCCTTGAAGAAGAGGAAGAATCGGCAGTCCTTCATCTGGAACAGCTTCAGGAGCAGTACCGGAAATGCGCCGGAAAGCTTCATGAACTGAGGGAAAAGGCATCGGCTTCATTTGGCGCAAGCATACAGAAGCAGTTACGTGCGCTGGACCTTGACAACGCGGTTTTCCGCGTGGCGCTGTCCCCTTCCGCCGCCGGCCCCACCGGTGAAGACGCGGTAGATTTCCTCTTCTCATCTACGGGGAAAGAGCCCGGGGACGTGGCCAGAAACGCATCGGGAGGTGAACTCTCCAGGATAATGCTCAGCCTTAAGGCCTGCATGGCCACCTTCCGCAAGATGCCCACCCTGGTCTTTGACGAGATTGACACCGGAGTATCCGGAAGCACGGCAGACAAAATGGGCTCCCTGGTTTGCTCCATGGGCTCAAAGATGCAGGTTATCGCCATTACCCACCTTCCCCAGGTGGCGGCAAAGGGCCATGCCCATTTCCTGGTATCCAGGAAGGCCGATGTCACCTCCATGCGCCTTCTGGACAGCCAGGAGCGCGTAATGGAAATCGCACGTATGCTTTCCGGGGCAAGCATAACCCCTGCCGCCATAGAGAACGCTAAATCACTGCTGGGATAATATGGCAACCGCACCCGTACGCCCCATACCCACGATGGAGGAGTTCCGCTCCCTGCTGCGAAGGCACGACCTCAAGGCCACGCGCCAGAGGCTTGCCGTGCACGAAGTCATGATCCAACTGGTGCACGCATCGGCGGAGATGGTGAAGGAAGAGCTTGCCCAGCGCGGGTCCAATGTTACCACGTCATCGGTCTACAACATACTCTCTCAGCTGGCAGACTGCCATATTTACGGCCGGCGCCTGTCCGCAGCGGGAAAGATGTTCTTCGATGTCATAAGCACCCGCCACCTTCATCTCTACGACAGGGAGAACCACGTCTGGAGAGACCTCGTCGACGAGAACCTAGACGCCCTTGTGAACGCCCACCTCAAACGTCGAAAATTCAAGGGTTACACCATAGAAGATATTGACATACAGCTTGTTGCACGTCCAACAAAGAAAAACAGAAGCATATGAAAAAGATACTTGCAATAATTGCCGGAATGCTTGCCGTGGCATCTTGCCGTCCTCCGGAGTCCACCTTTTCTGCACAGAACGTCGCTGACTATTTTACATACAAGGACGGAACGCTCTACAACGATTACGGCAACACCTTCGCCATCACCCAGGACAATACCGACGGCAAATGGAAAGTGGATGGCGGCCGCATGTACGCCATATTCGACATCCTTAACGCCCAGCTGGACATAGTCCTGAAACAGTACCTTTCCGGCACCATCAAGGCACATTCCGGAGTCGTCGACAAGGAGAACCTGCCTGCGGGAGACCCGGTAGTGATATCGGACTGCAACATTGGCGGCGGATACCTGAATGTAATGCTCACATACTATTACAAGGAAGGTACGGACTGCCCTCACGACACCAGGCTCCTGTACGATGACGACGGACAGACCCTCAGGCTATACCTCGTCCACGACGGCGCAGGCGAGAACCCCGTGGCCATGGATAAGGATTCCCTCAAGAGCAAGAATGTCCTCTACTGCTTCCAGTTCCTGGATATGGTCCCCTCCGGAGAATACCGCAGCATTGTCCTTGACGTCGATATTCTGAATACTGATATCAACGACAAGTACATGAGCCGGCACATCAGCTCCGATCTTTACGGGCGTCCGGTTCAATTTTAAGTCAATTATTTTGCATTGCCGGAAAATTTGACTATTTTTGCACTCCAATTTACACGGTGGATGTAGTTCAGTTGGTAGAGCATCGGATTGTGGTTCCGAGTGTCGTGGGTTCGAGCCCCATCATCCACCCCTTCAAAGAGAGCTTTCAAGGCTCTCTTTTTTTATACTCCCCCTTCCCTTTGAACACCCTCGCGAGCACCCATGTGCCCCACAATGCCCTGTAAGGCACACGACTGCCCTTGAGCGTGTTCGGTGAAGCCTTCCCTCCCACTCATGAGGCGTGGGCGCCACAGATTTCTTGCACCAACACTGCCACCAGCTTCGAAAACGTTTCGGGAGGGCGGTCTTTTTAGGACTGGGCAAGATGGAATAATGTGAAAAATTATTATATTTGTATGATTTAAAAGACTATTTGAGTTATGGCAAAACGTGAGATCAAGTTTTCCCTGGTTTACAGGGACATGTGGCAGAGTTCTGGCCGTTATCAGCCGCGCGTAGACCAGCTGGTCCGGGTGGCTCCGGCAATTGTTGACATGGGCTGCTTCGACCGTGTGGAAACCAACGGCGGCGCCTTCGAGCAGGTGAATCTGCTTTATGGTGAAAACCCCAACAAGTCTGTCAGGGAGTGGACCGCACCTCTGCGCAAGGCCGGCATACAGACCCACATGCTGGAGCGCGGCCTCAACGGTATCCGCATGAATCCTGTCCCCGCCGACGTCCGTGAACTCATGTTCAAGGTAAAGAAGGCTCAGGGTACAGACATCGCACGTTCCTTCTGCGGCCTCAACGACCACCGCAACCTTAAGCTCTCCATAGAGTATGCCAAGAAGGCCGGCATGACAAGCCAGGCTGCCCTTTCCATAACTCATTCCCCCGTGCACACGGTGGAGTATTACCTCAACCTGGTGGACAAGCTGGTGGAATACGGCACCCAGGAAATCTGCCTCAAGGACATGGCAGGCGTTGGCCGTCCCACGGAACTGGGCCAGCTTGTGGCCGGCATCAAGAAGGCACATCCTGAAATCAAGGTCCAGTACCATGGCCACACCGGTCCCGGCTTCTCTCCTGCCTCCATGCTGGAAGTTGCCCGCGCAGGAGCAGACTACCTTGACGTAGCTGTGGAACCCCTCTCCTGGGGCAAGGTCCATCCGGACGTAATCACCATCCAGCAGATGATGAAGGCGGACGGTTTCCAGGTTAAGGACATCAATATGGACGCCTACATGGAAGTTCGTCGTCTCACCCAGGAATTCATAGACGATTTCCTTGGCTACTGGATCAACCCCACTAACTCCCAGATGACCTCCCTGCTGGTTGGCTGCGGCCTTCCCGGAGGTATGATGGGCTCCATGATGGCAGACCTCAAGGGCTTCCAGGGCGCAATAAACGCCACCCAGCGTGCCCATGGCCGTCCGGAAATGAGCCTTGACACCCTCATGGTCAAACTCTTCGAGGAGGTTGAGTACGTATGGCCGCGCCTTGGCTACCCGCCGCTGGTCACCCCGTTCAGCCAGTACGTAAAGAATACCGCCCTCATGAACCTGTTCAACATGCTGCAGGACAAACCCAGATGGACCACCATCGACAAGGACACCTGGGGCATGATCCTGGGCAACATGGGCAAACTGCCCGGAGAACTGGCACCGGAAATCGTAGCCCTGGCCAAGGAAAAGGGCATGGAGTTCTACACCGGCAATCCTCAGGACATGTATCCCAACGAGCTTCCCAAATTCCGCAAGATGATGGACGAGGAAGGCTGGGACTACGGCCAGGACGACGAAGAACTCTTCAACATGGCCATGTTCGAGCGCCAGTACAGGGACTACCGCAGCGGCGTCGCCAAGGAGCGTTTCAACAAGGATCTGGCAGAAATGAAGGCAAAGGCCGGAGCCCCAATCGTCATAGAGCGCCCCGTTGTGGAAATGCCAAAGTTCTCCGTAGAGGAATACGTTGCCAAATACCCCAAGGCCACTCCCGTACAGTGCCCCGTCAAGGGCCAGATCCTCTGGGAACTGGATGTGGACAATGCCTCCAAGGCCCCTGTCACCGGAAAGAAGGTGAAGGCAGGAGAGGTTATCGGCCATGTACAGACATACTATGGTATAGAAGACATAGTTGCAGCGGTGGACGGCCTGGTGGTCGCTGCCCTTGCTAAGCAGGGGGACAAGGTGGAGAAAGCGGAAATAGTCGCATTCATCCAGTAAATTAACCGAACCTTTTACATATCTCTCCCGGTAAATTGATATATTTGCCGGGAGAGACTGTCATTATGGCCCTATTGTTATTTGAGAGCCATGAAAAAGATGAAAGATTACCTCCCGGAAGACCGCCCCCGGGAGAAGCTGCTCCGCTACGGAGCACGCGCACTGTCAAACTCGGACCTTCTTGCCATAGTACTTGGCAGCGGGACCGGAGGAAAAAACGTATTTGAACTTGCCCAGGACCTTCTGGCAGACTGCGACGGCCGGCTTGCCATGCTGGCGGCCACGCCGCTGGAGCGGCTCATGATGCAAAAAGGCATCGGCAGAACCAAAGCCATAGTCATAACGGCCGCGCTTGAACTGGGAAGGCGTGTCATGATGGAAGACTCACGCGTAAACCAGAGCCCCATAACCTCTCCGGAACTGGTACGCCGCGTCGTCCAGCCCATATTCCAGAACCTCCAGCACGAGGAATGCTGGGTCCTGTTCCTGAACGGGAAAAGCCGCCTCATCGGCCAGGAAAAAATCAGTTCCGGGAGCTTTGACAAGACGGTGATAGACACCCGTCGCATACTGCGCCGCGCAATTGAGAAGCAGTCTCGCCATGTCATCCTGGTCCACAACCACCCGGACGGCACCGCAGAGCCCTCCCAGGCGGACATCCGCCAGACAGACATCCTCCGCAGGGCTCTTTCCGCAGTAGAGATAAGCCTCCTGGACCACGTCATCGTCACGGACAATAACTACTATTCCTTTGCCATGGAGAAATATGAGTAATTATTGTCGGGTGCTTGTTGAGACAGATATTATTTGTATATTTGTACATCATAATGTACAAATACCATGGTAGTAATTAGTTCAGCAGAATTCCGTAACAATATGAAAAAGTATCTTGACACGGCCAAACATGAACGTGTTATCATACAACGCGGCAAGAACGAATCCTTCGTTCTGATTGCTCAGAACAATGCACAGGAAGGAGATTTGGCACGTGCAATAACTGTTGATGACGTCATTGACCGCGTCCGCGAAGGCTTGAATGAGATGTTTGCAAGGAAAGAAGCTGAGAGATCGGCCTAATAATGAAAGTATTATTCATTCCTGAAGTTGTTGATCAGTTTCTTGAGTTAGCCGAAGTCTTATATGATAAAGGTTACCTTGGCTTCAAGGATGCTGCGCAAAAGTACTCAGAACAGTTATTCCGTGACATCCACACTAATCTTCCCTTAAAGGTCAAGAAAGGCGCCCCCACCTACTTTGAGCGTTATGGGAATGACTTGTTATATTCAGCCTTTCCCAGGAACAAACAGACGGTATGGTATGTCTTTTACAGCGTTTATGAGGTAAATGGCGAAACGACGTACCTGGTTCGCCATCTCACAAATAATCATGTTATCTCGCACCATTTGGATTTAGACTAATACTTCCAACAGCGATACAAGGTACGGACCTGAACCAATGATGACGTTGCCTGTTATGATTGGTGGCATTCGAACACGCTCAAGGGCAGTCATGTGCCTTACAGGGTGCTGTGGGGCGGTTAGGTGTGCTTGAGGCGGGTTCTGGAGAGCGGCTCGGGAGCAGCAGGGGGCCTCTGAGGTCATTGTGGGGTGGTTGGGTGCTCTCGAGGGTGTTCAAAGGGTATGTTGTTATTACAAAAAAATGCTATATTTGTATTCACAACCCATACAGCGTAATACATGAAAGTAATCAACCTCGGGGAGAGCAACTCTGTTCTCAACACCTTCATCGCAGAACTGCGGGACATTCGCATTCAGAAAGACAGCATGCGCTTCAGGCGCAATCTGGAGAGAGTGGGAGAAGTTTTCGCCTATGAGATTTCAAAGCACCTCGCCTACTCTGAAAAGCAGGTGACAACTCCCCTGGGAATTGCCACGGTATCCACACCGGACACTCCGCTTGTGATTGGAACAATCCTGAGGGCAGGTCTGCCGCTGCAGACTGGCATGCTCAACGTGTTCGACCACGCGGAGACCGCCTTCCTCGTGGCATTCAGAAAATACGGCAAGGGAGATTATTTCAAGATTAAGGCAAATTATTGCACCACGCCTGCTCTTGAGGGTAAGACGCTCATCTTGGCGGACACCATGAGCGCAACCGGTTCTTCGGTGGAAGTAGGCTTGCAGAAACTCTTCGAGCAGGGCGGCGGAGAGCCGGACTACATCCACATCGTATGCCCGGTAACCAGCACCTATGCGGTAGACCACCTTAAACAGACTATGGGAGACAACGTAACCCTTTGGGTTGCCGCAATTGACGAGGAACTCACAAGTCACTTCTTCGTGATTCCCGGAATAGGGGACGCCGGAGACCTGGCATTCGGCGGAAAACTATAGTTCCCTGCGGAACCTCGCTTTGGGAATATCCAGCTGCGCGCGGTACTTGGCAATGGTACGGCGCGCTACTTTATATCCCTTGGCGGAAAGGGAATCTACAAGCTCGTCGTCCGTGAGGGGGCTGTGCTTGTCCTCTCCGTCCACAAGCTCCTTGAGGGCTTTCTTGATTTCACGGGTGGAGACTTCCTCTCCGTCGCTGTTCTCAAGGCCTTCTGAGAAGAAGTACTTGAGGGGGAATACTCCAAAGTGGGTTTCTATCCACTTGGAGTTGACCACCCTGGAAATGGTGCTTATGTCAAAGCCGGTGCGCTCTGCAATATCCTTCAGGACCATGGGCTTGAGGGAGCTCTCGTCACCGTCGGTGAAGTACTCCCGCTGGTAGTCGATAATGGCTCTCATGGTGCTCTCAAGCGTATTCTGGCGCTGGCGGAGGGCCTCTACGAACCATTTGGCGGAATCCAGTTTCTGCTTAACGAAACTTGCCGCCTCCTTGTCTGCACGGGAGTTTGACAGGCGGCCGGTTTCCATGATTTCCTCGTACTTGCGGTTTATGCGGAGCTCCGGGATGGAGAAGCGCGGCATGGAGAGAATCAGTTCACCGTGCTCATAGTCAAGACGGAAGTCCGGGACCACCTGCTGGGCCTGGTCCGTGTAGGAATCGTCCACATCTCCTCCGGGGGAAGGGTTCAGGCGGCGGATTTCCTCCAGGACGGCCTTCATGTCTGCCTCCGACAGGTGCAGACGGGTCATGATTTTCTGGAAATGGCGGTTCTTGAAGGCCTCGAACTGGGTGTCCAGAACCTTTATGGCGTTCTCTATGGCGGGGGTGCGCTTCTTGTCCTCCAGCTGGATCAGGAGGCATTCCCTGAGGTCCCGGGCACCGACGCCGGAAGGCTCGAACTCCTGGATAACCTTCAGCATGGCCTCCACTTCCTCTGCCGATGCCTCCACGCCCGCACGGAAGGCGAGATCGTCCACCAGGGACTCGATGTCGCGGCGGAGGTAACCATCATCGTCAAGAGAGCCGATGATGAAGGTGGCGATGGTTCTCTGATGCTCCGTGAGGTTGCGATAGCCCAGCTGTTCCTGAAGGCTCTGGGAGAAGCTCTGCTTTACGGAGAAGGTGTTGTACTGCGGGCGCTCGTCCTTGCCCCAGTTGTTGACATGGAGGTTGTAGGAAGGGATGTCGTCGTCCTGGGGACCGTAGTTTTCTTCAAGGGAGCCGCCGCTTTGCTCGCGCTCTTCTACCTCCGAGATGGAGACGTCGCGGGTTTCTTCGTTACCCTGGGGGGCGGTATCGTCAATGACAGGGTTGTCGTTAAGGACCTCCCTCACGTGCTGCTCAAGAGCCTGGACCGGCATCTCGATCAGTTTTATTGTCTGAATCTGGAGCGGAGAAAGCTTCTGCTGAAGCTTCTGTTCCAATCCCTGTCTGACGGCTGCCATGGTTCTTTACAGCGGGTAATTAATATTCTCTTTAATTATATATGCAGTAGGATAAATACCTTTCAGGGCCATATATATCTTGAGGGCTTCTTCCTTGGAACGGAAATCTCCCACCGTGACTTTGTAGTTGGGCGCTTCGAAGGTACGGTAGACGCCGTTTTCCGGGTACTGGCTGCGAAGGTATGCGGCTATGCCCTCACTGCGGGTGCGGGCCTGGGGGCTGTTGTCGTAGAAAACCCTTATGCGGTAGCCCTGGACCTTCTTTCCGCTGTTGGAGCGGATGTAGTTGTTAAGGGCGGCACGTACCGGCATGGACTGCTTTACGGAAACCTTGCTGCCAACCAGCGACATGATGTCACGTCCCACAAGCGTGGTGTCCATGGACGCCCTGGTGAGGGAGTCCAGCTGGGCGCTTGCGGCAATGCTCACGGTAAGCAGGGCCAATATGAGGAGTATGCGTTTCATCGGGTGAAATTGAGTATTTTCAGGTCATTGAATACAAGGTCCGTGCCTGGGCCGTTCTTGAGAGCGACATGAAGGCGGACATCTGCCTTCAGGGCATCCGGAGAGCCGGTAAAGACAGGTATGAGAGACAGCAGCGAAACGCCGTCCAGAAGGGATGCGGTGCACGGGACCTCATATACCTGGCTGCTCTTTTTCTGAAGGTCTATCCCGCCGGAAGTGACACTCACCAGTGCCCTGTCCCCATAGCTCACAATGCCCTCCAGGGCCGATATCTTTATGGCCGGAGCCGGATTGTCTATTCCCAGAAGCAGCACCGCGTCAAGACTTCTTGCCGATGTTGGCGTAATGTACTTGAAGTCCACGGACGTGACTTTTATGTCCTTGACCTTGGAGACTCCGCAGGAAGCCGCGACGAGTACCGCCAAGGCAAGCATTGCCATATGGAGCAAGCGTTTCATATCACAAAGATAAGCATTTTTCCCCAATTCCGCCTTCCGTCCCTGAAAATGCCCGTTTTTGCGGACGGCTAGGGGAGATAGTGGAAAAATGATTATCTTTGTAATGATGAAAAAAGCATACATAGAAACTTACGGCTGCCAGATGAACGTGAATGACACGGAAGTCATTTTCGCAATTCTGGAAAAGGCCGGATACGGGAGGACGGAGAGCATGGAGGAGGCAGACCTTGTGATGGCCAATACCTGTTCCATTAGAGATAATGCGGAGCAGCGCATCTGGGGGCGCCTGGATGTGTTTGCGAGGCAGAAAAAAGCGCGCCCGGGTACGCTGGTGGGCATTGTGGGATGCATGGCGGAACGCCTTAAGGACAAGCTTTTGGACACCGGCAAGGTAGACCTTGTGGTTGGCCCGGACGCATACCGCCGTCTCCCGGAACTCCTTGAAGCCATAACCCCGGACAGCCCACAGATGGACGTTCTTCTCTCCCGTGAGGAAACCTACGCGGACATAACTCCCGTAAGGACGGACAGGAACGGACTTTCCGCCTTTATATCCATCATGCGCGGATGCAACAATGTGTGCTCCTACTGCGTTGTGCCCTACACCCGTGGAGCAGAGCGTTCAAGAGACCCTCACAGCATAGTGAGGGAGGCCTGCGACGTGTTCCAGAGGGGCTATAGGGAGGTTACCCTGCTTGGCCAGAACGTAGACAGCTACCTGTGGAAGAGCGCGGAGGAAACCGTAGACTTTGCAGAGCTTCTGAAGCGCGTTGCCGCCATCAGTCCTCTCCTCAGGGTCCGTTTCCAGACCTCCCATCCCAAGGACATAAGTGACAAGGTAATAGAGACCATTGCGTCCATTCCCAATATCTGCAAGCACATCCACCTTCCGGTCCAGTCCGGAAGCACCCGGATGCTGGATCTTATGCGCCGCAAATACAGCCGTGAATGGTATCTGGAGAGGGTTGCCAAGATCCGCAGCACCATGCCGGAATGCGGCATCACAACGGACGTCATCGCCGGTTTCTGCACGGAGACGGAAGAAGACCATCGGCAGACCCTCAGCCTATTTGAGAAAGTGGGCTTCTACTGGGCCTTCATGTTCGCGTATTCTGACCGCCCCGGCACCCTTGCCAACCGCACCATGAAGGACGATGTCCCCCCGGAAGTCAAGAACCGCCGCCTTCAGGAGATTATCGAGCTTCAGAACCGCAAGTCCCTGGAGGAATACCGTAAAATGATAGGGAAAACCGTCACCGTGCTGGTGGAAGGCCCTTCCAAGCGCAATCCTGCCGAACTTTGCGGCCGCGCCTCCAACAACATGATGTGCGTATTCCCGGCGGGGAACTTGAAGAAGGGAGACTACACGGATGTTACGGTGACAGATTGTACAAGTGCAACTCTTATTTGTAAATAATAGAGATTCCCGAGCAGGTCGGGAATGACGGAAAACCATATAATTATGACAAAAAAGTACATTCTGGCTCTGGACCAGGGCACAAGCAGTTCCAGGGCAATAGTCTTTGACCACGACGGCAGTGTATGCAGCGTGGCCCAGAAAGAGTTCACCCAGCATTTTCCCAAGCCCGGCTGGGTAGAGCACGATCCCATGGAAATCTGGGCGTCGGAGGCCGCAGTGATAGCGGAGGCCATCTCCACTATCGGCATCAACGGCCTGGACATAGCGGGTATCGGCATAACCAACCAGAGGGAAACCACCATAGTGTGGGACGCTGAAACGGGAGTTCCGGTGTACAACGCCATCGTGTGGCAGGACCGCCGCACCGCAGAGTTCTGCGAGACCCTCGCCCCCAAGGCCGATATCATCCGCCGCAAGACCGGCCTCATCGTGGACGCTTATTTCTCCGGCACCAAGATCCGCTGGATCCTGGACAATGTTCCCGGCGCCCGCGAGAAGGCGGAAAAGGGTCAGCTGCGCTTTGGCACCGTAGACACCTGGCTGGTATGGCAGCTCACCCGCGGAGAGGTCCATGTGACGGACGTCACCAATGCCTCCCGCACGATGCTGTTCAATATTAACACTCTTGAGTGGGACAAGGAACTCCTTGAACTTCTGGACATTCCCGCATCCATGATGCCTGAGGTGAAGTCATCGTCAGAAGTGTACGGCAACACCAAGACCACCATATTCGCGCACGAGGTTCCCATTGCCGGTATAGCCGGAGACCAGCAGGCCGCCCTCTTCGGCCAGATGTGCACGGAGCCCGGCAGCGTCAAGAATACCTACGGTACCGGCTGCTTCCTTCTCATGAACACCGGAGAGAAGCCTATCATGTCCAAGAACAACCTCCTCACCACAATTGCATGGAAGTTGAACGGCAAAGTGAACTATGCCCTTGAAGGCTCCATCTTCGTTGGCGGCAGCGTGGTCCAGTGGCTCCGCGACGGTCTGGGCGTCATCCGCAGTTCCTCCGAGGTAGAGGCCCTGGCGGCTTCCGTTCCGGACAACGGCGGCGTATACTTCGTTCCGGCCCTCACCGGCATGGGCGCCCCGTATTGGGATTCAAGTGCCCGCGGCCTTCTCACCGGTATCACCCGCGGCACAACCGCCGCACACATTGCCCGCGCCGCCCTGGAGGGCATCGCTTTCCAGACCATGGACATCGTGGGTGCCATGGAAAAGGACGCCGGCGTAAAGCTCTCAGAGCTCAAGGTCGACGGCGGAGCCTCCCGCAACAACCTCATGATGCAGTTCCAGGCCGATGTCCTCGGCGCCTCAGTCATCCGTCCCAAGGTCACTGAAACCACCGCCATGGGCGCCGCATACCTGGCCGGCCTCGCCGTCGGCTTCTGGTCCTCCGTAGAGGAAATCAAACGCCAGTGGCAGGTAGATGCCGCCTTCAAGCCCTCCGCAGAGGATGTCTCCGCCCTCAAGGCAGGCTGGGCCGATGCAATCAAACGTACAATAAACAAATAGTATTATGCAGCAGTATATCTTTGAATTGTTGGGCACCCTTATCCTGGTGCTTTTTGGTGACGGCGTTTGCGCTGCCGTTACGCTTAACAAATCCAAGGCGCAGGGTGCAGGATGGGTTGTGATTACCCTGGCCTGGGGTTTCGCAGTCATGATGGGCGTGCTTGTTGCCGGTCCCATTTCCGGAGCACATCTTAACCCTGCAGTCACGCTTGGCCTTGCCATTGCAGGTACTTTCCCCTGGGCTTCCGTCTGCGGCTACATCATCGCCCAGATGGTTGGCGGCTTCCTTGGCGCCGTGCTTGTATGGCTTTTCTACAAAGACCATTACAAGGCCACTGCAGACCAGCCCGATGCCATGCTTGGCACATTCTGCACCATGCCTGCAATATGGAATCCCTGGAGGAACTTCCTATGCGAGTTCATTGCCACCGCAGTGCTTGTGTTCGTGATCCTGTGTCTTGGCACCAAGGGCAATACGCCCGTTGGAGCAGGCGCTCTTGGCGCATTCCCTGTGACCTGCGTAATTATGGCCCTGGGTATGTCACTGGGTGCAACCACCGGTTACGCCATGAACCCCGCCCGTGACCTTAGCCCCCGCTGTGCACACGCCGTGCTTCCCATCGCCGGCAAACGTGACAGCGGCTGGTCCTACAGCTGGGTTCCCGTAGCAGGCCCCATGGCCGGCGGCGCCTTCGCAGCACTGCTTTATATGCTGGTGTTCTAGCAGGCTAATCACACTTTAACCACACCGCCTTCCTTCCCGGAGGGCGGTTTTTTTATACCCCGTCCGGGAAAAAGGCCAAAATCCCGGACGGAAGGGGCAAAACCAGACCGCCGTCCGTAAAAACGGCCATTTTCAGGGACGGAGGAGGCAAAAACGGAGGCTGGAGGGGCCACAAAAGGGCTGTTGAAAAGATTGTGGAAAAATTTGGAAGATTATGTAATAAAATGGAAAATTATGATTATCTTTGCAACCAAAGCGTGAAAGTAAAGTTTAAGGTTTAACCACATGGTCAGATTCTTCGGAAAAGCAAGCGGTAAAGTTGATGACAAGGGGCGCGTCGTGCTCCCTGCCATCTTCCGTGACGCCATGGTCCGTGGAGGATCGGAAGACATGACCCTCGTGGTAAAGAAAAACGTCCAGCAGCAGTGCCTGGACCTGTTCCCCTACGAGGAATGGGTCCGGCGCAGCGAACTGGTGCTGGAAAAGACAGACCCCGAACTGAATACTGAGGACGCTTTGTTCTGGACCAAGTACAATGACGGAGTTTTCACAATCGTCCCGGACGGAAAGCTGGGCCGCCTGAACATCCCGTCAGAGCTGCTTGAGAGCGCAGGTATAACCAAAGAGGTAGTATTCGGCGGAGTCGGTTACAAGCTTCAGATCTGGGATGCAGAGGCACATAAGGCCAACCTCCTTTCTGACGAGCAGTTCAAATCCACCGCCACAAGACTATCCGAACGCAAGTAGGAGGTCCGGGCAATGTCTCAGTATCATATCCCTGTGCTGCTGGAGGAGAGTATCTCCGGCCTTGTCACAAATCCTGACGGAATATACGCAGATGCCACTTTCGGAGGCGGTGGGCACACCGCTGCCATACTTTCACGCTTACACGATGGCGGGAGCGTCATCGCCTTCGATCGTGACATCGACGCTATAGAGAATGCCCCTGAAGACCCCAGGCTCACCCTCATCCACAACAACTTCAGGTTCATAGAGAACTATGCGGAACAGATAAGGAGAGATTCCCGGAACAAGTCCGGGAATGACGGGAAAGGGGTATTCGACGGCATCCTGGCAGACCTTGGAGTATCCAGCCACCAGTTTGACACCGCGGAGCGCGGTTTCAGCTTCCGCTTCGAGGACGCTCCCCTGGACATGAGGATGAACAAAGAGGCACGCCTCACGGCGGCAGATGTGGTGAACACCTACTCGGAAGAGGACCTGGAACGCATCCTCCGCCTGTACGGAGAAGTGGACAACGCCCGCCAGATTGCACGCCTGATAAAGGCTGCGGAAACAATCCGGACCACCGGAGACCTTGACCGCGCAATAGCCAGGGCTCTGCCCAGAAATGCAGAGCACAAGGCCCTTGCACGCATCTACCAGGCACTCAGGATTGAAGTGAATCAGGAAATGCGCTCCCTGGAGAAGTTCCTGGAAGGCGCAACCGCCAGCCTTAAGGAAGGCGGCCGCCTGGTGGTGATAACCTACCACAGTCTGGAAGACCGCATGGTCAAGAACTACATCAAGACAGGCAACATAGACGGCATTGAGAACAAAGATACATTCGGGCGTGTAAGCGCCCCGCTGGAGGCTGTGAACCGGAAGCCCATAGTACCTCAGGAAAGTGAAATAGCCCTGAACACCCGCGCCCGCAGTGCAAAGCTCAGGATAGCCGTAAGGAGGGAAGCAAAATGACACTTGGCAGCATCTGGGCGGCGGTTCGCAACACTTTCAAGGCACTGCGCAACGGAGAATTCCTCCTCAGGATAAGGGCAGACAAATACTACATGCACATCATGTATCTGTTCCTCCTTATGTGGCTCACCATAATGCTCAGCCTCAGGGTGGACAAGACCCTGGCCAAGGCAGGAGAGAACAAGGCCGCCATAGAGGAACTCAAGATACGTCACTCGGAGAAAGAGGCGGAGCTGGTAAAGCTTGAAAGCGCGTCCCAGACCGCCGCAAGACTGGACAGGATGGGATCCAGGCTGGCAATGCCGTCAGAACCCGCAACCGTGATAAAGAAGAAATGACAAGGCGAAAGAGCGAAATACAGGACACCATTGAAAACCGCGACAGAATACACGTGGTTATGTTCTTCCTGTCCATACTGTTCCTCGCCATGGGAGTATTCATCATGGTGAAGATAGTGCAGATACAGACGGGGTATCACGTGGACAGGCGCGTGGAGGACCTTTTCCGTCCCAGCGTCCAGAAGCACGTGGACAAGCCTGTGAGAGGCCGCATCCTGGCCACCGACGGCCGCCCGCTGGCAATATCGGCCCCCCTGTACGACATCCATATGGACTGCACCGTCCGCAAGCAGGAGTTCCTGGACAAGAACAACCAGGCCGGGGAAGACGCCTGGAGGGCAAAGGCTGCGGAGCTTGCCAAGAGCCTGTCGGCCCAGTTCCGCGACCGCAGCGCCGCCGACTACGAGAGCGCAATCCTCAAAGGCCGCGAAAAGGGTTCCCGATACCTCAAGATAAAGAACAACATCGACCTCACCACCCTTAACCGCCTCAGGACCTTCCCCCTGTTCAACGAAGGCCCCAACAAGGGCGGCATGATAGTGGAAAGGCACGAGGAGCGCATCTATCCGTACGATTCCCTCGCCCGCCGCACCATCGGCTACGTCAAGGAGAGCAACCGAATAGGCCTGGAGTCCAGCTTCGACCACATCCTCCATGGACAGGAAGGCTATGAGTGGCGCCGCGTCACCGACCGCAAGACCTGGATCCGCGACATAGACTCCACCAGCGTCAAGGCCGTCGACGGGGACGATATCCGCACCACCCTCAACGTGGACTTCCAGGACATAGCGGACAAGGCCCTCCGGGAACAGATCCAGGCCGATGACGAAGTCCGCGCAGGCATCTGCATCATCATGGAGGCAAAGACCGGAGCTATCCGCGCAATGGTGAACCTCTCCCGCGGCGACACCCCCCAGACAGTGCTTTGGGAAAGGGACAACCTGGCCCTCCGCGAAGTGGGAGAGCAGGGCTCCGTAATGAAGACCGTCACCCTGGTGTCTCTGGTGGAAGACGGATATGTAAAGACCCTTGACCAGACCATCCCCACAAACAACGGCTTTGTGCCCGGCGGATACAACCAGGACGTGCATATCCTTGACTACCAGAGGGAAACCGGCCGGAGGGACATAACCGTAATGCATGGCTTTGAAATATCGTCAAACTACGTATTCACCTGGCTTGCAGAGAATTACTACGGCAAAAAGCCGCAGGAGATGTTCGACCACATCTACTCTTACCGCTTTGGAGAGCCCTTCGACTTTGACATTTCCGGCATGGGTACTCCCGTGGTGAACCGCCCCGGCTCTGCAGGATGGTCCCGCACCACCCTTGGAACCACGGCCTACGGATACAGCATGGCCGTCACGCCTCTCCACGTAGCCACCTTCTACAACGCCCTGGCCAACAAGGGAAAGATGATGAAGCCCTATCTGGTGGAGAGCATCGAGAAGGACGGCAAGGTGCTCAAGCACTACAGCCCTTCCGTGCTCAACAGCAGCATCTGCTCCCCCGCCACCGCCGATACCGTGACCCGCGCCCTCAGGGCCGTTGTCAACGAGGGTACCGCAACCCGCCTCAGAAATGCCAAACTGCCAGTTGCCGGAAAGACCGGCACCGCCCGCGTGGTGCTCTCCCCCGAAGAAAGGGGCGGCAGCAGGGACCCTTACAGCGACGCCTCCGGCAGGAAGAAATTCCAGGGAACCTTCGTGGGATTCTTCCCGGCCGATGCTCCCAAATATACCATACTGGTCACCGTATACTCTTATCCTTCCCACCGCAATTTCTACGGCGGCACCAAGCCTGCCATGGCCGTGAGAAGCATAGTGGACCAGCTATATGCCCTTGACCCCGCATGGCGTCCGGAACTTGTTCCCACAGCCGCCGTGCCACAGATGAATAAAGAGAAATGAACGTAAGAGACTTCACACTCATTACCGCCGATTCCAGGAAAGTGATTCCCGGAGCGCTGTTCGTTGCCGTCAGGGGCTTCAGCAGCGACGGGCACAACTACATACAGGCTGCAATAGAGAAGGGTGCCACTGGCATTATCTGCGAAGAACTCCCAGAGCATTATGTGCGAGAGGCGACGAAGGAAGTACGAAGCGGAAATTTCTGCGGAGTTGAAGGGCCTGTTGAATTTGAAGTGGTGGAAAACAGCAGGAAGGCGCTGGCGCTGGCGGCGGACGAGTTCTACGGACATCCGTCCCGGAAACTCAAACTTGTGGGAATTACCGGCACCAACGGAAAAACCACCACCGTAACCCTCCTGTACAGGCTTTTCATGGGGATGGGATACAACTGCGGACTGCTTTCCACCATAGCTAACTATGTTGGAAAGGAGCGCCTGGAGACAGACAACACCACCGCCGATCCCGTCACCATCAACTCCCTGATGGCCAGAATGGTGGACCAGGGCTGCGAGTACTGCTTCATGGAGGTAAGCTCCATAGGCGTGGAGCAGGACCGCGTGAGCGGACTGCACTTTGCCGTGGGCATCTTCTCCAACCTTACCCACGACCACCTGGACTACCACAAGACCTTTGCCGAGTACCTCCGCTGCAAGAAACTCTTCTTTGACAACCTTCCCTCCGGCGCGGTAGCCCTTATCAATACGGACGATAAAAACGGCCCCGTAATGGTCCAGAACACCGCCGCAAAGGTAGAGACCTACTCCGTAAAGGGCCTTGCAGACCACACCGCGCGCGTCCTGGAGCAGAGCTTCGACGGCATGCTTCTGAAGATAGACGGAACCGATGTCTGGTGCCGCCTCATAGGCGAACACAATGCATACAACCTCCTGGCAATCTACAGCACCGCCGTATGCCTTGGCCTTGACAAGGAAGAGGCGCTCACCGCCCTTTCCGCCCTTGAGCAGGCCCCCGGCCGACTGGAAAACCTACGCGGTCCCAAAGGCATTTCGGTAGTGATAGATTACGCGCATACTCCCGACGCCATGGAAAACGTGCTCAAGACCCTCCGCGCAATTGCTCCGCAGAGGCAGCTCACCTGCCTTTTCGGCTGCGGCGGAGACCGTGACCGCACCAAGCGCCCGGAGATGGCCCAGGTGGCCGAGAAGCTTGCCGACCGCATCATCGTCACGTCCGACAACCCCCGTACGGAGGACCCTCAGGCCATTATCGACGAAATCCTCAAAGGCCTCTCCCCTGCCGCCATGGCAAAGACCCTGGTCATTGCCGACAGGCGCGAGGCCATCCGTACCGCAATCATCACCGCCAAGGAGAACGGAACCGTGCTGCTTGCAGGAAAAGGCCATGAGACTTACCAGATCATAGGTAAGGAGAAGAGGCATTTTGACGAAAAGGAGATAGTAAATAGTGTGTTTGAAATCATGTAATTGATATGATATACCATCTGTTCCAATACTTGGAGAAGGCGGGGGTTGATTTCCCCGGAATAGGCCTGATGCACTACCTGAGTTTCCGCGCCATGTTGGCTGCAGTGACGGCCGTGCTGGTTGCAATGATTGCCGGAAAGCGCATAATCCGCTGGCTGCAGAGCAAGCAGATAGGGGAAACCGTACGCGACCTTGGCCTTGAGGGTCAGATCCAGAAAAAGGGCACTCCCACCATGGGCGGAATCATCATAATCCTGTCCATCATGACCGGCGTGCTCCTGTTCTGCGACCTCACCAACATCTACGTGAAGCTCCTTGTGGCGGCAACCATCTGGTGCGGCGCCCTTGGTTTCACGGACGACTACATCAAAGTCTTCAAAAAGCGCAAGGAAGGCATGTCGGAGAAGGGCAAGCTCCTGGGACAGATTGTTTTAGGCTTTATCGTGGGTCTCACCGTATGGATGAGCCCGGACATCGTAGTCCGTGAGAAGGTGGAAGTTAAGGAAAGCGTAGAGCGCACCCTCGAGACAGAGACCACCGTCACATCGGGCCGATATGTAAGCGAGGATGTGGTCAAGAGCACCAAGACAACCATCCCCTTCGTGAAGAACCACGAGTTCGACTACCGCTGGCTCTCCCCCGTCAAGGGAGCCTGGGGCTGGTATGCGAAGTGGGCCATCTACGTGCTCATGATAATCATCGTCATAACCGCCTGCTCAAACGGCACCAACCTCACTGACGGGTTGGACGGCCTGGCGGCGGGTACGTCAGCGATTGTTGGGGTGGTGCTAGGCATCCTGGCTTGGCTGGGGGGCAACCTCATCGACTCCAACTATTTGAATATCATGTACATTCCGGGCTCCGGAGAGATAGCCATCTTCATGAGTGCCTTCGTGGGCGCCCTCATTGGCTTCCTCTGGTACAACTCTTTCCCCGCACAGGTGTTCATGGGGGATACCGGAAGTCTCACGATAGGCGGAATCATAGGCGTAAGCGCCGTTCTCATGCGAAAGGAGCTCCTTATCCCGCTGCTTTGCGGCATCTTCTTCGTGGAGAGTCTCTCCGTCCTGCTTCAGAGGGTCTATTTCAAGGCCACCCGCAAGCGCTACGGTCAGGGACGCCGCATCTGGAGCATGACACCGCTCCACCACCACTTCCAGGACAAGCCCGCTCCGGCAGGACAGGTAATCTTCCCCAAGCCCGTCCCGGCACAGCACGAGGCAAAGATAACGGTGAGGTTCTGGATTGTGGGAATCATATTGGCTGTAAGCACATTGGCATTGTTAAAACTTAGGTAATGGCTAGAGTAGTAGTTCTTGGCGGCGCAGAAAGCGGAGTAGGCGCCGCAGTATTGGCAAAAGTTAAAGGTTACGATGTGTTCCTCTCGGACAAGGGACAGATCAAGGAAGAGTATGCAGAGCAGCTGCGCAAATGGGACATTCCCTTCGAGCAGGGACAGCACTCCGAGGAGCTTATCCTGAATGCGGACGAGGTTGTCAAGAGCCCCGGCATCCCCGGGACCGTGCCCATGGTACAGAAAATCCGTGAAAAGGGCATCAGGGTAGTCTCGGAGATAGAATTCGCAAGCCGGTTCGACTCTGCGAAGAAGATCTGCATCACCGGCTCCAACGGAAAGACCACCACCACTTCCCTTATATACTACCTGATGCAGAACGCAGGCCTCAACGTTGGCCTTGGCGGCAACATAGGCAAGTCCTACGCATACCAGGTGGCTACGGAGCACTTCGACTACTACGTCCTGGAGATCTCCAGCTTCCAGCTTGACGACATCTACGACTTCCGTCCGGACATCGCCATCATAACCAACATCACCCCGGACCACCTGGACCGCTACGACCACAACATGGAGAACTATGTGGCCGCAAAGTTCAACATCACCCGTAACCTCCGGGAAGAGGACTGCTTCATCTTCGACTCCGACGACGCCATCACCATCGGCCACCTGTCAAAGATAGTCCTCCGCTGCAAGATGCTGCCTTTCTCCCAGGAGAAGGAGGTATCCCAGGGCGCCTTCCTCAAGGAGGACAAGATTGTGGTCCGCTACCAGAAGGAAGAGACCGATATCTTCCTCCAGGAGCTTGCCCTTGGCGGAAAGCACAACATCTACAACTCCATGGCAGCCGCACTGGCAGCCAAGGCCGCAGGTATAGAGAACGATGTCATCCGCCGTTCCCTGGCCACCTTCCAGCCCATTGAGCACCGCCTGGAGCCTGTCCTGAGCATCAAGGACGTCCTGTACATAAACGACTCCAAGGCCACCAACATAGACAGCGCCTGGTACGCACTTGAATGCCAGAAGCGTCCTGTGGTCTGGATTGTGGGCGGAACTGACAAGGGCAACGACTACTCCGTCCTCAACGGCCTTGTGAAGGAAAAAGTCAAAGGCATAGTCTGCCTTGGCGTAGACAATAAAAAGATTCACGCGGCATTCCAGGACATGGTTCCCTGCATGGAAGACGCCCTGAGCGCCGAGGAAGCAGTCCAGAAGGCAACCGCAATGGCAACCGCCGGCGACGTGGTGCTCCTGAGCCCCTGCTGCGCCAGCTTTGACCTGTTCAAGAACTACGAAGACCGCGGAGAGAAATTCAAGGCGGCCGTAAGGAAGCTTTAGTAATATGGAAGAAGAGAAGAAAACCAGCTTTCTGGGGCATCTGACCGGCCTTATGGACCGGTTTGCCGGGGACAAGGTGATATTCCTTATCGCCATGTTCCTCATGCTCATATCGGTGATATCCGTCTTCTCTTCCACTCCCCTTCTGGCCATTGAGCTGAAAAGCGACCGCACCGCCATAATGGTAGACCAGCTCAAGCTTGTTGGACTGGGATTCTTCATCATCCTTGCCCTGTACGGGTTCTTCAAGGTGGAATGGTACAGGAAACTGTCCCGATGGGGCTTTGCAGTGAGCTTCGTGCTTCTTGCCATATTGGTTTTCAAGCTAAACTTCGGTTTTGTAAGAGCCGGCGAGATCAACGGAGCCCGACGCATCCTTATCCTTGCCGGAAAGCAGATACACATCTACGAGTTCGTGAAGATATTCATGATAATGTATCTGGGATGGGCACTGGACACCTACAAGGAGCACGGTTTCACCTTCCTCCCAAAACTTGCTTCCAAGTTCGAAAGGCTTTCCTTCCTGGAGAAAGACATATGGCAGAAGATATTCTACATTTACCTGCCCATACTCCTTGTTACACTCATGGTGAGTACCGGTTCCAACTCATCGGCCCTTTTCATCGGCGGCATAATGATACTGATGGTTCTGATAGGTGGCCTTGAGATAAAGGATGTGGCCCTTGTGGGGGCGGTGCTGGTGATAGCGTTCGGATGCATGTTCGGGGCGTACAAGCTGGGAATCCTCAAGGACACCCGCCTTGGAACCCTGGTCTCCCGCATCACCAATGACGACGACGCCACCATGGACGTCCTCCTGGGATCGCAGCCATACACCAAACAGTGGCAGAAGGCGAAAGATGCCCTGGACCAGCCTGTAGGCGCCCTCCTGGCCATAAAGGAAGGCGGCTTCTGGGGAAAAGGCATAGGCAACAGCACACAGAAATATCAGGTTCCCGTGATATTCGGGGACTATATGTTCAGCTTTATTGTGGAGGAAGCCGGCCTGTGGGGCGCACTTCTTCTGATACTCCTCTACTACAGCCTGCTGGCCCGCGGAACGCTGGTAGCCAAGCAGTGCGACAAGTACTACGACAAGATGATTGTGACAGGCCTCATAATCCTTGTCACCGGCCAGGCCTTCATGCACATGGCGGTGAACGTACACCTGCCCCTTGTTCCGCAGACCGGCCAGACCCTCCCCCTGGTGAGCCACGGAGCCAACTCCTTCCTGGCTTTCAGCATAGTATTCGGCATCCTGCTGTCCATCTCACGCGACGCCCGTGAGAACATGGACCGGCTGGAGGCCCAGGCAGAACCCATCATAGAACACGACGACTGGACTCAAGATTCAACGGTATGACGCAGTACAAACCAATAAGGGCCATCATCAGCGGCGGAGGCACGGGAGGCCACATCTTCCCGGCCGTCTCCATAGCCCACAAACTCAAGGAACTGAACCCGGAAACGGAAATCCTCTTTGTAGGTGCCAAGGGCAAGATGGAGATGGACAAGGTGCCTGCCGAAGGCTTTGAAATCGTGGGCCTTCCCATTGTGGGAATGCAGAGGCAGCTTACCCTGAGGAACATCTGGAACGACCTCCAGGTTCCCTTCAAGGTGCTTGCAAGCATCTTCAAGGCACGGAAAATAGTCCGCTCTTTCAAGCCCGACATCGCCGTGGGCGTGGGCGGATATGCCAGCGCCCCGCTCCTTTGGGCAGCCAGCGGAATGAAGGTTCCCTGCCTCATCCAGGAGCAGAACGGCTTTGCCGGCGCCACCAACAAGATACTTGCAAAGCGCGTAGGAAGCATATGCGTCGCCTACGAAGGCATGGAGCGATTCTTCCCTGCCGATAAGATAGTCCTCTCCGGCAACCCCATCCGTCCGGCGGTATCGGCTCCCGCAACCCCGGCCATGAAGGAGGAAGCAATGAAATTCTACGGCCTGGACGGCTCCAAAAAGCACATTTTCGTGGTTGGAGGAAGCCTTGGCAGCGGCACCCTGAACAAGGCCATGAAGCGCTGGATCCAGGACGGCTGCCCGGGCGGAGAAGACGTAGAGGTAATCTGGCAGTGCGGCAAGTACTACAAGGCCGACACCGACGCTTTCATGAGCTCGCACCCGGAGGCTTCCGGAATACGCCACTTTGACTTCATCTCCCGCATGGACCTTGCCTTCGCGGCCGCCGATGTGGTGATTTCCCGCAGCGGGGCCAGCACGGTCTCCGAGGTCTGTGCGATGGGAAAGGCCACGGTATTCGTGCCTTCCCCCAACGTGGCCGAAGACCACCAGACCCACAACGCCATGGCCCTTGTCCGCAAGGACGCCGCCATGATAGTCCGCGATGCAGACGCTCCGCAGCAGCTGATGACAACCGCCCTGGAACTGGTCCACTGTCCGGAAAAGATAGCAACCCTGGAAAAGAACGCCCTCTCCATGGCCCTGAGGGACGCAGCCCAGGTAATTTGTGACGAGATTTACAAGCTGGTATGAAGAACGTATATTTCATAGGTATAGGCGGCATAGGCATGAGTGCCATCGCACGCTATTACAAATTCAAGGGATTTGACGTAGCGGGATACGACCGCACGCCCTCCGAGCTAACGGCTCAGCTGGAAAAGGAAGGCATAAGCGTACATTACGAAGACCGCCCGGACCTTATTCCCTCCGACGTCAACGAGACCCTCATCGTCTACACGCCTGCAGTTCCTGCAGACCTTGGAGAGATGGTAAAGGCCAGCGAGGGCGGATACGCCCTCCTCAAACGTTCCCGTACCCTTGGAGAGATAGCCCGCGGCCAGAGGTGTCTCGCGGTAGCCGGAACTCACGGCAAAACCACCACCTCAACGCTCACGGCGCACATTTTCACGGAGACCGGGGAAGGCTGCAGCGCCTTTCTGGGCGGAATCTCCCGCAATTACGGAACCAACCTCCTGATGTCAAAGACTCCGACAGTCGTTGCAGAGGCCGACGAATTTGACCGGTCCTTCCTGCAGCTGTTCCCGGAGATTGCGGTGATCACGGCAGTAGATCCGGATCACCTTGACATCTATGGAGACTATGAGCATGTGGTGGAGGCTTTCCGCGCCTTCGCATCGCAGGTGAGCGGCACGGTCATAGCCAAAAAGGGCACCCCCATCCGCCCGGAAGATACAAAAGCAACACTTCTAACCTATCACTATATTGACCCCGGGGCCGATTTTTATGCTATCGGCCCCAAACCCGACCAGTGCGGATACTTCCACTACGACCTCAAATGGCCCGGCGGTATCCTTAAAGATATAAAGGTTGGCGCGCCCGGATGGGTGAACGCGGAAAACAGCGTGGCCGCGGCAGCAATCGCCCTCACCTACGGTCTTGATCCGGAGGCCGTGAAAGCGGCAATCGGCACTTTCCAGGGCGTGAAAAGACGCCTGGAGGTGCATGTGAATACGCCCGGGATATCCTATATTGACGATTACGCCCACCATCCGGCAGAGCTGGAGAGCGCCATTACCTCAATCCGGGAAATCTTCCCAGGACGCCGCCTGACGGCCATCTTCCAGCCCCACCTGTACACCCGTACGCGGGACTTCGCACCGGAGTTCGCAGCCGCGCTGTCAAAGGTGGACAAACTCATCCTCCTGGACATTTATCCCGCAAGGGAAGAGCCCATCCCGGGAGTAACGTCGGAAATGATCTTCAAGGACGTGACCGCTCCGGAGAAGGTTCTCATAAAGAAGGAAGAGCTGATGGAATTGCTTGCAGAAGAGCCGGTTGACGTACTGGCCACATTCGGGGCAGGAAACATCGACAGATATATAGAGCCCATAACCAAACTCCTGGAAAGCCGCATATGAAACCTATAGTCCGACGTGGCCTCGGCCTTCTTCTTGTGATTGCCTGCGCAGCCGTGTGGGTGGTGTCTTCCGGCATGGCCGGGAGGGCGCTCCGCGTACGCACATGCAAGGGAAAGGAGACCCTGGACGTGATTGTCAGGGACAGCGCCCAGAGGCGGTTCGTGGCAAAGGAGGACGTAGAGAAGTGGCTGGATACGGAATACAGGGCCTATGCCGGGCTCCGGCTGGACAGCGTGAACCTGGAAAGAATAGAGAGCATCGTCCTGGGACACAGCGCAGTACGCAGCTGCGAGGCCTGGCTCACCGACGACGGTACCCTTCACATAGAGCTCACCCAGAGGCAGCCGGCCGTGCGCTTTGACGACGGTTCCAACGGTTATTACTGTGACGCGGAAGGGTTCATCTTCCCGCTTCAGGCACGCGGCAGCGTGGATGTGCCGGTGGTTGACGGGAAGCTCCCGCTCAGCGTCAAAAGGGGCTTCAAGGGCTCCCCTGCCAGCGAGGGCGAAAGGGAGTGGCTTGGGAAAATACTCGCCCTGGCGGCCTATATGAGGGGGACGCCCTGGGAAGAGAACATAAGGAACATAAACGTCCGGGAAGACGGGAACCTTGTCCTTGTGCCCGCAGAGGGCAGGGAGAAGTTCATCTTCGGCCCTCCCGTACGGATAGCGGAGAAATTCTCCCTAATGGAAAGATACTACACCGCCGTGGCTCCGTCAAAGGAAGGCGGATACTACTCGACGGTGGACCTCAGATATAAAGGACAGCTTGTTTGCAGGAAATAAACATACAGCATATGGAGAAGTATATAGCATCAATTGATCTTGGAAGTTCCAAATTCGGCCTGTGCGTCGCCCGCGTGAACGGGGAGGACGTCCAGATCGTGTACTACAAGGAGACGCCGTCGGACGGCATACGCGCCTCTCTCATCACCAATCCCATGAAGGCCTCCATGAGACTGCAGGAGGCCATAAAGGAGGCAGAGAAGGAGCTCATGATCCAGATTCTGCAGGTGGTTGTGGGCATGCCCAGAAGCGAGGTCGCCCAGGTGACTGCCCAGGCCCGCATAGACCGCAGCAACCCGGACGAGTACATATCGGCCGAGGAGGTCCAGACCCTGAAGTCCATCGCCCTGGAGACCTATCCCCTGCCCAATCCGGACAAGCAGATAATGCTGGGGGCAGTGGCCCAGTCTTTCTCCATCGACGATGAGATCCAGCTTGTGGAAAGCGAGGTGGTGGGCACCCTGAGCAGTTCCCTGGAGGGAAATTTCAAGGTGTTCATCGGCAGCCGCAGCGCAACAGCCGCCCTGGACAAGATATTCAACGGGATGAACATCGCCCTGGCTAAGAAATACTTCCTGCCGGACGTAGTTGCCCGGACGGTGCTGACGGAGGACGAGATGACCTCCGGAGTAGCCCTGGTGGACATCGGCGCTGGAGTTACATCGGTCTCCATATACTATGGCGGCATCATGCGCTACTACGCCTCCATTCCCTTCGGCGGAAAGGCCATCACCGGCGACATCCGCACGGAATGCTCCATATCGGACGACCTTGCAGAGAAAATCAAGAAGCGCTTCGGCGCCTGCCTCCCCGGAAAGCTTGCATCCCTTTCCGAGAAGGTGCTGCAGATCCGCCTCACAGAGCCTTACAAGGAGGTCCCGGTGAGATACATATCGGAAATAATCGACTGCCGCGCCCGCGAGATTGTGGACGCCATGCTCTACTACATCCAGGAAAGCGGACTTCCCAATGCCATCAGAAGCGGTATCGTCATCACGGGAGGCGGTGCGGAACTGGCCAACTTCGTGAGCCTGGTGAAGGAGATGAGCGGCTACGAGGTCCGCAAGGGCTATCCCCGCTTCATGTTCTCCGCATCGGTGGGAAGCGGCGTCTACTCCACCTCCGCCACTGCCGCAATCGGCATGATACTGGCCGCCAAGGACGATAACCTCCCGGACTGCATAAGCATGCCGGAAAAGAAGGAAGTCCCTGAGGAAGAGATGATTGAGCTTGACGTGACCGATGAGACTCCGGAACGGGAGACCCTCTTTGCTCCGGAGGAATTCGGCGATGTGGTAGAGAAACCCAAGAAGGAGAAACGCACCAAGAAGGTGAAGGTTCCTAAGCCCAAGGGCTCGGACAAGCCCGGATTCTTCTCCGTGTTCTGGAACACCATAGAAGACACTGCACTCAAGATTTACGACAAAGCTAACGAAGAATAAGCCATGATAGATTTGATTACCCCCGAAGGCTGGAATCCCGAGAATTCCATTATTAAGGTTATCGGCGTAGGCGGCGGTGGCTGCAACGCTGTGAACTACATGTACAGGCAGAATATCAAGGGCTGCAGCTTCGTAGTGTGCAACACCGACGCCCAGGCCCTGCAGACCAGCGAAGTGCCAGTGAAGATTCAGATGGGAACCAACGGCCTTGGCGCCGGAACGGACCCCACCGCCGGACGCAACGCCGCCCTGGAATCACAGGACGAGATTGCCGCCAAGGTGCTTGACTGCGGCACCCAGATGCTGTTCATCACCGCCGGAATGGGCGGCGGCACGGGCACTGGCGCATCCCCCGTCATTGCCAAGATGGCAAAGGAACGCGGCATACTCACCGTCGCCGTTGTCACCATCCCCTTCAAGAACGAGGGCAACGAGAGCCAGTCCAAGGCCGTTGACGGCATCCACGAGCTGGAAAAGAACGTGGACTCCCTGCTCATCATCAATAACGAGAAACTGTACCAGTTCTTTGGCGACACTCTTATCCAGGAAGCCTTCCCCAAGGCCGATGAGGTCCTTGCCACCGCTGTTCGCGGCATAATTGAGGTGATAAGCTGCCCCGGTTACATCAACGTGGACTTCCAGGACGTGTGCAAGATGATGAGAAACTCCGGCATGGCCCTTATGGGCAGCGGCGAGGGCACCGGCCCTGACCGCCTCCAGGATGCTGTGAAAGGTGCATTCGAGAGCCCGCTCCTTAACGACTTCGACCTCAAGACCGCAAAGAACGTCCTCATCAACATCACCACCGGCGACAACGAGCGCGGCGCCAAGATGAGCGACCTTGAGAAGATAGACGACATGATTTCCGAGTACACCGGCGATGCCAACCACTTCAAGAAGGGCATCATCTGGGACCGTGACCCAGATTTTGGCGATAAGATCCGCATCACGGCCATCGTGACCGGCTTTGACATGGATCTTGGCGGCCTTGGCCTGAACAAGGACCTTGGCAACCTTGTGATCATTGACGAGGGCTTCCAGTGGGATCTCTCCGACCACGGTTCCGAAGTATCCATCCCCGGCGGCGCAGAAACCATCAAGATTGGCTACAACAACTCTGACAATGCCCGCAAGTTCAACTTTGCCAGCGACGTCAAGCCCGTCCTCTGCGTAGAACCCGGCGAGCGCCGTTCAGACCTTGAGATTACCCCTGCTATCCGCAGGTCTCATTAACCTATTAACCCTATTTATTTGTGAAAGGTTCGGTTTTTTATGCCGAACCTTTTACATTATACGCTCCGTAGCGCCATTTTGCGTGAATGGTTCGGTCATTTTTTCCGAACCTTTTACATTTTAAGCAGCGGATTTGCTATCTTTGCTGTGAGATAGAGACGGTCATAAGTAAAACAATGTTGCTTATGATACGTTATGTTACGCGAAAATTGCCGGATGGTGAGCTCCGCACCGTTTATCCCTTCCACATGAGCCTTGAGGGCAAGGACACCGCCGTCCTGTGCCGTGACGACGATGACTACGACGCCATGGTCAAGATCATGTGTGTGGCGGCATGGAAAGAGAATGTGATAATAGTGATCCATGCCGTGGTTTCCAATCACTGCCACTCGGCAGTACTTGCCACGGACCGAGGCCGGGCGGAGAAATTCGGAAAGGAGGTGAAAAGGATATATTCCATGTGGCTGCGTCACAAGTACGGTGAAAGGAACTTCCTTGACAGGACAGGGTCCCATGCCATTCCAATGGAGACCAATTCACACATTCGCAACGCCCTTGCGTATATCCCAAGGAATGCAATTGACAACAAGTGCCAGGTAAGTACATACCCATGGTCAGGATATGGCGCCATGTTCAACAACAGGATACCGGCGGGGGCGGTTCCGGTATCGTCCCTCACAAGGCGGGAGGCCATGGATATCATGCACACGGGAAGGAAGCTCGCAGACGTCCCGTGGCTTCTGGATAATGAAGACCGCCTTATTCCCCGCAGTTTCTGCGACTGGGAGTACCTGGAACAGGCTTTTGAACATGACCAGGCCTTCTGGCTCAGAACGGTGGGAGGCCTGAATTCCGCCAAGATGCAGGAGGATCTGATAGATGCACCAAGGGAGATGAAATCTGACTCCGAGCTTTACAAAAGCATCTCCGAGATATGTATGAAATGGTTCCAAACGCCCCTCAAGGATACGTCCATGCTGCAAAGATGCACCATACTTCCATATATATACAGAACCATGAGAACAACTGTCTCACAGCTTGCCCGTGTGCTCACAATTGCACCTGAGAAGGTAAAACAGCTTCTTTGTCGGTGAAAATGCTTATATTTGTAAGTTATTTCAAGACTTATGGAAAGAAGAACTCGCGTAAGGTTTGCACCTTCACCCACCGGTCCGCTGCACATGGGCGGCGTACGTACTGCACTGTACAATTATCTGTATGCAAAGCAGAAAGGCGGAGATTTCATAATCCGCATCGAAGATACGGACTCCCACAGGTTTGTTCCCGGTGCGGAACAGTATATCCTTGAGGCCCTTCAGTGGTGCGGCATCGTCCCGGACGAGGGCGTGGAGAACGGCAAAGTGGTGGAGGAAGCATCGGCAAAGCATCCCCATGCACCATACCGCCAGAGTCAGAGAAAGCCCATCTACCGCAAGTACGCGGAGCAGCTGGTACAGGACGGCTGGGCATATTATGCATTTGACAGTGCCGATGAGCTCACCGCCCGCCGCACGGAGGCGGAGTCCCAGGGCCAGACCTTCATGTACAATGCAGCCTCCCGCGGTTCTCTCCGTAACTCCCTCACCCTCCCGGAAGAAGAGGTGAAGCGCCTCCTGGAGGAAACATCGGACTGGACCATCCGTTTCAAGATGCCGGAAAACCGCACCGTGAAAATGGACGACCTCATCCGCGGCCACGTGGAAGTGAACACGGACACACTGGACGACAAAGTGCTCTGGAAAAGGGCCGATGAACTCCCCACATACCACCTCGCAAACATAGTGGACGACCACCTCATGGATATCTCCGAGGTCATCCGCGGAGAGGAATGGCTTCCCTCCCTTCCCCTGCATTACCTTCTGTATGAAGCATTTGGCTGGACAGATACCATGCCCCGCTTCGCCCACCTTTCCCTGCTCCTGAAGCCCGTCGGCAACGGAAAGCTCTCAAAGCGCGACGGAGACAAACTGGGATTCCCGGTATTCCCTCTGCGCTGGCAGAATCCGGAAACCGGAGAGCTCTCCCGCGGCTACCGTGAGGACGGCTACTTCCCCGAGGCATTCGTGAACATGCTTGCCATGCTGGGCTGGAACCCCGGTGACGACCGGGAAATGTTCACTCTCCCGGAGCTGGTTCAGGCATTCTCCCTGGACAAGGTTCAGAAGGCCGGAGCCAAGTTCAACCCGGACAAGGCCAAGTGGTACAACAAGGAGTATCTCCGTCTAAAGAGCAAAGAGGAACTCACGGATCTCTTCATCCCCGTACTGGAGAGCCACGACATCAAAGTAGTTGACTGCCCCTGCAATGCACTCACGGCAGGCGCCAGCTTCGAAGGCTTCGGAGCCGACTTCCAGAACCATATCTTCACCCGTGAATACGTAGAGGCCGTGGTGGAGCTCATCCGCGAAAGGGCAACCTTCGTGGCCGATTTCTGGGACATAGCATGGCATCTTTTTACCGCTCCCACGGAGTTCGTCCAGAAAGACGTGGACAAGTTCTGGAAGGAAGAGCACTACGAGAACTGCTTCGAGGTGTGCCAGTACATCACCGGCGCGGAGTTCGGCTTTGACGACCTTGACGTCTACCGCGGCTCAATAGAGCCCGAACCCCTTGAGACCGCCATGGTAGAGTACATCAAGATGCGTGAGTACCCCATGGGAAAGGTCATGAACAGTCTCCGCCTTGCTCTCACCGGTTCCGCCAGCGGCCTTGGCATAGCGGCCATCATCTCCTTCATCGGCCGCAGGGAGTTTGCCCGCCGCATGACATACGTGGCAGAGAAGCTAGGGCGCAAGTAGGACAAGGGCCTGGTCAAGGGTAAGGGCATCTGAGACGGAGTAGCTGCCGGAGCGGGAACGGACAAGTCCGGCAAGGTGCGCGCCGGAACCCAGGGCCTCTCCCAGATCACGGGCAAATGCCCTGATGTATGTGCCTTTGCTGCAGGCAATTCTGACAACGGCCTCAGGCAGTCCCAGGGCCGATGTATCTGCCACATTTATTCTTGACGATGGGGTTCCGGAGGAGAGTGACTCCCCTGAAACGTCGACTGCGTCGACCCCTCCCAAAGCAAGCTTTGGGCCCCTCCCTCTTATGGGGCCGAGGGTGGCCACAGTTTCCGGGGAGTCACTCTTCTCCGGAACAACCATAGCTCTGAACTCCAGCAATTCCAGTTCTGAAATGACTATCCTGCTGCGGTGGAGGGTTTCCAGGGCGGCGGAGTCAAGGGCGGAGAGATTCCCGGTAGGGCCGGGAATGACGTTATTACTACGGTATAGCTTGCGGGCAAGTTCGTAGGCACGGACGCCGTCGACGCTCTTGGCGCTGAAAAGGGGGGCTATCTGCTCCTGCTCGCCAAGGAACTGCGGGAGGACGGAGCGGATGGCATCGGCAGTTATGTGGCCGTACGGGAAGGTGCGGTCCGGTTCCTTTTCCAAGTCATAGGAAGGTGTGGTGGCGCCGAAGCGGATGGTGGCGATGTACTCCTTGTCGTGGTCCTGGAGCTCCTGGGCACGTTTGCAGGCGTTTCCGATGCATACCAGAAGCACCCCCGTTGCCAGAGGGTCCAGGGTGCCGGCATGCCCCACCTTCAGGTTCTTCTTCCCGAAGTGCTTTATTGCGGCGTACTTGAGCTTGCGGATTACATCGGCCGATGTCCACCTGTACGGCTTGTCCACCGGGAGGACTATGCCTTCCGGGTAATCGGCGATGTCACGGGAAAGGCTCATCTGCAGGGCATCTTGTCTATGCGGGCCTGGTGACGGCCGCCCTCGAAGGGGGTGTCCAGCCATTCGAGCACAATTGCCGATGCCAGGCGGTAGCTGATGAACCGGGCCGGAAGAACAAGCACGTTGGCGTTGTTGTGCTGGGCTACGAGGTGGCCGATGGCGGTTCCCCAGGCCAGTCCGGCGCGGATGCCCTGATGCTTGTTCAGGGTTATGGCCATGCCGTTTCCGGTGCCGCAGAGGGCAATGCCAAGGTCTACCTCATGCTTTTCCACGGCGTTTGCCAGGGCATGGGCATAGTCCGGATAGTCTACGCTGGCTTCTGAGTCAGTGCCAAAATTTACGACTTCGATTCCTCTTTTTTCCAGCATCTTGACGAGCTTGAACTTGTACTCGGTGCCGGCGTGGTCGTTGCAGATACCTATTTTCATGATTCAATTGTATTTTTACAGAGTTCTACGGCCTCCTGGTCCGGGTGGCAGCGGAGGCGGAAACAGGGAACGGTCATGGCCAGGGCTTCCACGGTGGGGACGATGGCGTCCATGACAGTGTGGTTCCAGCGGATGGAAGAGCATGCGGCAAGGACGCTGGCATAGGCCTGGAGGCTGTGAAGACGCTCAATCCTGTTCTGAGGGTCCTGCTCCAGGCGTACCAGGGCGCGGATTGGGGCCTGGACATTGCGGTAGCAAAGGGTTTTTCCGCTCCAGGGGGTGCCGAAGACTACGGCCCGGCCGTCGACGATGCGGATAACAGGGTTGTCATCGTTCATGAGATCGCTGCCAGGGACGTACTGGTGCCAGAGGCGGCTGTGGGTGCTCTTGCCGGTGCCGCTAACGCCAAAGAACAGGTTTGCCATGCCCTCATGTCGGGTTACCGATGCATGAAGAAGGACGGTGGAATGGAATGCCGTGGCAAAGGTGAACTGGATCATGAGGGACGTGTTCACCTGCATGAGGGTGGTGACGGAGCCGACGCCCTTGCAAGGGTAATAGTGGCCCTGCGTGGCACTGGCATTCTGCACAAAGACTCCTGCCTTGATGCCGGGAGCGGGGAAATACTCGTAGATGGTATCCCCCTCAAACTCATATCCATAGTAGTACGGGAGCACGTTGTCTACGGCAACAACCTGTTTCCAGGCGGCGCGGGAACTGTCGTCGTACGGGTCTGCGTGGACCGTGAGAGTGAAAAGCGGGGTTCCGGAAGGGACCTCGAACGGGGCGTACTGAAGGAAGTCCAGCGTATGGCGGAAGCTGTCCTTCTCCTGCTGGTTCATGGTTTCCCAGAGTTCCTTTGTCATGGCGGTCTTGCCCATGATGGCATCGTTCAGGGCCAGCTGCTCCTGGCGGTCTGCAGGCACGGACTCCACTCCGGCGTCCTCCCCTGCCGCCAGCCTTGCAACCAGGGCCTCCTGCTCAGTGGTAAGTTTCTTGAACGCCCAGGGGCTTTCAAGGACTACCTTTATAATATGTCCTGCAATGCAGAATAGTTTACTTTCCATGGGTACAAAGATACTCACTTTTTATGCATCGGCAAAGACGCGGCCGTCGTCAAGGGTGACCTTGAGCATGGTGTACTCTGAGTGGAAGTGGTTTTCCAGACGGTCCAGGTAGCGGGCGCATTCCCATTTGCACATGGGGAGGTCGTGGAGAAGATAGTTGCCGCAGGCCTCCGGAGTGGTTGCCGGAACCTCCGTCTGGGTGAGAATCCAGCGGAGGCATTCCATGGTGAGGCGGCGCATGTCCTGGACGGTGTACTCCCCCGTCATGACGATGTACATTCCGGTGAGGCAGCCCATGGGGCCCACGTAGACCACATCGTCCTTGGCCTCACTGTTACGGAACCATGTGGCCATGAGGTGCTCTATGCTGTGAATGGCCGCAGGCGCCACGGCCGGTTCCCTGTTGGGCTCCGTAATCCTGAGATCGAATGTAGTGAATCCCCTGTCCTTCCGGGACACATAAATACCCGGCTTCAGATGCGTATGGTCAATTGTAAAACTCTGTATTACTTCCATGATATGGCTTTTAATTTTCAAAGATACCAATTTTTACCATTACACCACCCTATTTTTTTGATTATTTTATTTAACTATTTGGCTATTAGTAAATTAAATTGCAATAAATAATCTCGTCCCCTTAGACTCATTATATAAGAACACGACTTACTTTTGTAAAACGAAACCCGATAACTTGGATTGCTCCAGAGGTTACCGGGAATAAACATTACAAAGTTAGCAATTATATTTATGAAACAAACAATTTTCATATGGATTTCAATACTTTCCAAAATGTAATATCGAAAGAACGTCTGAAACGATATGTTGATGCATGTGATGGGAATAAGCGAAAAGGCATTACTCTTTACCGATACAATCTAAGTCTGTCGAGCGAGATGTTAAAGATTATTAGTTGCTTCGAGGTGGCTCTACGGAACCGTATCGATAAGACTCTGGTTCCCATATTGGGGAGAGATTGGTTAAGAGACAGTTGCCTGGCTGGAGGGATATTTGATAATCCAAAAACCAACGGCACAAAAACGATAATATGTAAAGCATATAATGGCCTGTTAAAAGAAGGCCTTTACACACCGACCAAATTGATGGCAGAAATGGAATTTGGAGTATGGAAGTACATGTTCTCTGGGCCACAGTATTATGCTACAGGGCAAAACTTGCTAACCATATTCCCTAAAAAACCAAAATCGACACCATTCTTGAGCATTGACAACAAACATATTTTTAACGAGTTAGACAGAATAAACCAGATACGTAATCGGATAGCCCATCATGAGCCGATTTGCTTCATGACGCATCTGCCCAAGAAATCAGTAACATATGCTCAGAATGAATACAGCCGCATTCTAAAACTACTTTCATGGATGAATATAGATAGTAGGGGTTTATTGTTTGGACTAGATCATGTGCGCCCGATTTGCAACAAGATTATGTCAATCTGAAAGCAACGTAATCTGTTAAAACCAATTAATGTATAGTGGGAGCTACAGAGAAATGAGTTCCTTCTTTATGGCGTATACTACAAGTTCAACGGTGTTGTTGATACCGAGTTTCCTGAAGATATTGTTCTTGATAGTAACGACAGTCAAGTATTTTATGCCAAGGCGTTCAGCGATTTCCTTATACTGGAGTCCCATGCAGCTTAACCTGATTACATCCAGTTCACGCGGGGTAAATATGTTGTCGGACGCTTTCTTGGCAAGACTAATCCTCTCAATAAGCCTGGCAATGTCTGTTCCGTAAAACTCATATCCGGAAGCAACGCTCATAATGGCGTCGATCATGACAGAAGCATCGCTGGCTTTGGACAGAAACCCGTCAATGCCTATATTCAGCAGTGTTTCCAGAGAGGCCAGCGAGGAGTCACTGGACAGGACAAGGAGTGCTACGTCGGGCATTTCCGCCCTCATCCTTCGGGCAAGCTCTATGCCATCCATCCCGGGCATTACGATGTCCAGCATCATGACATCCGGTTTCAACTCCCCCGCTTTCTTCAGGGCATCAAAACCATTGCCGGCAGTCCCCACAATCTCAATTCCTTTTCTATCCAGCATGGACGATATGCCTATAAGCATCAGCGGGTGGTCATCCACCAGCATAATTCTCACATTATCAGTCATTCTGACACCCCTCCCCAGATGGAATATGGATTGTAAAAATGCTACCCTCGCCCTCGGTGCTTTGTACGCTGATACTCCCTCCGATGGCTGTTACAAGGTCCTTGCTCACGGCAAGCCCCATTCCATGACTTGGTTCGCCAGATGTTCCCGGCCTGCGGAAAGGGGCCTCGGAACTGTAGATTGATTCCAGTTTATCGGCAGGGATACCTACTCCGTGATCCTCAACACTAAGGTCCACGATGTCTTCACCCATACTCACCTTCACTACCACGTTGCTATCCGGATTAGAGAACTTGATAGCATTGGAAATCAGGTTTCTGAGAGCGATTAGAAGATTATGCCTGTTACAATCCACCACAATGCCGCCTTCCGTACAATACAATTCCAGTGAAATGCCTTTCTGAAGCGCTGCTCCGCGATACTGTTCCATGGCTTCGCGGACCATGTCCATCAAATCAAAACGGACTTTCTCCCCCTGGGAAGCATCTTCCTTGTTTCTTGCCCAACGCAGCACATTGTCTATAAGTTCAACCTCCGATTCCGCTTGTCTCTCAAGCTGTAACAGGACTTCGTGCGAATCATCGGAAGCATTGGAATGGTTCCTGAGCATCTGGATGCCGCGGAGCATGGCTATGGCGGGAGACATGATGTCGTGGGAAATTACCTTGAAAAGAAAATCCTTCTGAGCGTTGCTCAGCTGGAGTTTTTCACTCACTTTCTTTGAATGTATGGCTGTTACGGCCGTTACCGCCGCGGCTACAAGCAGTACCAAAAGTGCTATCATAAGGACAATGGTCCTCTTCCTTCCCGCCCGGAGCTCCCTTTCCTGGTCTGCAATCTGCTCTTCCTTCTTGGTGGTTTCGTACTCTATATTGAAAAGCTCCAGGGTGTTGTCGCTCTCGCTCCTGGCAATCTCTTCCTGCAGTGAGGCCGATTTGCTAAGAAGCTCGAAGGCTTCCCCGGGGTCTGTCTCTTTAAGATGCCCGGCATAGGCAAAGCATATCTTCTGCTCCAGCGGCTTGTCCGGGAGTTCCCTGGCCAGTTCAAGGGCCTTTTTATAATATAAAGTGGACAGCGCTTTCCGGCCGGTATTCTCATAGAGTCCCGCCAACTGGAAGTACACAATTGACAGAGACTGCCTGTTTCCGATTTCCAGGAACACCTTTTCCGAATACGATAAATCCGCCTCCGCTTCCTTGTACCTTTTCAGGGAAAGCAAGGGATAGGCTCGCTGGCTGCGGCGGATAGCCTCGGCGCCATCGTTCCCTGCCTCAGCAGCTGTTTTTACCGCAAGATTGGCGTATTCCAGGGCTTTTTCCTCATTCTTCAAGGCATGGTAAACGTCGCAGGCTTTCCCGTAGGCCATGGCCAGTTTGAGCGGCCTTCCAAGCGGCCTTTCATTGTCGATGGCTTCCAGCGCCTCCTTCTCCGCAAGTTCCGGCTTTCCCGCGTACACGTACATGGATGCCAGATTTATAAGGGACGAAGTCATCCCCTCCGCGTTTCCCTCTTTCTTGTCAAACTGGTAGCAGCGGAAGAAATAATCGGCCGCCTTGTCGAATGCGCCCAGCCTCGAGTACGAGACCCCCAGGATGGAATACAGCTCCACGGCCGACTCTTCGCTACTGAGAGCAGGTTCCTGCTGGAGTCCTTCCAGTGCTGTTCGGATGGCCTGGCCATACTGTCCTTGATAGAACTGCTCCTCCGCCACATCATACGCGTCCACCGCACCTTCCTGCGCGGCGCAGACCCAGCATGCCAGCAAAAACAATATGACCATCATGCGCTTCATAAACGCAAATATACGCATTCGCGGCCGAATGGGACATACATAAAAATATGTATTTACTCGCATGCGCTATTTCGCGACCTTTGTTGCTTTGAAGAAAGTGACACAAACAATCAATTTTTATGGAAAACAAAACAGTTTACATGGCACCTGCCGTAGAGGTGCTTGAATTCCGCCAGGAAGGCGTGATTTGTCAGTCTATCCCCGGTTACGGCGACGGAGGAAATGTTCCCTTTGGTGACTAACAGGAGGAAAAGCTTATGAAAAAGACGATTACATTCATTCTGATGCTGGCCGGCATCGCCTGCATCTCCTGCCAGAAGCCGGAGCCCAAAACCGATGTCAATGAAACAAAAGGAACGCTCATGAGCCTCAGCGTCTCCATGGACGAAGTTGCCAAGTCCAGTTATACGGCGCAGGGGAATGCCCTCAAAGCCACATGGGACGCCTCCGAGGAAATCACCGTAGTCACTTATAAAGACTACTACATCCAGACCATCGACACTTTCACCTACTCCGGGGAAGCCGGAAAGACCAGTGTGGTTTTCTCCGGCAGCTTTACAGGCCAATCCGTCCTGGACGCCGGTGGAGAGATGTACATCATCTATCCGGCGCTTTCGGGTGTCTATGGCGACGTCAACAGAAGCGGGTCTTATAACGCCGGCTTCAATTCCGGATATTTTGAATGCAGCAACGACCAGTCACGTCAACGGATTTCTTATCTTGACGCTTATAATTTCCAGATTGCATCCGGTGCCGGAGCCACGAATTACATCAAATATACAGACTTCATGACGGGCCTCGCCACCTTTGTCGGCGGCAATCCCAGCGCAACCCTCACCAAGCACATGGCCTTGTTCAAAATCGTCATCAGCAGTGACAGCGAGTCTTTCCTGGGCAATCTTACCATCAATGAAGACCAGTACTGCATTCCTTTCACCGCAGAGTTCTCTCTCAGTTCCGGCTGGAAGAGTTTAAACTGCTATCAAACCCAGAAAATCTATGTTGACAGCAACTGGAACTACAAAGAGGACGGCGTGTTCACCTATTACCTCCCGATCATACCCGGGAAGGAGATTCCTGCCGGAACCGTGTTCAGTTTCAATGTATCGGGGGCAAACACCTACAATATCAACAAAACTATCAGCAGCGCTTTCACCCCCGTTGCAGGAAATGTCTACAAAATCAGTTTAACACTCTAAAATTGCCATGGATAACAAGCTTTATTATGAAGCACCTGATACTCAGGAGCTTGAATTATGCCTTGAAGGCGTAATCTGTGGTTCCCTTGACGCTCCCGGTTTCGGTAACGGAGGAGACATTCCATTCTTAGGAGAATAATTAAGGAGGCAAAGGCATGAAAAAGTATTCACTCATCATTGCGGCTGCAGGTCTTGCGTTATTCTCATCCTGCCAGGTTACCATGGAGGAACTTGCACAAGACACAGAAGAACCGGTAATCGAAGTTATCGAGCGGCCGGGAATCCCCATGACTGTCACGGCATCACTGGGCGGCGACACCAAAGCCACCTATGCCTTGGACGGCGGGCTTCTCAAGACCACCTGGGACGCCACTGAGACCATCAGCGTAATCACTTACAAGAGCAGCGCCATCTACTCCGTTGACAATTTCACATACAGCGGTGCGGCAGGTGTCTCAAGCGCAGAGTTCTCCGGCACTTTCACCGGCGGAGAAATTGGAGCTTTTGACGACGTATGGCTTATCTATCCTGCCATCACAGAGGATTATGACACATCTTACCACGGTTCTCCTGCCAGCTCCGTGAACGGTTTCCGCACCGTTTACTATCAAGACGGAGATTACCTGAACTATCTTCACTTCGGACACATGAATGTAGCCTGGGAGCAGCATATCATCCAGAGTGCAAACGGAGACTTCAGCCACATTGCCGAGGCCTGTGCCATCATGGGACCTGCCACGGTGGAAGGCAATGCCATCAGCGGTTCGCTCACCCCCGTCATCGCCCTCCTGAAACTGAACCTGGTCTTGCCCATTGGCTTTCAGAGCACCGACATGTTCACCTATTTCGAAATTCAGTGCACAAACTCTTCCGACAGCAATAAGAACATCTTCTACGATAATGCAAAATATTATCTGGGGAGTAACGAAGGCATGAGCGGAAACTCCAGAAACTATCAGAAACTGGATTTTGGCGATTACGACGGCGGATATAATCCCGGAGGACTTCAGGTCACCGGAGGCGACAGGACTCTTGTAGCTTATGTTCCAATCGTCCCCGGCTCCACCGGTATGGTTTCAGGTGACAAACTCAAGTTCATCCTCCACGATGAGACAACTGCCGATGATTACACAGCCACCAAGACGCTCGGCGCCGATTTCAAATTTGTGGCAGGCAAGCAGTACAACATGACCATCAACCTGGCATCCACTGCGGCACCCGCCCCTCCGGCAGCCACCAACCTCAGCCCCAGCAACCAGACGGCAAACTGCTATGTGATTGCATCTGACGATTCTGCAACTTACAAGTTCAAGAACTGCAAGGGAACAGATTATAACTGGCTCAACAGTACGGCCGTTTCTGCAGAAGTTCTATGGGAATCCCAGCCCAGCGGCCTTGTGGCCCCTTATGTAGGAGACATCATTGCCTCAGCCACCCTGTATGACGACGGCTATGTCTATATTGAGGCAACCGGCGCCCGCGGCAATGCACTGGTAGCCGTCAAGGATGATTCTGACAACATCCTCTGGAGCTGGCACATCTGGTGCACCGGAGCATCCTTCGATCCAAGGACCGATTATATGTTTGACGGCGAAGACAATGTCATGAGGGTTAACCTGGGCGCATTCAGCTACGATGTCACCAACTATACCAATGACATCGGCCGTGACGAGCCCGTCGGCCTCCTGTACCAGTACGGCCGAAAGGATCCTTTCCGCGGCATCAACAACCTGTATGCCGACAATGATCCTCTACAGCTCAGGACCACCAACGAAGCCAACTGGAACTATGTTGAATGTACCGCAGAAACCGGTACGGTAGCTTATGCCCACGCCCATCCCATGACATTCATCAATCCCAACAATAATAATTATGACTGGGTTTATGCAACCGGTTATACGTTGGGAGCTACAGACCGCTGGAGCAGCAGCAATGACGATCCCTGCCCCTACGGATGGGGTATTATGGATACTGCACCCTATGCCAATGATTCTATGAATGCATATACCTATCTGGATAAGGAACTGGGTGTATGGTTCGACTTCCCCTATCCTGCAGATCCTGTAGACGTATTGGCATTCCCGTATGCCGGTTGTATCTTGGATAATGGTATCCCTGTCCAGAAATATGATTATCGCGGCTATGGACTGAACGACTATTTCCGTTACGCTGGCTTCTACTGGTCATCCATCGGCGGTACCCCAACTACCCGCAAGTATCTGCGGATAGAGGACAGAATTGGATATAATGATGTATCCGGAATGACTTCGGTATATGATGCCGGTGCACCTACCGCTAAGGCCATGAAAACCTACAACCTTGATGATCTGTACACATGGTCACCAATAATTGGTTGCGCCACCGCAATGTCTGTCCGCTGCGTTAAGAAATAGGCTGTCTTTGTGAAAGGTTCGGAAAAAATGACCGAACCTTTTACGCAAAATGGCAGTACAGGGCGTATAGTGTGAAAGGTTCGGCATAAAAAACCGAACCTTTTACATTTTGAAAATGGAATACTGAAATTTGGTTTTACGGAAATTATTCCCTATCTTTGCACGCTTTTTACGGGACGGTCCCGTAGGGAGCAAAGTAACACAAACAAAACTCATTGCATCATGGCAGAATATTTACAGCCTGAGAAAAAGCAAGAGATTTTCGCGAAGTACGGGAAGTCCAATAAGGACACCGGCTCTCCTGAGAGTCAGGTTGCTTTATTTTCCTACCGTATCGCTCACC
>JAFRPW010000008.1 GCA_017428945.1 Bacteroidales bacterium | reverse complement strand
CAGGATCAAACTCTTCATTGTATATTTTTTATAAATCTAAGCTTGTCCAGGCACTTAGTTTCCTAAGAAACTGACGCTCGTATTCTTGAAATTGTTACAATTTCTCGGTACTTGCTTGTACTTTCCTTTCAGTCTTTTCAATGAACTTTTAATTTGCCCGGCGTTTCCGTCAAGGGCGTAAAAATTCCCGCTCTTTTTTCAAGCGGGACTGCAAAGGTAAGAACATTTTTTGAAATGCCAAAATATTTTTCACTTTTTTTCAAAAAAGTATCTCTTTTTGTTTTTTTGGGTTGTTATGACTAACTTTGATGATTGTAACGCTAAGACCTAATATGAACCCAAACGAATTTGACGTTATTATTATAGGTGGCGGAATAACCGGTGCCGGAACGCAGAGAGACTGCGCCATGCGAGGGCTGAGGACGCTGCTTATAGAAAAATCGGACATTGCCACCGGTGCAACCGGAAGAAACCACGGCCTGCTTCATTCCGGAGCAAGATATGCCGTAAACGATCCCGAGAGCGCACGCGAGTGCATCAGCGAGAACATGATCCTGCGCCGCATCGCAGCCCACTGCGTGGACGAGACGGACGGACTTTTCATCACCCTCCCGGAGGACGACCTTGGCTATCAGGCAAACTTTGTAGAAGCATGCCGCGCCGCAGGCATAAGGGCGGACGTCATCGACCCTGAACAGGCGCGCAGGCTTGAGCCGTCTGTGAACCCGGACCTGATAGGCGCAGTACGCGTCCCTGACGGCAGCGTGGACCCGTTCCGCCTAAGCGCCGCAAACCTCCTTGACGCCAAACTCAAGGGCGGCCAGGTGCGCCTGTACACCGAGGTCACCGGCTTCATCCGCGAAGGAGATACCATAAAAGGCGTACACACGTGCAATATACAGACCGGTGAAACTGCCGATTACTATGCCCCCGTAACGGTAAACGCCGCCGGCATCTGGGGGCACAAGATGGCGCAGATGGCCGGCGTGAACATAGGGATGTTCCCCAGCAAGGGCGCCCTCCTGGTGTTTGCGCACAGGGTGAACAACGTTGTCATCAACCGCTGCCGCAAGCCGGCAAATGCCGATATCCTGGTCCCGGGAGACACCGTGTGCATAATAGGCACCACATCGGACCGGATCCCCTTTGAAGAGTGCGACAACGTCGCCGTCACCCCGGACGAGGTAAACCTCCTCATCTCCGAAGGATCCAAACTGGCGCCCTCGCTGTCCAGCACCCGCATTCTCAGGGCCTATGCCGGCGTCCGCCCCCTTGTGAGCGCTGACAACGACCCCACCGGCAGGAACATCTCCCGCGGCATAGTCTGCCTGGACCACGAGACCCGCGACGGCGTCAAGGGCTTCGTAACCATCACCGGCGGCAAGCTGATGACATACCGGCTCATGGCAGAGCAGGTTACAGACCTTGTCTGCAAGAAGCTGGGGGTGGACAAGAAGTGCGAAACCGCGGTCACTCCCCTGCCCGGATCGGAAGAAAAATCCTACAAGGACGTTGCCAGGCAGATATGGGAGTCCCCTTCCATAGTCCAGAAGGCTACGGCCGCACGCCTTGGCACCCGCGCCGCACGCTTCAAGGAAAACGACCGCTATGACGATTCCCTCATCTGCGAATGCGAAGAGGTATCGGTAGGTGAGATCAATTCTGCAATCGACAGGCTGGACGTGAGCACCCTCACGGACCTTCGAAGGCGCACGCGCATAGGAATGGGTCCATGCCAGGGAGAGTTCTGCGCATGCCGCGCCGCCGGCCTTCTTGCAAAGGCTCACGGCTGCGTGGACAAGGAAAGGGAAGACCTCAAGGACTTCCTCCAGGAACGCTGGAAGGGCAACTTCCCCATTGGCTGGGGAGATACCCTGAGGGAAGCGGAATACACACAGTGGGTATATAAACACGTGCTTGGCCTATGAAACACGATACCGTCATTATAGGCGGCGGCCTCACAGGCCTGCTTGCCGGAATCAATCTCCAGAAAGCCGGACAGTCTACCATAATAGTAAGTTCCGGCCAGAATGCCCTCCATTTTTTCTCCGGAGCATTTGAATCCATAAGCGAGCTCCCCCCGCTGGTGGCCGATACCTTCGCGGAGGCGGGCGTGCGCGTACATTATAAGGAAGGGGTGAGCCTCCTTCCCATGGGAAACTTCCGCAAGAGCTTCCTTTCCCTGGAAGACCTGGACATTTTCCCCGAGGCCAAATTCGCCAGCAAGGCCCTTGTGGTCAACTTTATGGGATACCACGATTTCTTCTCCTCCTTCATAGCCGAGGGCCTGGAAAATGCCGGTATCCAGACCCGCATCCGCTTTATACGTCTTCCGGAAATGGAGCACCTGCGCCAGAGCCCAAGCGAAATGCGCTCTGTCCAGATTGCCCGAACCATGGACCGCATCTGGGAAAAGGTGGTCCAGGAGATAAGGATGCTTCTCAAGGACGAGGACGCCGTAATCCTCCCCCAGGTGTTCGGCCTTCAGGACACCACTGTCCCGGGACGCATACGTGAGGCCATCCCCGCCAAGGTGGTCTTTACCGGAACACTTCCTCCTTCCGTTCCAGGCGTGCGCACAATCATTCAGCTGCGCCGCCGCTACGAGGTCCTTGGAGGAACATACCTCATGGGAGACCAGGTTATAAAGGCACACGTGCACGACAACACCGTTCACAGCGTAGCCACGAAGAATCTTGAGAGCCATTATCTGGAGGGCCGCAGTTTCATCCTCTCCAGCGGCGGATTCTTCTCAAAAGGCCTAACATCCACCCCTTCACGCATATTCGAGCCCGTATTCGGCCTGGATATAGAATATCCCGAAGACCGTAACGCCTGGTACAATCCGGACTTCATGGGCCGGCAGCCTTACATGGAGTTCGGAGTGAAGGTGGATCAGGACCTTCACGCCATATCGGGCGGCGTTCCGTACACCAACCTCTATGCTGCCGGAGGCATCCTTGGCTATTCTTCACCCGGTCTTGGATATGCCGGCGGAATGGCCATAAACAGCGCCTTCAAAGTTGTAGACCAGATACTTAAAGACACCAGAGCATGAACCTTCAGGAATATACCAGCAGCGCCTATAATTTTGAGGAATGCACCAAATGCACCGTATGCACGGCATACTGCCCGGTGCTTGGCGTGAACCCTATGTACCCCGGTCCCAAGCAGGCCGGCCCTGACGGAGAACGCCTCCGCCTGAAGGACCCTTACTTCTTCAACTATGCCCTCAAATACTGCATGAACTGCAAGAGGTGCGAGGTTGCCTGCCCTTCCGGAGTAAACGTGGCAGACCTTATCCAGGCTGCCAGGATCAAGTATGAGAAAGGAAAACCCAAGCTCAGGGACGTGATCCTTGCAAACACGGACTTCATGGGCACCCTTGCCCGTCCGTTTGCACCAATCGTGAACGGAGTTACCGGGATGGGCATCACCAAGAGCGTCCTGGACGCAACCATGAAGATAGACCGCCACCGTACATTCCCCAAGTACAGCTCCAGAAGTTTCGAGGGCTGGCTTGGACGCCACCGCAAGGAGCAGGCGGAATACCCGGAGCAGGTAGCATACTATCACGGCTGTTATGTAAACTACAATTATCCTCAGCTGGGAAAAGACCTTGTAAAGGTACTCAACGCCCTTGGCGTGGGAGTGCAGCTGCTTGACGGAGAAAAGTGCTGCGGCGTGGCCATGATTGCAAACCGCCTTACGGCACAGGCAAAGAAAAATGCCACCCACAATGTGGAAGTTCTCAAAAAGGCCGTGGACGCAGGCCTCAAGGTGGTAACCACATCGTCAACGTGCACTCTTACCATTAGGGACGAGTATCCTCACCTGCTGGACATAGACAACTCTGCGGTAAGGGATTCCCTTCTGCTTGCCACCCGCTTCATATTCGAGAAACTGGAAAACGGAGCCACCCTGGAGTTCAAGCCCGGGTTCCACATGAAGGTTGCATACCATGTGCCATGCCACATGGAAAAGCTTGGCTGGGGTGTCTTCTCCGAAAAACTCCTCAGGATGATTCCCGGTGTGGAATTCACCCTTCTGGACTCCAACTGCTGCGGCATAGCCGGCACCTACGGCTTCAAGAAAGAGAATTACGAGTTCTCGCAGACTATAGGCGCTCCCCTTTTCGACCAGATAAGGACCGTCAATCCGGACATAGTGGCCTGCGACTGCGAGACCTGCAAGTGGCAGATTGAAATGTCTACGGACCACAAAGTGATGCACCCTGTTTCAATATTGGCTAAAGCATTGAAAGACAATGATTAAATTCCTTCAACAGCCGGCATACCTGCCGGCACAAACCGGCCCGGAAGCCGATGCCAGATACAAGAGCCTGCGCTGGCAGGTATTCATCGGCGCATTCATCGGTTACGCCGGATTCTACCTTGTGCGGAAGAACCTGTCTCTGGCCATTCCTTTCATGGAGCCCCTTGGTTTCCACAAGGCCGAGCTTGGTTTCGTCCTGGGTGTAAACGCAGCGGCGTATGCTCTGTCAAAGTTCCTCATGGGCAGCGTCAGCGACCGCTCCAACGCCAGGGTATTCCTTCCTCTCGGCCTTATCCTGAGCGCCCTCGCCATGGCCTTCATGATTGTTCCCATTCATTATATAGGTTCAGACAACAAAGCCCTGGCCATCCTGGTCATGGGTATCCTCAACGCCCTTGTGGGATGGTTCAACGGCATGGGATGGCCCCCTTGCGGCCGAGTCATGACCCACTGGTTCTCCGTGAGTGAAAGGGGCACCATGATGAGCATCTGGAACTGCGCACACAATGTAGGCGGCGGTCTGGTGGGCCTCATGGCAACCTATGGCGCTATCTGGTTCGGCAGCTGGTTCTTCGGTGCGCACACGGAGCTGTATTTCATGATCGGGACATTCGCATTCCCCGCCGCAGTGGCAATACTCATTGCCATCCTGGCGTTCATGCTCCTGAGGGATACCCCTCAGTCCTGCGGTCTTCAGTCCATAGAGGCATGGAAGAACGACTATCCCAAGAACTATTCCGAAAAGCACGAGGAAAGGCTCTCCACAAAGGACATCTTCTTCAAGTATGTCCTCAACAACAAGTTCCTCTGGTTCATAGCACTGGCCAACGCCTTCGTGTACATGGTGCGCTACGGATGTCTGGACTGGGCCCCTACCCTCCTCACGGAAAAGGGCATCGACATAAAATCCATGGGCTGGGCATACTCCCTCTATGAATTTGCCGCCATCCCTGGCACAATAATCTGCGGCTGGCTGTCGGACAAGGTGTTCAACGGACGACGCGCCCTTCCCACCATGATTTTCATGGCCCTGGTTGCCGTGTTTGTGGTGCTGTACTGGGTATTCATAGACAACATAACCGTGGTAATGATTTGCCTGATAGGCATAGGGTTCTTCATCTACGGCCCGGTAATGCTGATAGGCGTCCAGGCCCTGGATCTGGCACCAAAGAACGCTTCCGGCACGGCTGCAGGCCTTACCGGTTTCTTCGGATACTTCTTCGGGACCTTCCTGCTTGCAAACTGGTGCCTTGGCTGGGTTGCTCAGTCCTTTGGATGGAACATTACCTTTGGCATGCTGCTTGCAGCCTGCTTCCTGGCAATCCTGTTCATGGGATTCACTTATAAAGAAGAACAGTACCTGGTGAAGAAGAAATGAACTTAGTAATAATCCCCACCTACAACGAAAAGGAGAATATCGCCGACATCCTCATCTGCGTAATGCAGCTTGAGGGTCAGTTCCATGCCCTGGTCATTGACGATGCCTCCCCGGACGGCACCGCCGGCATCGTGAAAAACCTTCAGATATGCTATCCGGACAGGATTCATCTTCTGGAGCGGTCAGGAAAACTGGGCCTTGGGACGGCATATCTCACGGGCTTCAAATGGGCCCTTGAAAACGGATACGACTACGTTTTTGAGATGGACGCCGACTTCTCACACAACCCGGAGGACCTTATCCGCCTCTGGAAGGCCTGTGAAGAAGAAGGCGCGGACCTTTCCATAGGTTCCCGTTACAGCAACGGCATCAGCGTTGTGGACTGGCCCATAGGCCGTATCCTGATCTCCTATGGCGCATCTTTGTATGTCAGGGGCGTTCTGGGCATGAAGGTGTTCGACACCACCGCCGGCTTTGTCTGCTACTCCAGAAAGGTACTGGAGACCTTAGACCTGGACGCCGTGAAGATGAAAGGATACGGCTTCCAGATAGAGATGAAGTACAGCGCCTGGAAGCTTGGCTTCAAGCTGAAAGAAGTGCCCATCGTCTTTACAAACAGACAGAAGGGCACCTCCAAGATGAGCAGCGGAATATTTGGCGAGGCTTTCTGGGGCGTCATCAACCTCAGATTCCGCAAGATCAGGCCAAAAGCTTGAGTCCTATCCTTTTACGGTCCGGGTCAACAGAAATGACCCGGACTTTTATTTGCTGCCTGAGCTTGAGAACCTGGGACGGCACGGCCATACCCTTTACGCCCATGTTGGAAGCATGTATGAGGCCGTTTTCATGAAGGCCGATATCGACGAATGCCCCGAAGGCGGTGACGTTTGTGACAATGCCGGGGAGCTCCATTCCAATCTTGAGGTCTTCTATGTCGCGGATGTCATCGGCAAAGGAGAACTCGCGGGCCTCCTCGCGGGGATCCAGGCCGGGCTTGCGGAGTTCCCTGAGAATGTCGTTCACGGTTGGAAGGCCGAACTCCCCTTCCACATATCTTGATGCGTCTATGGAGGCGCAGAGGCTGTCGTTTCCAACAAGTGAGGCAGTTGAGACTCCAAGGTCCCTGGCCATCCTTTCCACTATGTGATAGGCCTCGGGATGCACCGCAGAGTTGTCCAGAGGGTTTGCCGATCCAACTACGCGGAGGAACCCTGCACACTGCTGGAAAGCCTTTGCTCCAAGGCGGGGAACCTTCTTCAGATCTTCACGGCTCCGGAAGGCGCCGTTCTTTTTACGGTATTCCACAATGGAGCCTGCAAGCGCAGGGCCTATCCCCGAAACATACTGCAGAAGGTACGGGCTCGCGGTATTGAGGTTCACGCCGACGCTGTTTACGCAGCTCTCTACCGTATTGTCCAGCTTCTCCTTGAGGAGTTTCTGGTCTACATCGTGCTGGTACTGGCCAACGCCAAGGGACTTGGGGTCTATCTTTACCAGTTCTGCCAGAGGGTCCATGAGGCGCCTGCCGATGGAAACGGCTCCGCGGACGGTAACATCTTCCAGCGGGAACTCTTCCCTGCCGGCCTCCGAAGCAGAGTACACGGATGCACCGTCCTCGCTCACGGAGTATATCCGGATGCTTTCCGGAAGACCGACCCTGCGGATGAAGTCTTCTGTCTCGCGCCCGGCCGTTCCGCTTCCTATGGCTATCACCTCAATCTTATACTTCTCTGCAAGTTCCGTCACATTGGTTATGGCATCTATCTTCTTTGCCACGGGAGGGTGAGGGAAAATGACGCAGTGCTCCAGGAGATTGCCCTCGGAGTCCAGGCAAACCACCTTGCAACCGGTACGGAAACCGGGGTCTATGGCCATGACCCTTTTCTGGCCCACAGGCGGAGCAAGAAGCAGCTGGCGGAGGTTTTCTCCAAAGACGCCGATAGATTCCATATCGGCCTTTTCCTTGGCCTCGCGGAGGACTTCACCGGTAATGGAGGGTTCCAGAAGGCGTTTGAAGCCGTCGTCCACGGCTTCCCTTATCTGGGCACCGTTCTCACGGTAAGGATAACCGTGTTCCTGGCACCAGTCATAGTAAATCTTGTTGCCCATCTTCTCCGGATCGGTGTCCAGGTCTACGCGGAGGAAGCCCTCGTCACGGGCGCGGAGCATGGCCAGAAGATTATGGGCGGGAATCTTTGCAACCGGCTGGCTGAAGGTGAAATAGCTGCGGTATTTCTGGGCTTCGGGGTCCTCTTCTCCTGCCTTTGTAACCTTGGACTGGACCCTTCTCTGACGGAAAAGGCCGCGAAGGGTTTCACGGACCGATGCCGTCTCGCTTAGACGCTCCGCAATTATGTCGCGGGCACCCTGCAGGGCATCTTCAGCATCTTTCACCTCTCCTTTAACGTATTTTGCAGCCTCGGCCTCTGGGTTTGAAACCTTTCCGCCGCAGAGGGTGTCGGCAAGAGGCTCAAGGCCCTTTGCAACGGCAACGGTTGCCCTTGTCTTGCGTTTGGGACGATACGGAAGATAAAGGTCCTCGAGCTCGCTTGAGGAGAGTGTATCTTCTATCTTTGCCTTGAGCTCAGGGGTAAGCTTTCCCTGCTCCTGGATGGTTCCCAGGATGGTCTCCTTGCGTTTTTCCATCTCGGAGAAGGAATCTGCCCAGTGCTTGACCTCCGCTACGGCAACGTCATCCAGGTCTCCTGTGCGCTCCTTTCGGTAACGGCTTATGAATGGAATTGTGCAGCCGTCTTCAAGCAGTTCAACGCAGTTCTCCACCTGCCAGGTCTTCACCTTGAGGAGTTTCGCGATATGATTGACGTAAATAGCTTTCATACCTCCAAATTTACAATTTTTTGCTTAATTTTGTAGAGTTATGGCGGAAAACAACTACATGTTCCCAACCTCCGCCAAGGAGGTGCAGGCGCTGGGATGGGATTACATTGACATAATCCTTTTCAGCGGCGATGCCTTCATTGACCATCCGTCTTTTGGAACCGCTGTCATTGCCCGGTGGCTGCAGAAGTTTGGCTACAGGGTGGCGGTTGTGCCCCAGCCCAACTGGAGGGACGACCTCCGGGACTTCCGCAAACTCGGCCGTCCGCGCCTTTACTTCGGCCTCAATTCCGGTGCCATGGATTCCATGGTTAACCACTACACCGCATCAAAGCGCCTCCGTCACGACGATGCCTACACCCCTGATGGCAAGGCCGGAGCCCGTCCGGACTATGCCGTAACGGTTTACACAAAGATACTGAAGGAACTGTTCCCGGATGTGCCTGTCGTTATTGGCGGCATTGAAGCATCCCTGAGGCGCCTCACCCACTACGACTACTGGAAAGACTGCCTCATGCCCTCCGTCCTGGTATCTTCCGGGGCCGATTACCTCTGCTATGGCATGGGAGAACGCCCCATGATTGAACTCACCCGAGGCATAGAAAAAGGCTGGTCCCGCCACCGGATGCAGCAGATCCCGCAGATAGCATTTCTGGTTCCCGGCATTCCGCCGGAAACAGGTGAAGGACTGCTGAAATTGCATTCATTTGAAGAGTGCTGCAGGGACAAGAGGGCGTTCGCGGAAAATTTCCACTGGATAGAGACACACGCCAATATGGCGCATCCGGATACTATAATTGAGCCTGTCGGGGATGGGTACGTACAGATTAATCCGCCATATCCCACTGCCACGCAGGAGGAGATGGATTCCTTCTGGGACCTGCCGTTCACAAAGTTGCCGCATCCAAGATATAAAGGTAAAAGGATTCCGGCGTACGATATGATCAAGTTCAGCGTATGCACCCACCGCGGGTGCTTCGGAGGCTGTAACTTCTGCACCATAGCGGCGCATCAGGGAAAATTCATATCGTCCCGAAGCGAGAAATCCATCCTGAAGGAGGTAAAGGAGCTGAACAACCTGCCGGGCTTTGCGGGGAATATTTCCGATGTTGGAGCCCCTACGGCCAATATGTACGGCATGCACGGAAAGAATCCCGAACTCTGCGACAAGTGCACCAGACGCAGCTGCCTTTTCCCCAAACGCTGCCCCAACCTGGACTGCGACCATACCCGCCTCATGAAGCTCTACAGGCAGATAGACTCCACCAAAGGCATCAGGCACAGCTACATAGGAAGCGGAATCAGGTACGACCTGTTCCTCACGGAAGACGGCTTTGTTGACGACAGCTCCAGGCCTTACCTTAAAACCCTGGTCCTGGACCACACCTCCGGACGCCTCAAGGTGGCGCCGGAGCACACGGAAGACCACGTCCTTCAGAAGATGGCAAAGCCATCGTTCAAATTATTCGAAAGGCTCCGAAAGGAATTCGACACGGTGAACCGGGAGGCCGGGACTCACGTAGGGCTTGTACCATATTTTATATCGTCACATCCCGGGTGCACCATGAAAGATATGGAGAGGCTTGCGAACCACCCTGCCCTGAAGGGCATCTGGATGGACCAGGTGCAGGATTTCACGCCAACGCCCATGACTACCTCGTCCGTTATGTTCTACAGCGGAATAGATCCGCGGGACATGACAGAGGTGTTCACGGAGCACGATATGGAGAAAAAACAGCGCCAAAAGAGCTATTTCTTCAAAAATTCCTCGAAAAATCCCTCCAAGAATTTGCAGAGTTCAAAACAAAGCCTTAATATTGCAGCGCGAAAACCTAAACGTAAGTAACAATTATGGCAGACAACAAGAAACGTCACGTAGTGAGTCATGAAAAGATGAACCTCCATCCGGACCTCGCTGCAGCATTTGCAGAGAAGTACCCCAAGGGGTTCAGCGACTACCTGAATGACCTTGTAAAGTACCCCAAGCCGGACGGCACATCGTTCTATGCCGTAACCATAGAGGTGCCGGACGCCATTTACCTGGTGAAGATCAACGTCAAGACGGACGACCTCGAAGACGTGGCCCGCTGGCTTGAGGGAGAAGAGGATGCAGAGAACGAGGCCGTAGCAGGCGGCAGCGCAGATGCTTCCGATGCCTCCGGAGAAACCCTCCCGGACGACAACATCTCCCAGTACTCCACCGGGGGAGATGACGAATAGCTATGGCCGGCAACCGTGGAATAACGCATGTATGGGGTCCGGTAAGGACCCTTTTGCGTAGTATGCCGGAGCGTACTGCTCTGCTGATTCTGTCCGTGGTGACAGGCCTTTTCTGCGGTCTTGCAGCCGTCCTTCTGAAACTTTCAATCCACTGGATCCAGCACCTCTTGTCTGCTGCGGTTCCTTACGCCAGATTAAGGCACCTGGTACTCCCCGGCGTGGGAATGCTTCTGAGCTATCTCATTGTAAAATACATCGTAAAGGACAACATAGGCCATGGGGTCACCAAGGTGCTGCAGGCAGTGTCCCGGAGCGAGTCCAAGATAAAGAGGCACAACATCTGGTCTTCTCTCCTGACTAGCGCACTCACCATCGGTTTTGGCGGCTCCGTAGGTGCGGAGGCGCCGATTGTATATACCGGAGCGGCAATCGGTTCCAATCTTGGCCGGTATTCCGGGATGTCCTACAGGGGCATTACGCTGCTTCTGGGATGCGGAGCTGCAGGTGCCGTGGCGGGGATTTTCAACGCCCCTATGGCTGGAGTACTGTTCACTCTGGAGATTCTACTTTTCAATATTTCCATGAGCGGACTTCTGCCGCTGCTGCTCAGTTCCGTGAGCGCAACCCTGGTGAGCTATCTCTGCCTTGGAAGGGCAAGCGTCTTTCCTTCCCAGCTGGTAGAGTTCTCGATGGGGAATCTGCCGTTCTACATGCTTCTGGGCGTGTTCTGCGGCTTTGTAGCGGTGTATTTCATACGCACCACACTTTCCATGGAAGACCGCCTCGGACGCATAAGGAATCCGTATGCCAGGTGGGCCATATCGGCCGTATCCCTTGGCCTTCTTGTTTTCCTGTTCCCTCCTCTTTACGGTGAGGGATACGATTTCCTTGGCCCGCTTCTGGAGGACACTCCAGCCCTTATAGGCAGTGGAACTCCGCTTGTGTACTTCCACGGCATCCCGTGGGCTGTGCCGGCTTTCTTTTTACTGGTAATGCTGCTGAAGGTATTCTCCATGACCTTCACCAATGCAGGCGGCGGAGTGGGCGGGACCTTTGGCCCCACGCTGTTTGTAGGAGCAATGGGCGGCCTGGTGGTTGCCATGACAATCAATCTGATTGCTCCGGGGCAGGTGCCGGTGCCAAACTTTGTGCTGGTGGGTATGGGCGGCCTCATGGCAGGCGTCATGCAGGCGCCCCTGACGGCCATTTTCCTCATTGCGGAGATTTCCGGAGGCTATCAGCTTCTGGTGCCGCTCATCCTTACATCGGCAATAGCTTACGGCATTACACGCCTGTTCGAGAAGTATTCCATCTATACCAAGCGCATCGCCGCCTCCGGTGAGCTGCTTACGCACGACTCCGACCAGGCGGTACTTACCCTCCTGAAGACAGAGACCCTGTTGGAAAAAGACTTTGTCCCCGTCCGTCAGGACGACACCCTTGGCCAGCTGGTGGAGGTTGTATCCCGCTCGGAGCGCTCCCTGTTCCCGGTCCTGGATGCACGCGGCCACTTCCTTGGCTCCGTCTCCCTTGCCGCAATCCGCAAGGATATGTTCCATCAGGAACTGTATGACCAGCGCCACGTCTACAACTATATGCAAGGCGCACCGGAGTATATCTATGCCGGCGAGACTATGGACAGCGTGATGCGAAAGTTCGAGAAAACCGGCGCCTGGAACCTCCCCGTCATCCGGGAAGACCACACCTACCTCGGCTTCCTCTCCAAGTCAAAAATCTTCTCCGCCTACCGCGATTCCCTGAAAGATTTGTCCCAGGACTAGCTACTCAACGTACAGAAGCAATCCTTTCAGGTACTCGCCTTCCGGGTGGTAGATGTTCACGGAGTGGTCTGCGGGCTGGTTGAGGCGGTCAAGGATGCGGACGGAGCGGCCGGTTTCCGCGGCAGCGGAAAAGACGGCAAGGGCGAAGGCTTCCTTGTCTACAACCTGGGAGCAGCTGAAAGTGAATACAAAGCCTCCGGGAGCAACCTTGGATATTGCAGCCGCATTGAGCCTCTGGTATGCCCTGAGGGCGTTCTTGAGAGCGCCCCTGTGCTTTGCAAATGCGGGAGGATCCACTATCATAAGGTCATACTTCCCTTCCGGAATGCCTTTCAGGAAATCTATGGCATCGGTGCAATATGAGGTATGCACAGAGGGGTCAAAACCGTTCAGAAGGACGTTGCGGTCTACCATGTCCATGGCTTTCTGGGAGCTGTCCACCGAATCTACGTGGACGGCGCCGCCAGCAAGGGCGTAAATGGAGAATCCGCCCGTGTAGCAGAAAAGGTTAAGGACACTACGGCCACGGGCAAGGGCGCCCACCCTGGCGCGGTTTTCCCTCTGGTCCAGGAAGAAGCCCGTCTTCTGGCCCTGGGTCCAGTTTACCAGGAATTTGTTGCCGTTTTCGAGGACGACAAGTTCGTCCTGGTCAAATCCGGGGGCCTTGTACAGATAGCCGTCAACCAGTTCCAGGCCGGCTTTGAAAGGGGCCGTGCCGGAACTCTTGTCGTACACGGCCTTGAGGGAACTTCCGTACACCTCCCGAAGAGCCGCGCAGATTGCGGCCTTTGAACGGAACATGCCGACGGAGTGGGCCTGAAGCACACAGACGCCGTCGTAATAGTCTATGATGAGGCCGGGAAGGCCGTCTCCCTCGCCGTGAACAAGGCGGTAGCAGGTGGTTTCCCTGCTTCCGGCAAGGCAGTACGCCTCACGGAGTTTCAGGGCACGGGACAGCATGAGCGTCCAGAAATCGGCCCTGGAGGGGTCCTCGTCAAAACTGAGGATGCGGACGGCGATGGAGCCAATCTGGTAATGGCCGCTGGCAAGGAACTTACCATCGGCAGAATAAACGCCCACCATGTCTCCCTCTGCGGGATGTCCGATAATCTGGGCGATGGCCCCCGAGAACACCCAGGGGTGGAAGCGGAGGATGGACTCCTCACGGCGGGGTTTCAGAATGACTTTATCCATTGGCTTCGGTTCTTTCCGGATGCATTTCCTCTTCAGTAAGCGGATGCTTCTCAGAGGAAATGAGCTTCAGATACATCTCCCGGCAAATCCAGGCGTCGGTTGCCGCATATTTCATCTGGGACTCGGAAAGGTGCTCCGCCTCCCAGTTGGACAGCTGCTGGGCCTTGGAAATCTTTACTCCAAGGATGATGGCAGCCATTTTCTTGACGCTCTTGTCCCTTATTCCATACTCCCATACCATGGACTGAAGGTCCACAAAACCGCGCGGCTGGAAACCGGCAATTGCCTGGAGGCCTTTGACATCGTCCCTTGTGGCAGCGCCAACCTTGATGACGGTGGAACTGGCAAGAAGGGATAGAAGCTGCCTGGGAAGGCCGAGTTTCTGGATCCTGAACAGGAAGGCCTTTTCCTTGCCGGAGAGCTGCAGGATGGCGGTTCCGTTGGAATGCTGGTCGGGAGTGAACGTGGGACGGGTCTCTGTGTCAAACCCTATCACAGTCTGGCGGCGGAGATAACGGAGGGCGGCGAAAAACTGTTCGTCAACCGTGTCTATTACCGTTATCTCCCCAGGGAAAGCTGCAAGGGCAAGCTCTCCTATTTCTTCCGGGCTAATCGAAATCCTGAACATAAGCCTGAAGTACGTATGATGAGCCCACCTCAACGATGGCGGGATCTCCACTGCGGGATTCTGTTGTCTCATACCAGTGCACCTGGGGAAGTGCGATGCGGTGCGTAAAGAGATTTCCGCTGCGCATGTACCTGTAGATGGCGCCGGTGAGGCTCGCTCCCGGTTCAATTATGGTGAAATCCGGAGAAAGCATGCGGCTGAAGGCGAGGTCTTCCTCCGTGCCCGCGCCGCGAATCAGTTCAATTTCGCTTTCCAGGAGTTTTGTATCGATATTGTATTCCGTCAGGACGAGGGCATCCAGCTGCTTCCCGGTGGCACGGTACTGATGGAGGAGGCTCCTGAACTCCGTGCGTATGTCCAGGGCGGCCTCCGGCGTAATGGCGGTGACGCTCCCCTCCCCTCCCATCTGTTCAAAGGCCGATTCATAAGCCCCGGAGGAACAGATTTCACGCGAGGCCCAGACGGCGATGCCAGAGGCTCCGCGGCGGACGGCATCGGCAAGGGTCGTTTGCACGGGGGTTACTATAAAGCACTTGCCGGAGCATAGCTGCTTCAGGGTGTCTACATCAAAAAGACCGTATGCAGAATGCAGCGGAGAACTGAGAATCAGTACCTTGGCGCGGCTCTTGCGGAGTTTGTCCCTGCCTGCGGCATACTTGAGGCAAGTACTGTCCCAGGCGAACATTGCGCCCTGCACTGCGGCCTCCCTGAGGCTGTCCAGCCCTTCTGGCAGGAAATGGCCGTAAGGGGCGTTGGAGACATCCATGATGACATCGAAGCGTTCCCCGGCAAAGTCCGGAAGTGAATCCCTTTTTGCCCTGCCGTCGATATTGTCTGCAGCGTCTATTCCCTGGAAAAGGCGGGCAAGGGCAAAGGACTGGGATGGCTCTCCCATGATTGCAATTGACCCGTCAGCACCGGAAGCCCCGGCCATGGCCACGAGGTTTGCAAGCCCGGAGGTATCCCTGACGATGGACTCCACCAGCGGAATTGTAGGTCGAGGCGGCAGGGTCTTGGTCCTGCAGGAGTACAGCACAGCTGCAGCGGCCAGAAGTATAATGATATATTTCTTCATAATCGGAATCAAAGTACAAAAATACGCATTTTAGACGATGTTGCAAAATCGGGATATTATTCCTACTTTTGTCTTTATAAGATTTATCTTAATCAAACAAATATGAGAATCAGACTTATTTCAGCAGCTGCCCTGCTCTTTTCCCTTACCGCCGCACTAGCACAGGTAAGGCCCGCCGCTCCCGTAAGCGCAAAGGATTACGAGTTCACCACTGTCAAGGAGAACCCCGTCACATCCGTAAAGAACCAGAACCGCAGCGGCACCTGCTGGTGCTTCAGCGCCCTTTCCTTCCTGGAGTCGGAGGCCATAAAAAACAGGAATATCAAGGACGAGAACCTGTATCCCGACTTCTCGGAGATGTATGTCGTGCGCAAGGCATATGCAGACCGCGCCCAGAAATACGTCCGCCTCAACGGCAAGCTGAACATGGCCGCCGGAAGCGACTTCGGCGACGTGTTTGAAGTTGCCACTGCATACGGCCTTGTAGACCAGAACGCCTACTCCGGCATGAACTACGGCTACGACCTTCCGGTACAAGGAGAACTTGACGCCGTGCTCAAGGGCTATGTGGACGCCGTGCTCAAAAACCCCAACCGCAAGCTCACCCCGGTATGGCCCAAGGGCTTCGAGGGCATACTGGATGCATATCTGGGAGAGGTTCCGGAAAGGTTCAGCGTAAACGGTGTCTCCTACACCCCGGAGAGCTACCGCAACGCATATAAACTCAACATGGACGATTACGTGGGCCTCACCTCCTTCACACATCATCCCTTCTACACCCAGTTTGCGATAGAGGTGGAGGACAACTGGCGCTGGACCCCTTCCTGGAATGTTCCCCTGGACGAGTTCATGGCTATCATCGACAATGCAATTGAGAACGGCTATACCGTGGCATGGGGCGGCGACGTCTCAGAGCCCGGCTTCACCCGTGACGGCCTTGCAATCCTCATAGACACCGAGGCAAAGGCTACCTCCGGAAGCGACCAGGAGCGCTGGGTGGGTAAAGCCGACGAGCAGAAGCCCGCAGAGAAAAAGACCGTGAAGGAGATTGAGGTAACCCAGGAAAACCGCCAGCTGTGGTTCGACGAGAAAACCTCCACGGACGACCACGGAATGCACCTTTACGGCATAGCCAAGGACCAGAATGGCACCAAGTACTACCTCATCAAGAACTCCTGGGGAGAAACCGGCGCATACAAGGGCATATGGTACATGAGCGAAAACTTCTGCAAGGGCAAAACCCTCAACATCGTTGTAAATAAGAAAGCCATCCCCGCAAACATCAAGAAGAAACTGGGAATCAACTAAATGGGTATAGTAAAACACATTCCCAATACAATCACTTCCATGAATCTCCTCTCAGGAGCCGTGGGAGTGATTTTGGCCCTTGAAGGCTGGCCTGAAGCGGCCTTCCTGTGCATGCTCCTAGCGGCGGTCTTTGACTTCTGCGACGGCCTTGCAGCCCGCCTTCTGGGCGCATACTCCCCTGTGGGCAAGGAACTTGACTCCCTTGCCGACGTTGTGAGCTTCGGCCTACTCCCGTCCATTATGCTGGTTACGGCCATGGACGGCGGATGGTGGCGATTCCTCCCTCTGGTGCTGGCTGCCGCTTCTGCCCTCAGGCTGGCCAAGTTCAACGTGGACGAGCGCCAGACCACAGACTTCCTTGGGGTTCCCACACCGGCATCGGCCATGGTTGTGGGCTCGCTGTGCTGCTTCATCGCGGCAGGGCATGACATGACGCTCTACAAGCTGTCGCTTACCCCGTGGTTCCTGCCTGTGGTTGCCCTGGTAATGAGCCTTCTTGTCACAAGCGAGATCCCCATGTTCGGGATGAAGATAGCCAAGGGGCACAAACTCCTGGACGCAAAGCGCATAGTATTCCTTTGCCTTGTTGTGGCTGCCATTGTTGTCACCATTATCATTGGCACCCACTGGAGCCTTGCCGTGCTTCTGGCGTTCATTGCATATATTATTGAAAACCTTATACTTGCACTGATTTGAAAAAGATCGTGATTCTTGCAGCACTTATGCTGTCGCTGCCTGCACTGTCTCAGAAAAAGCCCCTTGACCACAGTGTGTTCGACAGCTGGGAAAGCGTGGGTCAGACAGTGATCTCCCCCTCCGGCAACGTAGTAGCTTTCGTGGTCCAGAAACAAGAGGGCGACGGAGTCCTGACCGTTCGTACATTCGGAAAGAAAGGCCGGGAAATAAGCATTCCACGCGGCTACCGTCCCGTGATTCTGGACGATGAATCCCGCCTGGTGTGCCTTGTAAAACCGGAATTCCAGAAAACCAGGCAGGCAAAGATAAAGAAGAAAAAGGGCGATGACCTTCCCAAGGATTCCCTTTTCATAGTGGACCTTGGGACCGCCCAGATCCTGAAGTTCGCTTCTGTGAAGACCTACCAGACTGGCCGTCACGGCCTTGAGGCGGTGGCCTTCACCACCACGGACACCAGCTTTGTGAAGAAAGCTGACCGCAAGAAAAAGGACATGGGAGCAACTCTTGCCATATACCACTATGCCACAGGGCAGATTGACACTGTGAGAAACGTAGACGGGTTCAGCGTCTCCAAGGACGGCTCCTGGCTGTCCCTGGTACAGAAAACGGCTGCAAAGAAGTCCGTGACCGGCTTTTTTGACATAAAGGGCCGCAGCTCCCACATCTTTGCCGATACCACTTCCTGGCACGGGGTGCCCGTATTTGACGAGACCGCATCCCGCGCCCTCTTCCTTGAGGCCCGGGACACCCTCTCCTCAGGAAGCAAACACCCTTCCCTGATGCTCGTGGACATTGCCTCCATGAAGGTTTCCACTCTCGTAGAATCCGGAAATGGGGAAATGGGTATTACTGAAAAGTGCAAGCCACACTTCAGCCACGACGGAAAGCTCATCTACACCCAGGTCAACGAGTTCGTCCCTCCCAAGGATACAACTCTTGTCCCGTTCGAAACTCCCGGCCTTGACATCTGGAACTGGGACGCTCCCTACACTCCCCCCACCCAGAAGATTTCCGGAGACAAGATATTTACTCCAATAAAAGCCCTGGTTTCCGGCGGAAAGCTGATACCTGCGGCCAAGGACCATCACTCCAGAATCATTTCAACCCCTTGGGATAACACGGACCTTGTGCTCAGGCTCACCCCGGAAAACATAATAGAGCGCCAGTGGAATGCCCAGCCTTCATATACCCTTGAGGCCGTAAGTCTTGTGAGTGGCAACTCCAAAAAGATTGAATCCGGCCAGATAGAAGATGTAAAGCTTTCCCCGGACGGCAGTTCCGTCATCTGGTGGGACCTCCCTGCCAGGGCATGGATGCTTGCCGACCTTCCCTCCGGCAATATAACCAACCTTACTGAAGGAATCGACGTCGCCTTCTGGGACCAGGAGGACGATCACCCCTCCATGAAAGAATCCTACGGTTTTGCCGACTGGGTCAAAGACGGGAGCGCACTCATCTACGACCAGTACGACATATGGAAAGTATCGGCCGGGAGCGCACTCCGGCTCACTTCCGGAAGGGAGAAGGGTATCACCTACAGATACCTCAAGACCCGTTCTGACGAACTTGAGCCCGGTCTCCTTCCGGACGAGACCATTTACCTCGGCGCTTTCGACAACGCCACCAAGGAAAATGGTCTTGCATCCCTGAACCTTGCAAAGCCGGCAAAGACATTCCGCACCATAGATTTTGGCGGATACACTTACAATACCCTCCGAAAGGCTGAAAAAGGCAGCGCCATCATATACCAGAAGGGCAATTTCCGTGACCCCATGGACGTGCGCTACGTCGCCGCTCCCGGAAAGCCGGAGGTTAAGCTCACGGCCATCAATCCCCAGATAGAAGATTACAACTGGGGCACGGTGGAACTTCACAAATGGACAGCATTTGACGGCAAACAGCTGGAAGGCCTGCTTTACAAGCCCGAAAACTTCGATTCCTCAAAGAAGTATCCCGTAATCGTGTACTTCTACGAGACTTATACCGAGGAAATGTACACCCACTACCAGGTGCAGCCCATGTGGTCCATAATAAACATACCGTTCTTCGTTTCACGCGGATACGTGGTGTTTGTCCCGGATATCTTCTATACTCCCGGCCTCCCCGGTGAGAGCGCATACAACTGCATAGTGAGCGGCGCGAAGTCCCTGTGGCAGTATCCATGGATAGACAAGGACAACATGGCCATCCAGGGCCAGAGCTGGGGCGGATACCAGGTGGCGTACCTCATAACCCGGACAAATATGTTCAAATGCGCCGGAGCAGGTGCTCCCGTGAGCAATATGACATCGGCATACGGCGGCATACGCTGGGAGTCCGGAACCAGCCGCCAGGTTCAGTACGAGATGGGCCAGAGCCGCATAGGCCGCCAGCTGTGGGACGGCATCGAGCTATACATGGAGAACTCTCCCCTGTTCAAGCTTCCCAACGTCAACACCCCTGTCCTTATCATGCACAACGATGCCGACGGAGCAGTTCCGTGGTACCAGGGAATAGAGATGTTCATGGGCCTTCGCAGGCTTGGAAAGCCCGCCTGGCTGCTGGAATACAACGACGAAGCCCACAACCTCAAGGAGCGCCGCAACCGCAAGGACCTCTCCATACGCCTGCAGCAGTTCTTTGATTACTACCTGAAGGGCGAACCTGAACCCGCCTGGATGCGCTACGGTGTACCTTCGGCCAAGAAGGGTTACTACTTCGGTTATGAAAACGCAGAATAATGGAAAACGAAAATAACAGGAAACTTACTCCTCTTAAGTTCCTTCCGGACTCCATGGAAATGCCCTGGGGCACGGTGGAATACCGCCTTGCAGACCTTGGATTTGTAGATTCCATGGCCTCAGAGGGCTATCTGGGGGGTAATACACTAAGCGATATAGTACAGACCTACCTGGAGCGCCTGGTAGGAGAAACCGCATTTGACTGGTACGGGACCCAGTTCCCCATCCTGGTAAAGCACCTAAAGGTGCGCGGCCGCACTTCCCTTCACGTAAACCCGGACGACGAAACCGCCGAGCAGCGTTACGACGCCTTTGGAAAGACCGCCCTGTGGTATGTAGAGGAATGCGGTCCGGATGCCAGGCTGTACCTTGGATTCAAAAGGGACGTAACTGCTACAGAGTTTTACGAGGCCTGCCAGAAGGGAGATGTATCCAAGCTCCTTCACACCGTTACTCCAAAGCCCGGGGAGAGCTACCTCATAACACCCGGACTGGTTCACGCCGCCAAGGATGTGACCCTTCTGGAGGTTGCGGAGTGCTCTGAGCTCTGGTTCCGCCTTCACGACTGGGGCTCATCGGAAAGGGAACTCCATCTGGAAGAAGCCATAGACCTTGTGGACTACAGGTCATGGAAGGCATCCCTGTCGGCTCCGGAAGCCCGCGTGCCGCAGTTTACGGTGCACCAGATAGACCTTAAGGAACCCCTGAAGAATACTGCCGGCATCGACGACAGTTTCCTTATTTATATCTGCATGCAAGGATCGGCGGCAATCAGGCTTTCAGAAGGAGAGAGCTACGGCATCAAAAAGGGAGAGGTAGTCCTGGTACCCTCCGAGGTGGAGGACTTCTTCCTTTTACCGGCAGATAGGGATACCAGACTCCTTGAAGTGAGGCTTGACCCCAGACCGGACAACGACATAGTATCTGAACCAGTAGAAGATTAGAAATGGCAGAAGCAAGACTGGACAAGTATCTCTGGGCCATACGCGTATTCAAGACACGCACGGACGCCCAGGAAGCATGCAAAGGCGGTAAGGTAAAGATTGCCGGCACAAACGCCAAACCGTCCAAGGAAATCAAGGCCGGTGACATAATAAACGTACGCAAAGGTATCGTCACATACAGCTACCAGGTGGTTCAGCCCACTGAAACCCGCGTGGGAGCCAAGCTGGTAGCGGAATTTGCAAACGACATCACGCCCCAGGGAGAACTGGACAAACTAAAGGCTCCCGTAGAGACCTTCTTTGTGACGCGTGAGCGAGGAGCCGGCCGTCCCACAAAGAAAGACAGGCGCAACATAGAGCAGATGTGGGATGCCATAGACTTCGACGGCCCCACCACAGAAATAGAGTTTTAAAGATGAAAAAGTTTCTTGCAGCGTCCCTGGCCCTGCTCCTGGCAGCCAGCCTCGGGGCTCAGAAAAGGAACGCCACCATAAGCGGATACATCACTGACGAAAGCACCGGAGAAACCCTTATCGGCGCAGGCGCAATGGTGGAATCCGGCCAGGCAAAGGGTACCGGAGCCGTGACAAACGTATACGGCTACTACACCCTTACCGTACCCAAAGGCCAGGCCACCTTCCTTTTCAGCTATCTGGGATACGAACAGCAGACCCGTGAGTTCAATCTCCAGAGGGACACCACCATCAATATAATTCTCCGGCCGTCGGCAACCCTGGAGGCAGCGACGGTAGTGAGCCAGAAGGACGCCGGCATCCAGTCTACATACCTGGGGGCCATAGACATCCCACTGGTGCATATCCAGGCCACCCCGGTTCTCTTTGGCGAGGCCGATGTCCTGAAGGCCATCCAGATGCTTCCAGGCGTACAGGGAGGCAACGAGGGCTTCACCGGCCTTTATGTCCGCGGCGGAGGCCCGGACGAGAATCTGGTCCTCCTTGACGGCATTCCCATCTACAATGTAGACCACATGCTTGGTATACTGTCCGTATTCCAGACAGAGGCCGTCAAGAAGGTAACACTGTACAAGGGCTCCTTCCCCGCCCGCTACAGCGGCAGGGTATCGTCAATTGTCGATATCCGAACCAACGATGGCAATATGAAAAAGACCAGCGGCAGCGTGGGGATTGGCGTCCTCACGGACAAGCTGCACGTGGAAGGCCCCATCATCCAGGACAAACTCAGCTACAGCATAAGCGCCCGCGGCCTCCACTCGATGATGTACGATCCCCTCATCCGTCTGTACGGAAAATACGGCATCAACAGTTTCGTGGACGAGGACGGAGACTATTCCGCCTATGGTAACTACTTCTTCTACGACCTCAACGGAAAACTCTGCTGGCGCCTCTCCGACAACGACCGCTTCTTCCTAGCGGCATACAGCGGCAAGGACCGCCTGGGGGCCGATTTCTCCGAAGAATGGGAGCAGGGAGCCAACCTCACGCGGACGGACATGAGCATAGGCTGGGGCAACAATGTGGCCTCCCTGAGGTGGAACCACATCTTCTCCCAGAAGCTGTTTGCCAACACCACTGTGGCCTTCAACCGATACAACATGTCAATGGGGATGGGAGCAAAGGTCCGTGAATACGACCCCACAAACCCCTACATCCTCAATTTTGACTTCAAATATAATTCCGGCATACAGGACTGGAGCGGCAAACTGGACTTCGACTATGTCCCCTCCCCAAGGCACCTTATCAAGTTCGGGTCTGAGTATACCTACCACTCCTTCTTCCCACGTACAAGCACCGGAATCATTGAGGAAACCGCCGAAGGGGAATCCAGGTCTGAAGAGATAAACCTTGGAAAAGACCGCAACTACTACGGCCACGAGCTCACGTTCTATGCAGAAGACGACATGTCCATTACGGACCGTCTCACCTTCAACCCCGGTCTGAACGCGTCCTTCTTCTACACGGACGGAAGGCCGTATCTGGAGCTTCAGCCCCGTCTGTCGGCCAAATACTCCTTTGACAAAGGCATCACTCTCAAGACCGGTTACGCCCGCATGGCGCAGTACGTGCACCTTCTCAGTTCCACGCAGATTTCCCTGCCCATGGACCTCTGGGTGCCCATTACGGCCCACATCAAGCCAGTGACGTCGGACCAGGTTTCAGCCGGCATCTACTACGACGGCTATAAGGGTTGGGAGTTCTCCGTGGAGGGCTACTACAAGTACATGCAGAACATCCTGGAGTACAAGGACGGTGCTTCCGTTATTGTGTCGGACACATCATGGGAAGACAAGGTAGAGATGGGAATAGGCCGGGCTTACGGGCTGGAAATCTTTATCCAGAAGACCGCAGGAGACATTACGGGATGGGTTTCCTACACCCTTGCCAAGAGCGAGAGGCGCTTCCCCGGAGGCACCATCAGCCTTGGGCAGTGGTATCCCTACAAGTACGACCGCAGGCACAATTTCAACATCAATCTCAACTACAAGATCAACGACCACCTGGACGCCAATGCCGCTTGGGTATTTGCCTCCGGTCCCACCACCACTATCCCCTACCGCACCACCGGAACGATGGGCCCTGACGACAACTGGGTAATGAACACCTCGTTCGTAACCCAGAGGAATAACTTCCGCCTTCCTCCAAGCCACCACCTGAATGTGGGCCTCACGCACCACAAGAAGAAAAAACACGGCGAGAGGGAGCTCACGCTCAGTGTCTACAACGTTTACAACCGCATGAACCCCAACCTGGTGTTCGTGAACTACGTGAACAGGTATGACGAGAAGACCAAATCCTATGTGGACAAGGTACAGCTGCAGAAAGTGACTATCCTGCCACTGCTGCCTTCACTCAACTGGTCCTATAAATTCTAGAGAGCATGAAAAGAGCATTATATACGGCAATTGCGGCTATAGCTGCCGCAGCATGCACCAGCACGGAGTATCTGGATGTGGATAATCTGGATCCTGTTCTGGTGATAAACGCCCAGATGACAGCCCAGGAGGATGTACACACCATACACCTATCTTCAAGCAGCCGCTCAAGGGTGAGCCCGGTTCCTGACGGCACCGTAAGTGTCAGGATTAATTCCGGCGCTCCCATTGCCGCCTCCTGGCAGGCTCCGGAAGAGGGAAACGAAGAGTTCTCATCGTCAAAATTCGTATTTTCCCAGAAACTTAATCCGGGAGACATAGTGGAGGTGACAGGACAGAAGGGCGGCCTGAGCGCGAAAGCAACTGTGACCGTTCCGGACAATCCCGCTCTCATGGATGTGGAGTATAACCACGATGTCAGTCATGCAACGGCATCGTCAGATTCCTTCTTTGGAGGAGACGGTTATTATGAACCATACTGGCCCTATGCAGAGCCAAATCCATACGATGCCAGTGCCTGGCATGAGGTCAAGATAAAGTTTGCCGATGCTCCGGGAGACAGCTACTACCGCGTGAGCGTTCTCCTGGAAACCTCCCTCACCACGGATGAAGGCACTGAGAGCCAGACTGGCCGTCTGTATCCGGACACATCTTCGGAGCCCGTCCTCTCTACGGCATCATCCTCTGAAGGGGGCATTCTGGATGCCATAGCCGAAGACTCCAACCGCTACTGCGTCTTCAAGGACGACCTGTTCAAGGACAAGGAATACACCCTGAAACTCTATTTCCAGGAGACCCAGATAATGTACAGCCGCAAATACCATGATTATGAGGGCGGTCACTACGACGAGGAAACCGGCCTCTGGATTGAACCGGACCTTCCCGAAGGCTGGAGTTACAAAGCAAATATACTGGTCCGGCTCTATTCCATAAGCCAGGACCAGTATATCTACCTTAAAGCCATGGACCTCAGTGATCTGGGAATGCTGTTCTCAGAGCCGGTATCCATTCCCACCAACGTGGATGGCGGCATGGGATTCATCAACGTAGACTCCTACAAGGAGATACGGATGGATCTGTAACGCTTACTTATCTCCGAAGAAACGCTTGTAAAGGCCAAGGAAGCCTGCTCCGTGACGGGCTTCGTCCTTTGCCATCTCATGGACGGTGTCATGGATGGCATCGTAGCCAAGCTGCTTTGCCTTTACGGCTGTCTTGAGCTTGCCCTCGCATGCACCTGCTTCTGCCTCATAGCGCTTCTTGAGGTTGGTCTTGGTGTCCCAGACAATCTCACCAAGAAGCTCTGCAAATTTGGCTGCGTGCTCTGCCTCTTCAAAAGCATAGCGCTTGAAGGCATCTGCAATCTCAGGGTATCCTTCCCTCTCTGCCTGGCGGCTCATGGCAAGGTACATTCCCACTTCTGTGCATTCCGACTTGAAGTCTGCCTGGAGGTTGGCCCAGATTTCGCTGTCGCAGCCCTTGGCTACTCCAACTTCGTGTTCACAGGCCCACTTTCCGGGAGCTTCTTCCTTGACTTCCACGAACTTATCTGACTTTACATGGCATACAGGGCATTCTGCGGGCGGGTTTTCACCTTCATAGACATATCCGCAAACGAGGCATCTGAATTTCTTTTTCATATTTAGCAGGTTTTTAATGTTGTTTTCACAAATATAAGTGTTTTTTCGTTCACTACAAACAACAGGAAAGCGGCTCCGGAGTTTTACCTCACGGGGCCGCTTTCTTGACGTGTACTAAAACCTAAACCTACTATATAGATGCAGAAAAAAACAAAGTGTTGCAGAAAAAATAAAAAAAATGCAACTATTTTTCTAAACCTGTTTCTCCTTATTACCTTCCGGTACTTCTGAGGGTTTAGGTTTTGTGTTCAACGAGTTCATCGCGCGGGCCGGCCCAATGGTAGATATGTCCTTGATTCCCTGCACGATACGCCGGGCAAGGGCAGGAATCTGGTCTTTCTCTTCCTGGGACAGGGTTCCAAGCACGTAGTCTATCTGTCCGCCGCGGGAAAAGTCGTTGCCTATTCCCATACGGATGCGGATCCACTGGTCGCTTTCCAGGGTCAGGGTAATGTTTTCAAGCCCGTTGTGCCCTCCGGAGGAGCCGCTGGTACGCATGCGGATGGTTCCGAAGGGAAGGTTGAGGTCGTCACAGATGACTATGAGGTTTTCCAGCGGAAGGTCCAGTTTCTGAAGCCAGTAACGTACTGCATTTCCGCTCAGGTTCATGTAAGTGGACGGCTTGAGCAAGGTGAAACGGCGGCCTTTGAAAGAGATTTCCGCAATGTCGCCGTACCTCTCTGTGTGGAAAAGGACATTGGATGCCTGGGCCCAGGCATCCAATACCATAAATCCCATGTTGTGACGGGTTGAGGCGTATTCCGCCCCGATGTTTCCCAGACCCACAACCAGGTAGTTCATAACTACTCAGCTGTGTTCTTGGCGGCCTCTGCAGCAGCCTGCTGCATGGCGCGGGTGGTCTTGACGGAGCAGATGATGGTGTTCTTGTCCGACAGGATCTGAAGGCCTTCTACCTTCACGTCGCCGGCGACCATACGCTTGTCCAGACCAAGGTGGGTGACATCAAGTTCCAGCTGGTCAGGGAGGTTCTTCATGAGGCCGCTCACCTTGAGGCTGCGTGCACTCTGGACGAACTTACCACCGGCCTGTACGCCAACCGGGTGTCCGGAAAGCTTCAGGGGAACGTTGATTGCGATGGGCTTGTCCTCGGAAACTGCAAGGAAGTCTACGTGGAGGCAGTTGTCCTCTACCGGGTGCCACTGATACTCGTGGGCAACGGCGGTGTACTTCTTGCCACCAAGATCCAGATCTACGATGTAGGATGCGGGAGTGTGGGTGAGACCCTTGAGTTCCTTCTCGTCAACGGTGAAAAGGATGTTGTCGATACCCTGGCCATAGAGGTTGCAGGGAACCAGGCCCTGACGGCGGAAAGCCTTGATGACGGCTTTGTTGCCTTTCTGGCGAATCTCGCCTTTAAGAGCAAAATGCTTCATTGTTCTGATAATTTAAAATGTGTTACTCAGTGCTTTGTTTCAAGCACCCCATTGCACCAAAAAGCCAGCGCGGCTTTTTTAAGCCCGCAAAGATACTAATAATTATTTGATTTGCAAAAGAATTTATCTTCCGCAGATTGCCTTGAAATCGCACCACTTGCAAGTCTGGGCATCTTTGGTGCGGGTAAAAGGAACGGAGGTGTCGGTCATCTCCAGGAGCATGTCCTTGAGACGCTCCCTGACAATGTCACAGAAGACTCCGGACTGTTCCCTGTCCTGTATGGGTGACGTAAACAGGCGCCCGGTACTGTAGATTGAATTGACGATGGTCTCCCCTCTCAGAGAGCTGTCCGCTTCTGCCAGAAGGCCGTAGATGAACAGCTGCAGGGCAATCTTGGGACGGCCTTTGCTGGACTCTCCGAAGAGTTTGTCGGCAACACTCTCAGCATTGGCGTCAGTTATCTCAAAGTCATCGTCCTCCACCCTTCCGGTCTTGTAGTCTACGATCCTGACCTTTCCCGGAAGATAGCTGTCCAGGCGGTCAATGTAGCCGATTATGTGGAAGCCCTCGAAAGTGGTTTCCCGGAACTGCTCAAGGCCAAGGATGCGGAATCCATGGGAGCCGCTGTCCTGCAGCAGCTTCAGGTCATACTCCAGAGTGCGCCGGACATAGTCCAGTATAATCTGCTCGGTAACGAGGTTGCGGCCCGATACTTCAACGGAATTCATCTCCTCCAGGATATTGGCCCGGACCAGATCCCTGAGGGCTTTCTCATCGGCAAGAATGGCCCGGATGTCCTGGGCTGTGACGATGCTTTTTCCGGAGTAAAGCGAGCGCATGGCGCGGTGAAAGACATTTCCTGTCATGCCGCTGTCCAGGGACTCGGCTACCTCTTCCGGGGTATCCAGGCGCTTGACGGCCTTGTAGTAGAACTGGGCCGGGCACTTGAGGTAGCTGTTGAGAGAGGAGGCTGAAAGGTTGCTGCTTCGGATAATTTCAACATCCCGGGGAGTCTTGGGGATGTCTCCGTCCGGGGTCACCTGACGGAGGGATGCACCGGCCACTACTCTCTTTACCGGAATGTTGAAATGGTACTCCAGCTGCTTAATGTAACGGCTTTCCTCTCCGGACTGGAGGCCTTCCGTACGGCTGTCATATACCAGCCAGACTTTTGACGCCCTCTGCAGCATACGGTAGAAGTAATATGCCCATACGGCGTCCTGGAACTCGTAAGTGGGAAGTCCGAAACCCTTGCGGAGCTCCGGCGGAATGAACGACGAGCTCACGCTCCGTCTTGGGAACATGCCCTCGTTGGCGCTCAATATGACGATGTTCTTGAAATCCAGTGCACGTGTTTCCAGAGGCCCCATTATCTGGAGGCCCTTGAGCGGCTCTCCCCTGAACGGCACGGAGATGCCTTCGGCAGCACTTTCCATCACTTTAAACCATGTCTGGGGCAGTATCTGCAAAGGGATGTCAGCAAGAACGTTGAGGGTGGAATGCAGACGCTTTGCAAAGTCCAGTTCAAGAGGCATCTCCCCGCTTGCGGACAGCATACGGCCAATCTCTCCGGTGAGGTCTGCCAGATATCGGCACAGGGCTAAATTGTACTCCGGGGCCGGTTCCCTGACCACCGGGCGGAATACCATGCTTAGGATGGGTCCCTTGGCAAGGTCACGCTCAGGGATATAGTATTTGGCGTCCCTTCGGACCTTCTGTGCAACCTGTTTTTCTTCATCGGAAAGCATTGCTCCAAGGATGCTGGAGGAAAAGACCTCGCTCACTTCCCTGTGATAGAAATACCAGTCAGTGCCACGCTTTCTCAGTTTCATCTGCATCCTTCCCGCAGCATCCACCAGGGAGTAGACGGCGCTGCTTTTCATAGGATAACCCATGGTGACGTTAATGCTGTCATACTCCGGTGGGATGGAGTTCAAAAGCGGAAGGAGGAGACTCTCGTCTGGGAGTACGAAAGCGGTTTCTACGGGGTCTCCTGTGGTTTTGGCCAGTATCTGAGGCGCAAGTTTTGCCTGTGATACCGATGAAGGGACGCTTACGACGGTAATCTCAGGTACTCCCCCGGCGGTAATCGGAAATGCCTGCGGATAGTCTGCCACATTCCGCTTCATAAAGAAGGACGACTTGTTGGCCTTGTCCCTGATCTGAGTAGAGACATAGTCCCAGACAAACTCTGCAATGCCGGCATCCCTCATCCTGGAAAGCAGCGTGCGCTCGCATTCGTTGAGGGCGTTGAGACCTATGAATACGTACTTACGGACATCGGGAAAAACCTTTTGAAGCAGGTCTACGGCCGATTCCCCGGAGGTGAGCTTTTCCGCTATGCTCCTGTAGACCATGCCTTCATAGGCCATGCCGTTTTCCTTAAGGACCTTGTTGAAGTCCAGGTAGACCGGTAGCAGTATGTTCCAGATGCCCATGAAACGACTTTTCACCCCTTCCTCACTTCCTGCACCATCCCTGAAATGGCTCAGGAAGGCGCTGATGGCGTCTTTCTGCCTTTCCGTAAGATAGCTGTAGTCGTCCTGGATGTCCTTGAACTCCGACACGTTCCGGAAGAGCGCCTGGGCGTCAACCAGATACTTGTCCACATCGTTGAAGTCCCCGAGCATGACGTCTCCCCAGAAGATAAACTGATCCAAGGGTTCCGCCTTTCCGTAATGTGCGGAATATATGGAATAAAGCGTTGTAAGAAGGCGGAGACGGTCACTTACCTTTCCCCCGTACAGGCTGCAGAAAAAATCGTTTATTGTGTACATGGCGGGAACGGGCACAGGTGTTCCGTCTCCATAATCCCGCACCATCTCTGCCAGGTATTTCCGGAAAAACACCATGGAGCGTCTGTTGGGGAATACAAAGCACGTATCCTGTATGTCCTGACCCTTGAAATAATGCCGGGCCACCTGCCTCAAAAAGGGTTCCATTACCTTATTACAATGTCATACGGCATACGGGCGTAGACAAGGGAAGGTGTGGAAGCGTTCAAACGGTCAAGGTCTTTGCCAATGGCCTGGAAAGGCGTTCCGGAAAGGATGGTGGGCTCTTCCGCGCCCTGGCCGAAGGTCATCATCAGCTGCTGGGCCACTGTGAGCGGCTTGGGATAGGCAACCTCGCGGTAGTCTTCCTTGGAATGCAGTCCTGCAAGGCCGGCGGCATAGATAACGGCGTCCTCAAGGGTGCCTATTTCGTCCACCAGGGATATGTCAAGGGCGTCGGAGCCCATCCATACGCGGCCCTGGGCTATCTGATCAACGCGGGAAGGCTCCAATGAACGGCCATCGGCAACCAGATTCACGAAGGTTTCGTATATGTCCTCCACGGAGGCCTGCATATATGCGGTTTCCTTAGCGTCGAACGGGCGCATGAGGGAGAGCATGTCACTGTGTTTGTTGGACCCCACTGTCTCTATTGCGACTCCGAACTTGCGGGTGGTCCTGGAGAACTCAGGAATCATGGAGAATACGCCGATGGAGCCGGTAAGGGTATTGGCATCGGAATAAACTTTCTGGCAACCGCTGGAAATCCAGTAGCCGCCGGAAGCGGCATAATTGCCGTAGGATGCCACCAGAGGCTTCTCCTGTTGAAGGAGCTTAAGGGCTGCACGGATCTTCTCCGATGCACTTACGCTTCCGCCGGGAGAGTTGACCCTGAGGACGACGGCCTTGATGCTTGCGTCCTTGCGCACATCGTCGATAATCTTGACGAAGCGGTCTGCCGAGATGCCTTCATATCCGTTTCCTTCCACGATGTCGCCGTCGGCATAGATGATTGCGACGTTGCTGCGTCCGGGAAGGCCAAGGTCCTTATGGGCAAGCACGTAGTCGGCAAAAGGGATTAGTTTGAGATCCCTGGAGTCCTCTACCTGTGCAAGGGTGCAGAGCTTGGAGAGAAGGTCCTCGTGGCTCATGAGTTCGTCTACAAGGCCTGCCTCGAGAAAGTCTTCGGGGAAGACAAGTGCAAGGTCGTCAATGAGTTTGTTGAACTCCTGGGCGGATATATCGCGGGCCGAGGTGATGTCGGCGGTGAAGTTCCTCCAGGCGGTGTTTATCATGACCTGGTTCTGCTCCCTGTTCTCCGGAGATGAGGAAGAGCGGATGAACATCTCTCCGGCGCTCTTGTATTTGCCGTGACGTATCAGCTGGACATTTACCCCAAGCTTGTCCAGGAGGTCTTTCAGGAACATCATCTGGGCGGAAAGGCCGACCATGGTGTAGTTGCCTCCCTTGACATCGGGCATGTAGATCTTGTCTGCCACGGTAGCAAGGTAGTAGGAGCCGTTTCCGGGGTTTTCCGTATATGCGATGACAGGCTTACCGCTGCGGCGGAAATCCTTCAGGGCTGCCCTGAGTTCCTCCAGGTCTGCCATTCCGGCCGATACGCCGTCCGGACGAAGCAGGATGTACTTTACTCCAGGGTCTGCGGCGGCTGTCTGGATGGCCTTCACGGCATCCCTTAGGCCTACCGGGCTGAGCTGCATGTTGAGACCGGCCGGAGAAAAGGCGGGAACGGCCATTTCCGTAGTCTGCTCCATAATCTGGATATTGGCCATGTTAAGGTCCAGGATGCCCTCGTGGGGGATGGCCTTGGAGCCGTTACCGGACATTGCGGCAAAACTGCCGAGAAACATGAACAGCAGTATGTACTTGAGGATTTGTACGATGACAAGGCCGCATACCACCGCAAGAAGCATTTTTCCGAAGTCTTTCATATAAGGTTTTTATTTTGTTACCAGACCGGTATCCCTGTTCCAGTCTATGTGTTCCATGTAGTAGTTGTCCAGGAAATCGCTTCCCTTGGCGGGGAAGTACATGGAAAAACCGCAGGCGTAGCGTATTCTGAATTCAGACAGGAAGAAATCCGTTGCAGCCTTGTATAACACGCAGCGGGACAGGGCGTCGTCCAGCTGGGCCTCCTCCTCCGGAGTGATGCCTGCCTTGACAAGGATGTCCTTGAGGTCGTAGAAGAAGTGGCGTTGAAAACGGAAATAGCCCTGGACATTGTACCCGTCCATGGTATGGATCTGAGTACGGTATTTCTGGAAAAGGGTTTTGCAAATATTTACCAGGGGTTCCATCTCCCTGGTGTCCACTGTGGATATGGTAGCGGACCTGAACGCCCCGGACTGGGCATCGTAGCGGGCAAAATAATCCTTGCAGACCTGAACGGGATCCGGTGTGGCTTTGAGAAGGTGCCGCGTAATGGTTAAGTAGTCGAAGCCTTTGGAAAGGACCTCGGCCTGTGAGAAGCCCACCACATCTACCTTACCGCGCAGCTGGTAAGCAACCTCCACGCATCCAGAAAGACACGCGTCGATGATAAGGTAGTCCAGGTGGATGGGAAGTGCATCGGCAAATTCGTCAAGCTCCATTTCCCCGGGGCTGTCGGGGGTGACTTCCTGGCCCAGACTCTTGACTGCGGGATAAGGATCAATGGGAGGATAAAGCCGCTGGTTCCTTCCGGGAAGTGATCTCTTCCAGATGGAAATGGAGGGCTCGAATGCCGACGGATTGTTATAATAACCGGCAGGAAGCCAGCCGGATGCATGGGATGTGAATACCATGCCGTAGGTTTTGGCGGGGAAAAGGTCGTACGCAGCCTGGCATACTTCCCTGAGGGTATTTGGGTCTACGGAACTTACGTCCTCTCCCCATATCCTGAGGGTGTCCTTGACAATTGCGCCGTCCTTTGTGTACATACGGAAAAGGGCCGATTTGGTGGGAGTGGAGTAGTCTGTGGTACAGTTGCCGTAACTGTTTCTCCTGGTCAGCTTTGAATATACAAGGAGAATGTGGTCAGCCCTGGTTTTCCTTTCCGGTATAAAGCCCTGCTCAAGCTCCTTTATGTTTGTGTCCAGATTATCTGCCAGGGAATTGAAACCGGCAGAATAGAGCAGCATGACGCTTCTTGTCTCCGGAGATTCCACGCGTGACTTTTCCGCCCATGAATCTGCGGGGCCGGACGGTTCTGTTGAATCATACGAGAAATACTTGTCCCCTGTACATGAAACAAGGGAGGCAAGAATGGTCAATATTATCAAAAGCCTTTTCACAGACTACAAAGATATAGTTTTTTTTCCTAAATTTGCAGATATGAAAACACTTTTGAAAATGATTTTCACTCTATGTGCAGCTGCAGCAGTTGCTGGATGTGACACCAAGGCCCCCAAGACTCATGAGGCAGAATTCAAGTATACGATAGACTCATTCGCAGACCTCAAGGTCATGCGCTACCGCATTCCCGGCTGGGAAAACCTTTCCCTGCAGCAGAAGGAATATGCGTATCACCTTGCAGAGGCGGCAAAGTTCGGCCGGGACATCCTCTGGGACCAGAACTGCAAGGATAACCTCCGCCTACGCCATGCCCTGGAGGCAGTCCTGGAAAACGTGGACGCCGATAATGGAAACCCCGAGTATCAGGAATTCCTTGTCTATGCCAAGCGCGTATTCTTCTCCAACGGCATGCACCACCACTATGCAGAAGACAAAATCCTTCCCGGGTGCTCCAGGGAGTACTTCCAGGGCCTTCTGGACAAGGCCGGAGTGAACGACCCTGAGCTTGCGGAGATTGTCTTCAATCCGGCAATCTATCCCCAGCGCCGCTCTACACAGACCTCTGGAGACATAGTCAAGCTCTCCGCCGTCAACTATTATGAGAACGTCTCCCGCGAGGAGGTTGAGAAGTACTACGCCGGTATAATGAAAGTCAACGACCCGGAGCCAGTCTCCTACGGCCTCAACACCAAGGTAGTGAAGGGCAAGGACGGAAAGGTAAAGGAGCTTCCCTGGAAGATCGGAGGCATATACTCCGCTGCCATCGAAAAAATATGTGAGGAGCTCGCAAAAGCCGCCGATGTGGCAGAGAACGATATCCAGAAGCGTGCCATCGCCCTCCTTATAGATTATTATAAGACCGGAGACCTCCGCACCTGGGACAAGTTCAATATCGAGTGGGTGAAGGATACCATCGGCACGGTGGACTTCATCAACGGCTTCATCGAAGACTACAACGACCCTCTGGGCCGCAAGGCATCCTGGGAAGGATACGTGAACATCAAGGACTTCGACGCCTCCCGCCGCACGGAGACCCTTTCCGCCAACGCACAGTGGTTCGAGGACAACTCCCCGGTAGACCCCCGCTTCAAAAAGGAGAAGGTAAAGGGCGTATCGGCCAAGGTCATCAACGCCGTGTGCCTGGCGGGAGACAGCTATCCGTCCACGCCAATCGGCATCAACCTGCCCAATGCGGACTGGATCCGAAAGGAGCACGGCTCAAAGAGCGTCACCATAGCCAACATTACCCACACCTACGACCTCGCCGCCCAGGAGATGCCCACCAGCACCCTCAAGGAGTTCGCCTGGGACCAGAAGGAAATAGACATGGCCAAGAAGTGGGGCACCATTGCCGATGAAATACACACAGACCTCCACGAGTGCCTCGGCCACGCTTCCGGCCAGCTCCTTCCCGGGGTAAGCGCCACCCAGATGGGAGAATACGCCAGCGCACTTGAAGAAGCCAGGGCAGACCTCTTCGGCCTTTACTACACTGCCGATCCCAAGATGGTGGAACTTGGCATTATGCCGGATCCCGAGGCCTATAAGGCTGAGTACGCCAACTACATCCGTAACGGCCTCATGGTGCAGTTCACCCGCGTTGAACTTGGCCGTCCCAACACCGAAGCCCACATGCAGAACCGCAAGCTGGTTGCCGAATGGTGCTATGAAAAGGGTGCTAAGGACAAGGTTATCGAAAAGAAAGTCCGTGGCGGCAAGACCTACTTTGTAGTAAACGACTACGTCAAGCTCCGCGCCCTGTTTGCAGAGCTCCTGGCGGAGATACAGCGAATAAAGTCCGAAGGTGACTACCAGGCCGGAAAGAACCTGATTGAGACCTATGCCGTAAACATTGACCCCGAACTGCACAAGGAAGTGAAAGCCCGCTACGAAGCCCTTAACCTCAAGCCTTACGGCGGATTCGTGAACCCGGAAATCCGTCCCGTAGTGGCCGATGACGGCTCTGTCAAGGACTACGAGGTCGTCTACACGGACGACTACCTTGGCCAGATGCTCCTCTACGGCAAGAAGTACGGTACGTTGTAACCACATCATTCCCGGCTTGACCGGGAATCTTATATGATTAAGGACTACAGAAATTACCTTATTCTTGAAAGAAGGATGTCACCCAATACGGTGGCATCCTATTGCCATGATGTAGAGGAGTTTCTGGAGTTCTATGGCGGGAATCCCCGCAGCGTCCGGCCCGGGGACATCACTTCATTTCTTGGCCGGAAGACGGACCATGGCATATCCAAACGCTCTTCGGCCAGGCTGCTAAGTTCTCTCAGGAGTTTCTTTTCATGGTGCGTGGAGGAAGGAGAGATAAAGGTTAACCCCTGCGACAGGGTGGAATCCCCAAAGCTTGGAAAGTATCTCCCGGCGGTCCTTAGCGTGGAAGAGGTCACCGCCATCCTGGAGTCCGTCCCGCTTGGCCACAGGGACAGGGCTATCCTGGAAGTGCTTTACGGCTGCGGTCTCAGGGTAAGCGAGGTATCGGCCCTGAGATTATCCCGCGTGTATCTTGACGACGGTTTTGTGAATGTAATCGGCAAAGGCAACAAGCAGCGGCTGGTGCCTCTTGGAGACTGCGCTGCAGATGCCATAAAGGCATATCTTCCGTCCCGTCCCGCGCCCGCCGCCTCCGCTTTTGACGATTACCTTTTCCTCAACAAGTTTGGAAAGCCCCTCAGCCGCGTATCCATTTTCAATATGGTAAAGACCCAGGCAATGGCTGCCGGAGTGAACAAGGAAATCTCTCCCCACACCTTCCGCCACAGCTTTGCCACTCATCTTATAGAAAACGGCGCGGACCTGAGGATAGTACAAGAAATGCTCGGTCATGAGAGTATCCTCACGACCGAGATTTATACACATATCGACTCCTCCACCTGGCACCGCTCCATCCTGGAGCATCACCCGCGGAGGTAGCCGGCTAGAAACTGGTAGCGATTCCCAGGAAGTCGTCAGCCTTGAGGGCTGCGCCGCCGATGAGGCCGCCGTCGATATCTTTCTGGGCAAAGAGTTCCTTTGCATTGGAAGGCTTGCATGAGCCGCCGTAGAGGATTGTGAGGTCGTCTGCCACCTGGGCGCCGAACTTCTCAGCAATGACGCTGCGGATGCATGCGTGGATTTCCTCCGCCTGTTCTGCAGTTGCGGTTTTGCCGGTGCCGATTGCCCAGACGGGCTCGTATGCAATAACGATGTTTTTCATGTCTTCTGCAGAGAAGTTGAAGAGAACATTCTTGGTCTGCTCCGTAACAACCTGGAAGTGCTTTCCGGCTTCGCGCTCATCAAGGTTCTCACCTACGCAGAGGATAACCTTGAGGCCGGCCTCAAGGGCGAGTTTGGTCTTGACGACCAGCTTTTCGTCTGTTTCTCCATAGTACTGGCGGCGCTCGGAGTGACCGAGGATCGTGTACTGGCAGCCGATGGAGGTGAGCATGTTAACTGCAACCTCACCGGTATAAGCACCCTTTTCATGGTCTGCGCAGTTCTGGGCGCTGAGCTTTACCTTTGAACCCTTGAGAGCCTCTGCTACAAGTGCAAGATGGGTGAAAGGAGGAGCTACTACAAGCTCTACGTTTGCGGGGAGATCCTTTGCTTTTTCTACAACTTCTTTGGCGAGCTGTACGCCCTCGGGAACGGTGGTGTTCATTTTCCAGTTCCCTGCTACGATATACTTTCTCATTTCGTTTTATTTGGCTGAAATAACTGCGGATGCAATGGAGTTGAGTTTTACGTCAACGGAGTCTGCGCGGGAGGCAAGGATGCAAGGGACCTTTGTGCCCACTAGGAAACCGGCCTGGCGTACGCCTGTGGCAAGCTTGGAGTTGGTTTTCCAGAAGACGTTTGCACTCTCGATGTTGGGGAAGAGCAGGCAGTCTGCATCTCCGGCCACGGGGCTCTTGAGCTTCTTGATTTCAACTGCTTCCTGGTCAATTGCGACATCCAGGGCAAGAGGGCCGTCGCCGATGGCCTTGATCTGGCCGCGGTCACACATCTTGGCAAGCATGGCGCCCTCTATGCAGGCGGGCATGGAATCCAGCATCTGCTCCGAGGCGGCGATGAAGGCAATCTTTGGCATAGCGATGCCGAAGCTCTTTGCCACACCGGTAACGAATCCGGCGAGCTTAACCTTCTGGCGGAAATCCGGCTGAGGGATGACGGCCATATCGGTAAGGAAGAGGAGCTTGTGGTAGTTGGGATTCTCGATGACGCCTACGTGAGAAAGGAGGCCCTTTGCAGGGAGCAGGCCAACTTCCTTGTTGAGGATGGCGCGGAGGAACTTGTCCGTAGAGCAGAGGCCCTTCATGAGGACGTCGCCTTCACCGTCGTGAACCATCTGGACCGCCTTTGCGACAGCCTTGAGCTCGTCCTTTTCAGGGATGATGGTGAACTTGGAAGAATCTATCTTGCAGTCTTTGCAAACGGCGTCGATGAGGTCGGGGTCTCCGACCAGGGTGGTTGTGACGAAGCCCTTGTCAGTTGCCAGTGATGCAGCCTCTATGGAGTGGGAATCCACACCCCAGGCCACTATCATTCTCTTGCAGATTCCTTTTGCCTGGAGCTCGGCAAACAAGTCGTTGAAAGAAGTAATCATGGTTATTGTAGGTTTATTCTTGGTTTTCGAGTACGAGGTGCATGGTATCGCGGGCTATGACAAGCTCTTCGTTGGTGCAGATGAGGGCGGCCTTCACAGTGGAATCTTCCGTAGTAATGATGGCGTCTTCTCCCCATGCGACATTGGCTTCATAATCTACCTTGAGGCCCAGGTAGGAGAAGTTCTCCAGCACGCGGCGGCGCAGGCGGGAATTGTGCTCTCCGATGCCTCCGGTGAAGATGATGAGGTCTACGCCGTTCATGGCCGCAACATATGAGCCGATGTTCTTGATGATATCGTATGTATACTTTTTGAGGGAGAGCTTTGCCTTGGGATCTCCGCCGTTTGCGAGCTCGTCAAGTTCACGGGCGTCGGAAGTCTTGGTGGATACGCCCAGGAAACCGGACTTGCGGTTGAGGATGGTGGTCATCTCATCGGGGTCTACACCCAGTTTCTTTTCCAGGTACAGCACCGCATTGGCGTCGATGTTGCCCACACGGGTGCCCATGATCATGCCTTCGAGAGGGGTGAAACCCATGGAGGTGTCTACGCACTTGCCGTTCTGGATGGCGCAGATGGAACTGCCGGCGCCAAGATGGCAGGTGATGATCTTTGAGTTGTTGATATCGATGCCCGCAAGCTTTGCACCGACACCGGCGACGAACTGGTGGGACGTACCGTGGGCGCCGTAACGGCGTACGCGGTATTTCTCATAATACTCGTACGGAAGGCCGTACATGTATGCGTATGCGGGCATGGTCTGGTGAAAAGCGGTGTCGAAGGTGACGACCTGGGGTACGCTGGGAAGCACGTCCTGCATGGCATGGATACCAAGGAGGTGGGCAGGATTGTGAAGAGGGGCGAAGTCTGCGCAGAATGCAATTTTCTGGAGGACGTCGTCGTTCACGAGAACTGAACCGGAGAAGAAATCTCCGCCCTGGACGATACGGTGGCCCACGGCCTCAATGTCCTCAAGGGATTTCAGGACACCTGTCTGGGGATCCGTAAGGGCTGCAAGGATGAGCTGCATGCCAACCTTGTGGTCCGGAATGGGAATGTCCGTGACTATTTTTTCCTTTCCTGCAGGGGCGTACTGGAGCACTCCGGCGGGGAGGCCTATCTTTTCTGCAATACCCTTGGCAATGACATTGAATACGTCGTCGCTCTTCATGTCCAGAAGCTGATACTTGATGGATGAGCTTCCGCAGTTGATAACAAGAATGATCATATTGTGATTGATTAATATCTCAGATATATCTTTGCAAATATAGCAAATTATTATGTAATTTTGAAACGTATGGCAGAGGCGAAAAGCATAGAATCACTGTCGCTCTTCTTTACGGCAGGCGCTGCGGCGGGATCGGTCCTTGCCGGGCCATCGTCGGGTGCCCTGTGCGCGGTGCTTCTGCCCATTGCCGCACTCCCCTGCCTTGCCGGAGGTAAACTCCTAAAAGCCAATGCAAAAGCTATCGGGGCCGTATTCTGTGCAGCATTCGCCGTACTGGGAGCCTTCTGCGCACTGAACGCATCCATGATTCCGGATTCCGGCGGCAATGCGCTCACGGGGCTGGCAGCCGGCTGCGCGGAAAAGCTGAAGACGGTTATCGGCAGGATACCTTTCCGGAGCGGGAATACCGCACCTCTTCTGCAGGCGCTGTTTACCGGCGACCGCAGCGCCTTGCCCCGGGATATTATATCTGCCTTCAGAAACAGCGGCGCCTCCCATATCCTTGCCCTTTCAGGGCTGCACATGGGCATTATCTATATGGTTTTTGACAGGCTGTCACGCATTCTGGGGCGCTCCCCCGCAGCCAGATACGTGAGGTTCTTCCTCATGATAGGGGCAGCAGGCTTTTTCACCGTCATGACCGGAGCGTCGCCGTCCATCGTAAGGGCATTTCTTTTCATTCTCATAAACGAGACTCTCACGCTGGCGGGAAGGCCAAGGAAGGCCGTGAGAGTGCTCTGCCTTGCCCTTCTGGTTCAACTTGTGCTGCAGCCGGAGGTGATATCTACGCTTGGCTTCCAGCTCTCATACCTTGCCATGGGAGGCATCTTCATTCTGTATCCCGTAATGGAAAAGTGGTATCCGGAGACAAATAGTCCGCTCCGTTGGATTTGGAAAAGCGCCGCACTTGCCATCAGCTGCCAGGTGTTCACCGCCCCGCTGGCGTGGCTTAGATTCCACACTTTCCCGCGGTATTTCCTCATTACCAACCTGATGGCGCTCCCGCTCACCACCTGCCTTATGAGCGTTGCCCTGATAACAATAATCCTGAGCGGCACAGGGCTGTGCCCTTCATGGGCGATTTGGGCTACAGATACGCTCTGCAGCCTTCTGACAAGGGCTCTTGAGATTATCAGTTCCTTACCGTAAAACCCGGAGAGTACCAGGTCCGGAGAGCGCCGTCACCGTCTTCATATACCAGACAACCCTCCAGAGAAGAATTACCCAGGATAAGGTCTTTTGCGCCTGACACGCCAAGGACCATGCACCATGTGGCAAGGGCATCGGCATCTGCAGAGCTGACACTGCTTACCACCGTGGCACTCAAAAGGTTATGAGTTACCGGATAACCTGTCACAGGGTCTATTGTATGAGCATATTTACGGCCGTCCCGGATATAGAACTGACGATAGTTGCCCGATGTGACAATGGCCTTGGGACCACCCTGGCTTACCCAGACGCTCTCTATACGGTCTATACCCACCGCCCAGGGCTGCCCGGAAGGATTGAGGCCGTCGCACCAGATCTCGCCGATGTCTACAAGCATGTCCTTTACGCCTACGGAATAGAGGTAACGGGCAACCATGTCGCAGCTGTAGCCCTGCGCCACGGCGTTGTAGTTAAGGCGCGGAAATCCAAGGTCTGCGGGGTCCAGCACGCCGTCCCTTACCGGAAGCTCCGCGGGAAGAAGCCGCATCCCGCAGCTTTTGCGCAGGGTCTCTATCTCCTGTGCCGACGGGAAATCGCTGTTGCGGAAGCCGAAGCCCCAGGCATCGTAAAGGGGCCCTGAGGCGAAGTCCAGGGCACCCCCGGAGCGCTGCCACAGTTCATACCCCATGGCGTACATTTCCATGAATAGTGCATTGGGGCGGACCTTCTCTCCGGCATTGAAACGGGAAAGGACGGATTTTTTGTTATAGCCTGAAAGTGTGGTGTCTATGCCCGTAAGGATTGCTTCTATGCTGTCCTTGACTGCATCTGCGGGGACAGCCACGCCGCGGGTATTGTACTTCACCGTATATGTCCCGCCCTGGGCGTATCCGGTAATCTGCACGTACCGCCCTTTGCCGCCGGAACAGGACAGCAAAAGAAGCAGAGCCGCAAGTATGGCCATCTTTCTCATATTGGCAAGAAATTTGTGCAAATTTATCCAAAAATTACGATATTTGCATTCTTGTAAAGCAATTGCAATGAAAAAACTTTCAATATACCTTGCAGCCGCCCTTTGCATCTGTGCAGCGGTCTCCTGCAAAGACAAAGAAGAAGAAAAAAGCTATTCCCTGTCAGGATTCAAGATAGAAGGAGTGGTGGCTTTTGTAGCCGCGGGAGATTCCCAGCAGATCAGGCCCAACTTCTCTAACCTCAGGACATCCGCATCGGAAATGCCGGAAAAGATTGGCATCTACTACCAGGTGAACACTGCAAAAAGGGATACCCTCACAACAGACATCAAGGCAAATCCCGTCAAGAGCTTCAGCTTCAAGGCAGATACCCTTGGCCTGTACACCATAACCTGCTACGCATTTGACCCTTCGGGCAAACAGTACAGTTCTTCCACCACCGAGTCTTTCCGCGCCATAGACCCCGGCAAAGTCCTTACCGGCACTGCAGGAACCGTCCCTGCAGGTAAAAAATACATAGAAAAGGCCATCGGCGGGCAAACCTGGATGGCGCAGAACCTATATGAAACCCCTGCCGGCCTTCCATATGAGAGCTGTGAAGTCCTGAACACCGTCTTCGGCCGCTTCTACACGTACGAGGAAGCCCTCACGGCATGCCCCGACGGCTGGCACCTGCCCACCCAGGCGGAATGGGACGCCCTCGGTACTGATTCTGGCGCCCTCATGGCCGATGCCCAGTTCCTTGAAGGACAGCTCTGGACCTACTGCAAGGAAGTCAGCATCACCAACGCCCTGGGATTCAACGCCATCCCCGCCGGTTACATAGACCGCTCCTACACGGTGAACATCAACAGCGGCACAAAGGAATACGCGATGTTCTGGACGGCCGACGCCAAAGACGCCACCATGGCTTATTACCGCTATATCTTCGGCACAAATCCCACGGTACAAAAAGGCGAAGGAAGCAGAACTTCCCTCGCCCTCAGCGTCCGCTGCGTAAAATAGTTAACGGAGATCCGTTACAAGATAATCCTCAGGAAGCGATTTTACGTCTACCGTAAAGTCGCTTTTTCCTTCCTTTGGAGAGAACTTGATGCCCGTAAGGACAAAGCGGGCTTTGGTGTCCTCGTCAAGGGTCAGGGTTACATCCATGGAGGTTTTGTCCGATGAATTGACTGTTATGCGGTCCAGGTAGTTCTTGTATGAGCCGATGAAAAGCGCCGGGTTGGTGAAGATGTCTTCCTTTTCAACCTTTTCCACCACGGCTTCACGGGCCTCCGGGTCTATGCTGAGGCGGATCTCCCCGTTGCTGGTAACCTTGATGCCAAGGCCGTCCATTACGTAACAGTTGTCCTCTACGGTGACATCTCCGTCTGTGACCGGAGTGAACTCACCTCCCCCGCGGGAAAGGCTGTAGGTATAGTGGAAAGCGGCACGGCTGTCCTTTACCTTATCCAGCATCTTGATTCCCTGGGCCTGGAGGCTCAGGGTAAGGGACAGGACTAATACTGCTGTAATTATTCTTTTCATTGCTGCTGCAAGAAGGGTTTCAGTATTTCTTCCAGTTCTGCAAGGTCTTTAACAAGGACCTCGCGGGGCTTGGCACCGTTCTGGGGGCCCACAACGCCTGCGGCTTCCAGCTGGTCCATTACCCTTCCTGCTTTTGCATATCCCATGCCAAGACGGCGCTGGAGGTCCGATGTGGAGCCTCTCTGGTTGATGACTATCATGCGGGCGGCTTCCTCGAAGCGCTCGTCGATGGCCTTCATGTCCACCATGCCGCCTGAACCGCCTTCTTCTCCTTCCGGTGCGGGAGGCTCCGGCAGATAATAAGGTGTGCTGTAACTCTTCTTGTATCCGATCTGCCTGCCAACGGCATTGGTAAGGTCTACAATCTCATCGTTGCCGATGAAGGCGCACTGAACCCTTTCCATCTCTACCCCGCTGTACAGAAGCATGTCTCCGCGGCCGATGAGCTTGTCCGCTCCGGGCTGATCCAGGATGGTTGCGGAATCTATCCTGGAAGTGACACGGAAGGCTATTCGCATGGGGAAGTTGGCCTTGATGAGGCCGGTGATGACATCTACCGTAGGGCGCTGCGTGGCAAGGATTACGTGAAGACCTGCCGCACGTCCCTTCTGGGCAAGACGGATTACCGATGTGGTGATGCTTCTGGCCATGGCCTTGGACTCCGGACCGGCGCCTACGGACATGGTGAGGTCTGCGTACTCATCTATCACGACCACGATGTACGGAAGGAAGTGATGGCCTTCGTCTGCCCTAAGGTGATGCTCCTTGTACTTCTGGTTGTAAAGCTTTATGTTGTTTACAAGCGCCTTGGAAAGGAGCTCGTAGCGGGCGTCCATCTCTACGCACAGGGACTGCAGCACGGCGGCGGCGTCCTTGGCGTTCTTCACTATGGCACGGTCTTTCTCTTCCTGCTCGCTGGAGGCTCCGGGCAGCACGGCCAGATAGTGGTGCAGCAGAGACCCATAGGCGGAGAATTCCACCATCTTGGGATCTACGAACACGAACTTGAGCTCCGACGGGTGCTTGGAGTACAGCAGGGATGCAACTATTACATTGAGGCCCACGGACTTACCCTGCTTGGTGGCACCTGCTACCAGAAGGTGCGGGGCATCGGCAAGGTCAAAGACCTTTACGTCCTGGGAGATGGTGTAGCCTATGGCAACCGGCAGTTCTGCCTTGCTGTCGCGGAAGGCAGGGCTGTTCAGGAGCGCCTTCAGCGGCACAATTGACGATTTGTCGTTTGCAACCTCAATTCCAACGGAGTCCGACAGCGTGGTGATACGGACGCCGCGGGCGTTGAGCGCGATGGCGATATCGTCCTGGAGCTGGCGGATGGTTGAAATCTTGACCCCGGGAGCGGGATAAACCTTATACAGCGTTACCGTGGGGCCCACTATGGCCGTGACGTCGCTGAGCTGGACCTTGTAGTTGGCCAGGGTTGCGCGGATCTTGTTGTTGTTGCGGGAGAGCTCGTCCTGGGAGACCTCGTGGCGGGCATTGGCATAGTCCCCAAGAATGTCTATGGAAGGGACCTTGTAGTACGGCAGGCCGTCAGGCGGATCCAGACGGTTGTCGATGGGTTTGAGCGGTTCCTTGACTTCCTGCTCCAGGGTATCGTCCGTAACAACGGTGAGGTTCTCCCCTTCCTCTCCTTCTTCCTTTTTTTCCCTCTTCTTCCTTTCCTTTACGGGTTTCTCCTGCTCCGGAGACTCCTGCTCATCGGGCTCTTCATTGGAATAGACATATACCGGTTCCGGCTCTATGTCATTCCCGACCTGCTCGGGAATCTCTTCCACAACCGGCTCTGGTTCAGGCTTTTCACGCCTTCTGCCCATCATCCAGTCGGAAAAACGCCTGCTCATGCAGTACAGCCAGGCAATGACAAGGACTATGAGGATGCAGCCGGTGACGATGATTCCAAGTGAGGAGAATGCGCCAACCAGGGCAGTGCCGCAGCGTCCGCCCAGGCCTCCGCCGAAAATATACTCCCTGCCGATGATGATACCCGCATATGCAAGTATCCAGGAAAGGAGGAAAGTGAGGGTCAGAAGCCCGTAGAATGCCTTCTTGAGATTTATCTTCGAAGCCGGCCAAAGCAGCTTCAGACTCCAGAGAATCATGAAAAGGACGATGCACAGCGCCGCAGCACCGAAGGAGTCCGTTACCAGGAACCTGCCAAGTGAGAACCCGCTTGTGGATGCGGCGTTGACAACCTGGGAGCCGGGAACGTAGCTCTGGTCTGCCTTCCAGGAAAACATGTAGGAGACCACGGAGACACTTATCCAGACGGTGAGGACAAGAACAACGGCAATGCCGGCATAACGGATGCCGGCACGCTTGCGCTCGTCAAGGCGGGCTAAGATCTTTTCCTTCAGACTCATTTTTTCTTTTTCTTGAAGCCGCGGTTAAACTTGCCGCCCTTGTTGTTCTGGAAGCCAAGGTTCATGCCCGGGCGTGAGAACTGGGCGTCCGAGGAAATCTTGGAAAGCTGTATGCCCTCCGGAACCACTATGCGGCCGCCGGAGAGACGGTGGATGTCGGAGAAGATGGTCTCATCCGCCACCGAATCCTTGTTCCAGATAAGGTACTGCTGCCTCATATAGATTGCCAGGGAGCGGATCATGGCAGTTTTGACCTCTCCGTCTTCCTGCTCCGCGATGAGGTTCATTATATTCTCTATGTTGCGGCCGTAATGGCGGGCCCTTATGGGCTTTGTATTTAGCGGGATGGGGTCCGGTTTGGTGGAGGCGAGCTCCGGCAGCGGCCTTGGATAAGGGGAATCTACGTCAAGGTCATAGCCGGCAATCATGAAAAGGTGGTCCCAGAGCTTCTGGCGCCAGTTTTCCTGCTGGTGAACCTGGGGGTTGAGACTCTCCATCACCTTAACTACAGCGGCTGCCTGCTGAGTGCGCTTTTCCTTGTCCGGGATATCCCTGAGCTGCTCTACCATCTTGAGCACATTGCGCCCGTACTCGGGCATTCCCAGCTTCTCTACCTCTGTGTTATAGTATAGTTTAATGGTATTCTCGCTTGCTTCCATAGACAAATAATTACATTAAGGCAAAGATAAGGATTTTTTACCTTATTCCAAGCAGTTTGTGGGTCTGGAGGGAAAGTCTCCACCAGGGGTGGGACTTGATGTAGGCAATGCACTGTCCAAGGATGGCGGCGCTGTTTTCAGGACTGCCGGTGTCGCAGGGCTGCAGAAAAAAGTTCCCGGCATCAAAAGATCTGAATCCCTCTATATAAGCCTCATCTGAACCCTGGAAAACCAGCTTGAGTTCGTTGGACTTTTTGAGCTTAAGACCCGCCTTTGGGCTCACTGTAATCCAGTCTATGCCATCAGGGGCCTCAATGGTGCCGTTTGTCTCCAGATGGATTGTGAAGCCGGCACGGTGAAGGGCGTCGACAAGGCCGCTTTCCAGCTGCAGGAGGGGCTCACCGCCCGTAATGCAAACCCTTCGGCACTCCCCTGCCACGTTCAGAAGCTCCGCAACAATCTCATCGGCCTCCATCTCCTTGAAAGCCGTGAAATCCGTGTCGCAGAAGGGGCAGGCAAGGTTACAGCCGCTAAGGCGCAGGAACACCATGGGCGTCCCCGTCCAGAAGCCTTCTCCCTGCAGGCTCAGGAAAATCTCATTTACCCTGTACTTCATAGGCGGCCATGTTCATCTCGCTCTCCCAGACCTCAACGCGGTAGGCGTGCTCTACGCGGTCGCAGATCCACCTGGCGATATTCTCCGCGGTTGGATTGAAGGGGAGAACCTCGTTCAGGTTCTTGTGGTCCAGGGCACCCTCGATGTCCTTTTTGATGTGGGTGAAGTCCGTCACCATGCCGTCGGCATTGAGGGTTTCGCTCTTGCAGTAGATCTTCACTATCCAGTTGTGACCGTGAAGGGTTTCGCATTTGCTCTCATAGGAAAGGGTCAGGGCATGAGCCGATGAAATTTCCAGTCTTTTAACTACGTAGTACATATCTTTTAAATGTTTTTATTCAGCCATCTGCCTCTTGCAAGGCGTATTATGAAGATGAGTCCGCGGAAGGAAAGCTCCACCGCCATGCATATCCAGAATCCCACAAGGCCATAGGCCCGGGTCATGAATATGGCGGGGATAATCCTCACGAACCACATGGAGCCAAGGTTCATGAAACTTGGCCACTTGGTGTCCCCTGCTCCCACGCATGCGCCATAGGCCACAATTGAAGCAGCATATCCTATCTCTGCAAATGCCTCAATACGGAGCACCCTGCCTCCAAGGGCAATCACATCGGGATCAGGAGACATTATGCCTATCATGTGCGGGGCAAAGATATACATGAGAATTGCCAGAAGGCCCATTATACCCATCCCCAGGAAGGTTGTAATCCAGGCAAAGCGCTTTGCAAGGGGCTTTCTCCCTGCGCCGATGGACTGGCCCACAAGGGTTGTGGAGGCATCGGCAATGCCGTAGCCTGGCATGTAGCAGAGGCTTTCCGCTGTAATTGCAAAGGAGTTTGCGGCTATTGCTATGGTGCCAAGAGGCGCCACAATTACGGTTGCCGCAATGTAGCCTCCCCTCATGAGGATATTCTGCAGGGCCATGGGCCCGGAAATGCCCCAGGCGCGGGACAGCACTTCCCTGGTGGGCTTGAAGCTGCCTTTCTCCTTCACAAACTTAAGTTCCTTGGACCCGAACGCCAGGAATGAGAACATGGCAAGTCCGGTAATGAGCTCCGCCAGGCCGCTGCCGATGGCGGCGCCTTCAACGCCCATGTCCAGAAGATAGATGAAGACATAGTTGAAAACCACGTCCAGGACGCACATCCCTATTGCCAGAAGGCTTGGCACCTTCATATTGCCGCTGGCCTGCAGGAAGTATGCGCACATCCAGTCCAGCTGCATTGCCGGCATGAATGCGGCCATTATGAAGAAGTACCGGCCGGAGTCATGGACGATGTCCTCTCCGCCTCCAAGCCAGTGCGGGAGAGTTCCGGAAATGGACATTCCCACGGCCGCCATCACAAAGCTGAAGCACATGGCAAAGGTGAGTCCCTGCCGGAGAACGGCCCTGGCGCCCTTGAAGTCGCCTGCTCCTATGCGGTGGGCAACCTGCACTGAAAAGCCGCTTGTGACGGCCATTCCAAAGCCGCCGAAAAGCCACAGGCAGGTGCTCACAAGGCCTATGGAGGCTCCTGCCGCCGGCCCCAGATGCCCCACCATGGCGGAGTCTATATACTGCATGAGCACCGACGACAACTGCGCCAGTATTGCCGGATAGCTCAGGAAAAGCGCAAGCTTCACCTGCTGGATGCCCGTAAGCACCCCGCCGCTGCGGATTTTTTCAAGCAGTATGTCTTTTTCACCCTTCATACGGAGGCACTTCGCGGCGGTCTATGAGGTCACGGAGGACGGTAAGGTAGGAGTCGTCGGCGGTGCCGAAGGCAGCCTTGAGTTCATGCAGGGTATATTTGCCGCCTTTGCCGGCAATCCACTCCCTGAGAGCCTTTGCCAGCTCACGGGGCTTTGCGGCCGCGGCGCGGCAAATATCACACGATCCGCAGGGGGCGCTTTCCTCCTGGCCGAAGTACTTGAGAAGGTACTGGCTGCGGCAGGTATCGTCCTGGGAGGCATAATCCATCATGGTTTCCACCCTTTCGCGGTAGGTGCTGCGAAGGAGGGCGTAGCGGTCCGGGGAAAGCTTTACGTTGCCGGGACGCAGGCGGTCGTGGAGGATGAACAGCACGTTGGCGTGGTCCTGCGGGATGTATCGTATTATATGATTGACGCTGAGCCCGTAAAGCAGTTGGCGGAGCATCGTCACTGTGACTCCGCTCCTTGACGCTATAAGTTCCTCGTCAATAGGTGTTGCAAAGGAAAACAGCCCTGTGTAGTTTCTCATCAGGGTTTCAAGGACACTGGCCATCAAGGGATCCGGGAGTTCAACGCCGTAGAGGGCGGTTCTATCTACCTCTATGCGTACCCTTGTCTGGATATCCATGTCTTCCGCAAGGGTCCAGTGGCCCTCGCGTTCCAGGTATTTGATTGCGTAATAGGCCGGAGCCTTCTGCAGGCGAAAGTGCTTGCAGAACTGGTCTACGTCCAGTTTGAGCATCCTCCCCGCCCCCGCATCGTACGGAATCTCGAAGAAGATGTGCATCTTGTGATATATGTCTTCTATGTACTCCAGGGACGGAAAAGACACCTGCTCCAGCTGCTTGAGACGGGCGGTGTCAGTGCCATTCCAGAGAAGAACGGCATAGGAAGGCTTGCCGTCGCGGCCGGCGCGCCCCGCCTCCTGGAAATAGGCTTCCGGGGAATCCGGCATATCGGCATGGATAACAAAGCGTACGTCAGGCTTGTCTATTCCCATGCCGAAGGCGTTGGTGCATACCATGACACGGGTCTTGCCGGATTTCCAGTCTTCCTGGCGCTCTGCCCTCAGGACCGGCCCCAGACCGGCGTGGTAGAAGGAGGCCGATATGCCCGCCTGGGCAAGCGCAGCTGCCATCTCTCCTGCTTTGTCCCGGCTTCGGACATATACTATTCCGGTACCCGGGACGCCGTTGCAAACGGCGCGTATCTGGCCCATCTTGTCCTGAGTATGGCGGACTATGTAGCTGAGGTTGGGCCTCTCGAAACCGGAGCGTATGATGTTGGGATCCTTGAACTTAAGGTGCTCCATTATGTCTCTGGCAACCGCCGGGGTGGCGGTAGCGGTAAGGGCGATGACCGGGGCGTCTACGCGGGAACGCAGGTCCCCTATCCGGAGGTACGGAGGGCGGAAGTCGTAGCCCCACTGGGATATACAGTGGGCCTCGTCCACCACTATGTAGGAGACCTTCATGACGCTGATATACGCGTTGAAAAGCTGTGTCTGAAGGCGCTCCGGGCTGAGGTACAGGAACTTATAGTCCCCGTAGGCAGCGTTGTTAAGGGCAAGCTCAACCTCATGGCGGCCCATGCCGGCATGGATGGCCATGGCCTTGATCCCGCGTGCCTGCAGGTTCTGCACCTGGTCCTTCATAAGCGCAATGAGGGGAGTCACCACTATGGCGATTCCATCTTTCATCATTGCCGGTACCTGAAAACACACAGACTTTCCGCCTCCTGTAGGAAGGATTGCAAGGACGTCCCGCCCGGAGGCGGCTTCCCTGACAATCTCTTCCTGCATGGGACGGAAACTCTGGTATCCCCAGTATGTTTTCAGGACCTCTAAAGCTGTCATTGGACTCTTCAGGTGTCTGACTTGTATTCAAGCAGGTCTCCGGGCTGGCAGTCCAATGCCTTGCATATGGATTCCAGGGTGCTCAGGCGCACAGCCTTTGCCTTTCCGCACTTGAGGATGGAAAGGTTTGCCGGGGTGATTCCCACTTTCTCTGCCAGCTCGCCGGAACTCATTTTCCGGCGGGCCAGCATTACATCTATATTAACGATTATTGCCATATACTTTTACTTTTCATCCGCGGGCTGCTGCTCCTCGGGAGCCGCTTTTCCCTTAAGGTATGAGGGCAGTTCCATGCCGGCCATCTTGAAGAGGTCCTCAAGCGGGGGAACGGACTTCATCATACCGGAGATGAAGTTGGAAGTAGCGGTCTTGCCGTTTTCTCCGGAACCGGTGTCCCAGACGGTGACCTTGTCGATGTTGATGCCCTTGACGGCCTCTACCTGGGTCTTCACCAGTTCGGGCAGTTTGTCGGCAATCATCATGAGGACGGCCTTCTGGGCATCGCCTTCCGCGGCCGTTACCAGGCTCTTGAAACCGTCGGCCTGCTTGGTGAGGATCTCAAAGAGACCGCGGGCCTGGGCGTCCATCTTGGCGTAGATGGCATCGGCCTCACCCTTTGCCTTGCGGCGGGCCTGCTCAGCTTCAGCCTCAGCCTCGATAATCTTCTTCTCCTTGTCGATTTCAGCGGCAACCACGATGTTGGCCTTCTGGGTGGCCTGCTCACGCTCGGCACGGGCAAGCTCGGCGTCGCGCTCGCTCTGGTATGCCTCCTGGAGTGCCTTTGCGGCCTGGACCTTTTCTGCGGCCACTGCAAGGCGGTCTGCTTCCGCGGTCTTCTGACGGCGGAGAGCGTCGGAGTTTGCGATCTCTATCTTTGCGTTGTTCTCACCCTTCACGGCGTCGGCGTCTGCGGCGGCAACGTTCACGCGGGTGTCCTTGTCGGCATTGGCCTTACCGGTTTCACCGTAACGGTTCTGCTCTGCAACGCTCTTCTTTGCGTCGTTGATTGCCTTTGCGGCAGCTTCCTTACCAAGGGCCTCGATGTAGCCGGACTCGTCGCGGATATCGGTAACGTTCACGTTGATGAGCTTGAGGCCTATCTTGCGGAGCTCTGCCTCCACGTTTGCGGAGACGGATGCGAGGAATTTGTCACGGTCCGCGTTGATTTCCTCGATGTCCATGGTAGCGATGACAAGACGGAGCTGACCGAAGAGGATATCAGTGGCGATGCTCTGGATGTTGTCTGTGGACAGGCCAAGGAGACGCTCTGCGGCGTTGGTCATGACCTCGGGCTCCGTGGAAATACCGACGGTGAAGCGGCAGGGAACGTCAACGCGGATGTTCTGCTTTGACAGGGCGTTGGTGAGGTTGCACTCGATGGAGATGGGCTTGAGGTCCAGGTATGCATAGTCCTGGAAGACGGGCCATATGAAGGCTGCGCCGCCGTGGATGCACTTTGCAGAGGACCTGCGGCCAGTTTTACCGTAGATGACAAGGATCTTGTCCGAAGGGCAGCGGCGATAGCGCCTCAGGATGGCGGCCATGGTGACGAACACCACAGCCACGAGGATAAGGATAAGGGTAATCTGTGTCATGGCTTAGATGGTATATGAGTTTGATTCTTCTACAAGTACGGTATTGGAGTCGATGACATCCACCACGCGGATGGGGGCGCCGGTCTTGAGGGTGCTGTCACTCTCTGTGATGGCATCGTACTCGCGTACGGCGCCGTTGATGGTGATCTGGACCTTGCCGGTACCGCCGCGGGCGGCAGGGATGGTAAGGTAGACCTTGCCCTCGCAACCCTTTGCTGCAGTTGCGACGTCTATGTTGCCGCTCTGCTGCATGCTGGAGAGCCATTTGAACAGGTACATGACGGCTGCAACCAGGGCAGCGCCGATGAGCACCGCAACGATGATGAGCACAGGCACGGAGGTGATGCTGTCCTGAAGGAGGACGATGCTCCATCCGAAGCCCAGCAGGAAGTTGACGAAGTTGCGGAAGGTGTACAGGTTGGAGCCGCCCTCTATGTTTGAAAGGTCCGCTCCGTCACCTGACAGGTCCACATCCGTGTCAAAGTCTGCGTCCGCATCTGCTCCCACGAAGGTGAGGATGCTCTGGATGATGAATACTAAGGTTGCCGAAAGGGTAATTCCCCAGACGATCTTCATAATAAGGCTTAAGGAAGCCCACCAGGTAGCAATCATGGCAATTAAGTTTTGTTTGTTGTCGCAAATATAATAAGAAATTATTGAATTGCAATAAAAATTTATGAAATTTTGCAAAATTTTTCAAGTTTTCGTAAATTCGCCCTCCAGACAGGAAGAATATGGCCGTGCAGATTACATACAGGTGGACAAGAAGGCTGTTCATGCGCGTTGTCAAAAACGGCGACGTCCATGTATCTGCACCATACGGCACATCCAAAAGGGTTATAGAAGCGTTCATCGGCCAGCACCGGGAATGGCTGGAAAAGGCACGTGAAAAGGCCGCTCAAAGCCAGGAAAAGCGCGCGGCGTTCTACGCCCGGCTCCCGCTCACGACCAATGCCCAGAGAGTGGAAGCCGTCAGCAGATTAAGCGCTATAGTTGAACCCATGATTGCCCGGCATTCGCAGGAAATGGCAGTGGCGCCGTCGTCAATCAGCTACAGGCGGATGATCTCGCGCTGGGGCGTATGCAAGATAAAAGAGAAAAGCATCTGCTTTTCCCTTTACCTGCTATTACTTCCCGAATGGTGTATAGAACACATTGTGGTTCACGAACTATGTCACCTTATCGAACCCAGCCACAATGCCCGTTTCCATGCCCTCATGGACAAGTACTATCCCAGGTGGCATGAAGCCCGGAAGGAAACCCTGAGGCTCCTTAGGAGCTAGTCTGGATCAGAGCTCCTTGTGGGAGGTGCCCAGGCGGGCTTCGGCAACGTTCATGATGTAGTCACCGGTCTTCTCGAATTCACCGATGAGATCCATGAACACTGTTCCGTTGTCGTAGCTGTAGACGTGGTTGTCAACGTCGGAGATGGTCTTCTGCTTGAGATGGTTGCGGCACTCGTTTATGCGGCCTTCAATCTCCTGGGACACTTCAATGTCGTAGTCTTTCTTCTGGCCGGACAGGATTTCGTTCATCCTCAGAAGGGCCTCTTCCACAAGGTGGTACATATCGTGCAGGGAGGCGGTCTGGGCATCGCCGAACACTATCTTGTTCTCCCTCTTGCGGCGGAAGGTACGGGCCACGTTGAAGAAACTGTCGCCGATGGATTCCAGCTCCCCTATCTCACGGAGCATGGCGCGGATCTTGGCCTTGGTATCGTCGGACAGGTGGGCCTCACCTACCTCTCCGAGGTAACGGCCTATGCTGTTTTCCATGCGGTCGCTCATGTCCTCGTACTTCTCAATGCGCTCGAAGACCTTGGGGAAGTCATCGTCCGAAGACTTGTAAAGGTCCCGCAGAAGGTCGAACATCTTGAGCATGCGCTCGCTGAAAACCACAATCTCCTTCTGTGCCTGGAAGACGGAAAGTTCCGGAGTCTTCATGATACCGGCGCGGATGAACTCCAGGCGGAACTCGTCCTCCTGCTCCGCCTTCTTTGGCTTGATCAGGAAGCAGACAAGTTTCTCAATCTGAGGAATGAACCAGATAAGTACGCTGGTGTTTATGACGTTGAAAGCGGTATGGAAGGTGGCCAGTGCAAAGGAGAGCTGCGTAGCGGTCTGGGCGTCGGCATAGGGATCCATTCCAACTATGCCGCAGACCATCTTCACGAAGGGGAAGAACACCGCCAGCACCCACAGGACGCCGAATACGTTGAACACCAGGTGGGCAAGTGCCGTCCGGCGCGCCTGCGTATTTGCGCTCATGGCCGCCAGGTTTGCGGTAAGCGTGGTGCCGATATTCTCACCCATCACAAGGGCGATACCCTGGAAGATTGTGATTGCACCGGTAGAGCACAGCACCATGGTAATTGCCATGAGGGCGGCCGAGCTCTGCACCATTGCGGTAAGGATTGTACCTATGAGAAGGAACAGCAGTATGGTTCCATAGTTTGTGCCGAAGCTGGCAAAGAAATTCACCACCGCCGGCTTGCTGGCAAGGTCCATCTCTATGCCAGTCTCCTTAAGCATGCCAAGGGCGAACAGCAGGAAGGAAAGGCCGAAGAGGAAATCTCCCAGATAGCGGTGCTTTCCCAGCTGGATGAGTACTATACCAATAAGAAATGCGGCCCACACAACCATGGTAATGTTGAAGGAGAATCCCGCAGACATTATCCATGCGCTCATTGTGGTGCCGATGTTAGCGCCCATGATTACCGATATGGCCTGCGCCAGCGTGAGAAGCGATGCGTTCACGAACGACACCGTCATCACGGTAGTAGCTGCCGATGACTGTACGGCCACGGTGACAAGCGCGCCTGTGAGGACGCCCGAAACGCGGTTTGTAGTCATTTTGCCAAGGAGGTGACGCAGCTGTGGACCAGCCATTTTCTGGAGGGCTTCACTCATCACCTTCATGCCGTAGATGAGGAGGGCGATGGAGCCCAGGAGTTTTAGTACAATGAGCATAGGTGCAATTTTTACCACTACAAATATAGTCAGAAAATCCCAAAATTGCTATATTTGTAAAAAATACACTGGAACTATGAGAATGGACGGAAGGCGTGAGAGCCACAACGTAGAAGACCGCCGGGGACTCAGCGGCGGCGGAAAAGCCGGAATAGGCATCGGCGGCATAGCCGTAGTTGCAATCATTACGCTCCTGATGGGCGGCAACATAGGCGACGTTTTCCGCAACGTCCAGAGCGTCGGCGGCATCGGCTCCGCCACGGAAACCTCCTACGAGCCCACCGCGGAGAACGAGGCCCTTGCAAAGTTCTCCCGCCAGATTCTTGCCTCAACGGAAGACGTCTGGGGCAGCTATTTCCGTAAAAACGGCTTCGGGGAATACCAGAACCCCACCCTGGTGCTTTACACCGGCACCACCTCCACCTCCTGCGGCACCGGCCAGGCGGCAATGGGCCCCTTCTACTGCTCTGCAGACCAGAAGCTCTACATAGACCTAAGTTTCTTCTCCAGCATGAAGTCCCAGCTTGGGGCGGACGGAGACTTTGCTTATGCCTATGTTATAGCCCATGAGGTTGGCCACCATGTCCAGAACCTCCTTGGAACCCTTGGCCAGGCCCACCAGCAGATGGCCCGCATGAGCAAGACGGACTCTAACCGAATGAGCGTAAGGATAGAGCTCCAGGCCGACTTCTATGCAGGTGTCTGGGCCCACTATGAGAATTCCATGTTCACCTCCATAGAGGACGGGGACCTCGAGGAAGCCATACGCTGCGCCTCCGTAATAGGTGACGATTACCTCCAGAAAAAGTCCCAGGGCTATGCCGTAGAGGAGTCCTTCACCCACGGCACAGCCGCCCAGCGCATGCGCTGGCTCAAGAAGGGCATGCAGACCGGCGATGTCCGCCAGGGCAACACCTTCCAGCTCCAGGACAATCAGCTTTAAGGTATTATATAAAAGAACAAGAAGGCGGCCTTTGACGGCTGCCTTCTTTGTGTAGGGACGATCGGAATATCACCTATAGTCCATAAGACCGCTAACTTCTTCAAATAAAAGCACTTTTAGAGTACCCTATTGCGTCCTTTAATAAACTTTACTATCTTTGTAAAAAGATTTTTGGGCCCATTTTTGGGCCCGAAAAAACAGAAAGGGCCCAAAATGAATATTAAACGCAACATCCAATTCTCTCTCAAAAAGCGTACTTGCAAAGGTAATAAAATAATTGATAATTTACCTATAAGGATGAGAGTGACCTTCAATTCTGACAGACTTGAGATACTTACGGGGTATTGCATAGATGAAGCGAAATGGGATTCCTCTGCCCAAAGAGTAAAAAAGAATGCCTATAATAAGAAGAAAGAGAGTTATTCCGATATCAATTCCTACCTCAACAAGGCCTCTTATGAGATGGACGAAACGTTTAAGGAATTCGAGGTGGTGGACAGGATGCCAACGAAAGCAGAAGTAGAGGACTCCTTTACGAAACGGATGGCCCGGTCTGGAGGAGAGGTAAAGATGGCAAGAAAGGGTGCCAATTTTTGGAAAGCATTCGGCGCATTCAAGCAGACGGAAAGTATCAAGAATTCCTGGCAGCGCCGCACTGTACAGAAATTTAATGCGTTAGAGAATCATATTAGGGCTTATAAAGACAACCCACGGTTTGAGGATTTCAATGACAAGGGCTTAACACAGTTCATGCAGACTCTCATTGATGTAGAGAACCTATCAAACGTAACTGCCGTAAAGCAATTGGCTCATCTGAAGTGGTTCCTGAAATGGGCGGCGGAGAACAAGTATCACAGTGTACTGGATTACCAGACTTACAAACCCAGGCTTGCGACAACCCAGAAAAAAGTAATATTCCTGACAATTCCAGAGATAAAGCAGCTTATTGCAGCTCCTCTCCCACCCTCCCGTAAACAATGCCTGGAACAAGTAAGGGACGTGTTCGTATTCTGCTGTTTTACAGGCCTCAGGTACTCTGATGCCTATAATCTAAGGAAAAGCGACATCAAGGACGATTGTATTGAAGTGACAACAATAAAGACTTCCGACAGCCTCGTCATAGAGTTGAATGACGTATCCAGATCAATATTGGAAAAGTATAAGGATATATCATTCCCGGACAACCGTGCCCTTCCCGTTATCAGCAACCAGAAGATGAACGATTACCTGTACGACCTGTGCAAGATTGCCGGACTTGATGAGGAGATACGTATAACCACATACAAAGGGAACAAGAGGATTGATAAGGTGGTGCCTAAATATGAGGTTATATCCACTCATGCCGGACGTCGTTCGTTCATTTGCAACGCCCTGGCCGCAGGCATCCCCGTCAACGTCGTCATGAAATGGACGGGGCACTCCAAGTATGAAGCTATGAAGCCTTATATCGATGTGGCCGATACTATAAAAGCCAAGGAAATGAATAAGATGAATAATCTGATATAGGGTTATGCGATGAAAAAGGTTGCCTGCATCGGAGACAGCATCACTTGGGGGTTCACCATCCTGAACCGCCGGAGCAACAGCTATCCCTCCCAGCTCCAGCAGATGCTAGGTCCGGACTACCAGGTACGGAACTTCGGGTACAATGACGCCTCGGCCCGCTTCGATGCGGACACTCCGTATGTGAGCAAGAAGGTATATACCCGTAGCCTCGAGTGGGCTCCGGACATCGTCCTTCTGATGCTTGGCAGCAATGACACCAAAAGGCGAAACTGGGATCCTGAGGTCTTCCGCAGGGATTACAGGAAACTGGTTCAGTCATACCTGGATCTTCCATCCAAACCAAGGGTAATACTTATAGCTCCCATCAGGATTTTCCAGCCCCTTCACATCCCTGTACTCGGCCTGTACTCGGACACCATGGAGGAGGGCGTCCGTCCCGCCATTCGGGAGATTGCCACGGAGATGGGCCTGGAACTAGTGGACCTGGTGGACCTGTTCACGGATTCAAAATACATGATGGACGGCGTCCATCCCCAGGCCGCCGGGGCCAGGATGCTGGCGGAGGCAATCTATTCCACAGTCAATTGGTAGCGAACCTTCATATCCGTGATGGACGTCCTTCCGACGCGCCATTCCTTGCCAAGTGCGTCTTGGCTGGGATGCACATGTATGACTTCGAGGATTTGGCAAATGACGATATGTCGGACATCCATGAGCGTCTGACCGCCTGTGAGGAGCGCACAGACACGCTGTATACCCATGCCCGCACCCGCGTGGCCGATATTGACGGGACTCCGGTTGGAGCCCTCCTCTCCTACCCTGGAGAGCTCTACAAGAAACTCAAGGAGAAGACTTTCAGGGAGTTCTGGCCGGCGTTCTTCCAGCAGTTCTCTGGTGACGACCCCGAGACGGATCCCGGAGAGTACTATCTTGACTCCCTCGCCGTCCTCCCGGCCTTCCGCCACCAGGGCATCGGCCGTGCGCTCATGAAGGACGGCATGCGAATTGGCCAGTCGCTGGGGTTCACCAGGATTGCCCTAGTGGCCGATTCCGAGATGCCGCACCTGGTGTCGCTGTATGAGTCGCTTGGGTTCGTTCGGGAGGAGCATCGGCACGCCTTCGGGACGGATTTTCAAAGAATGGTTTATCGGGTTTTTAAAGAAAGATAATTTTACTACTTTTGTAATTCGAGCCTTGGTTTAGAGAATTATGCGTCAAAACATAGTGTAACTCAAGTTTCGCAAGTGATTTAGGCTGCCGCTCCGGCGAGGTCTAGCCGGTCGAAAGCCATCTTCACTGCTTTGATTTGATGATTATTGTTTATTACGTTTTCAGTTAGTTCAAACGGATTGCACGAGATGAACTCAGCAATGACGTTGATGAGCTCTATAATGAGTCCCCAGATTCTCTGGATGACTATAAATACAATGGTCTCGTACGATTCGAAGCGCTTGACCGTTCCCAGGATGTTGTACTGTATCATGCACAGAGACAGTGTGGCAATTTGCCCGGCAAAGTCAACACACTGGCATTTACCCAGGTTCAGAAGTCCCCTCATCTCCTTATGAGCCACTTCAATACACCATCTTCTGGGATAAAGTTCAAAAGCCCGTTTGGCATCAATGCCCATATCCGTCGTGATGAGGGCGTTCCAGGAGCCGTTGCCCTACTTGTAAAAGAAGATCTGAGCATCCATGCCGGCATACTTGGCCTTGCTGGAGTCATTATGTCTGAAAAAGTCTTTGAGTTCAGAGATTATTTGTCTATTTTTGTTCATGGCTAAAGGGCTCCATCTATTTGTATCGCAAACACAAGATAGGGATAATCATTGAATTATCAAAACCTTTGACCTTTTGTATATCAATTTTATTTCACTTGCGAAACTGAACAACTAAAAGAAAAACCAATAAAACTGAACATATGCGTAGAAGCCGAATTGTAATGTTGATTCTAAAGCGCATCCTTCTTTTCTTTTTATGCTTTGTATGTTTTTATCCCGCCGCCATCGCTCAGGAGAAAGAGTTTGCAAAGGCCATCCAGAAAGGGCAAAAGAAGGAAGGCCTCATTTGGTGCAATACCAAGGGTAGAATAACCGTGCAACAGTTTCAGGACTGGAAGCAGACAAAGCCCAACTTTTTTTTCTTCGACTGTTGTCTTTCGGCAAGGGACAAGAATAACGTGGACGCCTTCAGTTTCCTTCAGGAGAAGGAGGCATTTGCACTCCTCTATGGCCAACTTAAGCAGTATGGCACGTTCGAGGAACCGTTCGAGAGTCTACGAAGCATCGGCAAGGCCTATCTTTACCGAGGTTGCAGCCAGGGCGAAGGATTTAAGATGGATATCTTGCCCTACACCAGAAGAGGTAAGCCCATCCCCTTTATGGAGCAGTACTCCAACGTGTACTGGAGCGGCAGTGTCCAAGACGGTCTCCTGCAGGGCGAGGGCACGGGAATAGCTTTCGGCAATGGCCGATGGGTATGCTTCCATGGCGCTTTTGACAAGGGCTTCCCCGTGGGCCTGGTACAATCCTATTGGCACAGTTCGCACCTTCCCGTCCGCCTGGATGACTATGTGTACCCGCAGGATGTCATAGTCCAACCCTTCACGATGGAGCAGGCAGTTTTCTTTGCCGATGGCTTCAAGGGAACCGTCAATCGCCAAGGCATCGGTACAATCCTTTTTGTAAAGGACCAGTCCATGTTGGACGCAAAAGACAAAGACTCTATCCTTGAGATTCAATCATTAATTGATGGTTTTTCAAAGAACGGGTTAATGACAAACAGCGGGACCTATCGTCTATGCTTCCCTGTAACAAGAGGAACCTTCGAATCTATGACACAGGCAATGGTTTTGATTACCGATGCCTTTGATACCAGATATATACCCTTCAGTTTTCGTTTTTCTCAAGGCAAAGACGATAACGCCAAAACCTATTACGAACTGGATAAGTACCTGAGATCTCCCAGGGATAATGCTACTGATTATATCTGGGTATCCTTCTTCCCAAAGACCTATTTACCACAGTATTACGCCAAGATAAAGTGTAATCAGAACTTGCCGTCTATGGATAAGATGAAGGTCGCGGTAAATACTCGTGCGCTCACTTTGGAATTGAAGGCAGAAAGAAATCACAGCAGCGATTGGTACACCGTCCAGAAAGAAGTATGGCAGCCCAAGGACTTGCATAATATGCTTTGGAGTGGCTCGGTGCGTATGGGCCGTCCGGACGGAAAAGGTTTGGGCATCTGCTTTATGCCAAATCAGATGCTGGTGTTTTCGGGGACATTCAAGAATGGCCTACCATCAGGGGACGTCACAATAAGGAGGTTCGATTATACGTTTTTTGCAGATGGTGAGTATCGGCAAAAAGAGTTAACCAGTTACACCGTAAGGCCCTTCGCTGAGGGATACGCCAAAGTCATGGTTAAAGGCCAGTTCAAAATGTTTATCGACGAGGCGCTGGACAAGGCCTTCGACCCACCTGTAGGGGATGAAGGCGCTATCACCGACTTTGTCCAGGGATATGCCTATTATCAAGACTCCGAAAAGAATGATTTTCTCGGTGCTCCGCTGAAATACCGGGTTGACTGCCGCGGACAGCAGGAAGGTCCCATCAACGCTAACAAGGAGATGTTCACCAAGGCTATCGCTGAAGTTACCCAGTATCTTGACCCTCTGGTTTCCGTATTTAATAAGCAGGACATTTACGACCCCTGTGATGCCCTCATCCGAAAAGGGGTCAAGATGCAGGATATCAGCAACGCTATCGGCCGATTCGAGTTCGACAGTGAAAGCGTGACACTGAAGTGGCGCGATGAAAAACTTCTCCCTTTTTTCCAGCAGGCAATAAAGGAGAATCCCAAAGCTGAGAAAGAGATGCTTCTAGTAAGGCAACTCAATGATTTTTATGTTAATCTGCTGACGCATAGTAATGTAAATATGCAAATTGAGAATCTGATGAATAAGGCCAATACCGATCCTCTCACAAAGAGTGGTCTTTTATTTGACAAGAAACTCTATTCACCTTCAGATATCATTGGGTATGACGACAATTATATCGAGTTTATTATCAATCAGAACATTGATGAAGTAGAGGCGTTGTTTGCCAATCCCTTGTTCAGCGTTACAGACAGAACCATGATAGATACCGTCCAGGAGATGGCCTACGGGGCCAAAGGACCTCTTATTGAGGCACGCACCAATGCCTATAATATTATTTATCGTAGAATAGATGAGCGCGATGGAAATATTCCATCCGACAAGTCGTGCAAAGTTACTCTTTATTATGGAAGTCATAATTCTTATTGTATTAACCAGCGCATTGAATACCTTGTTTCCGGCGATGATAGATGGTATAAAACGAGTACAGATGATAAAGGCCAATGTACTTTGTCCTGGCATGGTATAAGTAGTAGTAAAGTGTCTACAATCGTAGTCCCTTCACCGGACAAGTCTTTTCAATACTGGCATATAGGAGAATTAGATATCCAGTCAGGTAGTACTGTTGTGCTAGATCTGGACTATCTGTACAAAAGACCAGAAAATGCATTATACAGGTAGTAATTATTGTATTATAGTGTAATACTAGCGATGCGATAAATCCGCATCGCTAGTATTTATAGAAAGAGAATCTAACTCTGCTTTGTGAGTATAGAAGAAGCTATAGTATTTCTCCTCTCCACCGAGGGCTGCGGGATGACTGCCGACAGGCTGGTGTTTGAGATCAACAGCCGCCGCCTTTGCGTGCGGAAGGACGGCCAGCCCGTGAACGTCAGCCAGGTGTGGGCGGCATTCTTCCGGCATCCAGAGATGTTTTGCAGGGATGGGAGGTTGGTGAGGTTGATGGTGTGAAGGGGGTTATGCAATTAAATTGCACACTATTCTACCAAATTTGCGGGGTCTTTCAAGAAAAAAAGCTAAATTTGCTTGATTATAACACGAAAACCCCTTGGCTAGTAACAAACACGCACAGATTCGCTACAAAGTACTGGATGATTGTTTCAGCAATTTCCGGCGAAAATTCTATTTCAACGACCTTATGGAGCGTTGTAATGAAGCCTTGCGTGAACTCTACGGCAGCGACCATTCCGGCATAAAAACCCGCACACTCCGCAGCGACATCAATTACATCCGCACACGCGCAACCGAGGCTGGGGTAGATGTGGAGGCCATTGACGATGGCAACGGCTACTACTACCGCTATTCCGAGCCCGATTTCTCCATCTTCAAGCGTGGTCTTGGAGAAGACGATTTAGCCCAGCTTAAAGAAACCATCCTGATGCTCCAGCGCTTCAAGGGAATGCCCAATTTCGACTGGATGTCCGAACTAGTGGTAAAATTAGAAGACAAACTCTCACTGAACGGCTCGTCGAAAAGTGTGATTGGTTATGAGGAGAATAAGAATTACACTGGATTGGACTGGTTTCAAGATTTATTTGAGGCCATTATCAACGAGCAGGTATTGAAGATAAACTATTCCACTTTCGACGAGAAATCTTTTGAATGGATTATCCATCCCTACTACATCAAGCAGTACAATAACAGGTGGTTTCTCTTCGGCTTGAATGACGAAACGAAGAGCATCTACAATTTGGCGTTGGATCGAATCGTGAATATTGAGCAGGTGCACGTAAAATACATCCAAAATGATATTGATTTCGAAAACTTTTTCGATGATGTCGTTGGGGTTAGTGTAAATAATGGCGACAAGGTGCGTATCCAGCTGCAATTTGAGGAGAAACGCTTTCAGTATGTTTTGACGAAGTCTCTTCATCCCTCCCAGCGAATTGTGGATATGGATAAGTGCATTGTTGAAATTGAAGTTATCCCCAATCATGAACTGGAGGCCCTCATCCTCTCCTTTGGGAAGGACGTGGAGGTGCTGACGCCTGATCTCTTTAGAAAGCAGGTTCAGGATATAATTCGCCAATCTTACGAAAAGTATTTTAGTGTGTAGATAGATTGCATAGAGGAATAAGATCTTTGCATCGTCAAGCAGGAAAAAACAGATTAAAGCCTCATCCTATGAAGATTAAACTTAACGAGAACGAGAAGTTAGTTAAACTTTCGGAGTTAATTCAAATCGACAAGAGTTATCCTGGTGAATGGGACTATTTGCGTGGGGATGGCGCCGCAGAGGTGCCAGTATATCGCCATACCATACTTTGTGATTACTATAAAGCAAAGCCTATCAACGATAAAGATATTCCTTCGCGTCCTCATAGCAAGAAATACAAAGAGAAGCTGTTGGCGTATGATGGAACTGATAGCCTAGCCTCTTTTAAAGATGGAAAGTTTAAAATAGGCCTCATAGGCAAAACTAAAAACATTTCCTTAGATATACGTTTAATTGAAGAGGAAGCAAGTTTATTTCCTCCGGTATGGGTTGAAAACGATCTATTTCTCTTTCATACTAAACGAGGTGCTGAAGCCCCCATCAAGTATGTGCTTAGAGAACTATTGTCTGATTATGTCGCATTACAGGCTCGGGAAGCCGTTGACAAGAATCCCGATTTGCAACTGACCGAGGAGGACTTCCTTGCGATTCAGATTGTTGTGCCAGATGAAGATACGATAGATAGAATTCTTCTGGAGAACCCACCTTTAACAAATCGTTGTACTCCAGATTCGCCGACTATTATTGAAGATAAGCAAGTCGCGATCACTGGACAAAACGTAATTGGTTTTAAAAACTTTAGGAAGTTCAAGGAACTTGAACCTCTTAATCTGGGTCAGATAAGCATTTTTGTTGGTGAGAACAATGCTGGAAAATCCACGGTTGTGAAGGCTATGCTCTCTATCTTGGATTTCCTGAAAACCCGTATTACCTCGCTTGAAGGAGATGCGTGGATGAATCTGAATTTCTATTTCAACAAGAGTTATTATACCCATATCGGAACATTTGATCGGGCTCGCTATAATAAGGCTCCTGAAGGTACTCCAATCACTTTCACAATTACTGTCGGAGACCGCATGTATGAGATAGACGTGGAAAAGTCCGACAGCGAATCTGATGTGTTTGGCCGCGTCTCGAGGATAAAGATAACGTTGTTGCCTTTTAACATCGACCTGACTTTTTCATTGAAATCGGACCGAACTATCAGCGTTATCTTTCATGCTAATCCATATCCAGGCTATGACATTGAAAAAGTGCCAGATGGATATCCGGTAAAATATCTACAGAAATATTACAAGGGCCTTACGGAGGATATCGAAATTGATATGGGCATAGTGCCCGGCCTATCTATCCGCGACGAATATGTGGCCGACGCCCTTTTACAAAGTTTCTTTACTCGACTCGCTGCAACCCTCGACAACCTCAGTTCTAAAAGGGTATCGCAAGATGATCTTGGCGTTTTCGGTCTTTCCGATAAGGCTAAGGAATTCCTCACTAAGAAGAAATCCGTTTTCCGGGACAAGTACTTCAAGCTGAATAAGCAGACAGAGATAAGCGTGGAGTATATTTATGCCCACGCCGTTACTCAGACTATCCTGTTCAGCGCTAAGGACACCAACGACTATCACGTCAAGACTATCCACGAATATGCCAATCTGCAGGTCGGCCTTGGCTCGCCCTCATACGACTTCATCATCAAGTGGATGAAGACATTCAAGATTGGCCAGGATTATGAAATCACCTCCGTCGGCGGCGAAGCCCACCTGGTCAAGATTCAGAACCTCGACGGTCAATGGGTGAACCTTGCAGACAAAGGTATGGGCTCCATCCAGCTCATGATTCTTCTATTCCGTATTGCAACCAAGATGGCCGAGGCCGGCATTGGTTATGGCGGTAAAAAGGTCATTTCCCTTCTTATTATTGAAGAGCCTGAGCAGAACCTTCACCCGATGCTCCAAAGTGAGTTGGCGGACTTCTTCTACAGCCTCAACAAGGATTACGGCTTCCGTTTCATCATCGAGACTCACTCGGAATACATGATTAGAAAGTCCCAGGTGCTTGTTGCCAAGGAACATTTCGCTTCACAGGAAGAACTCCTGAAGGCATCGCCTTTTAAGGTGATTTATTTCCCAAGTGATGGCAAACTTCCTTATGACATGCTTTACCGTCCTGACGGCAAGTTCGAAAACGAATTTGGTCACGGCTTCTTTGACGAAGCAAGTAATCTGGTTTTTGACATACTGTAGCTATGGTTCTGTACATCGACAAGGAAAATCTCATCTCGTTGGTCCGCTCTGAAGACAAAGCGGCCTTTGCCGAGTATGCTGCCCTCGTCAGAAAGAACCTGGACGTTCAATACAACTTCTCGAAAGAAGAAATCAAAGGGAATGAATACCTGACTTTCTGGTTTTCTCAATTCGGTTCCGGTGTCGGCGGCTCCCAGGACTTCTGCCCACCTAAGACAGTAGTTCCCGAGCGCCCGATGAAGTCTAATTTCTACAATTCGCTGGATGCCGCTGGACGGTCTTCCATGTTCTTCCTGGACGATGCCGGCAAGACTGCTGCAGCTGAGACGAAGTGCTGTGTAATTGTGTCCAAGGTGGGAGATGAGCTTTCAAAGTTGAAGGAGATATTCTCCCTGGAGGATAACGGTGAAGAGCTGTCTTACCAGATAATAGACTGGGGTAAATACCTTCCTCATCTTCCGCTTACAGATATTATCATTTGCGACAACCACTACTTCAAGGATAAATATGTCTACGACGCCAACGATAATGAGATAATCCGGGGTTTGAGTGCGATACCTCAGAATATTCCCGTCAATGTCATCATTATTGTCAAAGAGCGGGAAGTCGATAATCAGATAGATCTTGCTACAGAGCAGGCCAAAATCAAAGCCATCGTCAAGAAGGCATCCGGCAGCAACCAATCTACCGTTACCATATTGACCACGTATGCCACGCACGACAGAGCTTTGATTACGAACTACTATCGCGTTAAACACGGAAGCAGTTTCAACATCAAGCAGAACAGTATAAAGCACGATGTGTCCACAGAAGTGAAGACGCACGCTATCCGGAAGAACCACGAGTTTACTGCACGTTTATTGGCTGAATATCAGAACATTGTTAATAATCCTTCCAAATGTATTGGAGATAAAGTAAGCAACTTTTTGATATTTAAATAACCTGTGCAGATACTTTGCATATGCCCCACATACCTTTGCAAACGAAAACGAAACACACCATATGATTACAGGCGAAATCAAAAATAGAATCGACCAAATCTGGGACACCTTCTGGACCGGTGGCATCACCAACTCGATGACCATCCTGGAGCAGATGACCTACCTCTTCTTTATGAAGATGCTGGACGATGCTCAGGACGTTCGTGAGCGCAATGCCCGCCAGCTCGGAATAGAACCCGATGACCTTGTTTTCAAGAAAAGCAAACTCTGGCATAACCCGGAAACCGACCGTGATGTTCCTTATGAGGAGCTTCGTTGGAAGAACTTCCGCCTTGAAGATCCCGCCAAGATGTTCTCCATCGTCCGCAACGATGTGTTCGTCTTCATCAAGAACCTCGGGGAAGGCAAGCAGTCCGCCTACAGCCGCTATATGCAGTCGGCCGTCTTTATGATCCAGAACCCGCGCACGTTGGATAAAGTGGTGGCTGGCATCCAGAATCTGGATATGACCGACCGCGACACCATGGGCGATGTCTATGAATACATCCTCGGAAAGATGGCCGCATCCGGCAACAATGGCCAGTTCCGCACCCCGCGTCACATCATCCGTATGATGGTGGAGATGATGCAGCCTCAGGTGGATTGGGAAATCTGCGACCCGGCTATGGGCTCTGCGGGCTTTATCGTTGAGGCAGCTAAATACGTCCAGGACCATCACCATGCCGAGCTGATGAAGAAAGCCAATATGCAGCACTACAAGACGCAGATGTTCCACGGCTTTGATACCGACACCACGATGCTCCGTATCGGCGCGATGAATCTGATGCTTCACGGCGTAGATGCCCCCGATGTCAAATGGCAGGACAGTCTCTCTCCGGAGAACGAGGACGCCGATTGCTACGACCTCATTCTGGCCAATCCGCCCTTCGCCGGCAGCATCGATGGCGGCAACATCGCAAAATCTCTGCTTTCGGTAACCAATACCAAGAAAACCGAACTCCTCTTCCTGGCACTGTTTGTCCGTATGCTCCGCATTGGTGGCAAGTGCGCCAGCATTGTTCCCGATGGCGTTCTCTTCGGTGCCTCCACGGCTCATCAGGCCATTCGCAAGGAGCTGGTGGATAACCAGCATCTCAAAGCCGTCATCTCAATGCCCTCCGGCGTGTTCCTCCCTTATTCCGGTGTCTCCACGGCCATTCTCATCTTCTCCAAGACCAATGCCGGCGGCACGGACAAGGTTTGGTTCTACGATATGAAGGCCGACGGCCTCTCCCTGGATCAGAAGCGCACACCCGTTGAGGAGAACGACATTCCGGATGTCATTGCCCGCTACGCCAATCTTGCTGCAGAAGAGAGCCGTACCCGTCAGGACCAGAGTTTCCTGGTGCCGGTGGATGAAATTCGCAAAAACGGCTACGTCCTTTCCCTCAACAAGTACCGCGAAGTCAAGGTTGAAAAGGTGAAATATGAGCCCAGCGACAAGCTGCTGGACCAGCTGGACGATTACCAGAGAGAGATTACCCAGGCACTCAAAGAGTTCCGTGAAAAGTATCTGTAATCCATGAAAGTTCAAATTGGTGACATATGCACACCTTTCAGCGGGTTTACACCCGCCGCGTCAGAATTGTTTCCAAGCGGCAAGTATCCGTATTTCAAGGTTGCAGAAATGAATCGCGAAGCTAACAAGCGAGTGATGACTGACACAGATGCCTATGTCAAGGAAAGCCGAAAAATCTTTCCTAAAGGAGCAATCGTTTTCCCGAAGAATGGCGCCGCTATTGCCACAAATAAGAAACGTATTCTTGGGCAGGACAGCATCGTCGATTTGAATACCGGAGGCGTTAAACCTAACGCCGATCTTGTTGGCACTGACTATCTTTTCTATCTTTTTCAGCAAATTGACTTTGCTCAATACATGCGAAGGGGTGCTGTCCCAACACTTGATTTGAAGAGTATCCTGTTAATAGAAATAGACCTTCCGTCCCATGCCGACCAGCAGCGCATCGTGGCCGAACTGGACCTCCTCTCCGGCATAGTTGAGAAGAAGAAAGCCCAGCTCAAGACCCTCGATGACCTTGCTCAGTCCATCTTTCACGAGATGTTCGGTGATGTAAAAGAGAAGACAACATTATCGACCTATGTGACAGAACTATCCGGAGGAAAGAGTCTTGCTGGCGATGAAGAGAATCAGTATAAAGTATTGAAAACAGGTGCCGTTACGTATGATTACTTCAGAGGCGATGATGTGAAAAATCTTCCGCTTGATTACATTCCCCGAGAAGAAGATCGAGTACATAAAGGAGACTTGCTGATTAGCCGGATGAATACTGCCGAACTTGTTGGTGCTGTCGCCTATGTATGGGACGTTAAACCCAATGTATATCTTCCAGACCGTTTATGGAGGGCTACTCTCACGGAAGGAGCTAATCCCATATTCATCTGGAAAGCCTTGATTCAATTTGACGCTAAACAACAAATCCGTTCATTGGCGTCTGGAACAAGTGGTACAATGAAGAACATCTCAAAACCTAAGCTTTTGAGTGTTACGATACCTTTGGTATGCCGCGAAAGGCAAGATGCTTTTGCCCAAAGGCTTCAAGCAATAGAAAGACAAAGGAATTACATTGAAGAATCGAAAAAAGCGGCTATCATGCTATTCTCCAGTAGAATGGATAAATACTTTAACGTATGAGCCTATGACCAACTTCGATTACCTGCGTGACATAGAGCCACTTCATGACCTCTACACCTTCTGTCAGGGTGCAGAGGCCTCAATGGAATCAGACCACGACGCCTGTGCCCTGCATTGCCGCCGGGGACTCGAATGGTTGGTCAAGGCCATCTATACCCTCAAAAATGCCGAGATTGGCGAGCGAAAGCCCCTGTTTGAACTGATGACAGGCGAGCCGTTTGTCACGTTCATCGACGATGACCGTTTGATGGCTGCGGCACACTACATACGCAGAGTGGGCAATATTGCAGCGCACGCCGGAGGAGTCAAGAGCGGTGAGGCCTATTTCTGCCTCCTCAACCTCTACAACCTGGTTGGTGGCACCCTGCTCAAGCTACGCTTCCTTTCATCACTTGCTCCCTTCAACAGGACACTCATTCCCAAAACCGGCGTCAGGATTACGCCCAGGGAAACCGTCCCGGTTCCTGTTCACCAGTTCGTCGAGAGTGTTCCTGCAGAAGCCGTTGCCAGCAAGACCCCGGCACCGGTCCTCTCCGATTATTCTGAATTTGAGACCCGCCGCCTGTTCATTGACCTGATGCTGCGTGATGCAGGCTGGGAACTGGTTGGCAAGGATAACGTAGTTCTTCCCAATAAGGCCGGTACCGAGATTGAGGTTCACGGGATGCCTGCCCAAGACATCGGCTATGCGGACTATGTTCTCTATGGCTCAGACGGTAAGCCGCTTGCAGTCATTGAGGCCAAGCGCACCAGCAAAGACCCGGTCATCGGCAAGCACCAGGCAGAACTCTACGCACAGTGCCTGAAGGAGCAATACGGCATCCTTCCGGTTATCTATTATACCAACGGCTTCCAGACTTTTGTTATTGATGGTCTGGGCTATCCGCCCCGCCAGATTCTGGGCTTCCACAGCCAGGAAGACCTGCTGGTCATCCATCGCAGCCGTGGTCGTGCCGCCATTACAGACACCAAGGTCAAAGACCACATCACGGACCGTGAATACCAGAAACGCGCTATCCACAGCATCTGCGACCACTTCAACAAGATGCACCGACGCGGCCTGCTGGTGATGGCCACAGGCTCCGGAAAGACCCGCGTATCCATTTCCCTCTGCGATGTCCTCATCCGTAACAAGTGGGTGAAAAACGTTCTCTTCCTGGCAGACCGCAACGCGCTTGTGGAGCAGGCCTATGTCAATTTCGAGAAGCTGCTTCCGGACTACTCCAAGACACGCCTGGATATGCCCAAGCCGGACTTGTCCGCTCGATTCATCTTCAGCACTTACCAGACGATGATCGGGTACATCGATTCCGACAAGAAGAACTTCTCTGTCGGCCGCTTCGACCTCATTATCATTGATGAAGCCCACCGCAGCGTTTTCGGCAAATACACCGCCATCCTGGACTACTTTGACGCCCTGATGGTAGGCCTCACCGCCACGCCGCGTGAAGACGTGGACCGCAGCACCTATGAACTCTTCGGTCTCGACGGAGAGCCCAACTTTGCCTATGAACTGGCTGAGGCTGTAGATGACAAATACCTGGTCAACTTTGTCGTAATGAACCGGACCTCCAAGCATCTGCGCGAAGGAATTAAATACAAGGAACTTACGGCAGAACAGAAGGGGCAGTTCGAGGACATCTGGAAGTATGAGGCGGCTCGTTCAGAGGAGGGTGCAGCCCCTACACCGCGTGACATCCGCAGTTCCGAAATCATCGACTACATCTATAACGAGAAGACCATCGACCTGGTACTGGAGGACCTGATAACAACAGGCCTCACCGTCAATGGCGGCGACACCATCGGTAAGACCATCATCTTTGCCCACAAGCACGAGCACGCGGTCAAGATTGTGGAGCGCTTCCAGAAACAGTATCCGGAATACGGCAGCGATTTCTGCGTCCTGATAGACAACCAGGTCACCAAGGCGCAGGACCTTATCAACAGTTTTGAAGTCCGCGGGAAGATGCCTCAGATAGTGGTGTCTGTGGATATGATGGATACCGGCATCGATGTCCCTGACGTGCTGAACCTCGTTTTCTTCAAACAGGTAAAGTCCAAAATCAAGTTCTGGCAGATGGTTGGCCGTGGCACACGCAAATCACCGGATGTTCACGGGGAAGGGCTGGACAAGCAATACTTCACCATCTACGACTGGTGCGGCAACTTCGACTTCTTCGATGTCACCCCTGAAGGAGAGCCGCTGCTCCCGATGGTCTCCGTCACGGAACGGCTCTTTGACCTTCGCGTAGATATGGCCCTTGCCCTGCAGCACGCCCAATACCAGCAAGACCCCTTCGCCCGGTCTCTTCACGATGACATCAAGAAGACGCTCCGCACCCAAGTACTTGCCCTGAGCGACCAGAACATCACGGTCCGCCGCCACTGGGAAGTGGTAGATAAGTTCCGGAAGGAAGAGTCCTGGGTGTGTCTGTCTGATATTGATGCCCTGGACCTCAAGGATCAGATTGCCCCGATTATCATCCGGAGCGTCACGGACAACTCGGCCCTTCGATTCGACATCCTTATCCTCAACATCCAGCTTGCCCAGATCCTGCCAGACCATCAGGCCGGGAAGAGTATGGTCCGCGTGACGGAGATTGCCAAATCTCTGCAAAGCAAGGCTACAATTCAGCAGGTCAAGGATAAGATTGCCATTGTAAACGAAGTGGCCAACCCTGACTTCTGGAAATCCGCAACGCTTGACAAACTGGAGACAGTTCGCATCGAGATGCGTGACCTGGTCCAGTTTATAAAGGGAGATAAGAAGCGTAACTTCACCATCAACGTCCCGGACATCATTGAGTACAAAGACGCCCCCAAGCACACAATGCCTACGCTTACTTACAAGGAACGCGTCATTGACTTCATCTCCAAGAACCGTCACCATCCTGTGCTGGAGAAGATTCGCTCCCTGCAGCAGCTGACTCAGCAAGACATCCTCGCCCTTGAGAATATCTGCTGGAAAGATCTTGGCACCAAGGAAGAATACCAGGCTTATGTCAGGCGTGGAGGTCTTATCTGCGGCGACAGCGTTGCGGCCTTCATCCGTTCCATCATCCACGTGGACCGTTCCAAGGCCCTGGAGTTATACTCCAAATACCTCACCGCCAGTCCGCTCAATCCCGAGCAGGAAGAATACCTCAAGAGCGTCCTCGACTACGTCAGCCTCAACGGCGACATCCAGCCCGCCACTCTCTACCACGAAGAACCCTTCTCCGAATGGGACCTTCAGTCATTCTTCAATACAGACACCCCCGCATTTGTCGGTTACATCCGCCAATTGCATAACGTTATAGGTGCATAATTGTTTAGGGACCAATGTATGGCTAAAATAAAAGAAACAATCATCAAGGAGAATGGAGAAATGGTCCCAGCCCAGTTCCCCGTCATCGTTTCTGCCAGCAGGAGCACGGATATTCCGGGCTTCTATGCTGATTGGTTTCTGCATCGGCTAAAGGTCGGCTATTCGGCATGGACTAATCCTTTCAACGGCGTTCAGTCCTATGTTTCTTACAGGGATACCAGGCTAATTGTATTCTGGTCAAAGTACCCAGAGGCACTCCTGAAGGAAGGTGGCCTTCTGGATTATCTGGATGCGAAAGGTATCCATTGTTATATCCAGTACACCCTCAACGATTATGTTGCCGAGAAACTAGAGAAGGGCGTTCCATCTGTTGAGAAAAGGATTGACATCTTCAAACGCCTGGTCGACAGACTTGGTGTTGGGAAGGTTATTTGGCGCTTTGATCCGCTCATTTTGACGGACGAGATCAGTGTTCAGGATCTTCTGCAGAAAGCAAAGAACATCGGCGACCAACTTAAGGGGTACACGGAGAAGATGGTCTTCAGCTTCGCTGATATCGCTGCCTATAGGAAGGTTCGCGCCAACCTCGTCAACAACAATATCCACTACCATGAATTTGAGGAAGAGGATATGATTGAGTTTGCAACTGTTATCCAGCAGCTGAACCAAGATTGGGGCTACACGCTGGCCACCTGCGGAGAGAAGATTGATATTAAACAGTATGATATCGACCACAACAAATGTGTCGATGACGACCTGATGATTCGCTTCTTTTCGGATGATACCCGCCTGATGGAATTCCTTGGTGTTGAAATCACCGGCGGGGACCTCTTCAATCCGGAGAAGACCATCATCAAGCACCGGAACAATAAGGATAAAGGCCAGCGCCAGTTCTGCGGCTGCATCGTCAGCAAAGATATTGGCGAATACAACACCTGCGCCCACCTTTGCGAGTACTGCTATGCCAACAGTTCAAAGGAGATTGCGTTAAGGCACCTTCGTGAACACAAATCCAAACCTTTCGGAGAGACCATCTATTAGCGAGATGTTTACAGTTGACAACATCATATCCGATAGCCGCCGGCAGATAACTTGGCCCCAGCGCTACGAACTGAAGGATTCCCTGAATCACGGGAAAAACATCCTTCAGACGGAGGATCAGCTTGCTGCATACCTCAGCTGGTACGGGGAAATGCACAAGGTCAAATGCAACATTGCAGCCCAAAACTTTCCTTACCAGGATCTCGGGATGCGGATTCATATTGTTGACTGGGGGTGCGGTCAAGCTATTGCTTCACTTTGCTTTCTGGAATCGCTTGAGCATCGCGGCCTGCTTTCCTACGTGAGAAGAGTAACGTTGATTGAGCCATCCAAAGCCGCCCTCAATCGAGCAAAAAGGAATATTGAGCAGGCACTCAACGGCCATTCCGTAGAGATTGTATGTCTCAACCAGAAACTGCCTTCTAATGGAACGGACAACGGGGCCTTTGGACTTAGTCTGAACGAGACCACCACAGTTCACCTTTTCTCAAATATCCTTGACTTGGTGGACATCAGCTTAAGGAAAACGGCCGAGGTGATTGAGAATGGGAAAGGGACACAATATGTGCTGTGCATGGGGCCTTGCAATGGGAACAAAAGCCGTATTGATGACTTCTGTAGCTATTTCACGGACCGCGTTGAATTCTCCAATGTTGAGGACCGGTGCATAGCCCATACTTCTGACACCAACTATCCTATTACCTGTAAGACCCGCTGTTTTTACATTCAGACGGGCCTCAGCCATATTGACACATCGTTCAGGGAGGGTAAATATGAAGCGGCTGGCGCTTACGATGATTATGACACCGCTGGGCTTATCAAAAATGGCCTTCTTACTGAAAAACTCGTCCGGGTGTACAACCATATAAGCCGGAATATGTCGGCCGATGACCGGGTATATCTGAAGCCGGAAATGGGCGGGGATACTCCTGATCTGGTTATCGTTCGCAGGTGTAAGGGTATTGTCGTGATGAATGTCTTCGAGGGAGACCTGGGAAACTGTCTCTATGATGGAGAACGAGGCTTTGTATGCGATGATGTTCCGATGGCTTCACCTCTGTCAACAGTCTTAGGATACTGTGAGAACATCCTTACAGAAAAATCCTCCACATTGCTCCGGAATACCATCAAGGAAAAGAATGGTTGGTTTGCCGTTCGTCCTGCAGTATGGTTCCCGGACGCTACAAGGGTTCAACTGGGCTCCGTATTCAATACCGACAATGAGAAGAGCAAGGTCCTGATTCTTGGTGCCGAAGATTTCAATAAAGACATCCTGGATGTTTTGGATCTGAGACGTTCGCGCAGCAGTTTCACGGATGAAGCCTATAACGAATTCATCAGTCAACTGAAGACCGGTTGGCATACATTCCGGGACGGAGACCCGTCATTGAAGCTTCGTCCGGAGCAAGCTCCGCTGGCAGAAAGCGTTGATGGCCGTCGGCAGAAAATCAAGGGTGTTGCCGGTTCAGGAAAGACCCAAGTGCTGGCTTCGCGTGCGGTCAACTGCCAACTTCGCACAGGCGGAAACATACTGATATTGACCTACAATGTCACGCTGGTTAACTATATCCGCTACCGTATAGGCAGAATTCCGGCCGACTTCCTTTGGAACAAATTCACCATCTCAAACTACCATAGGTTCTTTGTATCCCAGGCGCGAAATCATCATATAAAGATGAGCCTTACGTGCTTTGAAAATGAGAATTTCTTCGAGTTTGAAAAGGATAGTTTACCGAAGTATTCTGCCATCCTGATTGATGAGGTCCAGGATTATCAGTATTCATGGCTGAAAATACTGGAGAAATACTTCTTGGCCGAGAATGGCGAATTTATCTTGTTTGGAGACGCAAAGCAAAACATCTACAGACGAGAGTTGGATGAGCAGCACGAAATAAAAACGCCCATTCCAGGTAGATGGACTGAGAAGCTGAATCAAGGACAGCGTTTTGATAATCCACGAATCGCGTCTCTCGCTATGTCCTTCCAGCGATACTTCTTCCCGGATCAGGTGGCCGATGATATTCAGACACAATTGGAATTCGGTTTTGCATCAGAAAAAGATATTTTCTATGAAACCTTCCTGGCAAACGCAACAGCAAAGGAGATGACGGATGCTTGTCAGAAATTGATTGTCAACAACAACCTTAACAAAGGCAGGACGGTCATTGTCTCCCAGACATACCCTCTGTTAAGGGCGCTTGAACAGCAAATCCGACTATCCCAGGGCTGTTCATGTATGACAACATTTGAGACGCAGGAGGTGTACGACAAGATTCTGGCCGAGAACGATGGCAATACCAAAAGCGAGCACTTTGTCGATACCATCAAGGATGTCCGGGATAATAAGAAACTTCATTTCACTATGGATACGGAGCAACTAAAGGTCTCGTCTATCCATAGCTATAAGGGATGGGATGCCGACAATGTCATTCTTATCATTCAACCCGATGATGACCTTGACGATTTCGGAGAAAGCGCTGTAATGGGCAGGCCGGAATTGATTTACACTGCTATTACCCGTGCAAAGCAGAACCTATTCGTTCTCAATATGGGCAACGGCAGATTCGATGACTTCTTTAGAACCCAATCCTATTGATATGAGGAAACTTCTTCTATGCGCATTGGCGCTAGTCAGCGTCTTTTCATGCGATCCAAAGAAACAAAAGTCAGCTAACCTTTCGTTGAATGAACTCTCGAAAGAAACCATGACCATATTAAGCGATTCAGAAAAGAAGAAAACTGTTGCAGTCAAACCGGAATTGGTGTATCCGGAGCAAGGCCTCATCGCAACTGAAGGAAAGTACTTGTCCTTCGGTCAAATTGGATCTTGGGACCGTTCGTTCCAGGACGATACGCTACTCTTTCCGCCAATTGAAGGCCTTGTTCACCGCTCCGCATACGCTATGTGCCCTAAAGACACATGCTTTGCGGAATATGTAGTTTTGGCGCTCCGATGCCCGCCTGTCCAGACCCTGTTGGACTGGGTTGCGGATACGGTCAATACATTCGCCCAAGGGTGCCCTATCGGGAATAGCTTGCTCACCTACAATGATAAGCCGCTAGACATCCCCGTCAAGCATCTGAAAACCGACAAAGAGATTTGTGACTATTACATCGGCCAGCTACGGCACGTTTACGACGGCTGGCATTGCACTGGCGAAGGAGACCACGATAGCTTCAATGAGCAAGCCGGTCTACTCTTAGTCGATTGTTGGAATAGCGGCAACTTGTGCACCTTTTATCGGATTGATTGGTATGACTGGATGAGCTGCGGCAACAATGCCCGGGAATCCTGGTGGACGGTCGATGCCACCAGCGGTAAACTCCTTAGCCTCTCAGACTTCATCCTGCCCGACAAACTGGACACTCTCGCTGCTCTGATGATGCCCCGCCTGATCAACGACAAGGATTCGTTCATTTTAGACCAATACCCCTACAAGCCTGAAGAGTACACCGGTATCCTCCAACGCGCCAACGGCTGTGCACTTATCCACGAAGGCCTGGTCTTCTTTTTCTACCCGTATAATCTTAGTTCTGGTGCCGATGGACAATACGAGGCTGTAATTCCATATGAGGAACTTGAAGGCATACTAATAGATAATCTGGCGATTGCTATAGTCCCATCGCCTGAAGAAGAAACTACAGTGAGATCAAGCGGTTCAAGTAAAAAGCCGGCCCTGTCAAGCGGGCCGGCGTCGAGTTTATTCTAAGGACGAAGGGGCCTCCATCGGAGGCCTAATCATCCTTTCGCCATGCAAAAATAATAATAATTTGCCAACCCGCAAATGAGACCGGCCTTTTTCCAGTTAGGGCAACGGCCGACGAAAAACATCGGCCGCGTTCCAAGGATTTAAAACGTTAATGTAAGGGGCCTATCGCCTATTCGATAGGCCTAATACATCGAAATACAAGGCAAAGATAATAATCTATTTACCAATATCAAATCGTCACTCTCTGCTGCGCAAAGGTCACGGTGATTATCCTTTTGAAAAAGCGAAACCTGATGGTGCGCCGATGCTCGTTCTCGAAACTTAGCAATAGTGCCGCCTTCTCTTTGGGAAGATGCTTTTCCTTTACAAGACCGTGCAGGCGGTTGACATAGCGGCTTCTCTGGCTTTCCGGGAACGTATTGATGAACTCGTCAACCGACAAGTTGCTCTTCCTGCTGTTGCAGTCTGAGCAGCACAGAATGATATTACTGGGCTTTCGGTTTCCACCAAGACTCTTGGGAATAATATGATCATACGTTACACCCGTCCTTGACAAGGGCTTCCCGCAGTAGACACAAGCACCATTGGTCTCCTTAGCCATGGTCACGTATAATCCGTTCTTTTGTTTTCCTTTACTCAATGGTTTGCCCTGGACAAGCAGAGAGAAGTCCTGCAGGAGCAGGTCCCTTTTTTCCTTGGTAATCTTTCCATAAAGGTATCTGCGCCACACCCTTAACCAATATCCAAACCGTCCTCTGAAAGGGAGAGTCCCAGCATACCTGGGAATCGGAAGGGTGTGCTTTGCCCCAACGCATGGCATGCATAACATAGCCCTTCCGGAAAGGCTCACACCTCCCTTGGCTTTGTCTGGAATGATTTGGGCCATGGCCCAGTCTGATGCCTCTTCACGTGGCCGACCGCAAACCATGCACACTCCGCCACTCTCAGCGAAGAGTGCATCTTTCTTTTCTGTCTTGCTCATAACTCGCTATATAATATCAAACAGGCCACCCCGCCTCAAAACAGTAGTCTCGGCTCTACTCTTCATGCACACAAAAACACAAAAAGCCAGCCCCATAAGGACTGGCTGTAGACTAAATCCTTGTTCCACTGGGGAACTACGTCTCTACATATCAGTAGATATTATGGATAAAGTAATTATACTTCCCTACAAGTAGTAGGTATTGCTGCAAATATGGCAATATTGTTTTAGTTTTCCAAATTATTTCGCAGTTTTTTCAAACAAATCTTTTTCCCATGTAGCGGCAATTATTCCTCCCGAAACCACTCTTTCAGCCCCAGGAGGAAATATGAATATAACCTACTCCATCGGCATCACGGTCCACACAACGGTGGCGTGGAGGACGGACGCAATCCGGTAGAGATAACTCACGCGGAAATCGTCCTGGATGATGAAGAAGCGGAAGGATGTTAGGTCAATGCCCGCCTCGGCGCAAATGGATCCGAGGGTTCTACCAGAATGGAGGATAGCCTCGCCCACAAACGCCACTCGCCCGCCCTGCTCGATAGACCTGGTCAGATAGTCTGGCAGTTTAGTTTCACCGGGCCGGGTCCTGATGCCCTCCACACGGTAAGCGGGCGCCTGAACAGTGATAGGGATACGTTGACCGGCATCACCTGTCTCAAGTCGCGCGGTAATCCTATAGCCGAAGTACTGAAGGCCTTCCTGCACGGAGGACAGCCGCATATCATCGGCCATGAAATGGTACTGAACACCCTGCTGGGTATAACCAATGCCCTCTGCAAACGCCTTTTGGGAAAGGCCGAGTTCCTTTAGTATATCCGATAGAAAAGCCATGTTACGCTTTCCAATCGTGCCATTCTTTTTTGCCTGCCGGAAGGCATCTCGTTGCTTCTCAGTGGTCGATTGTTTGTTTTGGCGGTAGCGGCGGTAGCGTTCCTTGCGTTCTTCTGGGGTTTCTGTGATTGTCTTTTTCATTGCTAATATAGTTTGAGGTTTGTTAATTTGTTAATTGAAGAATAATACACTGACGCCAGCCCATGGTGGTGGCCTCGGCTCCCCTTCTATCTTCTCCTCTTCATCCTTATGCCCTGAACGAAAGCCGATACTGTAAACGGTGTTGCCAGTCATCCTTGCTTTTAGTTTCTTGATGTGTTGTTTGTTGGGACTTTTCCTTTTCCCAACCCCAACCTCAGCTGGTGGAGCCGGGTCTTTGGATTCTTTCATAATTGATTGGATGTTAATGTTTTGTTATTGAAGTGAAAAAGAAGGGCACATGCCCTTCTGGACGCGGATAGAAAAACTTCTCCCACAGTAACGTGGAGGAGTTTTTATAAGCGAAATGATGTGGAAATTTGGTTTATTTGATTTATATTTGCCAAGGATTGTGTTATCGCCCCTATCGGGCGCCAAAGACGGAGGTCTGCCGTCTTCCACTGGAGTACCAGTGTTTCTTTTTTCTGGCTGGGGCGCCGGATATGTCCGTATCGCCGACTGCAGACAGCAACGCACCACACATGTGGCGCGGCAACCATGTATGCTGTTTACAGTTTAACCTATAATAAGACAAGAAACACTATGGCAAAAAAGAAACAGACCAAGCAGGTCACGGATGACAATCAGAAGGAATGGGCGGAAATCGAGGAGTCGGTCTCCAAGCATGTGAACATCACCCTTGAGGCATTCCGTATTTTCGGGAAGAAGAATGCGAAGGATTACCCCAAGAAACTAGCAGAAATGGGCATCTTCCAGGATGTCGCATTCACGTATTACCTGTTGTCCTTTTACCTTGCCGTGACCACGCTCGGCCCGGGAATGGCCGACCGTAACAAGGACAAGAAGCCGCGCGGGAAATGGATCACCATCGACGATTTCAACCAGATGATCGGGGCGGCGTTGCTCGCATCAATGTTTAACTCGTCGTTGAGTCAGGAGGAGGTGGACAGGATAAAGTCCTTCCTCCAAAGCGACATCGTCGGCTCCTTCCTGTATGAATTCGCCGACGGTCTTATCACCGTGGAAAGGGCGCGTATGATTGCGGGGTAGCTCTCTCTTTAGAGGGGGCGGAGGCGGAGATCCATCTCGCCCCCTACGCACACAACATCGAGCTGCCAGCCTGTACCGGACCAAAGCCCAGTGTGTATGAACGAAGGAGGTCCCTCGCGCGCCCGCACGCGCAAATATCACGAAGTGATCTATAGGCCGCGTGCGTACATGAATATACGGATAATTATCGATAGAGGCAATGCGAATTCGCCTTGCGGATTCTGTTTAAAACCTCCATTTTTGGCACATAAAAATAAAAAAACGGAATATGAATCATGATGAAAAAGGCGGATGGCTATCAGTGTTTTGGACAGAAAACAATTTAAAACCAATATCCCCAATGCCAGCAAGTCCAGCAAGTCCCGCTAAAGAGAAACACCAGAGTTTTATAAGTTTGTATATGGCTTTGGGGCAAGATTGATGATAATAAGTAATGAACAACAACTACTCAATCAATAACCATGTATTCGAACCGGACAGCCTCTGGTTCACCTCCGACACGCACTTCTGCCACGAGAACATAATCAAGTACTGCTGCAGGCCCTTTGCCGACGCTGCGCAGATGAACGAGGAACTTATCCGCCGCTGGAACGAGACCGTCCCGGAGGACGGAATCGTCTTCCACCTTGGGGACTTTTGCCTAGGGAACTCCTCGGAGTGGAACGACATCGCCTACCAGCTGCATGGGAAGATATACCTCATCCTGGGCAACCATGATATGAAATACATCCGTCCCGCATACATGCAGCGCTTCGAGTATGTTGCCGAGCAAATGACCATCCGCGTGGGAGGCCAGAGAATAATAATGAACCACAACCCCTTCCTGTGCTACGGCGGCTCCTACCGCGACGTATGGCAGCTCTTCGGGCACGTCCATAGCGGGCCGCAGTCGCACTCGGGACTGGACCTGCCACGCCTAAAAATGCTTTATCATCTTCAGTACGATGTGGGCGTGGACAACAATGACTACCGCCCCGTTTCCTTCAGCGAGGTGAAGACCAAGATCGAGGCACAGGTACCCACTGAACGTAGATAAGTCAATCGACATCATTTGTCAAGAACATGATTATACAATACGCATCTGACCTGCACCTGGAGTTCTACGACAACTCGGTGTTCCTTGCCCGGGGGCCTTTCAAGGTTGCTGGGGATGTCCTTGTGCTGGCCGGAGACACCTTGCCATTGATTGAATTCGAAGATTACAAGCGTCACCGCTTCTTCGATTGGTGCTCCAAAAACTACCGGGAGACCTTCCTCATCCCCGGCAACCACGAGTATTACCACAACGATATCGGCATGTATCCAGACACTTGGAGTATGCATTTGAGAGACAATGTCACCATGTACGAAAACGACAGCGTGGTGGTGGACGACACAGAGTTCATTCTCTCAACGCTTTGGTCCCATATTCCCATGAGCAAATGGCTCACGCTCAGGAAGGGAATGAGCGACTTCGCCCTCATCAAGTACAATGAAAAGCCGTTCACTGCAACCGCATACAACGCGCTGCACGAGCGAGACCTTGCCTTCATCAAGGCGGGCATTGCGGCAAGCAAGGCCAAACACAAGGTCGTCGTCACCCACCATGTTCCCAGCAGGTTCTTAGTGGCACCGGAGTTCCGGAACTCCAACCTCGAAAATGGCTTCACGGTAGATCTGACGGATTACATTGAGTCTTCCGGTATCGACCTGTGGGTGTACGGCCACTCGCATAGGAGCATTGAAACCATCATAGGCAACACCCGGATGGCGTCCAACCAGATAGGCTATGTGTCATACGGAGAATATATTAAGTATTTCTCAGGGGACCGTGCCGTAGACCTTGGCTGACAAATACAGACCATGATATTATCGATGGAAGGACTATGAATAGTGAATCGACAAGTTGACGTGAAACTTTTTCCCGGCAAGGCCGTATTATTACACGCAAACCAAAAAACCCAAAAAACACATCAAAATATGGCAGAAAGAACCTACATCAATGAATCCCACCGGAAGTACGAAGAGGCCTGCATGAGGGAGGTGGAAGAAATGGCCAAGCATCCCCTGACCAACGAGCAGTTCGTAGCACAGTGTCTCAGGAACCAAGAAGCAGCCAGACGGCAGCTGATGACTACAAGTAAACCGTAGTGTTCTTATTTTCTACCCGGACGACCAAAACTCCACAAAAAATAGCTATATTTGCGATGACCACATGGTCACTAAAATAAGCGAAAGTGTTTTCGCGTTGCCCAGTCCGAAATCTGGAAAATTTTAAACTGAGAAGGCAACGACTAAGACACTCCGCTCGTGCATGGTATTGTTGCAGTCCCCTTCCGGGGCTCCTCATATCCGCGAGTGTGGAGTTTAGGTCGTCTTTCATTCTCTCAAGGTTTTTCCAGAACCGCGGACTGGTGGAAGCGAAACGGCTCCACACTTTTGTATTTATTTGCTGCGGGGAGCGGCAGCGCATTGGCACAAGAACCCATGTTTACATTAAAACGTATTGTCATTACGGCGGTCTGCATCCTACTTAGTATCTCATCTTTTAGTCAAACCCATTTTAATAGCATTGTTTCAGGGGAAAAAACAGTGGATCCCGATGGTCTGGTTTGGTATTGCTCTAACGACTATTTCTCACCTGTTTATAATCGTTCTTGGCAATTGAAACATAATTTGGCTATTGTAACAGACGGCAGGGACTCTCAATGGATTCTTTTCTTATCTTTCCCAATGGACAATGATATCAGGTTATCAACCATTGTCCCTGGAAAAACAGGTTACATCTCCTGGGCATCTTTACACATAATCAATGATTCAGGATGGGTGACTGATTCCAATAATCATAAAACACTCACTGTCGTATGCATGCTTAATGATGAATCTGTCCTCCGTTATTCCCAAGCAAATAAATCCGTATGGCTTGATTCGGCAATTGAAGGAATTGATGATACTGGTAATACCGTAAGGTTCTATTTCTCGACAAAAGAGTTGCCTTGGGACAAGGCAAAATCCGAAGTTGAAGCATTGATTAAAGACCACCCCGCCCCCACAGTAGATCCAATAACTGGTCTATTTGTCAACCCGCAGAAACGAATTCGGAAAGAGAATCCCCTTTATAGCGTCCATAAGACCCCAGCAACAAAGACCGTTAGTGTAATCGATCTTTCCACACTTAAACTTGGGGATTATCAGGATGGGTATATGAGCGTAGTGGAGACCAAAACCGGTCGTTGCCACATCTACAACCGACAGGGCAAGGAATTAGGGTCTTTCCGAACCGAGGCTTCTTCTTGGAAGCCGACACTTATCCCTGTGTATTCAAAAGGAAAAGCCGTGGCCAAATTAGAAGGAAACAAATTTGTTATCATTGATACTCTTGGTAACACTATTAAGCAATTGGGAGTATCTGAATTATCCGTCTCTACTAACAAAGTGCCAGCCGGGATTGTTGACAACCTTCTCGTATTGCCGAGCTTTATAAAAAGTCAAAACCCAAAGTATCCTTATATCTTTAACGGTTTTTATTACTATGATGTTAATAAGGGATCAAAAGTGCCTGGTATTCTTGCTGGTGCAAGTGGCCTTATTGATAAAGAATCAGGATTTCTTCCTCATAAACTACATGATAACAGAAGATTGTTTCAAGATTTCAATACCGGCAAATTTGGTTACATGAATGAAAACAACTTGGTCTCTATCGCTCCAAGTTTCGTCTACGCTCACGATTTCAGCGACGGCTTAGCTGCAGTAGCCATTTTAGACGGGGAACAGCTTCTATGGGGTTATATCGATACAAAGGGCAAATACGTAATCAATCCAGTATTTACTAAAGAGCCTAAAGACTTTCATAATGGATTTGCGGTAATAAAAAAGCGCGCCGATAACTATAGTTATTACGATGCTTTTATTGACAAGAATGGTACCGTCAAGTATGAAGCGCGCTATTTGACAGACTTTTGGGACGGATATGCCATTGCTATTACTAATGACCTTTTCGCAAAACTTGTTGATTCAGAATTAAATAGCTCACCATTCGTCATGTCTGGTAATCACTCGATTCGTGATAATAGTATTGTGAATCACACCAGTCATACACTTTGGGCTGATGGCTTTACTTATTCGCATAATAATGGATGGGAATTAAAAGATTCCAAACCTTTCTCTGATGAAATCACACAAACTCGCGCTTCCGATGGTTCTGATGTCCCCACTGGTTATGTCAATAGATTAGGTGAATTGATTCTTGTATTTACACAGAGCGAGTTCTAATTATCCCACTGTCATAACATATGGGGCAACTGCTCCCCACCACATAGACATGATTTCCCCGAGGAGGACTGCATAATACAATGAAAAGATATATATACACCATTCTTGCGGCCCTGACGCTGCTGGCCGCAATGAGCGCATTCCACTCCTGCAAAAAACCCGTTGAGATTGACATTACCCCCATCGATAATGGCAAGACCGGAAACAACAACGGACAGAACACCAATCCGCCCGCAAGCCAGACACCCGCAGACGTAACCCTTCTCATAGAGGCCGGCAAAGCCTGTGAGTTCAACGGCTATACCTCAACGGCGGAAGCTGCGGTGTTCTATTTCGACACCGACAAGGACGCCTGGAAAGAAATCTCCGTCAAGAATGAGAACATAAAGAAGATTGACGACTCCGAGGAAACCTGCACCGTCACTTTCACCAACAATGAGTCCGTCGAGCTGAAATACCAGAACGCCGTCACCCTCTCCCTTGAAAAGGAAACAGAGATCAGCGGCTATCCGGGCGAAGAAGAGGAGATAGGTTTCTCCATCATAAAAAAAGGCAGGGGACTGGACAAGATTTCCGTCTCCGCAGAAGGGTGCATCACAATAGCCGACATCAACGAAACCACCGGAGAAGGTACGGCCAAGGCGGTTTTCCCTGACGAAGCCAGAACTACAGCAACCGGTTCCGTCACCATAACCGACGGAACCAACAAATCCATCTACAACATCAAGGCAAAGACATATTACTTTGACGTAACCGCCTCCGACATCGTCCTTGACGGCAATGCCGGGAGCAGGATGGATGTCACTTATACGGTCAATACGGACATTCCTGAATATGAAGTGACGCTGACTCTCGAAGAGAACGTTCCATTCGTTCTTTCTGGGAACTCCGTCGCCTCAACGGAAGAAAACCACACCGGCAGCGATATCGTCGCTAAGTTGTATATAGGTGAAAACTCCGGGAAGATGACTCCCAGGGTCATCACCGTAACCCAGACAACCCTCGGCCCTCAGGCAAAGGAAGGATGCATACCTTTCACAGACTGGGAAATGAAAAACGCCTGCCTTGCCGTGGCCGATAAGGACAATGACGGAGAAATCTCCTATGAAGAGGCCCTGGCCGTCAAGGTACTCGATATCTCAGGAAAGAACGTCAATAACCTCGACGGACTGGAGTATTTCAAAAAGATTGAGGAACTGGACTGTTCAAATAACAATATTGAAGTGGTCTGGTTGGATGATATCTCTGCATATTCAAATCTGAAGAAAATCAATTGTCTCGATAATCCGTTGAAAAAGGTTGTAAATATCAGCGGATGCTATGCCGGACCTTCGTTTGAATGCAAATATCCCAAGTATGCTGGTACAAGAATAAATCTGGCAAAGTATTACAGTTCGGAAGATTTCTCCCACAATGGAGTAAAGACAATACAAAAGCATACTGAAGGTAAAGGCATACACCTTTTCCTTTATTCCTGGGGATTCCTTGATAAGGATTACGAATCCGGTGCCGCGGAAGAATACGCAAATGCCCAGATGGATACCCTCTTCAGCTACGAGCCCTTCAAGTCACTCAGGGGATACTTTGACATCTATCATGTACAGATAGTTGCAAAGGATATCAACACCGAAGGAGAACTGGGAGACGTAGAATGGATAGAAGATGACGGAGAGCAGCACTGGAAAATGTCAATAAGAATCAATGAGATTGACCTTGATCCAGATTGGACTGAAATAAGGGCAGGATGTAAGGGTGGTTTTCCATTCGATACATATATTTCTTTATGCCAAAAAAGAATGTATTCGATAGCTAACTCCATAACTCATGAAATGGGCCACGCCATTGGTAACCTGAAAGACCAATATATAGAAGGGAATAAAACAAAAATAAGAACTAACCGGCCCAACGCTTGCCCTAAGGAAAACGCAGACAATGTTCCCTGGAAAAGGTTCTTTGAATATGAACAGTATAAAAACCGAGTAGGAATCTACGAAAACGAAAACGGCCTGTATCCGTCACCAGACTCTATAATGGGAGATAGACAAAAGTATATGTACTTTGATTCTCCATCCAGATACGCCATATTCAAAAACATCCATTATGCATCACAGTACGAAGGCGGTAAATACGACATAGACAGTGATGACGAGCAGACATGGCAGATGTTCCTTGAATACGACGTGATAAACAATCACCTCCCATATTAATACGACAATAACGCCAGATAGCCCACGGTTTCAACCGTGGGAGGAATGGCGCGACTCTTTCGGTCGGACATTACTTCTCCGAAAATCCCGTCATCAGAAAGGACTCTTCCTCTTCCCTGGGAAATAGTATCTATAATACGACCGATAAAAAAGTATTCCCCGGAAAACAACTACATTGTCGACAACTCGTCTCAACCGACAAACACAAGGGTACTCAGGAACCACTTCAACAAAATAATCAGGGAAACCGGCATAATGCCGATACGGTTCCATGGACTCAGACACACGTTCGCCTCCCGTGCAATAACCACAAAATGCGACTACAAGACAGTCTCGGAACTCCTGGGACATTCGAACGTAAACACGACTCTCAACCTCTATATCCACCCCGACGAAATACAGAAAAGGAACGGAATAGAAAAAAACCGGAAAATGTTAGGATAACATCCAGGCGCATAGAAACACGTTCTCTCTCTGACTTGTCAAGGGGAAGAATACTTTATTGACCAAAAATTACCATGAAAACATCATGATATGTTGTCATTTTCTTTGAAATGATAACATTTAATAATATATTTGCAAAAACAAGACAAAAATGAACACACAAAAACAAATACAAACAGGAATACGTCTTCCTGAAAATCTAATTATCCAGCTTAAAAAAAGGGCAAGAAATCATGGAATCTCGTTCAATGCATATGTTCAATATCTATTGACGAAAGACGTAAACAACGACATTCCTTACATTGATCCGGACGATAAGATAAGTCCTGCGCTTCTTTCCATGGCAGGAACAATAATCGTCCCACCCCAGGAGGAACTTGAATCAGACCCTAGGCTTGCTTCAGTTTTCGGATTATGAAAATATACCTTGACACAAACATCATAATGGATGTTTTGGTGGGACCATCCCGCACAAATTATCCATATTCAATAAAGATACTGAACGCCATAGAAAAAAACTCAAGGCTAACCGGTATCTTTTCTGTCCAATCACTGACCGACATTGCCTATACACAGACAAAATTTGGTGAAAATAACAGAAAACTATTCTACGAACAGGTAAAACAACTTCTCAAGATAGTAAAGCTTGTAACAATCAAACCTGCAAACGCTGACGAGGCCATCTGGGCAGAACCGGTGGATTTTGAAGACCACGAACAAATACTATGTGCAGAAGACAATGACTGTTCATGGTTCATTACCGGAGATTTGAAACTATTAAATAACTACCAGAACACGCCGGAGCGAATTCCGGTCGTATCACCAAAAGAATTCCTTGAAATGGCATCAAAAAAAAGAACTAAAACTGTATGAAAATGAAAATGAAAATAGTATATAAAATCTTAACATGGATCGGTCTGGTAATTACCTGTTTTATTTAAATAAGTAAAAGTTCTCCTCTGGGGACTAACTTCCCTTTCGTTCAATCTTCCAAGATTGTTTTTTAAAAGAATTTCAATCTTCCAAGATTGTTTTGTATACAAGAATCTCACGGCTTCAGCCGGAAAGGCAAAACCACAGTCCCTAAAACGGACATTAACTGGAAGGAAGGGAAACTGCTGAACGGCGCATCCAAGAAGGAGTTGGAAGCCTGGGTTTTTAAAGCAAGATAACAGGAATTGCGGGATTTATATGAAAAAACAAACGTTATGCGTAAGATAAGTATATTTGCAGCTGTTGCTGCGCTCCTCGCAACAGGAATTTCCTGCGGCAAGATTGGCGGGGATGATTTAAAAAACAATCCCTACAAAAGGATGGACCTCACTACCAAGTCCCAGCAGTTCGTCCGCGAAGGAGAGGTCTTCACCTTCAACTTCATAGACCGGATAAACGACGCAACTAAAGGCAATTACATAATCTCCCCGCTCAGCATGCAGTTCCTCCTTGGCATGATTCTCAATGGTGCTCAAGGCCAGACTGCTGGACAAATATGCGATGTCCTCGGATACGGCGCCGGAGAGGTGGATGCCGTAAACGAGTACTGCCTGTCCATGTTGCAACAACTGCCTTCCATGGACAAGAAGACCAAACTAAACATTGCCAACGCCATCTTCGTGGACGATGGCTGGCCCCTGAAGGAGACATACGTAAGCAATGTAAGCCGATACTACCAGGCAGAGGTCGCCAACCTGGACTTCTCCGACGGGGCCGGTTCCCTCAATACTATTAACGGGTGGTGTTCCAAACACACCGGCGGCATGATACCCAAAGTCCTTGACAAAGTTGACCCGGAAATGCTGGCATACCTTCTCAACGCCATGTATTTCAAGAGCGAGTGGAAAGAAAAATTCAAAAAGTCTGTTACTACAGACGAAGATTTTACCGATGAGTCCGGCGCCAAGTCAAAGGTTAAGATGATGAAGCAGGAGAAGAAATACCAGTACCAGGACAACGACGTTTTCCAAATCGTAAAGATACCATACGGAAACAGCGTCTTCTCCATGATTGCCCTGCTTCCAACCGGCGGACACACCGTTTCCGATATAACAGAATACCTGACAACCGCCAGCTGGGAAGAAGTACGCGGCAGTATGGTCACCTGCGAAGTGGACCTCTGGCTTCCCAAGTTCGAAACCAAGTTCCGCATCAACCTCAACGACATCCTCTCCGGAATGGGGATGCCACTTGCCTTCGACCGGGCCAACGCTGATTTCAAGGCCCTGTCAGATTATGCGGAAAGCCTCCGCTTCGTCCAGCAGGACGCCATTATAAAGGTCGATGAGGAGGGCTCCGAGGCCGCAGTTGTGTCAAGCGCAGGGTTTGGGAAGTTGACGGATGCTGGCCCCGATGACCACGTTGTCTTCCATGCCGACCATCCATTCCTCTATCTCATCACGGAAAGCAGCACCGGTGCCGTCCTCTTCGCTGGCAAGTACGGCGGATAATGAAATTGAAGCACATCATATCAGCAACGCTTTCCTGCCTGATTATCTCAAGCTGCTGGGACTGGGTAGAGTATACCGCCCCCACAACAGAAGCCATGACCGCCGCCACCGATGAAGACGGCCTGCTGCCTCAAGAAGGAACCACTTTGCATCTGACACTTAACTATGGCCCTGTGACTAAATGGGAACCGGGCCATAGCTGGAAATGGTATCGCTACCGGGTATTCGTTGACGGGGAGCTTTACAGTAAAGGAATAATCAGCGAGGAAGGGTATTACGATGTTTTCGACATCCCGCTTATCGCAAATGACAGCCACTCCGTGAGGACCGTCACGGCAGAGGGGTCAATGGCGCTGGACTTTGACTCCGGCGATAAATGGGACGAGTGGCACAAGCTGTACGAAGCCAGGCAGGCTTGCCTGCCAGATGACCAGCCGCTTCAATATGCCGAACTCGAAAACGCAAGGTTGATTATGAGGATTAAGGGCAAGCAGATTCCTTTTGTCATGGATAAGAATGGAGCGGCCGAGGCTTTCAAGCGCTTGTTCTACGAACACGCCGTTGTGTTCCGTGTTCAGGTCAACAACGATGGAATTCCTTTTGACTGGTCTTCACAAGGTGAGATGCTGAACTATTTACGGGCATCCATCCCACAATATCATGATGAAAACAGAAAAGAACTCAAGGCTGGAGAGGTGTATTTCGGCTATTATGGTTTTTCTATTTGCCTTAAGGATCAGGATATCAGTGGCCGTAGCTATTTGTCTACCATCGGTCATGTAAGTCCTGAAAGCGCCGACCTGCTGTATTCCCTGGCATCCGGGGCGCCATACGGTTACACGGACATTATCTTTTCCCTGGAAAACAAGGCGACGGATGTTCTGGTCGAATGGGCTTACAATGGATGGGATGATGTCTATAATGACCTCGATGAAGTAGTTGCCTTTGCGACTTGTGACGATGAAAATGATGCTCCACTCTTTCACTATATTGAACCCGGGGAGTATTTAAGACTTACTGCGGGATGCTTTGTCCCTGGAGAATCAATCCGCGAACACGACTATGTCTTTATCCTTGTCAGTAACTATGTCTTCACGGATAGGCTGTACGCCAACGGAGACGAACCGTGGAACAAGCATTTCTTTACGAACTATACAGAGGAGAAAATCACAGAGCAAGTAAATGTTGCAGGCTTTACCCTTGATCACACATACTACACCAGAAAATATCATATTGACCGCGAGCTTCTGGATCTTTATCCTACGGTACCGCCTGCGGCTATGACCTGAAACGACATCACCACGCACTTGCCGATGCCGAGGCGTGCGCGGTGATAGCCATGAAACTGCTATAGCGTATTGTCGTAAGCATTCGATGAAGTACGTGTTGACAAAGTGAGATTACGACTGGCATCAGTGAGATGTCAGTCGTAGTTTTCTTGTGTGGGTTGGATGATGGTAAGACTTACTTTGTCACGGGTTTCCAGTTGCCAGGCAGAAGGTCGGAGCAGTCTTTTTTGCCCAGTTCGTACTCCGGCATCCGGCGGAGGACATCCTCCAGCCAGGTCCTCTCGTCTACCCCGCGAGCCTTGCAGGTGGCAAGCAGGGAATAGACCACGGCCGCTCGCTGTGCGGCGTCGTCATCGCCGCAGAACAGATAGTTCTTGCGGCCGATCGCCAGAGGTCTGATGCTGTTTTCCACCATGTTGTTGTCTATCTTGTAGCGGCCGTCCGTCACGTACAGCGAGAGCTTCTTGATGATTTTGTAAGTGTAGGAGATGGCCTCCTCCATCAGGGACTTGGGAGCGCACTTGAGGAGATTGACCTCCATCCAGGTCTCGAACTTCCGGATTTCCGGATAGGCCTTTTCCTGACGCAGGGACTTGCGGCGCTCGTAGTTGGGTTTCTCGTCTGCCTCATCCATCTCATCTGCTTCTCGCTCCACATCATAGAGCTTTCCAATGTAGAACAGCGCCTCGTTCGCAAGCTTTTCGTTTTCCTTTCGGGCTTCGAAGAACTTACGCCGGGCATGCGCCCAGCAGCCAAGGAGCTTCTTACCCTCCATGCCCTCGAAGTGCTCGTACACGATGTAGCCGTCACTCTGGATGGCGCCCTTGAAGTCCTTCAACAGACCCATTGCCACGCGGGTGCTCCGGGAACCGTGTTCATAGAAGAAGAACCGGTCACCCGTCATTACGTTCACAACGCTCCACACGTAGCCCTTCACGGCACGATGGGCCTCATTGTCGATTACCGGCAATGTACTCTCATCCACCTGTACATAGTCACAAGAGAGGATTTGCGCCCGAAGCAGATCGTACACCGATTTGAGTTTTCCCACCACCGCCTTGAACCAGTCGTTGATGGTGGAAGGGCTGATGCTGACGCCCAGCTCCTTGTAACTCTCGATAACTCGGTAGAACGGCAGGTGGTAGTGGTACTTGCTGATGATAATGTCTGCCAGCAGGGAGGCGTCGGCCATGCACTTGTGCAGCGGTGCGGGCGGAAGGGATGCTATCTCGAAGGCCTTACGGTCCGGATTCTCCACCTGAAGCTTGCTTTTAAGGACGAACTTGTGGCGGATGATCCGGCGGATGTACATCTGCTTGGGGACCAGAACCAGGCTGTCCGTCACCTCGGGAGCCATCTCCGTATAGTCATCCTTGTTGTCAAGTTCGGGATAGAGGTGTTCTTCCTTCACTTCCAGTTTGCTGGTGTCGATGGGCTTGCGGACCTTACGGTCATGAGCCTCCACATGAACGAGTCTGTCCTGCTGGGCAAGGGCCTTGGCTGCTTCTTTGTCCAGGCGGGCCTGCTCGGCGGGATCCATCTCCTGCGTGAACAGACTGCCGGTAAGTTCCTCCGGCTTTTCCGGAAGACGGACACGCTCGGTCTTCTGGCCGAAGAGCATCTGCGCGTACTTCGCAAGCGTCTGCTGCGCACGGAGGAGACGCTCTTTGAGAAGAGCGTTCTCGGCTTCCAAGGCCTCCATCCTTTTCTGTTCTTCGGCAGTCATTTCACCTGTTCTTTCTATATGTAAAGGTACGAAAAAACGGCCACATATGCAAGTCTGAGGCCGTTTTTCTTTGATTTATTTTACTGATTTTCAGAAAGTTTTCCGCTCTGCCAAAGAGGCTTCCATCTGGACATCTCTAAGGGCCTTCAGGCGTTGCAGCCGGCGCCTCGGATCGTCGATGATTCCCTGGATGGTATCAACCAGGCGGTGCCATTCGAAGGGCGTGATGGTGGGGTCGCCATCCTGGATCCGTTCCACCAGATGCATCCGGCCGTGGTCCAGACGCTTGTTGTAGATGACAAGCCCGCCAGGCTCGTAACGCAGCAGCTTCATCATGTTGTTCGCGGAGTTCACGAACACAAACACGTCGCCGCTGTACAGGTTCTGCCCCATATGGTTGTTCACGATGCCGCTCAGCATGTTGAAGTTCTTCCGCATGTCCGTGGGCTTCGAGTACAGCCAGAACTTCGTCCCGTCTCCAAGGCTGAACATGGCTACAGGCTTTTGAGGATGGTGTATACCATCGCTGGCGTCAGGCCACCCTGGATGCGCATGTCCGTGCCGCTCACCGTGCGCAGCTCAATACTCATCCAGTTCTCTCCGGCTGGATCCGCCTTGGACTTCCCATGCGAGTTACCAGCACCGGATGCCATTGACATCACCGCCGGAGGCATTGTACCGGCTACCGGCAGGAACCCCGCGGCAACCTCCTGTTTGCTATACTTGCGTTTCCACCAAAAGTATTGATGCGCAGGGATGCCTTTCTCTTCCAAAAGCTTCTTGATGGAGACGCCCTTCTCCCGGCTCTCCGTCTGGATCTCTTCGATTTGCTCGCGTGTTATCATAATAATGTCAGTTTGTATTAGTGGGGCAAAGTTACACCGCACTTATACAAACTGACAGACGTACTTGTTCGGATGCTTACTTATCGAGAGCGCAGAGCACAACTACTCTGCTTACATTGATGGCATCGACGGGGTTGTTGCAACCGGTAATTCAATCTCTGAAATCAAAGATAATCTTTTGGAGGCAATCAAAGTCTTTATCGAGACCTGCAATGATGTAGGTTGCGAAGTGCCGGCAGAACTCTCCGGAGAGTATTCCATTGAGTTCAAAATGGATGTCAAGAGCCTTCTGGCCATTTATAGCGGAATCTTCACCAAAGCCGGACTGGAAAGAATAACCGGTATCAATCAGAAGCAACTCTGGCACTATGCCAATGGAGTCTCCAAACCCAGAAAGACTCAAGTCCATAAAATTGAAACTGCCCTGCACAGATTAGGGAGCGAGTTGATAGCTGTGACTTTATAGTTCGTGACTGAGTTCGCCAACTGGTCGCCCGGAAAACACCGTATGTTTCGCATGCAATATAACAAAAGAGATAGGGCTCCTGCTTGGGGCCCTATCTCTTTGCAGATGGTAATGATACTACAGTACCAGAAGCTCGGAGTCAATTGTGCCCGTACCTGGAGCAAAAGACTTGGGAGATACCGTTACAGTAGTGCCAAGATACTTGCCTTCGCCATAGTTCTCTATAGCACCGGCAGGAATATCTTTGTTACCCATATACAGGCCATTGTCATTGGCAATCACGGAGAACGAATAAACATCGGCAATGGCTGTTCCGGCATTGACGTTGCGAAGTGCAACATGTGCCGATGTGGCTGAGCCGCCGTCAATATCTACAGATATTGGACCGGGAGTGTCTGTTCCGTCCAAACTGTGAGTAAGCACAATGTTGGGGCTTGAAACCGTGAAACTCTTGACGCTAAGTGCAGAACTACCGTCAGAGAAGTTGAACTGATAGAAACTCTCTTTGAATGCAAATGCGGCATCCGATGTTGTGATGGTATGGTTCACATCGTCCAAAGTGCTGATGGTCACGTTTGCGGTGGCATAAGCGAAGTTCTCCTCAATGTCTTCAAGCGTTCCCTTCTGACCGGTGTAGCTCCAGGTTGCCCTGGGGATTACAAGCACCAGAGGATCGCCCTGATTCAGCCCTGCAACATTGACAGCATCAGTTGTAAGAGTGGCGGTCTTGGGATGGTCACCAGCCTCGGGAGTAACGGTAAGTGTACCGATATTGGTACCGTCTTCCTTGAACACTGTCACGGTCTCCGTGTTTTTCCAATACGTCTTCAGTGCTCCACCGTCAAGATAAAGCGCCTTTGTCTCCTCACCCTTGCTGGCGTGGACAGTGAGAGAATAGAGAATAACCTCAGGCTGCTCAATCACCTCTTCAGGAGTCTCTGTAACATTCTCCGGATCTACTATCTCAACAATCTGGCAGCTTGCTACTATGGTGCCCAGAAGGGCAGCAATCAAAAATATTTTGTTGTTTTTCATGATGATGTCCTCCTTATTCATTATTCAACATAGTATGCTTTGTTGGCAGGAATCTCTGCTCCGGTGAACTGGTAGAATCCCAGTGGCTTTGCGTCAGGAATACCAAGGACGTAAGGGGTGCCGGTAGGAATATCGGAAACAGTGACACCATAGTTGGAACCATGTAGGATGTTGTCGGTTCCGCTTACGGGAACAGCAGTATCAGAATCCTTTGTGAGAGTTATTGCCTCAACATCAGAGATAATGACAACTGCGGTATTGGCGGGGATGATATCTCCGTCACCAAGAAGATAAAGCTGATGGTCGGCGGAGTTCATAGTGTAAGCTTTGGCACCGCTTGAAAGCGTGTAGCAGGCAGCACTATTGAAGAATGTTGCCCAATAATGACCATTGCTGAGAGTTCCAGTTATGTTTTTTGACGCAGACTGATCAGGCCTAGTAAGGGAAATGTTGCCCAAAGCAACGTTTCCAGTTGTTTTTGTCACATGAATCCACCGGATGTAGCGAACATTCTCGCCAAGATTGTCAAATTGCTCTGAAGATATATCACTACTAATTGAAGTATACGTTTTCAAATCTGTATAGCTTACACCATCTTCAGAAGTCTGAAGCTTAAAGACGCCTGTCGCAGGGGCGGTTCCAGTAGCATTTCCTTTAATGTCAAAGGCAAGAGTGTAAGTGGTCGGAGATTCATTTATCTTTAAGATGACGCTATCATTACCTCCTTCAAATTTAATCTTGGGATTACTGCTATATGTTCCAGTACCAGATACAGTTAAACCGGCAGGCAAATCTCCGGTTCCATTTCCGGTATACTCTTCGAAGGGAAGTGTAGCATAATCAATCTCATAAGCTGCTTGAGTAATGGTAACCAGGTTGGAATAGACTGTAGTAATACCGTCATCTGCAAGTGCAGAAACCTTGAAGTATGCAGAGCGGGCGGCGGCGTCATTGGTCTCAATGGTGTAAGAGACAACATAATCACCGTTGTCTTCGGCAACCAACACTTCGGTAACCCAGCTGGGTTGGCTGGCACTTGCACCCAACTCATCGCAGAAGTGAACGCTGAACTCACTCATGTCTGCAATTGTGATATTCTGATATGTAATAGCAAAGGTGCCGTTATCAACATTTGCGGCTGGAGTTGCAGTATCGGGTGTGACTGAGATTGAAGGAGAAGGAGCTACATATGAAGCAATGTTGATGGGACCAACTCCAATGTTGGAACCATGAACGCTCTTGAGAATCTTTACAAAGCGTGCATCCAAAGCAAATTCATTTGAGGTTTCAAGATTAAGCACATCATTCTGAGATCCACTTATTGTCAGTTCCTCAACATCTGAGAAGTTTTCTCCGTCTGCGGAGCCCTGTACCTTGATTTTAGAGGTATTTTTCCCTCCTAACATTTTTACTCCTATTGTAACTATGCCCGGCCTACTATCAGTTTGAATTAAAATAAAATCGTCGACAGTGTCAAATTTGATTCTATATGGGGCATTAGATTCAGCATAATCGCTGCCAAGACCAGATGCTGAAACACCATTAAGAGCTAAAAGATCCGCACTTACACCGCCTGCCCATTCAAACGGCAATGTAGCGGGCACTACAGGGGCAGTTACTTCACCAGATAAGCTGACAGTCTGATTAGTTGCACCCGTTGAAGATAGTGTGATGGTCCCAGCGCAATCCCCAGCATCTAAACCTGCCTTAAGGCGGACATATACAGTAGTTTCTGCGACTTCTCCTGCTACCTGAGTCAAGTTAAGACTTGAAGCATATCCGCTACTCGAAGAAAGGGACATTTCAAAGTCGCTGCCGCTCAAAGACATATTAATATCTGTAGTAAGATTCTCTCCGGAAACAGTGAATGTCTTTGTAGAACTTGGACCATTTCCTTCTTCGTAAGTGAAACTTGACAGAGAGTTTGGACTGACAGAAATTACAGGATCGATAGTTGCCTCAACCTCAGGATCAGCAAAGATTTGCAATTCTTTTGTCGAATTATACAACGTCGGGAATCCTGTGATTGTATATGTGCGGCCAAGATCTAAACTACTGATGGAACCACCGGCCTTATATAGTTGAACGTTATCTCCATTTAGAGAAACATAGTACTTACTTTCATTACTAGTTAGCGTTGCACCTGTAATCTGGAAAAACTGGCTGAGTACGTTATCGAACGTGTAAGCCCATGAAGAAGCAGCAACGATAGTCGGATCTGGTGCTGAACCAGAAACTGGCGTAATTCCAGTAAAACTGGTAATTTGAGGGTTGTTGTTACGTAGCTGATATGAAACTGTAGCAGTACCGGTAAGGACATCACCCGCATTTAGCCCATGATCAGCCTTATAATAAGCAACAGCTCCGCTGTCATCCTGAATATAAGCATAATTCCCATTTACATAAGTAACCACCGCATTATTCAGTGCAACAAAATACGATGCAGTTTCGGTTTTATCCGTAAGGGCCGCTATATTAGCAAGAGGAGTGATCTTTGTAAAAGTCCTGCTTGCCACATCGCTATCTGACATTCCGTCTTTTACAGCTTTTGCCTTAACCGTAGTTGTAGCATTAATAGAAAAAGCATCGGAGTACACGGAACTAGAAGTAGTAGGGTCATTACCATCCGTAGTGTAGTAGATGGTAGAACCATCGGTCGAACAACTAATGCTTACTTCGGTAGAAGGATAAAAACTATCTGAACCGCTAATCTGAGGTGTGGCCACAGTAGAGGGTGAGCCACCTGCTGCACCTTCGACTAATTGAACATTATTCACATAAAAAGTGCCATGCCCCGTGCCGTTTCCAGTATTGTTTGTGAAACTAATAGTAATTGCGCCACTGACAGCATCGCCCGAGAACTCTAGATTTGTGTAGTTACTTCCCGTTCCCTCGACATACTGACTTCCCCAGCTAGTAGATCCAATACTTACAGAGACGGTAACAGCGTTAGTAAGGGTTTTATTGTAACGATAAGATACAATGACTTTTTTTACTGGATAACTTTGTGCATCAATATTAATGGATGATATCGACGCATTATTATTCAATAGCTGTGAAAGGTTTTGAGCAAAATCATGAGTGTCACCTTCGCTAGCCCAAACTGTTCCAGTAAAAGCAGTAGCAAGGCAGGCGACCAGCGCCACCTTTGAAAAGAGTCTTGAGATGATTCTATTCATCGTTCTGTCCTCCTATTGATTAGAAGCCATACTGGCTACCAGGATCATCCGGAGAAGATCCTTGACCGGATAGGATGTTTTCCTCGAATCGTACCACGAGGATGTCCACCTCAGGTGAGGTGTAGAATTGTTTTTCGTTCATAAGCATGTATTGTTTTGGATTTGATTGCAGAATATTCCCGCCCTAAGGGAGGACCTAAGGG
>JAFRPW010000020.1 GCA_017428945.1 Bacteroidales bacterium | reverse complement strand
GCGATAAGAATCGCCCACGTCAATCAGGAAACAGTGCTGCCCAGCTACGTAGCAGCTGCGCAGGTACTTGTTCATAAAGAAGGACTTGCCGGAGCCGGACGGCCCCAGCAGGAATACGTTGTAGTTCTCAATCAACCCTGCATCCAAGGCCTTTTCCTGAATGTCGAATCGCTGCGGGACCAGCCGGATGCGGTCGCTCATTTTGAGAACGCCGTCGGCAATGCCCGTGTCGAATCCGTCATAAATATTCAGACACAGGGCGCTGTTCAGCTCCATTGTCATATACTCGCTGAATGCAAGGCCGGATTCGTTCCCCGGGATGGAAGTCCAGAACTGCGCTGGCGCATTGGCGATGTCCCTGACAGGGGTGACACCCAGCTTGGATATGGCAGAAGTCACCCGGTCGGAATCCCCGGCGGAAAGCACGTTCAGATGGCATCTGACGGTGCTCATCTGCTGCACGGCCGCCGTCTCCAGATACTCGTTGATTTCCTCGGCGTACTTGCGGTTCTCTGCGTTCCGTGCGCTCATGGACTGCATCTGTCGGCGCTTGGAATCCAGGATGCCGTGAATGTCTTTGAGTGGTTCCTTCACACAGTACCAGTTGACCACGTGCTCGCAGTCCAGCGCCTGGCCAATCTCGTGCAGGTAGGACAGGGAAACGACGGAGTTTTCCGTACTGAGGTCCCGGTCCCGGCGGCTGGAAGCCACCTCGCCGGGCAGCTGGTCCAGGTCAGCAAACAGATGGCAGGCAATGGTCTTATCGCCCACGCGGATGCTGTCCGGGGCCACCTGCATGTCGCTCAGTACATCGGCCCCACCGTCCGTGAAGTTCAGGTAGTCCTGCAGGATGCCGGGGCGCTCGCCGCCGAAGATGTCCTCTTCGGTCAGGCGCCGCAGCGAAAGCAGGCTATTGCCTGCCAGCATAGTCCCGAACTGGTCGGCCGAAGAGAGCAGTCGGGCAACCTCGGCAGGCTTGGGAAGGCCCGCGCTGGGCATCCCCAAAAGGCCGCTGGAGCTGCCCCTGACGTTCTTTTTCGATGAGAAGGACAGCCAGAGCAGGCACCGGTGGTCCATGTATTCTCGGCCGTCAAAGTGCTCCTCATAGGCCTTTTCCAGAAAGCCCTTCGCAGGCGCGGAAACATAGTGCTTCCGCATGAAAATGTCCTGCTTGTGGACAATGGTATAGTCCGGCAGGAGCGCAATAGCTCCAGCCATCGAGGCAATCAGGGAGTCGTATTTCTCCTCATTGCAGCGGAATGCCGGAGGCAGTTGCACCTCCCAGCCCACGCAGATGTCACCCCTCTTCGAGAGGATAACGCCGTCCCCGCCGTTCATCACGGGGAAGTTGTCTCTGATGTCTACCTGCTCCATACCTTCGACCGGATTAAAATGAATTTCGGAAGGCGTTTCCCGGCGATGAAGCGGGAAACGCCCTTCTCACCATAGCGCTGCTGAATCTCCAGCAAGGCCAGATAGCCGCCCACGATGAGCACCACGGCCGATGCAAGACCGGCGAAGGTCCCCAGCGCAGCACCTACTACGACCGCCGTGACCACGATTCCAAGCAGCCCGATGAGGGCCACCGGAATGTATCGGCCCTTGACACCCAGGAAGGTGAAAGGCCGGTCCAGATTGCGATACACCCTGCACCTCATAGCCCGATGAAGTTTTTCAGCACGAGGGCCGCGATGATGCAGAAAACCATGCCTCCGCACCATCCGAGGGCCTTCTGGGCGCTCTCCTGGTCACCGGAGTACATCTTAATGCCCACCGTAATCAGCGACACGATGGCCACGATGGCGAGCACTGCTATAACTACCTGGTAGATAATGGAACCCGCCGAACGGATCTGCGAGTTCGCCTCGTTCAAAAACGAAATGGCATCCTGTGCCGATGCCGAGATGCTCACGGCAAGGCCCAGGACGCCACACGCCGCATATCTCTCTCCACAATTCTTCATCACTTATGCGTTTAGTATTTGGTTGAATGCTTTCGCGTCATCATTGAGCCGCTGCTCGTTGATGAGTTCCTCCGTCGCCGCCGCTTCGTCATCGGCCTCGAAAGGGGTTTCTACCCGCAATCGCTCGGGCACTACGATGGGCGTGTACTCGACGACGGGAATGATATCCGATATGTCAGGCTCCGAAGGGTCAGATCGGAACGGTACCTTCTGCCTGTGTCTTTTCTCTCTTCTCATATCCAATCACCTCTTTGAACAGGTCTATCAGTTGCGGGTTCAGATCCCGCACGGTCTTTTCCGGGAAACAGATTGTGCTGCGAAGGTAGTTGCTCCCGCTCTCCGCGTCGCGGCTCATTGCCAGGGCGTTTTTGATGCGGCACTCCGACATCCGGAATCCGCGTGAACGGAAGAGTTCCGCCACGGCATCGTATTTCTCGGAGGGAATCTTGCCGTGCACCTTGTTGAAGAATAAGAGCACCTTCTGGCCGGTGTGCGTGAATATTTCGGCCAGCTGTAGGGCCGACGCCAACACCATGGGGTCCATGTCTACGGGAATGACCACCAGATCCAGCACGCCCCTCCGGGCGAAAGTCCAGATAGCATCATCTTTCACGCAGGAACCCGGGAAGTCTATCAGGACATAATCCACGCTGCCACGCAATGCATCCAGTTTTCCTGCCAGGGATTCTATTCCTTCCGGAGTAACGTCCAGCACTTTCCATACAGGGTACAGCGCCGATTCATCAATGCCTCCGTTTTTGCGTTTGTAGTCCACTTCCCGCACGCGGCTGTTGTACAGGTTGTATTCCGGAGTGTCGGCATCCAGCATGATGACTGCCTTTCCTAAATGGTACTTGAGGAAGGAGGCCATCGACATGTTGAATGTCGTTTTGCCCGTGCCACCTTTGGCCGAGAAGAATGAGACTACAATCATAACACAATCATTATTGCACCACAAATGTAAACATATTTTTTACAATAAACAAAATTATTTTTGCGATATATGGTTTACCGCACTTTGTAACACAATGAAATCTGATTTATCGCACTTTGTAATCCGAAAAACGACGGAATACCGCACTTTTCTCAAAAAGAATTGCTATCTTTGCCGCAGTTAAGACGCTTTTGCCATGGACTTGTACGAAATCGTCCGGATACTCACGGACCAGAAAAAAGAACTTGAAAAGATAGATATAAACACCCTCTGCCCACGCAGGGAGGAGCGCCAGTTTGAGTTGGACAGCCCGCTGGCCCAGGTGGTCATCGGCGTTCGTCGAAGCGGAAAGTCCATGCTCTGCCTCAAGGCGCTGGTCCAGTCCGGCAAGAAGTTCGGGTACGTGGATTTCGATGATGAAAATTTGGAAGGCCTGGAGAGGAAGGACCTGAATACTGTTCTGGAGGCAGCATATATGGTCTATGGCGATTTCGATTACCTGTTCCTGGACGAGGCTCAGAACGTAAAAGGTTGGCATCTATTTGTAAATCGGCTGCTCCGTCAGAAGATGCACATCGTCCTTACGGGTTCCAACGCAAAGCTCCTCAGTTCTGATCTGGCCACCCACATGACCGGCCGATATAACGAAATCACGCTTTATCCATTCTCATTTGAGGAGTACTGCTGGATGAAAGGGCTGGACCCGAAAGACCTCTCTACCAAAAACCAGGCATTCATTAAGGTTGCATTCGATGAATATCTGCGCAAGGGCGGTTTCCCGGAGACATTCAATCTCAAGAATCAACGAGGGTATGTTACCTCAT
>JAFRPW010000019.1 GCA_017428945.1 Bacteroidales bacterium | reverse complement strand
TGAGAAGTTTGTGACCAAGATGGCGGAGTTTACGGACTGGAGCGACGGCGCCGTGGGCAAGCAGGTGTTTATTACCGGACACGACCGTTCGAGCGATACGGAAAGGCGTTATTTCACCATCTCCGGTGTGTATAAGAGCTATCTTATCGGTAACCTGACCGGCGTGGATCCGCGCCCCAGCGCGCTGTTCTATGGAGAAATCGGCTCGATGAGTTCCTGGATGCCGCACACTTTCTTCAAGGTGCGGCCAGAGGCGCTACCAAAAGTGCGTCAGGCGCTGGAGCAGGCCTTGGAGGGCCGGGAAATCAACATCCTGTCCTACGAGGAGCAGATGCGGGCGGCATACGCCGACAGCAAGAAGATGCGGAATACAATGGCCATCGGCGCTGTGTTCAGCCTGCTGATCGCACTACTTGGTCTCATCGGCTTCATCCGGGACGAGAGCCTTCGCAGGAGCAAAGAGATGGCCGTCAGGAAGATCAATGGCGCCACCACCCGAGACATCCTGAGCGTCTTTGCCGTGGATATCTTGAAGCTGTCCGGAGTGATGGCCGTGATAGCCTGCATCGGTGCCTTCTTCGTGGCTCGCAAGTGGCTGGAGCAGTTTGCCGAAAAGGTGTCCTTGAATCCGCTGTATTTCATCGGCGGTGCGCTCCTGGTATTGCTGATTGTGCTGGGCGTAGTAGTGCTGAACTGCCTGAGGATCGCCCGAGCCAATCCGGTGGAATCGTTAAAGAACGAGTAGTATGAAGAGTTTTCTGAAGTTCCTGTCCCGCAACAAGCTATACACCGTCATCGAAGCGGTGGGACTGGCGGTGAGTTTGGCGTTCGTGATTCTGATTGGCAGCTATGTGGTACAACAGTATGATGTGGCGCACGAGTCACAGGAGTGGAAGCGCACGTTTGTACTGGGAACCAACGAGTTTCTGGGCCTGACCTATTGGGACAAGGAGGAGCTGGAGATGAACATCCCGGAGGTCCAGGCAGCAACCCATGTTGCCATGCTGTGGCAGCCGCTCATCCGCGAAGGCGATCAGCTGCTCCAATGCGCCGGTATGGAGACCGATGCCGACTTCTTCAAGGTGTTCCCACAATATCGGATAATCGAAGGGAGCGCCGATAGCTTTGTCGGGAAGGACGATGTCCTTATCAGTGAGTCCCTGGCGAGGAAACTTTCCGTGGATGGTGATAACCTCATTGGGAGAGTCATCAACGTCGACCAATCGGAGCGAACCATCAAAGGCGTTTTTGCCGATTTTGACGGTACATACTTCATGCCCTACGACATCATTACGCATATCTCGGCAACTTGGGCCGCTGAGCAGGAGCGTAACTTCGGCAGTATCGGCAACTATACCACCTGGTTTCGTGCCCGCGAAGATGCGGATCCTGCCGATGTGAGGGCCAAAGTGAAAGCATTGCTGCACAAGAACTACGACGCTATCTGGAGTGAAGAGAAGGTGGATTCCTGGAGGGCTTACCGGATGGACGAGGCCTTCTTTTCCACAGGGAACAGCAATGGACTAACACGGCAGGGCAACACCCAGATGCTCAAACTCCTGACAATCGTCGTACTTCTGCTCCTGCTCAGTGCTGTTTTCAACTATGTGAACCTGAGCCTCGCGCTGACCGGCAAGCGGTCTAAGGAAATGGCCACCCGGAGGCTTCTTGGAGCCGAAAAAACCGGTATCCTGTGGAAGTACATCGGCGAATCCGTTGCCTTCACCGCCGTCTGCTTCGCCGCTGCGCTTCTGCTGGCCGATTTGCTGGCGCCCATGATGAACAGCCTGGTTTCCACCGGCGACCCGGATGAACTGATGCTGGGCATCGGAGACACCAGCGTAAGGCTCTCCTTTATGATGACGCCGGGGTATATCCTGGCCTACATTGCCGGCATTGTGGTTCTGGGCGTGATCAACGGGCTGCTCCCTGCCTTTGCCGCTTCCCGTTATCAGCCCATCGACGTCATTAAAGGCACGCTCCGGCGCCGCAACAAGATGGTTCTGAGTAAGGTGTTCATCGTAGTGCAGAACGTCTTGTCGGTATTCCTGATTGCCCTGGCGCTGGTGATGGAGGTCCAGATGCGTCACATGCTCACCCGGCCGATGCATTCTGCCACGGAGAATCTATACTACATCGAGTACTCCGCCCAGAACTATGACGCGATGAAGCTCTTCAAGGACAAGGTGGAACAGCTGCCTTTCGTGACAAAGTCTGGCGTGGGACGCGGTATCCCGGGGCTCATCAATATGACCATGGGTGTCAAGGTGGACGAGGAGCATCGCGTAGATATGCCCATCATCATTTGCGATTCCACCTATTTCAAGCTGCTGGGACTGGAGGTGGAGGAAGATTTCGGACATCCGCTGACGCATTCGCTTTGGATGAGCCGAAGTGCCTTCAATGCCGCCGCGGTATCTGACACATCTACCGTATTCCCCAGGAGAATCAATATGAACGGTGCCCAACCGGAGTTCATCGGCGGCGTTGTGACGGATTTTCCCACCCGGCCCGCCTCAGAGGGCGAAAGCAATCCTAATGGCGGCGTCATCGTAACCCGGGCCGAAGAGCTTCGGTATGCCAACTGCATGCTCATCGGCACCACGGGAGAGGACGAATCTTACGACAAGGCCATCCGGCAGGCTTACAGGGAATACCGGCTGGAAACCTCCGGTGTGGAAGAACCCGCCTGGCGGTACGGCTTTGTGCGTGACATCAACAGGAAAATGCTGGCTCCTGTTCGGAGGACTCTCCGCCTGGTGGAACTCTTTGCGGTTCTTGCAATGCTCATCTCTCTCCTGGGCCTGTTAGCCATGAGCACCTACTTTGCTGATGAGAACACCAAGCAGATTGCCGTGAGAAAGGTATTTGGCGCCGATGTGAGCAGTGAGACCTGGAGAAATGTTCGTAGTTATATGGTTCTGACAGGCATTGCTTGCGCCATCGGTATCCCGCTGGCCGTCTGGGCCGCAAGGGTGTATCTGGAGCGGTTTGCGTACCGTGTTGAGAACTACGGCTGGGTCTTTGTGGTGGCGGTCATCATTTCACTGGCCATCGCCTTTGGTACCGTGCTATGG
>JAFRPW010000018.1 GCA_017428945.1 Bacteroidales bacterium | reverse complement strand
CTTTACAAACTGATCAGGATGGACAGTACCGCATTCTCGATGTTCGGATTTGAAATCTTGGAGGACTTCCATGTGCCACAATTCAATAGTGTATGGTTCTCGGACAACAGTTTTACCGCCACCGGTTTCGATTCGGACTATCATGACATCAGCGGCACGCTGAGCAGACGGACGAAGGGATGCGAGCAGGTAGCCGGCATTTTCAAATCTTTTCCGACCAACAACGCCAATATTGGAGAAGAAGATTATGCCATCGTTTCGCTGATGCGCTCTGATGACATTCCTTTCGCCGGATGGGTCATAGAAACCACCCCGGACCGGAAAGCGGCGAAAGCGCAGATCATGGAAGCTTACGATAACTACATCAAGGGCAAGCCGATTTACGGGAACTTAGCATTCTGGATTGACGAGAATATCGCGGAGGACTGGAAACCGGCCCGCAACAACATGCGTCTGGTGGAGATTTTTATGCTCCTTTCCATCCTCATCGCTCTTCTGGGGCTTGTGGCCATGAGTACCTATTACGCCGATGAAAAGAGCCGCGACATTGCCGTGCGGAAGGTTTTCGGGGGAACGGTGGACACGGAGGCGCAGAGAACGATACGTGAGTACATGGTGCTGGTAGGGATTGCCTGCGTCATCGGCATTCCGATTGCGGTCTATGCCGCGCAGGAATACCTCAAGGATTTCATTTACAAGCTGGAAGGCTATTGGTGGATCTTCGTGCTGGCCGTGCTGCTCACCGGCCTTATCGCCTTTGTTTCCGTTATATGGCAGGTATTGAAGGCGGCCAGGACCAACCCGGCGTTAGAGCTGAAAAAAGAATAGAGTCTTCGCTAGTGCTCAGAATGACAGATCAGTCCTCCATATTTTGCTGGAAACCGATTTTCCTCCGGGGTTCCGCCTTCTTTTCCTCCATTCGGGAAGACAGTTCTCCGATGGCAAGGTACAGGTTGTCAATGTCCTTCCGAACGTCTTCGGAGAGGTCATTGACAGCGCCCAAATCATCTTCACGCTGGAGTGCCAGCAAATCAACCTTCGCTCTGAGTTCCTTGACTTCTGCAGAGAGCGACGAGGCAGCAAGAAGGTATTCCCTTACCTGCACGAAGGCACGCATGATGGCAATGTTGGCAGCAATGGCGACATCGCTCTTCAGTAGTCCGGACAGCATGGCTACACCCTGCTCCGTGAAGGCGAAAGGAGGCGCAGATGCCTTTCTTTTCGATGATATCACAATTTGTGACATCATTTTGACTTCTTCTGGCGTCAACTGGAACATATAATCCGGAGGGAATCGTTTGATATTACGTTTCACCGATTGGTTTAGTTCTCCTGTCTTTACCTGGTACAATCTTGCTAGATCAAAATCCAGCATTACTTTCTGCCCACGAATCTCATAAATCAGATTTTGGACAATCATCAAATCTTCACTCATATCTATCAATCTTTAGTCCGTCACAAATATAAGCAATAAGAGATTCCCGGTCAAGCCGGGAATGACGAAAAAAGAAACAGAATGAAAAGTTATCTGAAATTCCTATCCCGCAATAAACTCTACACCGCCATAGAGGCGGTGGGACTGGCCGTGAGTCTGGCGTTTGTGATCCTGATTGGCAGCTATGTGGTGCAGCAGTATGAAGTGGCGCACGAGTCGCCGCAGTGGAAGCGCACCTTCGTGCTGGGAACCAATGAGTTCCTGGGCCTGACCTATTGGGATAAGGAAGAGCTGGAGATGAACATCCCGGAGGTCCAGGCGGCAACCCGTGCCGCCATGCTGTGGCAGCCGCTCATTCGCCAGGATGACCAGCTCCTCCAGTGCTCCGGAATGGAGGCCGATGCCGACTTCTTCAAGGTGTTCCCAGAATATCGTCTGGTAGAAGGAAGTGCGGAAGATTTTGTCGGGAAGGAGGACATCCTCATCAGTGAATCTCTGGCGAGAAGACTTTCCGTGGATGGCGATAACCTCATTGGGAAAGTCATCAACGTGGATCAATCGGACCGGACCATCAAAGGCATCTTTGCCGACTTTGACGGCACCTTCTTCATGCCCTACGACATCATTACGCATATCTCGGGAACCTGGGCTGCAAAGGGGGAACGGAACTTCGGCAGCATCGGCAACTACACCACCTGGTTCCGGGTACGAGAAGATGCCGACCCCGCCGATGTGCGGAACAAAGTGAGTGCACTGCTGCACAAGAATTATGACCCCATTTGGAGCTCGGAAAAGGTGAACGCGTGGAAAGCGTACCGGATGGATGAAGCTTTCTTCACTACTGGCAACAGCAACGGGCTTACCCGGCAGGGCAATGCCCAGATGCTCAGGCTCCTGACGGTGGTTGTACTCCTGCTATTACTGTCGGCCATCTTCAATTATGTGAACCTGAGTCTCGCACTTACAGGCAAACGGGCTAAGGAAATGGCCACGCGGAGGCTGCTGGGGGCCGACAAAACCGGCATCCTGTGGAAGTACATCGGCGAATCCGTAGCTTTCACCGCTGTCTGCTTCGGCGCGGCGCTGCTGTTGGCCGATTTGCTGGCGCCTATGATGAACAGCCTGGTTTCCACAGGCGACCCGGACGAGCTGATGCTGGGCATCGGCGATACCAGTGTAAGGCTGTCCTTCATGATGACACCGGGGTATATCCTGGCGTACATTGCCGGCATTCTGCTGCTGGGCACCATTTGCGGCCTGCTACCGGCTATTGTCGCCTCGCGCTACGAACCCATCGATGTGATCAAGGGCACTCTCCGGCGCCGTAACAAGATGGTACTGAGCAAGGTCTTCATCGTGGTGCAGAACGTCCTGTCGGTGTTCCTGATAGCCCTGGCGCTGGTGATGGAAGGGCAGATGCGCCATATGCTCACCCGGCCGATGCACGCAGCCTCGGAGAATCGCTATTATATTGAGTACTCCGCCCAGAACTACGACATGATGAAGCTCTTCAAGGACAAGGTGGAGGCATTGCCTTTTGTGACAAAGGCAGGCGTAGGGCGCGGCATCCCGGGCCTCATCAATATGACGATGGGTATCAAGGTGGACGAGGAGCATCACGTGGATATGCCCGTCATCCTCTGCGATTCCACTTATTTCAAACTGCTGGGACTGGAGGTTGAGGAAGACTTCGGCCATCCGCTCACACATTCGCTCTGGATGAGCCGCAGTGCTTTCAATGCCGCCGCAGTATCGGATACCTCCACGGTATTCCCGCGGAGAATCAATATGAACGGCGCCCAGCCGGAGTTTATAGGCGGCGTGGTGACGGATTTTCCCACCCGGCCAGCCTCCGAGAGCAGTCAGAATCCGAATGGCGGCGTCATCGTGACCCGGGCCGAAGAACTCAGGTATTCCAACTGCATGCTCATCGGCACTACAGGAGAGGACGAATCTTACGAAAAAGCCATCCGGCAGGCCTACCGGGAGTATCGTCTGGAAACGGCCGGCGTGGAAGAACCGGCTTGGCGATATGGCTTTGTGCGTGATATCAACAAGAAGATGCTGGCTCCTGTCAAGAGAACGCTGCGACTTGTGGAACTCTTCGCGATCCTGGCGGTATTGATATCCCTGCTGGGCCTGCTGGCCATGAGCACCTACTTTGCCGATGAGAACACCAAACAGATTGCCGTGAGGAAGGTTTTTGGCTCTGATGTCTCGCACGAGACATGGAGGAACGTCCGTAGCTATATGGTTTTGACCGGCATTGCCTGCGCCATCGGTATCCCGCTGGCCGTCTGGGCCGCAAGGGTGTATCTGGAGCGGTTTGCGTACCGTGTTGAGAACTACGGCTGGGTCTTTGTGGTGGCGGTCATCATTTCACTGGCCATCGCCTTTGGTACCGTGCTATGG
>JAFRPW010000007.1 GCA_017428945.1 Bacteroidales bacterium | reverse complement strand
GGATTGTTGGAATCGTTTTCGTAAGAGCCGGAAATAATGGGGGCAGCTTCCTTGTTACAAGAAAGCATCGCAAATGCGCTGATGGCAATAGCGAAATAATTGAAAATCTTTTTCATGTTTTTTGAATTAAGTGTTAATAAAATATGGGAATATGATAGAATGTTACTTTTACCAATCTTTAAGCCACTTATTATAACTGATTTCACCATCAATAATTGATAAATGACTCATATCAAAGACATAACGACATGATTCACGATCATCTGCAAGTAGACGTGTAAAAGTGCTTAGGTCCCATTTGCCCTCAAGCTGATCTTGCAAGACGGTTCTTAAATCCTCAAATAAACAAATGTTGTTGTTTTTATATCCGGCTTCCTTCCATGCCAAAATATCTTTTGTGGTTTGATTAATTATTGATACATCGGTATTACCCTCCCACGGAGCGTTAATACAGATATACCTTGAAGAATCCAAACCCAGAATAGGCATTCTTGGATGTTTTGCAGAAATCATAGCCTCCCCTTGATGATATGGATCTATGATTTGATAACCCTCCTCCCGGATATTATACCCGGACCATGCATAGTCTATATAGCGGCCAACTTCAATACCTTCTGTTGCATCAGCATCCCAAAAATACTCTGTTGGTTTCTCATAGTCTGTTACTGTCAATAATAAACTGTCTCCTAAATATGTTCTCAAGGTTTTAATAAATTTTGGATAAGACGTTGTATTAAATGGAGGGAACCCATTCTTCCCATACCCTATATTCTTATCCCATAAATTGACACCATCAAGATGATAGTAAGAAATGGTGGCAGAAACCTGTCGGGCCAAATCATCAATTTGTGAATCTGTTAGGTTACAAAAACCAACTCCTTTATTAGAGCCATCAATACTTATACAGACTTTACGCCCTTGTTCTTGTAGAGGTAAGATATATTTTGAAGCATGGTCTAGCACATATCTCATATCAGTTCCCAAGTTAAGAATGACACGGCCTGATTGCTCATCGGGTATAAGCGTTATTGTTTTAAGATTGATAATATTCCCGATGGTGTTATACCATATTTCTTCTCTGGACCGTGTCATTTTCTTCATATAATAATCTGTCACCAAACGAGGATCATAATACTCGGTGTTAATATAAAAGATAAAGAACGCGTCTTCCCCTTCATACAATTCCGCATCCCCCTCAAATGGCTCCCTAATCAAGACATCATAATATAAGGTGGTAGGAATCCTTCTTGCGGAGGAATTTGCAACTATGGGTAACAGATACCTTCCCGCCTCCAGTTTTGCACCCATTGTATTGGTCGCATAAATCTTCAGCAGTTCGGAAGAAGATGTGGTGGCATCCTTGTCCAATTCAATGATACTTCCACCATCGAACTTATAGAATGCTTCAGGCAGCACTTTGAAATCAATACCCGTCTTTTTACGGTAAGCTTCAGCCAGAGTTGTATCCGCCTGCAGGATAATCGTCTGCACGAGGTCTGAAGGCCTGTTGGCGGTCACAAAAATACGTTCTGAAACAAATCCCGCACCTTGAGTTATCAATACATTAACCACACCATCAGCGGATTTCGGACTTCTGAGTGTCAGTGCCGGTGCAGCATCCAGTTGCGCCTCATTCTTCAGTTTTCCACCGGTCACTTCCGTCGCAAGTTCCTTTTGGCAGGAGGCGAAAAGGCCAATGGCGAAGACGGTAAGGAAGAGATTCTTCGCAGCGCTCAGAATGACACGGTGGGCGCTCAGAATGACTGTGTGCGCGTTCTGTATGAGATTATTCTTTTTCATACGCTATTCCTCCGTTTTGTTTATTTCGGGAATCTCAATGCCGGAAGGCCAGACGATGTCTTTTTCAGCAACGCCGTCGTTTCCGTACATGGAGTAATCCTTGATGGTATTTCCTTTCCCTTCATCGAACTTCCAGTAGCCGATAAGTTCGGGAAGGTCTTTGGGGTTCTTGATACGGTACATGTTCTCCCATATTTCCTCAGGGGTCCGGGCCACGGACCATACGCGAGCCTCGGCAATCTTGCCCTGGAGGGGACGGAAGTCGTTGTAGGACTTACCGATGAAGAACTGATAGGCTTCGGCAGCGCCAAGAGCCCGCTGGGCAAGGTTTATCTTATTGTCATCGCTTTGGACAGAAATGCCCAGTTCGGTTCCCTCGCTCTGAATCTTGCCGTTCACATAGACTCTTACGATGCGGGTAGCCTGGTCGTAGGTGCAGGCAACGTGATACCACTGGCCATCGTAAAGCTTCTTGGTGGCATCACTCGCCGGGTATTTACCGAAAGCGGAACCGCCACCGGAGCCGTCAAACTGAATCTGCTGACGCTCAAAGCTGGCATCACCAATTCGCATCAGAAGATACTGCTCAACGCCCATCACCGTGGAGATGTCGCAGTGACCGAAATCGTTGGTGAGATCAAACTGATCCAAGAAGATAAGGGCCTCGTAGGTAACGGCGGTAAGGCCGTTGTAGGCGGCAGCCTGGGGGCTCCCTGCAACGTCAAGCAGCGGGAAGTTTATCCAGTTGTCGTGGAGGGAGGCCGCTACGGTTATGGCGCTGGAGCGCTTTACTACGTAGTAGGCAATGGCGCTGGAAGACATAATTACCATGTTGGAAGCAGTAATTCTCACCGGAAGGAGGTAGGTCTCATCTATTGTGAGGGCTCCTTCCTGCGCTTCACCTTCACCGGTGAGCCCCTTTAGGGCTACGGTGACGGTTTCTGAAGTAGTCTTTCCGGCAGGGATGGTCACGTCCTTACTCTTGAAGTCCAGGTACTTTGCGGGGATCAATTCCCAGCTTGTACCGTGCTTCTCGTTGTAGGCGGCAACAAGGCTCTCATCCACTGCGACGGTAGCCGTGACATCCTTGTCAGAGGGATAGGCCAGGGTAACGGTGATGTCCTTGGAGAGCGTGGGGACGTTATTGGAGAAGGTGGTAAGCTGCACCTGATCCGTGGCGCTCACATCCAGATAGACGGAGTTGGGAAAGGTGTGTTCCTTGATGTCGAAGCGATTGCAACTTGCGAGCAGGATCAAAGGTGTTATGTATTTGAAAATCTTTCTCATATTCAAGGTATTAGATTCTTCACATCGTTCAGAATGACATTAGTGAGAAGGATTAAGAAGCTCTATGGCAGCACGTGTTATGACATAGTTGCCGGAGTAGGAATAGTAGTCGGAGGCGATGTTTGTGATGCCAAGGCCGGCAAGGGGACCAAAGGAGACTACTCTCTTTGCGAGTTCCTCTACGTCATGGCACTTTTCGCGTTCCTCGTTCTGGATGGTGCCGTCCATGTCCGAGCCCAGAAGAAGCCTGGAGGCAGGGATGCCGGCGTAGTCGGTTGCCGTGAGAATCTGAAAGCGAAGGTCCTGTGCATAGGCGGTGTCTTCGCTGTCAAGGACGTAATAGTCCACCTTGTCACGGTAATCTGCCGGAACAAACTTGGGATTGCCCTCGAAGACAAGGTACTGCCCTGCTTCCTTTGCTGCGTCCAGTTTGGTGACAAGCGCGGCGGCAAGGGCATCATTCTGTGCATTGCCCAGTTTCCAAGTTGCCGTGAAGGAGTAACCGTTCAGGCCGTTTTCCTTTACGGAGGCGATTACCCTGTCAAGGTAGGCACCAAGCGCCGTGGTTTCGGTGAAGGCCTTCTTGTCAAGGTCTATCTGGTAAAGGACCTTGGTTCCAAGGCTTTCCATCCAAGTCATGTCTTCTCTGTCAAAGGCAGAGAAGTTATCGGCATTTGTGAGGCTCACGAAGTCCAGACTGTCCGGAAGGGAGCGCATGAAGGCGCTTTCGCGGGTAGGCTTTTCCGCACCGTTGTCAAAGCGGGCATAGAACAGATAATGATCCCGTGCCTTATAGTCCCGAAGCATGGTGGTGTATTTCTCCCAAAGTTTGGGGTTCTGCTCGTCAGGGCGGAGTATTCTCACATCTTCGGCCTGGGTGGAAGTCCACTTGGAGCAAGAGGCAAGGGCCAGAATTGACATCAATATTAATATGGTCTTTTTCATGGCGCTCAGTCGTTAAAAGGTTTGACATCCCACCAGAGGCGGGTGCTGTATTCGTCACCGCTTAGGCTCTGGTCTCCCGTGGCTTCACGGTTGAGGATGGAGACCGCTTCAAGGTAGTTTTCCTTGTTCTGGCTGCCTTCCTCCACGGGGTAACGGAGCCTTCTTGCGTGATGTTTCACATTTACGGCGCCTCCGGAGAGGTCCTGTGCTGCATCAAAGAGTTTGGGATAACCGGTGCGGCGGTATTCACTCCAGCCCTCGACGCCAAGCGGGAAGATGGCAATCCATTTCTGGGTGATGATTTTCTCAAGGTTTACTTCGATGTCAGTTGCCGCATCATCCCATGCAACGGTCACGGTGCTCGGCCGGGTGCTTACGCTCCAGGCTCCGAGGGGATCGGTATAGGCTTCAGGCATCTTAGTGTTATCGGCGATGTATTCGGCAGAGCCGCTGGCGCCTTTTTCCTCGAAGGAGAGGGTGATAGCCTGCTCATACAGCTGTTTTGCGGTTTCGGCGCTGCCCCAGCGGAGCTCGTACTCGGAGCGGAGGAAGGTGACCTCAGCTGCGTTCATCCAGAGATAGGGTGTATCCGTAGAGAGTATCATGTTGGAGTAGGCGGGGATGAACTTTTCCCTGTCTACCACGCTGCCCACCCTTACGCCGGCAAAGACTTTTTCGTCACCGGTACCGACGGCGGTGAACATTTTTTCGCGGCGAGGGTCCTCATAACCATTCATGTACGAGAGGATATCGGCCGCTACGCGGTGGTCGTTCCAGCCGTTGTAAATAAGTGCCGCGCGGTTTTCGCTGGCGTGCATGAAGGCGTTGTCGGCATTGGTCTCGATGACTCCGGCTGCGATGGCCTCTGCTGCCTTTTCCTTGGCAAGCTCAGGCTTTACATAGCTGAGACGCATGGCCATTCTCAGTTTCAAGGAATTGGCAAAGCGGTGCCACTGGGCCATGTTGCCGTAATAGACCTTGTCGTAGGCGGTCCAGCCGGAAGGGTCCAGTCCTTCACCCGCCTTGAAGGCGGCTATGGCAAGGTCCAGTTCCTCGAAAAGCTGCTTGTAGACGTCTTCCTGCGAGTCGTATTTGATAAAGAGTCCTTCGTTCTTTATGATGTCGCTGTGTGGGATGGGACCGTAGCAGTCCGTAACCCGGTGGATGATGGCCACCCGCAAGAGGTGAGCGAAGGCAAGGACCACTTCGTCATCAGTTTCAGAAAGGATGGCCCTGTAAGGGGCGTAGAGCTGGGTAAGGACATCTGTGAAGGGGGCCTTGCGCCAGTTCTGCTCTTCGTTGAAGGTGGAGAATCGGTTCTGCCAGGTGTTGGCTTCGCCTACATATCCGGCGTAAGGACCGGCCGCCAGGCATTCCACAAACTGGTAGAGGTGCTCCTGTACCGGGACCACTATGTTCTGCAGGTTGGTAACCTTGGTTCCGGTGCGGTAGTTCTTCACTTCCATCTGCTTTGCAGTCACCTGGTTGGGGTTGGTGTTCATGTGCTCGAAGCGGTCGGTGCAGCCGGTGGCGAGGAGTGCTATGAGGAGGAGATTCTTCGCTGCGCTCAGAATGACATTTTTATTTTTCATACATCATCCCTCCTAAAAGTTAAGTTTCATATTGAAGCCTATGCGGCGGAGACTGGGCATCATGAAGTAGTCGATGCCCTGGTAGTTGTTGCCGGTGGTTGCCACGGACTCGGGGTCGAAGGGGGCCTTGCAGTAAATCATCCACAGATTGTTACCGACGAGGGAGAGCGTTGCGCTCATCACATTCTTGAACCATTTGGCGGGAAGGGTATAACCCAGGGAGAGTTCCTGAAGGCGGAAGTTGGTGGCGCTGTATTTATAATACATAGGCAAACCATTCTGCGCCCCGATAATCTGATACCACTTTTGAGGATCTGTCCATGCACGGCCGTTGATGAACACGCCGCCTGCATCACGCGCGGCAGCGGAGGCTTCCGATACTCCGTAATAGTCAAGGTTGGCCTGGGTGGCACTGTAGCAGATACCGCCTATGCGACCGCTGAAAAGGATGCCAAGGTGCACGCCTGCAAAGTCGAAGTCATTACGCCAGGCAAGGTTGTATTTTGGGAATACGGAACCAAGATAGACGGGCTCACTATACTCTGCCGTAAGGGGTCTTCCTTCATTATCTATCTCAATGTATCCGTTTTCATTGGTGGCAATGCCCGAAGAAGTGTAAAGGTCCCCGAGGGTTCCGCCGGTGCGGTAAATGTAGTTGGCTTTGCCGAGGCCTTTTATCTTGAGTTCCGGGAGGTCAAGCTTCTCGCCGGTAGCGGGATTTACGGCATCCTCGGCAAGGGACATAATGCGGTTGCGGTTCCAGGACCAGGTAAAGTTGCTGTCCCAGCTGAACTTGCCCCAGGTGTGGCCATATCCTGCGGAGAGTTCCACTCCCGTGTTCCGGACAGCTCCGCTCTGGAGGTATAGCGTACTGTAGGCCGATGAAGGAGGCAGCTGGGCATCGAAGGTCTGGTTGTAGGTGTCGGCAAGATACCACGAAGCATTGAGGCTTAGGTCCTGCCAGAGCCTGGTCTCAAGGCCAATTTCGTATGTACGTGTATTCTCAGGCTTGAGGTCGCCGATGGGATAATGGGTCTTGTCCTTCCAGATGCGGGAGGTGGCATCGTACTCGAAGGTTTCCATGGTGAGGAACCTGGGGTATGGCATACCAACCTCGGCAATGGAGCCCCTGAGCTTGAGGTAGTTCACGGGACCCATGTCCCAAAGGATGCTGGGGACCCATGAGAGACCTACGCTGGGGTAGAAGAAGCCCTTTTTCATGGAGGAAGAACCGGCAAGCTGGGAAGCCCAGTCATTACGGCCTGTGACGGTGAGATAGAGCATCTTCTTCCACCCGGTTTCTACGCTGGCAAAGACGGACTGCGTCTCGTCGTTCCAACCGCTCTTGGAGGCGCGGGATTTCACGTTGTCAAGGTCGAACACGTTGAATACGTTTGCAAGGCCGTTTTCCTGGATGGGGCCGCCATACTGCATGGTGTTGGTCTTGATGTTGTTGATGGAGGCACCCAGGTTGGCGTTAAGGCTCCAGTCCTCGCCGAAGGTCTTGTTCACGGAGGCTATGACATCGGCATAAACCTGCGCATCCTCGGTGCGGGCCTCGGTGTAATGGCCGTTGCTGCCACCCTCGGAGATGGTGGGCTCGGTGGTTGCATAGAGCTTCTGGGTGTAGATGTTGGAGGCGTTGTCTATCTTCACGCGGCCGCTGAGGTTGAGCCACTTCAGGATGTCGTAACTCACTGAGAGGGTTGCCATGTAGCGGTGCTTGTCGTTATTGCGGAGGTTCCGGTATGCAATCCAGTATGGATTCTGCATGCGGAGGTCTCCGGCAAGGGCGTCGCTCCAGAACTGTTCCATCATCTTGGTGCCTGGATTGTAGCGTTCGTAGGACTGATAGATGGAGAAGTCGTTGCCTCGGGGGAAGAGGTACACGGCCGTGAGGGGGTTTGCATACACGCCCTGGTTGGTCATGTTCTGGTCCTTCTGGACAATGTAGCTGGCATTGAGGTCCAGGCGGAGCTTGTCACTCAGGAAATAACTGGTATTGCGGAAAGTGAAGTTGTATCGGTCGTACTTGTTGTTGGGGATGATGCCGTCGGAGTTCACCGCCGCTGCGGAGAAGTAGGTCTGGTTCTTGTCAGTTCCGCCGGAAAGGGAGAAGGCATTGGTATAGGTCGTACCTGTCTGAAAGAAGTCCGTGGGGCTGTAGTTGTACCGGGCGCTCTCCGGGAGGTATGCTCCCCAGCTGAAGGTCTGGTCGCCGGATTTGCCATTAAGTCCGGTGCCGTACCGGCTCTGGAACTCAGGAAGAACGAAGGGGCTCAGGAACTCCGTGTTGCTGCTGAAACTTACGTTCATCTTTCCGGCCTTGCCCTTCTTGGTAGTAATCATGATGGCGCCATTGGCAGCTTCGCTACCGTAAAGTGCGGCCGCAGCTGCACCGGTAAGGACAGAGATGCTCTCGATGTCCTCCGGGTTGATGTCGGCAATGCTTTCCGTGGCGCCCTTGGAGTCGAACTCCGTTCCGCCACCTCCGCCGAAGTTGTACATGGGCACGCCGTCAATCACGTAGAGTGCGTTGGAACTCTGCGAGATGGACTTGTTGCCTCGGAGGACCACCTTCGAAGCACCGCCCACACCAGACGAGCTGGCATTGATAGTGACGCCCGCCACCTTTCCGGAGAGGCTGTTGATGAAGTTCGCATCCTTTACGGTAGTCACCTCATCGGCCTTCACTTCCTGGACATTGTAGGAAAGGGCCTTCTGCGCCCTGCGGATGCCAAGGGCCGTCACCACCGTCCCCTCCAGTTCCACCGCGCTTTCCCGGAGCATCACGTTGAAAACGCTGCCCCTCCCGATGGAAACTTCCTCATCGGCATAACCGATGGAAGAAAACACAAGCCGTCCCCCAAGATACTCCCCGGGGACGGTAAGCGTAAAATTTCCGTCAATGTCCGTCGTGGTGCCGATGGTTGTTCCCTTCACAAGGATTCCCGCCGCAATGACGGGCTCGCCGCCCTGGTCGGTTACCTTGCCGGTGAGGGTGCGGGAATGGGGTGCAGGCTTCACGGTAAGGACAATGACCTGGTCCGAAATCTTGTAACTAAGGTCTGTCCCGCGTGTCATCCGGTCCAGAACTTCCGTGATGGTAGCATCGCTCACCTTCACGGTCACCTTCTGGCTAAGGTTTACTCCTTCCCCGATGGTGAAAAGGTAGTTCGTCTTGCCTTCTATGACGGTGACCGCCTTCTTGAGCTCCACGTCTTCCAGGCTGAGACTCAGGCGCACAACGGACTGCGCCCGCAAGGTTGTCTCAGAGGCTGTAAGAAGCAGAAAGAATACGGAAAGCAGCAATAGGGGCAGCATTTTGAAATGAAACCGTTTCTTCATATCGCTGAGATTTGTTTAATTGACATAGTATGCTCCGGAGGCGGCATCATAGCTGTAGGTAAAGTGTGTCCCTGCAGCCTGCAGCACGCGGAAAGCCTTTTCGATACCGGCGCTCCGGTACACTTTCAGCCGAGAGGCCTTGTTCTCGGGGATATTATCTTCCGGAAGGACAATTCTTACGCCGAAGCTGTCCTCGAAGACGGCCATGACTTCCGCGAAACTCATCCCGGTGCAGGAGATTATGCCGCGGTTCCACTGGGTCTGGTCATCGTTGTCGGCAAGGTTCGCCCGCGTGAGGGACCCGTCCGCCGAGGCCACTACTCTCTGTCCGGGCGTCATGTCAAGACGGGAGGAGGTCAACTCATCCCGCACTTTTACGCCGCCTTTTACGAGCACTGTCGAGAAGCGTCCTGCGGCCTCGTCGGCCACAACGTCGAACTCCGTTCCGGTCACCTCCACCTCATAACGCCAGGTTTTTACGATGAAGGGCCGGGACTCATCCTTGGCAACTTCAAAATAGGCCTGTCCGCTGAGGGAGACCTCCCTTGTCTTGCCGAATGCAGACGGATAGGAAAGGGAACTTTTTCCGTTCAGATGAATCCGGGTACCGTCGGCAAGCGTGAGGGAAGCCCGTTCGCCCTGAGCGGTGGAGAGTGTCTGAACCACTGCGGCATTTGCCGTTCCGCCAGGAAGGCCCGTGTTGCGGGAAAGGAACACTCCGAAGGCGATGGCAGCGGCAACGCTGCCGGTCCAAAGCGCTGTGCGTAAGAAATTTCGTCTCTTCTTTTCCGGGCGCTTTCTGAGCAGCCCATCCGGAAGGGACTGGAGCCGCGCCACGGCAAGGGTTGTTGCGGCATAAAGGTCGAAAGCCTTCCGGAAACGCATCCTGTTCTCTTCGGATGCCATGGCCCATTCTCGGATGGCGGAGATCTCCTCAGAGGAGGCCTCATCCATAAAGAATTTGTTGAGCAAGAGCTCGTCTACTTGTATCATTGTGAATCAATTTAGTTTCGTGTTACAGTTATAAAGATACATAAGTGCGGAAGATTCGCCGGGAAAAATGAAAAAAATTGCATTTTGTCAGTTATTATTATTTGGTGCTTTCAAGGAATAACACTATATTTGCTGGCAAGCGCAGAAAAATGTTATAATCGCGCACATTTTGGCACTTATTTATTAAATGAACATTAAGCGAGATATTCTGGAGATCTTTCGGAAATGGAAAAATTCTCCCCGGCGGAAACCCATGCTCCTTCAGGGAGCGAGGCAGATTGGGAAGACCTGGGCCGTGGAGCAGTTCGGGAAGACGGATTATGAATTTTTCGTAAAATTCGACCTGGACCGCAGCCCGGAGATAATCGACGCCTTCAAGATTTCCAAGGAACCATCACGTGTCATCAAGGAACTCCAGTCCTACAGCGATGTTCCTCTGCTTCCCGGCAGGACACTCATATTTTTCGATGAAATCCAGGAGAGCGAGGAAGCGTTCAATTCGCTCAAGTATTTCTGCGAGGACGCTCCGGAGTATCATATCATCGCGGCGGGCTCCCTTCTTGGCGTGGCTGTGAGACGCAAGAATATGAAAGTCCCTGTGGGCAAGGTCAACAGAATTGAGATGTATCCGGCAACCTTCCGGGAGTTCCTCCGGATGGCCGATCCTTCAACCTTCGATTATGTGGAGAATCTTCAGACGCCGGAGCATCTGCCCACCGTCATTTTCAATAAGCTTTCATCGGAATACCGGCGCTATCAGATTTGCGGAGGTATGCCGGAAGCGGCATCCCTGATGCTTGACGGCGCAGGAATGGCAGAAATTGATGCCGCCCTGCAGGATATCCTGAACCTTGATGAAGTGGATTTTTCCAAATATGCCCAGCCGCAGGAAGTCACCCGCATCCGCGCCGTCTGGCACAGCCTTCCTGCACAGCTGAGCAAGGAAAACCGCAAATTCATCTACAAAGTTATCCGTACTGGCTCCCGGGCAAAAGACTATGAATCGGCCCTTACCTGGCTTGTGGATGCCGGTCTAGTGTATCAGATATTCAATGTCTCCAAACCCAGCATTCCGCTTAGCGGTTACGAGGATCGTGAGGCTTTCAAGCTTTACGCCTGTGACTGCGGTCTACTTCGTCGTCTGGCCGGGGTAAAGGCCGATGTGATTCAAAACCGCAATGCGGGTTATACCGAGTTCAAGGGAGCGATGGCAGAGAATATCGTTCTTCAGGCATTGCTACCCCGGTTAGGAGGAGAAAAACCTTATTATTGGACTTCCGAGGGAAGGGCCGAGATAGAATTTATCATAGATATCTCAGGCGAAGTAATTCCTCTGGAGGTGAAGGCAGAAGGCAATACGGCCGGAAGGAGCCTGTCTGTATATACGGAGAAATATGCACCGGAACACCGCATACGCATTTCAATGAACAACCTTCAGGAAAACGGCGGCCTCTATAGCATTCCCAATCCGCTTGCAGATTGGATGCTCCGTTTTATAACGAGAACTCCAGATTCTACGAAGATGTGATACCGGGACAAAATGAGCACCGCCAAAGACATATCAGTAGAAGTCATTGAATTTCTGCTCTCAAGGCAGAGACAGACTTTCGTTGCCTTTGCAAAGGGGCTTGTCCGCGACGAGGAGGCGGCCAAGGATATCGTGAGCGAGGCCATCCTTTCCGTGTGGGAAAAGCGTGACGAAGTCCAGGACATGCAGGGATATCTTTTCATGGCCGTAAAAAACGGCTGCCTCAGGTACCGGAGGGACTCGTCCATCCATCGCAAAGCTCACGAACACATTGCCCAGGTGGAGCAGGGGCTGGAGGATTTCTACACCCAGACCATAGAAAACAGCAGCATCTCCGAGGTTTACGAACACGAAATTTTTAACATCCTCATGGAGACGCTCGCCGAAATGCCCGAGGATGCCCGCGAGATCTTCCGCCTCAAGAAATTTGAAGGAAAAACATACAAGGAAATTTCCAAGGAACTCGGTGTGTCTGAATTCAAGATAGACCACACGCTGAGAAGGGTTCTGCAGCGCCTTTCCGAAGCCCTTAAGGACTACGGACCGCAGATTGCCGTCATTGCGGCGCTCATTCATAACATCCAGTGAATTTTTTAATCCGGACGGCGAATCAGAGGCACTTATGTATCTTTATATTGATAACACATATAGACAATGGCCTCTGATACCCATTCACCCCTCCGCGAAAAGATAGGCTACGGCCTTGGGGACATGTCTTCCAGCATGTTCTGGAAGATATTCTCCTATTATCTTCCCATATTCTACTCGGACGTTTTCGGGCTCAGTCCAGCACACGCGGCACTTCTGCTGCTGGTGACCAAACTCTACGACGCGGTGTCGGACCCTGTGATGGGCCTCATCGCCGACCGTACCCGAAGCCGCTGGGGACGATACCGTCCCTGGCTCCTGTGGATTGCCGTACCCTTTGCCGTGGTGGGGATACTGTCCTTCTACACCCCGGATGCATCCTACGGCTTCAAGCATGTCTATGCCTATGTGACCTATATCCTCATGATGACGGTCTATACGGCCATCAACGTGCCCTACGGGGCCATGCTGGGGGTGATGACCTCCGACAGCCGGGAGAAGTCCGTCTTCTCATCGTTCCGGATGTTCTTTGCCTATGTAGGGAGTTTCATCGCTATGGGCATCTTCTGGCTCTTCGAGCGGAGCATTTCTTCCGGAAGCGTTGGTGATGCTACCCCCGGGCAGTGGACCGGCGTCGTTGCCATCATCGCCGGGCTTTGCGCCGTGCTGTTTATCGGCTGCTTCGCCCTGACAAGGGAAAGGGTGCAGCCTGCGGCCGATTCCAAGCCCTCTTCCATCGGCAAGGACCTTAACGCACTGCTCCGGAACGGACCATGGTGGCTGCTTCTAGGAGCCGGCATCGGGCAGCTGATCTTCGGCTCCATCCGGGGAGGTGCTGCCGCCTACTACTTTGCCAATATTCTGGGAACCGGAGCGCTTCTTAGCTGCGCAGTTTTCCTCACCCTCGGCGAGATTGCCCAGATGGCGGGTGTGGCGCTGGCAGTGCCCATCTCCTCGCGCATCGGAAAGAAGGGAACGTTCATCTCTTGCCTGCTGTTTATCGCGGCGGTGAGCATTGTCATATGGTTCCTTCCGGCAACGGCGGCCGGAATGTGGGGACTGATTGTATGCCAGGTGCTTATCTGCATCGGAATCGGCATCAGCGCTCCGCTTATCTGGTCCATGATGGCCGATGTTGCCGAATGGTCCGAGTGGAAAACCGGAAGCGCTTCCACCGGCCTCATCTTTTCTTCTTCATCCATGGCCCAGAAGTTCGGCGGAGCCCTCGGAGGCTTTCTCCTGCTGCAGGTGCTTGCATGGTTCAGCTATGACAGTTCCGCTGCCGTACAGGCCCCCGAAACGCTCTCTGCCATCCGTGCCCTTATGAGCTGGATTCCGTCCATCGGTGCCCTTCTTGGAGCCCTCTGCCTGGCCTTTTATCCGCTGACCACTGCAAAGATGCGGGAAATCTGTCATTCAGAAGCCTGCCCTGAGAATGTCACCCTGAACGAAGCGAAGGGCCTCGAAGGGCGTAGCGAAGAATCTTAATAACCATACTATATGATTGACAATCTTATTATCAAAGGCACTCCACTGCCGAATATTCCCTGGGAGAAAAGACCTTCCGCTTGCTCGGACCCGCTCTGGCGCTTTTCCGGTAATCCGGTGATTCCAAGGGACTTGCTACTGGAGAGCAATAGCATCTTCAATTCCGCCGTAGTCCCGTTCAAGGACGGTTTCGCCGGGGTTTTCCGTGTGGACGACAAGAACCGCAGGATGACGCTCCATGCCGGATTTTCTGCCGACGGCATCCACTGGAACATCAACCCTGAAACCATCCGCCTTGAGGGGGCTGACCCTGAGGTGGCGGAATGGGTATACGGCTATGACCCGCGCGTGACGTTCATCGATGACCGTTATTACGTCACATGGTGCAATGGCTATCATGGCCCCACTATCGGCGTTGCATGGACAGATGATTTCAAGACATTCCACCAGCTGGAAAACGCGTTCCTTCCGTACAACCGGAATGGCGTTCTATTTCCCCGTAAGATAGGAGGCAGGTTTGCAATGCTCTCCAGACCGTCAGATACCGGTCATACCGCTTTCGGGGACATATTCTACAGCGAGTCCCCGGATATGGAGTACTGGGGCAGGCATAGGCATGTGATGGCTCCGGCACCGTTTGAAGTGAGTGCATGGCAGTGCATGAAGATTGGTGCTGGCCCTGTGCCGATAGAGACATCGGAAGGATGGCTGCTTATCTATCACGGTGTGCTACGCTCCTGCAATGGTTACGTGTATGCTTTCGGAAGTGCTCTCCTGGATCTGGAGGAGCCCTGGAAGGTTATTGCCCGTAGCGGGCAGTATCTCATCAGCCCGCGGGAAATCTATGAACTTACCGGTGATGTCCCTAACGTGACCTTCCCATGCGCCGCACTGCATGACCCTGACTCCGGCCGGATAGCCGTTTATTATGGCTGCGCAGACACTGTCACGGGGCTCGCCTTTGGTTATATCCCTGAAATCGTTAACATTACAAAAAAGACCAGCATAATATGAGATTCTTCGCTTCGCTCAGAATGACAAAAGGGACGCTCAGAATGACAGCCATTGCAGCCGTCATTGCCGGCTTGACCGGCAGTCTCCTGATGTCATGCACTTCCAGGCCTGAAACGGACCTCGTTTCTTACGTGGACACGCGCATCGGCTCCGGAGGGCACGGGCACGTGTTCGTGGGAGCAAATGTGCCTTTTGGGATGGTGCAGCTTGGACCTACCAGCATTCCGCAGGAATGGGACTGGACATCGGGATACCATGCCTCCGATTCAACCGTGATAGGCTTCAGCCACACCCATCTATCCGGCACCGGCATCGGGGATCTGTTCGATGTCACCGTAATGCCGGTTGTGGGTGAAGTAACCTACTCCCGTGACGGAATGTGGTCCTATGCAGAACGCAGCAAGGAGGTTACGGAGCCCGGTTATTACAGCGTTCCTCTGCTCCGCTACGGCATTACTGCGGAAATGACCGCCACTGAGAGGGTGGGCATGCACCGTTATACATTCCCTGCTTCGGACGATGCCGCGCTGGTCTTCGACCTCGAAAACGGCGGATGCTGGGACAAAGCCACGGACACGCATTTCGAGGTGGTGGACGATGTGACCCTCCAGGGCTGGCGTTTCTCCAAGGGCTGGGCCAATGACCAGAAGCAGTACTTCTATGCCGTTTTCTCGAAGCCGGTGAGCGTGAAGGAAGAAAGCATGTACGCCCGGTGCTCCTTTACGGCGAAGGCCGGAGAAAAAGTCCTTCTGAAGGTGGCACTCTCTCCCAGCAGCTGCGAGGCCGCCAAAGCCGCACTGGAAGCTGAGCTTCCCGGCTGGGACTTTGATGCCGTCTGTAAAGAAGCGCGTGCCAAGTGGAATAACGCCTTATCCAAAGTACGTATAGACACCGATGATGCCGAAGCCCGGAAGATATTCTACACCGCGCTTTATCACACGATGATAGCTCCGTCGCTGTTCTCGGACATCGGTACAAGGCCTTCATACACAACCTATTCCCTCTGGGATACTTACCGCGCGGCAATGCCGCTTTACTACATGATTCACCCGGAGCTGCGGGCCGATGTCGTGAATACTATGCTGGACATATACGACAAGCAGGGAAAGCTCCCGGTATGGCACCTGATGGGCTGCGAGACGGACTGCATGGTGGGGAACCCCGGCGTAATTGCCGTGGCCGATGCCATTGTGAAACAAATTCCCGGAATTGACTATGAACGTGCATACGCGGCCTGCAAGGCCTCAGTGATGCTGGATGAACGCGGGCAGGACCTCCGCAAAAGGTACGGCTACATCCCCTGTGACCTCTACGGAGAGGCCTGCGCCAATGATATGGAATATGCCATTGCCGATGCCGCCGTGGCCCATGCGGCAGAGGTGCTGGGGCATACCGAAGACGCTGCTTTCTTCACTGAAAGGAGCCATAGTTGGAGGAACTTCTTCGATTCGGAAACCGGCTTTGTCCGTGGCCGTACCTCCAATGGCGGCTGGCGCACACCGTTCAATCCCTTCTATGCTCTACACCGTTCAGACGACTACTGCGAAGGCAATGCCTGGCAATACACATGGCTGATCCCACAGGACCTGAGCGGCCTTATGGAATGTTTCGGTGGCCGAAATGCCACGCTGGAACATTTGGATTCGTTGTTTACCGCGCCTGAAACCCTCGGCCCCGGGGCGCCTCCGGATATGTCCGGTCTTATCGGCCAATATGTTCACGGTAATGAGCCCAGCCACCATATCGTCTACTTCTATACCATGATGGGGCAGCCTTGGAAGACCGCCGACAAGGTGCGTCAGATACTCTCAGAGCAGTACGGCACCGGTTATGACGGGCTTTCCGGCAACGAAGATGTAGGGCAGATGAGTGCTTGGTATATCCTGTCAGCCCTTGGCTTCTACCAGGTGGAACCTGCCAGTAAGCGCTTCTGGTTCGGCTCTCCGCTATTCAAGAAAGCCGAGCTTGCCGTCTCCGGCGGCGCCTTCACTGTTGAAGCGCCTGCAACAAGCGATACCAACCGCTATATTCAGCGCGTTTACCTGAACGGAAAGCTTTATACCAAGCCTTACATCGAATTTGCCGATATTAAGGCAGGCGGAACGCTCATCTTTGAAATGGGACCGGAGCCTGCCGTATGGTACGCCTGGGAGGACTTTTTCAATGGGACTCCAGACCGGCGTCCAACTCCTGAAAAGCGTCTTTTCATGTCAGAAGCCGTTGAGAAAACCATTGCTAAAACTGCCGCTCTTCTGGAGAATCCAAAACTCCGGCAGATGTTCATCAACTGTTTCCCAAACACCATCGATACCACTGTCCATTACTCCGAGGATGAAGATGGAACTCCGGATACTTTTGTATGGACCGGCGATATCCCGGCCATGTGGCTCCGGGACTCCGGTGCTCAGGTCTGGCATTACGTGCAGCTGGCATCCCAGGATGCTCACCTTGCCAACATGATAAAGGGCACAATCCTGCGGCAGCTGAAATGCCTGGTCATTGATCCGTACGCCAATGCCTTCAACCCCGGGCCTACGAATGACGGCTGGCATAAAGACGGAACCTATATGGTCCCGGACGTGTTCGAGCGTAAGTGGGAACTGGACTCGGAGTGCTATCCCATCCGGCTGGCTTATGGCTACTGGAAAGAGACCGGAGACACATCGGTCTTTGGGGACCTTTGGCTGGAGGCGATGCGCACGGTGCTTGGCGTTATGCGGGAACAACAGAAGTTTGACGGCCTTGGAAAGTACCGCTTCTTCCGTGAGACGGACCGCCAGTTCGACACCAAAGGCTGGGACGGCTATGGAGCGCCTTTGAAACCCTGCGGACTTATTGCATCGGCCTTCCGTCCATCCGACGACAGCACCATCCTGGACTTTCTGATTCCTTCCAACTTCATGGCTGTAAGTAGTTTGCGAAAGGCTGCCGAGATACTTGCCGATGTTAATGGAGAGGCCGCCTTAGCCTCCGAATGCACCGCCCTTGCAGCCGAAGTTGAAGCCGCCCTGAAGGCCAATGCCGTTGTCAATCACCCCAAGTATGGTCCTATCTACGCCTACGAGGTTGACGGCTTCGGGAATGCCCTCCTTCAGGACGATTCCAACGTGCCGTCGCTCCTTTCGCTTGCGTACCTGATTCCGGAAATGGCATCGGATCCGATATGGCAGAACACGCGGCGCTTTGTCCTCTCCGAAGACAACCCCTGCTTCTTCAGCGGCGCTGCCGGTGAAGGCGTTGGCGGCCCCCATATCGGCTACGATATGGTCTGGCCCATGTCCATCATGATGCGGGCCTTCACATCGACAGACGATGATGAAATCCGAGACTGTATCGCCATGCTCCTTGCCACCGATGCCGGCACCGGCTTCATCCACGAGAGTTTCCACAAGGACGACGCCTCCCGCTTCACCCGCGAATGGTTTGCCTGGCAGAACAGTCTCTTCGGTGAACTTATCCTGAAACTTGTAAATGACGGCAAACTTGACCTTTTGAATAGCATAATATGAAGCGCCTGATTCCTTTGATACTATTGCTTTCGGCATGTTGCCGCCCTGCGGACGAAGTTCACCTTTCGGACTACGTGTCTACCCTTGTCGGCACCCAGTCCGACTGGACTTTATCCACGGGCAATACCTATCCGGCGATAGCCCTGCCCTGGGGCATGAACTTCTGGACACCGGTGACGGCCGAAAGGGAGGACGACGGCTGGGCCTATCAGTATGACAAACACAGGATCACCGGCTTTAAGCAAACACATCAGCCATCGCCCTGGATCAACGACTACGGCGCCTTTTCAATCCTGCCTTTCACGGGCGGGAACGCCTCCGGAAGCTGGTTCTCCCACAAGAGCGAGGTGGCCAGGCCCTATTATTACAGCGTGTATCTTGCCGATTATGACATCCGCGTGGAGATCACGCCCACTGAGCGAGCCGCCGTCATGCGCATCACCTTCCCGGAGAGCGATGATGCTGATATCAAGGTGAATCCATTCAAGGGCGGAGTGGTGAGCTTTGAAAACGAGTGGGTTAACGGATATACAATGCAGAATCATGGCGGAGTGCCGGAAGGCTTCAGGAACTATTTCGTAATCAAGTCTTCCGAACCACTTGGAGGACCGTTCAAGACCACCCGCGGACAGGTTGTCACACTCTATATCGCTTCCTCTTTCATCTCCTCCGAGCAGGCATACAGGAACCTTGGCGAAGTCCTTGACCGCCCCTTTGACGAGGTGAAAGCTACTGCCCAGGCCCGCTGGGATGAGGTTCTTGGCCGTATCCGTGTCTCAGGAGGCACTAATGAGCAGATGCGCACCTTCTACTCCTGCCTATACCGCAGCACGCTCTTCCCAAGGAAGTTCTATGAAATCGGCCCAGACGGGAAGCCCATCCACTACAGTCCCTACGACGGCAAAGTCCACGACGGTTACCTCTACACCGACACCGGCTTCTGGGACACCTTCAGGGCGCTTTTCCCGCTGCTGAACCTTGTCTATCCCGATGTGAATGCGGAAATCCAGTCCGGCCTGGCGAACATTGCCCGTGAGAACGATTTCCTTCCCGAATGGGCATCACCCGGCCACCGGGACTGCATGATAGGAAACAATTCGGCATCAGTGATTGCCGATGCCGCCCTGCAGGGCATCACCTCCCGGGAAGACCTTGAAGTCCTGTACAAAGCCCTCGTGCATGGAACCGAGCATGTTCATCCTTCCGTAAGTTCCTCCGGACGAAAGGGCCATGAGTACTACAACAGCCTTGGCTACATTCCTTACGATGTTGGCGTGAATGAGAATGTGGCTCGCACCCTGGAATATGCCTACGACGACTGGTGTATTGCCCAGATTGCCAGTTTGCTTGACCGGCCGCAGGAGGAAATCGACCTATACCTGAAGCGCTCCGGAAATTGGCGCAATGTCTTTGATCCATCGGCCCGTCTGATGCGTGGCCGAAGGGCCGACGGCAGATTCCAGGAGCCCTTCAGCCCATACAAATGGGGCGGAGACTTCACCGAGGGCAATGCCTGGCACTACACCTGGAGCGTTTTCCACGACATCCCCGGCCTTGTGGATGCAATGGGCGGACAGGAGTCTTTCGAGCAGATGCTGGACTCCGTATTCAAGGTCCCTCCCATTTACGACGACAGCTACTACGGCTACCGCATCCACGAAATCACGGAAATGCAGGTTGCCGATATGGGTAACTACGCCCACGGCAACCAGCCCTCGCAGCATATGCTGTACCTCTATAACTGGACTGCTCATCCGGAAAAGGGTAGCGTATACATCCGTGAGGTAATGGACCGCCTCTACAGCGCCGCCCCTGACGGCTACTGCGGTGACGAAGACAACGGCCAGACATCGGCCTGGTACGTCTTCTCCGCCCTCGGCTTCTACCCCGTCTGTCCTGGAAGCGGGCAGTACGCCATCGGCACACCCCTATTCCCCAAGGCCGAAGTCTCCCTCCCCGGCGGCAAAACTCTCACCATCACAGCCAAAGGCAACGGCCCGATTTATAATGATGTCCGGTTGAATGGGGAAAATATTCAAGACAATTTAATCAACATTACCAATTATAAGAAGAATAGTACTCTTTCATTTGGGATCTTATAATATGTTTATTACATTTATTGCGCATTATTATATTCATTTCCTGCCCTTTGATATTCAGGAACTTAATCAAAATATTTATTTATTTTTGTGATTTCATTTGCGCTTTCTGCCCTTTTTATTATCTTCCCGTGTTTGACACTTTGATTTTGTCGGCCGGGGCGAAAGATAAGGCCACAGACCGCTGTTGGGGCGATTTGTGGCCTTTGCGTTTTTTCTGACTTTGTAGCAATATTGCCGAGTGTCGCCTGCGGGCAGGGGCCTTCGGACCGGTACGCACCTTCGGTGCTATCCCTCCCACCGCTGCGCGGCGGGCCCCTCCCGTTCACGAAGCCACGGGCGGCTACGCCGTCCGAAGGCCCCTGCCCATCCGGCTTTACTCGGCTTTGTCATCTTTCTCCCTTTTCTTAGTCTGGGCAATGATACTTCTCATCTTCTGCTTGGTGACTATCTGGGTGTCTGTCCTGAAGCCAGCGCTTCCATGAAGGTTGTTAGTGAGGTCTGTACAGGTGTAGGAGGGGATATATCCTTCCCCTTGGATGCTCAAGAAGTCCATTGAACGCAGCGTGTCAACTATCTCATCCGTCGTGAAGTGGTTCCTGCCGCGGTTGACCTTCTTCTCCAGGTACTTGTACAGCAACAGGGCAAGGAAGCAGGTAAGGAAGTGCGCCTTTATGCGCTCGTCACGCTTTAGATAGACAGGCCGCGCCTTGAAGTCTGTCTTCATGATGCGGAATGCATTCTCAATCTGCCACCTCCCGCTGTTCAGTTTGATGATATCCTGAGCCGGATCGTCAAGGTCCGTGCAGATGGCGTAGAAGCCGTCGAAGCGCTCCTCCTGGGCAATCATCTCCCGGTTAAGCGTTGTGCTGTGGCGGGTGGCCAGTTCCCCGTCCTTCGTGCTGTAATTGACTTCTATGTAGCGCTTGGCATCATTCGGACTCTTCCGCTTGAGTACACTTGCATCTCCTTTATCTACAAGGGCCTGTGCCCGTGCAACCTGACGCTCGCGTACAGTACGCAGATATGCCTGATACTTGAACGAGAAGGTTACAATCATCCTCTGTTCCAATTGCTTGTCTTTTTCACCGAGGATGACGCCACGCTCACGGCAGAACAGCCAGTCATAGCACTTCTCCGGATCTAGCTCCGCAAGATTGTACTCCTCTTCGCTCAACTTCTCCTTCCCGTCTTTATCAACCCCTACTCTCCGCCATCCTGCTGTGTCCAGGGACCATTCCTGGAGGTATTCCGGCAACTTCTTTAGGGACTGGACCGTCACGAATGCCCGCTGCCCGATATCATCCCGCTTGCGGTTCTCGTAAGTGGAGAGACCGCCATCAGTGCAGATTACAAGTTTGGAAAGGCCAAACTTGTCACGCAGTGTATCCTCCATCGGCTTCAGCGTCGTTGACTCAGCCTTGTTCCCCGGGTCAATGCACATCGCCAGCGGGAAGCCGTCATGGTCTGTGAACAGACCCATCTGTACGATGGGTAGCGGACGGCCCTCCTTACAGTGGCCATATTGTACCAGTCCTCCTTCCTCCTCCCATTCGAAGAAGTAGTTCGTCAGGTCGTAGTACACTACGCCTGTGTCTCGCTTGCCAAGCTTCAGGCTGCGCTTGTACACGTCCGCCTGGATGCCGTCAAACTCGGAGGCCAGCAAAGACAGCCCTCTGTACACCTGATGCAGTTCCACTTCCGGACGCTCCAAGAACTTCTTCGCGTCCTCAAATGATGACTTCTTCGAGCCGGGATACAGTATCCGGGCGTAAACGAGTGTGGACAGGATCTCGTTCAAGTCGTACTTGTTACGGTGCTTTTGCTCTATCTTTTTACAGATATAGTCCAGACCCAGCTCGTAATATATCTTCTGGAGGAATAAGTAGCCGCCATTGTAGCAGCGCTGCTCTCCTTTGGCAATGAGTGCTTTCGGATTGCAGTCTATGATGACATGCTTGTTCTCCTCTTTCTCAAGCGCTGTCATCTCTGCAACTTTTGCCTTCGCCCATTCAATCGGATCTTCCCCGTTCAACTTCTCCCGGAGCTCCTCTACAGTTCCCAGGCGCTTGACCACTTTCGACGTACTTTTGCCGCTTTCACTCCTATAGGACCGCGCAGCGTACAGGATAGTACAGTTCTTAGACTTGACGATATTAAGCTTCATATTTGTAACAATGCTATATAATGCTACAAATATAAGAAATATAATTGACAAAAAAAAGACCCTGGAGGGCCTTCTATCAAAAAAATCGCAAAATCAAACTGTTAAACTACCGATTTCCTGCCCTTTGATATTCAGGAACTTAATCAAAATATTTATTTATTTTTGTGATTTCATTTGCGCTTTCTGCCCTTTTTATTATCTTTGTGAAGTTGCCGATATAATGTTCCGAAACTGTGTGCTTGAGGGTAAACCACTTCCAGACTATAAAGAATCTGATGACTATCAAGTAACACTAAGAATACAAGCTGTGATTGAGAATCCTCGTCTCTTCCTTTTTTTGCACGACTGGAATAAGCCATTGAATGCATTTGAACTAATTAATCTTTATTATATAAATAAGGGCGAGGTAGACAGATTATACACTAATAGTCTAGCAAGACTCATTGAAAAAGATGTAATATGTGACGATAACTATTTTCGTTTTACGTTCGGAAACACATATTTTAGTTATGCCTATCCTGATCGGGTAAAACTATACGATGCCAGTATTTTCCGGCTCGTTTATTATGCTATTAAACGCAAAGGTTCCGCTTCATCTTCGGTAATAATCGAGCAACTAAAAGGATTATATACTCCAAAACAGACTCGTCTGATCATTTCAAAAATGTGTAACGCAGGGTGGCTAGTTCAAAAAGGGAATAGAAGAGCAACCACTTATGAGTGGATTGGATAGTTTTGATTATAGGACTCATAAAACAATCACAAGAAAGAACAATGGACAATCAATTACTTCAAGAATACGACAAAATATATAAGTTGTATGGATACCAGTCGGCGGATGTAGATGGAATTCGCGTATATGAGTACAAACACGGGCGTTATTTTGGCGCCGATATAATAGCCCGCTCTACAGATAGAGAGAAGACTGTCAATAAAGTAGAACTAGAATACAAAAAGCTAGGTTTTGCAACAACTGTTAAACATTTTTCTCCGATACAAGAACTTGAGATAGATTTGTTTAAGAGTTTCTTTCATGTAGACACATTAAGACGGAGTATAACAAAAAGATACTCGGATTTCGTTAATAAACAATTGTTGGGGCTGCCAGATAACGCCAAATACGAGTATATTAACGGCTCCTATAGTTCGTTTCTCTATAACAATAGTGGTCCTGTTCATGAGTTTGAAGAAGACGATGTATCCATGATTGATAAGATTATCAATACGATTACGACAGAGAATGGCCCTTTACTTACCATTATTGAAGCAGCTGCTGGATATGGCAAGACCTGTTCTGCTTATGAGATTGTTAATCGCATATGCGGAATAAATGACAATATCCTACCTCTTTACATAGAGTTAGCCAGAAACAGGGAAGCGCGTATTTTTAAACATATTTTACAAAATGAGATTGATCTTCAATTTCAAAACCTTGTTACGTCGGACGTAGTGATGCATCAGATTATTGAGGGACGAATTCCAATAATCATCGATGGTTTTGACGAATTGCTCTCAAAAGACATGTCTTTGGGTTCTAGTGATTTTAGGAAAGTCGAAAGCATGTTGAATACAATCTTTGATATGCTTAAAGGGAATGCTAAAATTATTATCACATCAAGGAAAACAGCTATTTTTAGTAGTGAAGAGTACTATTCGTGGATGGCAAATTCGGCAACAGATTTCAAGATGCTTCGAATCTCGTTATCTGAGCCTACAATAAAGAATTGGTTATCCCCACAACAAATAGACATCTTAAGACAAAACAATTTTCCGATTGAGAATGTTTCAAACCCTGTTTTGTTATCTTATATTCGTAATCTTACTGATACAGAATTGAAATTAGCAAGTAAGGAAAACGCATTAGTCAATAAGTATTTCGCTTTGCTTTTAGAAAGAGAGCAAATCCGTCAGAAACTATTTATGACATCACACACACAAATGCGTATTTTTATGAAGCTTGTGAGATTTATGTGTGAGTTCAATATCAAAGCAGAAGAAAAAAGCACAATTAAAGACTTAATTCTGGAATATAATTCAGATATTTTTGCAGAATATATTGAAAATTATCCAGATTACCCCAAACCTACATATGATGAGCTCGCTGACACTTTATCAAACCATGTGCTTCTTGACAGGAAAAATAATGGCACAATAGGATTTATTAATGATTTTGTTTTCGGGACATTGATCGGCGACAATCTTCTCAAAGGTAAGTTTTCAGAACACTATTCAAATGAATCATTAGCTTCAATAATAAATGAAGATTTCGCCAGTTTAGCCATTACTGCATTTAGGGTACAACCGATGGAAAGAAAAGAAGAATTATGGAATCAATTATCTTCTTTTGATTCCTCTTTCAGTCAAGATTACTTTTTCCAACGTGACATATACTTAAAAAAGAGATTAACCAAAGATCAATTTACAGATATGTCCATCAATGACATGTTCATCGACTCGGTTTCTTTCTCTCATAATGCGCTGTTGCAGAATGTAGTATTCAATAATTGCGTTTTTGCAAATTGTTCATTAAAAAGAACGGCTTTCATTCAATCAGGACTTATTAATTGCCATTTGCATAATTGCAGTTGGGAAAACAATGATAATGTCGAAGATGAATCTTCAATGTACCTAATATCATGCACTAGTGATAATGGAATAGAACTCTCTCTTTATAAAGACCAAGATACAACTGAAAACGCTGCACAGGATAATCATGACCTTCTTTTTATTATTCTATCTTGTTTCTTTAAGGAGGACGGTCGGTATAGTCCAATGAAAAGGATTACAGCAATAAGAGCAGAATTATCAGATTACAACAGAAAAGAAATATCTAAGGCTTTTGACAAGCTGAGTAATCAAAAAATGATTAATATGGATGGCGATTTATGCTTTATACAGAAAGAGGGTATTTCATATTACTATAAGTATAAATAGATATGCAACAGAATCCAGCATTAACGCTCATTGAGCGTGCTATATATGATGATATCATTCGCGAACTTCATAGAATAGGTATCCATTGTAGGGTATTCTCCAGAATTAAAGAGTATGATTCGTTAAAAGAAAAGATTCAAAGGAAGAATAAAGATTCATCTACTCCATATTACACTGAAACTGGACGCAAAATGCAAGATATTTTGGGGATCCGTATTGTTACCTACTTCTATGAAGATGTACAGCTTCTATGGGACTTGTTTTCAAAAAAGTATGATGTCGTAGATACAGAAGAAGCTATTATTAATACAAATAATTTTGAGGCATTAAGGAAGAATATGGTGTGTCGAATGCCACCAACTCAAGTGATTGTTTTCAAAGAATATATAAATTCTTTAAACGAAGGAAGCGAGTATAGACTTGTCGATTCTACTTTTGAGATTCAGTTTCGTACGACATTGTCAGAGGGATGGCATGAAGTAGATCATGTATTGAGGTATAAATGCAAGGATGACTGGGTTGGATCGGAGATGGAGAGCAGAATGCTTAATGGAATCTATGCCACCTTAGAGACAAGTGACAGAGCATTAAAAGCATTATTTGACGATCTCGCTTACAAGCATTACAAGAAGTCAAACTGGAGCGCTATGGTTCGCTCAAAATTTAGGCTCCATTTTGTCAAGGGTGATTTATCTGAGGAAATCTGTAAAATACTTGATGGGAATCATTTACTCGCTAAACGGATATTCAGGACTGATCGAAACCAAGTTATTCAAGCGATTTCGGAGTCTGGCATACTTATTCCTTTGTCTTTAGACAACTTAATACAAATCGTTAATTTTTTATATATCAACGACGATACTATTGGGGCCTTAGTATCTCCTATCATTGCAAGGGATCTCAATAACAGAATGTCTCCATTCCGAAGCATCGATGCATAAGAAATATCGATCTGTTTTGCTTTTTTTATGCTATTTGTAATGCCGTAGTACTCAGTGACATCATAATTGGCCGTTGATACTGTCCTATAGTAACTGGCACGCCATGAGTTTCTCACAAACAGCACAGCGAGCAATATGAGATACTGTATTTCACTGTATAGGGATGAAACTTATTGCCTGACCTCCTCCCGGAGCAAGAGTTACGGTAAGAGTGTCTGCCGATGTTACTTCCTTAGTCTCAATAGTATAAGCGTAAGGTTTGGTCTGCCAGTCGGTATCAGGAGCATCGGCATAAATGGTGGCAGTGTATGTAACGCCGGGCTTAAGGAAGGAGAGAGGCTGCTCAAAGGTACGGCCATCTTCGTTTGTAGTGGCGCCGAAGAAGAACTTGTCACCGCTACGCCGGGCAATGGCAATGTACTCTCCAATCTCTCCCTGCAGGGCCTCTGACCAGTCGCAGTCCGGGTCAAAGTCCCGGAAGAACTGGAAGGCCGGGTGCCCCTCGTAATTTTCGATGAGGTCGGCGGCCATTTGCCAGGGGGAATACAACGTCACCCAAAGTGCTATCTGCTTTGCGAGCGTTGTGTTCACACGGCACTCCGATGAGTGGGTGTTGTTCCATACCTTCACGTCTGGGTTACCTGCGATGCTGCGATATTCAATGTCGAAGATGCCTGGGGTGTAATCCATCGGCCCGGAGAGGAGGCGGGCGAAGGGAAGAATCTCGTGATGGGAGGGCTTGTTGCCGCTGCTCCAGGCGTTCCACTCCATTCCGCGGGCGCCTTCCCGGGTCATGAAGTTCGGGTAGGTGCGCCTCAGACCTGTTTCCTTGATGGGCTCGTGGGCGTCAACCATAATCTTTCTTGCTGCAGCCTCGGAAGCCAGTATGGCATAATGCCTTACGCCATACTGGCTGTGATGGTAATGCCCGTCCAGGAGCCATCCGGCATAGCCGGTCTTGAGGGCATGAATGTCCCTTTCAGCCGCAAAGTCGAGGTCATTTTCAAGTTGCTGTTCATACCAGGCAACTTCTCCCGCGGTCTCATGGTGAATAATGTAATCTACGCCTTTCTCACGAGCATAAGCAAGAACGGCGTCAAGGTCAAAGTCCGGGGCGGGTTTTGTAAAATCAAAGTCGTGATGGGCGTTGGCAATAGTCCAGCCGTCGTTCCAGCCCTCAAACAGAACCGCATCTATATTGTTTGCCGCAGCAAAGTCAATATACTGCTTAGCTCTTTCCGTGGTGGCTCCATGCCTTGCATCCTTGCCCCAGGAATAGAGGCCAAGATGCATGCCCCACCATACACCGACATACTTGCCAGGCTTAATCCAGGAGACGTCCTTCATGGCGCATGGCTCATTCAGGTTCAAGATAAGGCTGGAATTGATGAGGTCAACGGCCTTCCTGCCAATCTGGATGGTGCGCCAAGGCGTTATGAATGTCCGGGGCACGACGGCCTTCTGCTCCAAGTTGTTTGGGCCGTCCGGCGCAAGTGCTGCCGTAAGGATTCCGTCGTCACTTTTCAGTGTCATTTCCGGGAAATCCACCAGCGCAGCCTCGTGGATGCTGCCATACAGACCGTTATCGGTACGGAAGGTCATGGGCGTATTGGCATTCTCCAGCTCATAAATCCGGAGTTCCCTATATTCCTGCTCATAGCTGTCAAAATGCGCCGGAATGGACCAGGAGAGACCGTCTTGGGCGATATTGAACTGAGTGAGTTCATCGGTGATGATTATACCCTCATTCCCGACCTGATAAGGAACCTCATACTCATACCTGAACCCGACCCCGTCATTGAAAACCCTGAAACGTAACGTCAATTTACAATCACTGTTTGCAAGCCTCACCTCCAGTTCCTTGTGCTGGTCCAGGACCTCCTTGTTTTCACCCCATGGTTGAGTCCATTTTTCATCATGCCTCGTCACTTTTGATGATTCAAACCTAAAACCTTCTGAAAGGTCTATTGTTCTTTCCTTGCAAACCATTCCAAGTTTTGACTTAAAGACAAATGGATGTTTATCTACATCAATTGTATATACAGGAACACCCTCCTCTGTTAGAAAACAGCTAACATATATCTGTCCATTAGGGGAATGCACATCCCAAACGTTGTTTCCGCACGCCTGCATACAAAAGGCGAGGACAAGTATGATAAATAACTGCTTCATATGGAACAAAATTTTATTCTTTTCAAATTTACCGATTTTTACTTGATTTCTCAAAACGTACATTGTCATTATAAAGAAGCGGAGACCTTCACAGGCGTCCGCTCCAGGTAGTTTAACGTTTAATACTTATGAAAAAAACCTTTGAGGTTTAGGTTGGTTTACATCGTTATTTCGAATGTCACGGGGCCTTCCCATTCCATCACTGTGATGGTGAACGTATGGGCCGGTAGGTCACAGAGGATGGAAACATCTCCGAGGCTCTCCTTGGTCCAGTCGAACCCGGCTTTTCGGATGAGTTCTCCAAGAGGGATGGTATCAACGGTTTCTCCCTCGGATAGAAGCCTGAGAGTGAGCGATTCTTCCTTCTGACGGGGAGCGCGGAAACTATATCCCCGGGTATCAACTAGTGGTTCGGGCGTGCAGCGGAAAACACCTTCAACGGGTCTCAGTGTATGATTATCCGCTCCATAAACTGTCCCGGTTACCAACAGGTCATAGCCTGTTCGGCCATCATCTTCCTCCTTGAAGTCCAGGTAAACATTGGCAAATTGCTTTTTCAGTTCAACTCCAGCATAGGCGAACTCTCCGTCCGTATCCAGATGTTGAAGTTGAGCGAAGAGTTCGCTCATCTGTTCGCCCTCAGATACGGTGAACCTGTCGTTATTGCTGGCCACCAGGTCCACAGTTCCCCTTGGCACCATGTGGTCCACGAGACTGCCCGGATGGTTGTCAAGGATTCTTTGACTGCCGTACCAGATACTCATGGAAGTGGATGTTTCGGCCGTTACGGTAATCCAGCAGGCCGCATCGCTGCGATCTTCCTTGACCGAGCAGGAAGCCAGGACTCCCAGCCCCAGCAATCCAATCAGCATCCATCGTCTCATAGCACCAGATTGTCTATTTCGGCCGTGTTGCCGTGCACGCGCCACTGTTCAACGTTTTCGGCCGCTGCTGCCTTCGTAACCTGACCGCCGCGTATCCATGTGTTGGCATACTCTCCGGGCTCTCCCTTGAGCGTGATGTTGTTAATCTTGTAGCACATGTTCGGGTTCAAGCCTTTAATCATCTTGGAGTAGAAGTACAGCGTGCCGTTGATTTTCACGGCCAGCACCAGCCGCAGTTCATTGTTCTGCTGGTCCGCATTGTAAGCGGGCTCGTTGAACCAGACATTGAACTTGGTGGGAAGGGTGTAGAAGGCCCTGTTCACATTCAGCGGGCCCAGGTAGCCGTCAATGTCGCTGCAAAGCTTACCGGCCAGTTGCGGCAGATAGGCATTCGTATCCCACGTCTGTTGGGACAGTTCCTTCAACTCGGCCGGACACTCCAGATTAATAGTGTTCTTGGGCTGCAAATGGTTGTAGTTATAGATGTACCTGTAACTCTGGTTCAGCTTGCCGCGTCCGCCATAAATGCCTTGATTGAACGTCCCTGAGCCCATATCGGCATAGGTCATGTTGTAGGTGCTCCACTGTTCCTGTTCCAGAAAGCAGTTGGCCATATAATAGTGATAAGAAGGCTGCCCGAAGGCGTTGGCGCCCCACCCTTTCGGGCCGAAGATGTCCTTGGTGTCCCCATAGAAGTTCTTA
>JAFRPW010000017.1 GCA_017428945.1 Bacteroidales bacterium | reverse complement strand
TGACCGGATAGGATGTTTTCCTCGAATCGTACCACGAGGATGTCCACCTCAGGTGAGGTGTAGAATTGTTTTTCGTTCATAAGCATGTATTGTTTTGGATTTGATTGCAGAATATTCCCGCCCTAAGGGAGGACCTAAGGGTGGTGGCGTCCCGGGGGCGAACAGGCACGCGAGCGTGTTCGGCGGTGTTGTGCAGTGTGTTCGACCAGCACTCAAACCCATCCCTTAGCAACCCGCTCGACACACTTACGCTTCTGAGAAAGGTCCGGATGAACGTAAAGATTCATCGTGGTGGCAATAGACGCATGGCCAAGGATGGAAGACACGGTCTTGTAGTCACATCGGCTGTCAATACAGCGCGTGGCAAAACTGTGCCTGAGAGCATGAAACCGCAGGCGCGGGAGTCCCAGCTCCTTCAGCAGGCGATGATAGTAGTCACGGTACGTCCGCGGCTCAAGCGGCAGGGGACAACCGGACAATAAGTAATTCTCCGGCTGCATATCCCGCTTTATTGGCTTAAGAACAGCACAGACCCGTGCAGGGAGCGGAATCTCACGGACAGAAGACAGTGTCTTTGGCGTGCCAACTGACAGATAATACCGCCTCAGCGAGCCATCGGCCAGATAAATGCGCTGGACGGTTTTGTTAACGCGGATTACACCCGCACGAAGGTCAACATCCTTCCACTGAAGGCCACAGATCTCACCAATCCGGAGACCGGTAAAAATGCAGATAAGAAGACCCAGGTTCTTTGAAGAAAGGTTTGCGCCAAGGTGCTTCAGAAGCTTTTTGGTATGGGCAGGGGAGAGCGTCTGCACCTGACGCGGCCTTTCCATCTGCGCCGGATAATGGAATGCATAGCTTACCGCACTCCATGCGCCCAGTTTCTCTCCGTAACGGACAATCATCTTAAGCACCAGGACAACGTCCTTTACAGTCTTAAGCGCGAATCCACGGTCAAGCATTTTGGTAATGAAATCCTGAACCGACTGTTCTTGAGGAAGATAGCCCGTTCCGAAGCAGGGGAGTATGTACTTGTTACAGAGCATGAGATATGTAGCGAAGGAAGACTCCTTCACGAACTGCTGCTTGTATGCTTTCCAGAGGCAAGCAACTTGTTGGAAATTGTATGACATAAATGCTGTTATATTGAGGATAATAGTTTTGCTAATGTGGATTAAATTAATTAACTTTGAGAGTTTTTGTAGCGGAAAATATTCAAACAAATCCATAACTATTTATGTCACACAAAAATCGCTTTTACACCGCTCCTGAAGCGGAGCTCCTCGTGATACGATTCGAGGAGAATTTCCTGGATTCTGCCGGAATGGGCATCGATCCAATCTCCAACGACGGTGATCCGTTGAACGTATTTGGCGCAAGTGAAATCCTTCCTAACATTTTCTAGCCATGAGAAAGATTTCTGCTTATTTTGGTGTTATTGCGGCAGCCGCACTGACCCTCGTTTCCTGCGCAAAGGAAGCCAACGATCCCAACTACAAAGAGGAAATCATCAAGGAAGGAATTCCTTTCGAGATTGTAGCTAACCCTGCAACAAAGACCACAATTGACGGCCTTCAGACCCAGTGGGCGGCCGATGACGAAATAAACTTATTACATGCGGTTGCCGGCAGCACCACTTATGTTGACGACGGCAAGTTCACTACCGAGTCTGCCGGTACTTCCGTTACGTTCACCGGCACTCTTGCCTCCGAGCTTGCGTCCGGCACTTACGACTGGTATGCTGTTTATCCATATAACAGTTATCTGCACACTGTGGATAATAATCCGGCATCCCCGGCGCGTTTTTATATTGGCAAGCGCTCGGACCAGGCGCAGGAACAGACGGGTAACAGCAGCACTGCGCACCTTTGCGGAACCAATTATCCGCTTTTTGGCAAGGCTGCAGGAGTAGCTTATGACGAGACCCCGTCCGTTACCCTTTCTCCCATTGCGTCTTTCATCGAGATTAAGGTTACCAACAAGACGGACGATCCCCTTACTGTAACCTCCGTGTCATTCACCGCTCCTGAAGGCAGTGAGATTGTGGGGCAGTATGAAATACATTTTGATACTACGCCGCTTACAATAACCAAGTACAGTACTTATGTAAGCGATGTGGCCAATCTTACGGTTACTGACGGTACTCCCATCGCCAAGGATGCTTATGCAACTTTCTACATTGGCGTAAAGCCGTTTTCCACCACAAGCGGAGACGATATCAAGGTTGCCGTGAACGGCTATGAGAAGACCATCCACACCACCAAGGACTTCGCTTTCCAGGCTGGAAAGATGAAGACTGTTAACTTTGACTATGATGCCGCTCCGGATCCTTACTCCTGGGTTAAGACTCCTATCGGAAGTCTTGTTGCTGGTGATGTGATAGTTATTGTTGATGAGGCATCTTCTACTGCTCTGACAAGTGCGAATGGATCCAGTTCAGCACCTACTGCATCATCTGTTTCTATTTCTTCCAACAAGCTCTCCGCTACTCCTGCAGAAGCTCTTCAGTTTGTCCTGGAGATTCCTGAGGCAAATAATTATTCCTTCAAGGCTGTTAATACAACAAATTATCTGTATACTACCACTTCAAATAATGGTGTTCGTGTAGGAACAAATGCCAATAAAGTATTTGTATGGGAGGGCGGCTATCTGAAGAACGTTGCCACAAGCAGATATGTAGGTGTTTATAATGATCAGGACTGGCGTTGCTACACAAGTACAACCGGTAATATTGCATCTACCCAGACCGCATTCTACAAGAAGATGCTGATTACTCCTGCAGTTGAGTATAATATTACCATAGCGCCAGCATCGCATGGTACCGTTTCTACTAGCCCTGCTTCCAAGGCAGAAGAAGGAGCCCTTGTTACCATTACGGCAACTCCTGATGACGGGTACATACTTTCTTCCCTTACGGTTGTGGACGCATCATCTGCCAATGTTGCAGTTTCCGAGAACCAGTTCTCCATGCCTGCAAAGGATGTTACAGTTACCGCGACCTTTGCACTTCAGCCTTCAATCAACAAACTTAAGGATTCAATTGATGATGTCCCCGCTGCTGGTGTATCTGGAGAGGTTGAAATAGGCGTATATAGCCTTACTAATGCTGTTGACGGCGATGTAGTTATAGACGTAGACGGGACGGTTGTAACAGATGCAATTGTTGATGGAGGCACTGTAATGTATGATGTTGCTGAGAATACTGGCGCTGCCCGTTCCGGTTGGATTAAATTATCCGTCCCTGGCGGCAACCTCATCCAGATTGACGTGAATCAGCTTGGCTCTGCGACACCTACATATACCGTCACATACACCCAGGCATACTCTGGCACAGGACATACTGTGGCAACAACTGGGACCGCTCCGGCTGGTTCTGCTTGTTCATGGACAACAACGTATACAAACTCTAATCAGTTAACTAGCGGAAAGTCCATGACTTATACCATCACAGGTTTTGATGGCAAGACAATTACCGGATTAACTCTTCATTTAAGGACAAATGCATCAAAGGGTACAGGATCCGTTTCCATGATGCATGGATCAACAGAGTTCGGCTCTTATTCTGTCCCTGTACTTGGTAGCACATACAGTGATCAGGAGGCAACCGTTACAGCAACAACCATCGGCACAGGTGAAACTGTAACTGTGGTAATAACTGCTGCAGCCAATTCTGTTTACTGCGAGTACATAACATTATCCTATAAGTGAGGGGACTCCACTCCGCAGGCTACATCTACAGTAGTTACCGGAGGGACCGACGGAGTTAGTTCTGCAGGGGCAACCCTGCAGGGCAGCTTCTCGGGAGCAACAGGAGAAATATACGAGACCGGCTTCGAGTACGCCACCACCCAGGGCGCCCTTGACGGCACTGCAAGTTGCGTCTACGACGACACCAGCATCGGCAACGTGGCTTCCGGAAGCATTACCGCTTCCGTAAGCAACCTTGCCGGGGGAACAACCTACTACTACCGCGCTTTCGTGGCCGAGTACAACCAGAGTACCGGCCTCTACGACTACCGCTACGGCTCGGTACGATCCTTCACCACTTCTGCCCCACAGGGATATCCTGCGGCAGGATGGCTGGAACTGCCTGCCAGCACGGGCGCAGCAGATTATGTAGGTACTCTCTATGGAAGCGGCGGGGAAACGGAGGAGAACAGGAACTATACATTTAACTATAGTTATACCTACTACGCCTCCATGTGGGTCGCATACCCCCTTACCGGAGCTCACAAGACCGGAAGCGCAAATACCAACAGCTGGAATTACTATCCCAATATTCCAAACTCCCGCCAGGTGAGTATTACCGGCAACAGCTATGGTACCATGTACGGGAACAGCGCTTACTCCCGCGGTCACCAGTGCCCTGACGCCAGCCGAAAGAGTGACGACACCATGAATTCGCAGACCTACTATGCAACCAACCAGACTCCTCAGCTGCAGGACAAATTCAATGCAAGCATATGGAGCTCCCTTGAGAATGCAGTCAGAGGCCTTGTATCAAGTGCATCGGACATAGTATACGTGGTTACCGGGCCGGCCTACCGCAAAGCAGGCGGGAGCGAGACCATAAACTATCTTACCGGTGCTGCCGGAAAGAATGCCAATCCCGCCCAGCTTCCCATTGCAAACTACTACTGGAAGGCAATACTGAAGGTAAAGAAAAATGGTGCAGGGCTTATCACATCGGCCCAGACCGTCGGCTTCTGGTTTGAGCACAGGGAGTACGAGAAAGGTGACAGCTACGCAAACTATTGTGTCAGCGTGAACCAGATAGAGCAGTGGACAGGCTTTGACCTCTTCACTAATCTGCCGGACGAGCTTGAAGAAGCATCGGAAACTAACGCCAGCTGGGCAACGTTCCAGAGCTTCTGATGTTGTGCACGTTCAACGCCAGCGGCCAGGATTTGACTTCTTCACCAATGTCCCTGACGCCTACGAGGAAACAGCGGAAGGTCAATCGTCACAACTCTGGTAGGTAATACTGAAAGGCACAAAGCCCTCAAAACTGATTAATGTTTCAAAGCCCGACCTTAACCGGCCGGGCTTTGTTTATTCTGTGTAGGATGCCTATCTGTTTCCCTTCGCTCTGTGTAAGCATCCGGTACGTTGCTGCTACTTCTTTACCCCTTCCCCTCGCGAAACAGACCACAGCGAAATGTAATCTGTTTCGCGAGCCAGAATATCTCCTATATTGCCCAAACTATTGTCTGAAACATATGTAGGAGTCCCTACTTCTGTTTCAGGTATTGCATAGTCTGGATTGAGAGGCCAATTTACCTCTGGGGAACCCAATCTTTCGAAAAATCACCCCTTGCCGGTGTTGTATCAGAATAACATTCAGAAAAATAGTGCAGATTTATACGATTCCACCGATTTTCCGAAAAAATTGCCATTCTTAGAGCCTTTGTTCATATACGTGAATACCTATTATCTACATCAACGCTAACTTCCGAAGTGAAAGAGCTCAGAGCCCGAGTCGATTTATTACAGCTGCAGAATGAGGAAAACCTAGGTGCTGTGAACGACCTTTCAGAGGATGTACGTCGCGACATTGATAATCTGTATATCGCTATCGGCGAGCTTGTCGTCAAACTGGAAGAACATAAGAATAAACCCAGGCAGAAGATTGGATTCTAATTCGTAAGCCTTCGACGAAGTGCATATAACTCCGTGTCACTTATACGTACTTATGCGGAAGGTCTGTCAAAGAAAAACAGACCTTCCGCGCTGCAGGCTGCAAGACGCAGTTTGTCGGTATGCTTACGCAAAAGGAACAAGAAGGCCTATATATAAAAACAACGAAGGTGACTCAAAAGTGAGTCACCTTCTATCTGTATTACTTCAATGCTTCAATTTTCTCCAGTGGTAATCCAGTGATATCTACAATGTCCTGGACTGGATATCCTTTGGCAAGCATTCCTTTCGCGTCCTCGAGTTTTGCTTTCTCCATACCTTTCTCCATACCTTTCTCCATACCTTCCTTTAAGGTATGATTAATGAGGTATTGCTCTGCGCTATAATTGTCGCGGAGAATCTTGAGGCGTTCGTCGTATTCTGTTCTCATGGGCTTGTCCATTTTTAGATACTCGGCGGCTTTGAGGAGGTCCTCGAAGTATGGTTCGCTGTGAGTATCTGGTTTCGAGACAAATGTAGGCAGATTCTTCAAGAAAAACAAAAACTTGTCTTCAAATGTTTTACATTCATTGTAAGGTTTGTTGAAAGGCCCTGCTTCCATGAATACATATCTGACGCTCTTGGTCATGGGAACAAGCGTTTCCTCGTCAAGAATAGAGTAGCGGTGAACGAATGTGTCAGGATTGGTGTCGGGAATCTTGAAATTCAGAATGCCAAGGAAGAATACCGGCTTGAGTGAGTAATTCCATTTTCCGGCGGGTGCCTGCTCAAGGATTGGGTAGGAACTGTAGAAAAGGGCCCTGTCGCGAATGTTTTCCTGAGGCTTAAATTGTACCTCCACCAAGAACTGCCCCAGTTGTTCCGATTCACATTGAAGGTCAAATACCGCGTTTCTGTCCTCCATGGACATTCCGTGGTGTTCTACGTTCACAAAAGACAGTGAGGTGATGTTCACCTTGAATACCTGTTCCAATAACTCCTTTGTGAGATGCTTGTTCTTTTCGGTTCCGAAAATGAGCTTGAACGCCACATCGACCATCGGGTCAATGTACTTTGTGGGTTTGATGATTTGTTCCATAGTTTTATAGTTTTGGAACTACAAAAATATGGCAATTATTTTCGGAAAATCGGTGGAATCGTATAAATCTGCACTATTTTTCTGAATGTTATTCTGATACAACACCGGCAAGGTGCGATTTTTCGAAAGATTTGATTTCACAGAGGTTTATTTGCCTATCAATCTTGACAAGACAATACTTGAAACAGATGGATGGGCGGCATGGTCTGTTTCGCAATCTTCCCGCATCTGCCGTTCTTATGGCGGAGCCTGTCCCAGCACGGGGTCTGGTTCGACCACTCAAAACGGTCCCGGCAGGTCATCCCTGGGGATTATGGACGGAATACGAACACGCTCGCGTGCGGTTTTGGCTTTAAACGGCGTGAAATGCGCTTGAGCGGCATTCTGGAAAGGGGATGGAGAGCAAAAATGGTACAAAAATCCCCGAACACGCTCGCGAGCATGTCCGGGGATTTCATTTACATCAAGGAGCTTAGGCCTCGCTGATGGCTTCGTTGGGGCAGGTGCCTTCACATGCACCGCAGTCGATGCACTCGTCGGCGTTGATCTGATAGGCGGCCTCACCGGCGCTGATTGCGCCAACGGGGCATACATCTGCGCAGGAACCGCAGGAGACACAAAGGTCGGGATTAATTACTCTAGGCATAGTTTGAATATTGTTGTTGTTACGTGTTTCGTGACTGCAAATGTAGGCATTAAATTTGATTTTAAAAAGAACTGTTCTAACTTTGTAGACATGAAGTTTATGATTATGACACTTATCGTCCTCTCCGGTTTAATCCAGTGCGGACAAAGAAATACAAAAGCTGTTGCAGATGCCACCGAGGCAGTGCAGGTTGAAGAAACTCTTGCTGAGACCACCCAGATTTCCTGGGACAAGACAGTGCACGATTTTGGAGACATAGCCGTCACGGACGGCGCGGTTTCCTGCACATTCACATTCACGAATGACGGCGAGGAATCCATTTACATCTATGAGGTGGCATCCTCGTGCGGGTGCACCGGCGTAACCTTCAAAAGGGAAGCGGTGAAGCCGGGGGAGAGCGGAACAATATCGGCAACCTACAAGAACGAGGACGGTCCGGGAGCGTTTGACAAGACCCTTACCGTATATGTGTCCGGGCTCCGGCGGCCGGTAATCCTCAGACTTAGAGGCGTCGTACATGAGAAAAAGAAATCCCTGAGCCAGATCTACACCGAGAGGCTCGGGGATTTAGGTCTGAAAAGCCTGGATCTCAAGATGCCCGGCCTCAAACAGGGACTGGTGGTGAGCGAGTCTTTCCCGGCGGCAAACCTTGGGAAGACGCCGCTCGAGCTGGGTTTTACGGATTTGAGCCCGCAGCTATCTGCCACGGTCAGCCCCAATCCCATCCCGGCCGGGACGGTGGGAAAGATTGTCTTCACGGTGAGTGCAGACAAGGAGCTCTGGGGAAAGAACGTGTACACGGCAACGCCGGTCGTGAACGGTCGCAAGGCTGCTCGTTCTTTAAAATTGGAGGCCTTTACCCAGGAGAATTTTGCGCTGATGTCCGCCCCAGAGAGGGACTCTGCATCACTTCCCATGTTCAAGAACAGCACCTTCGACTTTGGTACCGTGAGGAAAGGGGAGGAAGAGATAAAAGGCTACTTCGAGTTTGAGAACAAGGGAAAATCGGCCTTCCACGTGTATAAGGCGGAGGCGGAGAGCGGCGCTGTCTCATTCATCCCCATGCAGGACGTTCCGGCGGGTGGAAAAGGAACGCTGGGCTTCCAGCTGGATACCCAGATTCTGCCTGAAGGGGAGTGCGTAATTATGATTTCACTGGTAACAAATTCGCCTCTGAGGCCCGTTGTGAATCTGTTTGTGGCGGGAATTGTGAAATAATTTCATTATATTTGTAGGTTACAAGAAGTGTACTATGGCAGATAACACACCTATCGTTGGAAACAATACCTACAATGACGATTCCATCCAGACCCTGGAATGGAACGAGCACATCCGCCGCCGTGCGGGTATGTACATCGGCCGCCTTGGAAACGGAGACCGCCAGGGAGACGGAATCTATGTCCTCCTGAAGGAAATCATCGACAACTCCATTGACGAGTTCTCCATGGGATTCGGCAAGAGGATAGACATTACCATAGAGGACAAGACCGTCACCGTGAGGGACTTCGGCCGCGGTATTCCGCTCAATAAGGTCATAGACGCCACTTCCAAGCTCAATACCGGCGGCAAGTTTGACGATACCAACTTCAAGAAGTCCGTAGGTATGAACGGCGTGGGTACCAAGGCCGTGAACGCCATGTCGTCGGATTTCTACGTGGCATCCTACCGCGAGGGCCAGTGCTCCTTCGGCCATTTCTGCCGGGGAAACCTCCTGGAAAGCGGAATCGTCCCCTCCGACGAGAAAAACGGTACCCTGATACGCTTCACCCCCGACGAAGAGAAGTTCAACGACTACTCCTTCCACATGGAATTCGTGGAGAGCATGGTCAAGAACTATTCTTATTTGAAAAAGGGTCTTACGCTCATGCTCAACGGCGTTCCCTATAAGAGCGAGAACGGCCTCCTGGACCTTGTGACGGAGAACATGAGCGAGACTCCTCTGTATCCGCTCATACATCTTGAAGGGGAAGACATAGAGATAGTTCTCACCCACGGAAACAGCTACGGAGAGAACATCACAACCTCTGTGAACGGCCAGAACACCCGCGACGGCGGAACCCACCTTGCCGCCTACCGCGAGGCCATTGCCAAGACCTTCAAGGACTTCTACAAGAAGGACTACAAGCCGGAAGACATCCGCCAGGGCGTTGTGGGCGCCATCTCAATCCAGATCCAGGAACCCATCTTCGAGGGCCAGACCAAGACCAAGCTGGGCTCTACCTACATGTGGGAGAAGGAAGTCAAGAAAGACGGCGCCACTACCGTGGACCGCGGCCCAACCATCCGTACCTTCGTGAACGATTTCGTCACCAAGAACCTGGACAACTACCTCCACATGCACATGGAGATAGTACCGGTGATAGAGGACAAGATAAAGGCGTCCCAGGCGGAGAGGGAAGAGATTGCCGGAGTGCAGAAAAAATCCCGCGAGAGGGCAAAGAAAACGGCCGTATACAACCGTAAGCTCCGTGACTGCCGCTACCATTTCTCGGATACCAAATTCCCCAAGGGAATGGAGGACGAGAGGGAAAAGACATCCATCTTCATCACCGAGGGAGACTCCGCAAGCGGAACCATCACGAAGGTACGAAACGCCAACAACCAGGCCGTGTTCTCCCTGAGGGGAAAGCCCATCAACTGCTTCAAGGAAAGCCGAAAGAGGGTTGCGGAGAACGAGGAACTGAACCTCCTGATAGCCGCCCTCGGCGTGGAAGAAGACCTGGACAACCTCCGCTACAACAACATTATTGTAGCAACGGATGCCGATGACGACGGCATGCACATCCGCATGCTGGTCCTCACCTTCATAATGAAGTATTATCCGGAGCTAATCCGCCGCGGCCACGTATATATCCTGCAGACGCCTCTATTCCGCGTAAGCACAAAGAAAGACCGCATATACTGCTATACCAAGGAAGAGAGGGACAAGGCCGCCAAAAAGCTTAAAACCGGCGTTGAGATCACGCGGTTCAAGGGCCTTGGAGAAATCTCTTCGGACGAGTTCGGCGCCTTCATAGGCGACGACATGCGCCTTGACACCGTAAAACTTGCCGACGAGGAATCCATCTCGGAGATAATGGAGTTCTACATGGGAATCAATACCTACGAGCGCCAGACCTTCGTAATGGACAACCTTCGCAGCGAGAAGGAACTTGAAGACGTAAACATCTGATATCGTTCTGCTAATGGCAAAAATTAAATCTACCGTCAGCCCCCGCTGGGCAAAATTCTGCGGCTGGCTCCTCAGGAAGATGGGATGGGAAAGCGTGGGAGGCCCCATGAAGGAGAAGAAAGCCATCGTCCTTGGCGTTCCGCATACAACGATGCTGGATTTTCTGGTGAGCTACCTCTTCTATACCCAGTATGGCAAGGTGGCCCATATAATGATAAAGAAGGAGTTTTTCTTCTGGCCTCTGGGCGCTCTTCTGCGCGCCCTTGGCGCAGTCCCGGTGGACAGGAAGTCTCCGGCCCTCACCGTCAGGAGCCTGATACACCACATGGAAGAGGTTGACGAGTTCCACCTGGCAATAGCCCCTGAAGGAACCCGCAAGGCCGTAAAACGCTGGAAATCCGGTTACCATCTCATTGCTAAGGAAACCGGCGCAACCGTATACCTGGGATACTACGACTGGGGCCGCAAACGCATAAGCGTAGGGGAGCCCTTCGAACTCACGGACGATGTAAAGGCGGACATGCAGAGAATGTACGACCACTATCGTCCCTTGGGCATCCAGGGTTATCACAAAGACAAATTCATCGTACCGTAAATTATTATGGCAAAAAGAATAAAGAGTCCGTACAAGGCATGGCGAAGGTACCGCGAAAGGGAACAGACATGCACTACCCTTCGAAAGGTATTCGAGTATGCCACAACAAAATATGCAGAGAGAACCGCCTACCAGTATGTAGACGGCGGTCAGAAGTACACTTATGAGGAATTCCGCCGCAAGACGGAGCAGCTCTCCCTCAGGATGACCCGCTTCGGGATAAAGCACGGGGACAGGGTTGCCATATTTTCCCAGAACATGCCCAACTGGGTGGTGGCTTTTTTCTCCGCAACGGCCTTTGGCCGCGTAGCGGTGCCCATCCTGCCGGACAGTTCTGAGGTTGAACTGACGAACATCTTGAACCATTCTGAATCCAAGGTCCTGTTCATTTCCCAGAGGATGATGCCAAAACTCAGCGACGAGTGCAGGCAGAAGATAACCCTCATCATCGACATAGAGACTTTCGAGTTCATAAAGAGAAACGACGATGACTTCAGGTGCAACGGCTGGGTGAAGGACCCCATGCCGGACGACCTCGCCTGCATAATCTACACTTCCGGAACCACCGGAAACGCCAAGGGCGTGATGCTGAGCCACAGGAATATATGCCACAACCTGGCCGCCTCCTTCAAGGCCCAGCCTGCGTTCACCAGGGACCGTTTCCTGAGCATACTCCCTGCCGCCCACGCATATGAGATGAACGTCTCCACGCTGTATTCCTTCTATGCCGGCGCCACCTGCTACACCCTTCAGAAACCGCCTACTCCCACAATCCTCCTGGCGGCCATGAAGAAAGTGAAGCCCACCATTGTGTGCTCCGTGCCCCTTATCATAGAAAAGGTGGTCAAGAACAGCGTTCTTCCCACCATACAGAAAAGCCGCGTGCTCTCCTGGGCAGACAAGCATTTGCCCCGCCTTCTGCACTGGTTCATTGGAAAGCGCATGGTTAAGACCTTCGGCGGAAAGCTCCTTTTCTTCGGAATTGGCGGGGCAAAGCTGGACCCTTCCGTGGAAGAATTCCTCCGCAGCTGCCATTTCCCTTATGCCGTTGGTTACGGCCTTACGGAAACCGCACCTCTGGTATGCAACCTCATGGTTCATACAAGCAAGGGCGTAGGCTCCATCGGCGTTGCCTCCTACAAGGTGGAAATCCGTCTGGACAATGTTAATCCGGAGACCGGTGAGGGAGAGATTGTGGTACGCGGCAACAATGTTATGCTGGGCTACTACAAAGACCCCGAGCGCACCCTCAAGGTCATTGACGACGATGGCTGGTTCCACACCAACGACGTCGCATCAGTGGACCAGAATGGCTACTACTACATAAAGGGACGCCTTAACAACACCATCCTGGGCCCTTCCGGAGAGAATATCTATCCTGAAGAGATAGAACAGGTGATCAACAACATTGAAGGTGTTGAGGAATCCCTTGTCATGGAGCGTGACGGCAAACTGGTTGCCCTTGTCAAGTTCACGGATAACGCGTTAGACTGGAACCAGGCTACTGAGGACAAGTGGTTCGAAGAGCTTGAAAACCGCAAGAAGGCCGTTCTGGACTGGGTGAACAAGACAGTTGGCAAGAACTCCAAGATAGGTGAGGTCGATGCCATGAAAGAGCCATTTGAAAAGACGGCAACCCAGAAGATACGCCGCTTCAAGTATAAGGATTCCCACGGCGACGAGCCGGAGAAGAAATAAAAAAAAGAACCCAGCCTCGAAGGCTGGGTTCTTCGTTTACTCGGCTTCCGCCGTCCGGGCGGGTTTCATCACAAAGTCGATGAAGTTGCCGGAGCCCAGGATCTCGCTTACGGTTTCTTTGATGATGTTGGCATCGAGGGCGTTGATACCGGCTTCGTACTCTGCATTGCGGTCCTCGCCGTAGGTGAGGTAGAGCTCGATGCTGTTGAGCCACCAGCGGTTCTGCTGCCTGCTCTCCGGAAGGTTCTTCAGGAGATTGAGCTTTGCCATGGAGACTTCTTCCTCAGTGGGGCCCTTCTGTGCAAGCTCCTGAATGCCCTTGACGGCCAGTTCACGGAGTTTGTCGCACATTGCGGGCTTGCAGTCGAAGTACACCTGGATGAGGGCGTTCTCCTTGGGCCTGCGGCCAAAGCTGGTGATTGCACTTGCGCCATAGGTGCCGCCTTCTTCCTCGCGGAGGCTTTCAGTGTAACGCATGTCCAGGATGTAGGAGATTGCGTCCATTGCGGCGTCCTTTGCGTAGGTGTAAGGGATATCAGCGTTGTAAACCTGGAGGACGGTGCTCTTGGGAGTCTGCATGTCTACGGTGAAGACATCGTCCACAATACCCTTCACAACATATTCCTTGGTGTCTTTCCACTTGGTCTTGCCGCCGGTAGGGAGAGAACCGATGTACTTCTCTACCAGAGGCTGCAGGGCTGCGGGATTGATGTCACCTACGATGACCATCTTTGCGCCCTTTGCACCCTTGAAGAGCTTGCGGTAGTTCTTCTCTACAATCTGCAGGCTGGCCTTGCTCACCTTCTCAGGAGAGAGGTACTCGCGGCGGGGGTTGTTGCCGAACACGGTCTTAGTCATCCTGCTGGAGAACTTGTAGTTGGGCTGGTTCACCATGTTGGGAAGCACGGAGTTGAGCTGCTCAATGCCGTTGTCCCATTCTTCCTGGTCGAAGCGAGGATCGGTGAACAGGAGGTAAAGAATCTGGAAAGCAGTCTCCAGGTCCTTTACAGTGGAATTACCATTGATACCATGCTCCAGACCGTCGATGTAAGGAGAAACACTGAGGTTCTTTCCGGTGAGCATCTTGGACACCATGGTGCCGGAGAACTTGGAGATACCGCTGTTATTGATGAACAGGCTGAGGATGCTGCGGTCGAAGGAGGCGAGCTCTTCGGTAGGGATGAGGCTCTGGCCGCCATCCTTATATATATTGAAGAGGATCTGGTCCTTTGCAAGGTCTGTAGGATAGACCACAACCTTTACGCCGTTCTTGAGAGTCCATTCAGTGGAGTCGTAGATACCTGTGGAATACTTCTTGACCTTGCCGCCCTTGAGGGTATCGGGATCAAGGAAGGAATCCGGAATCTCCTCTCCCTGGGGAGCGGCGATATCGGAAGCGTTGACCTCGTCAATCACTTTCAGAAGATCTGCCTCCGAAGGTGTGGCGATACCGTCCTTCTGGGGACCGGTGTAAACCACCACGAGGTTTTCCTTGCCAAGGAGCTGGGAAGCTACCTGATTGATTGCCTGGGCGTTAACCTGGCCAAGGAGCGCCTTGTACATCTCCAGTTCGTCGGCGGGTTCCAGGATGGGCTCCTTGTCGAAGAAATTGTTCAGGATGGGACGCACGAACTCCGGATTGCGGCGGGTATCGGCCTTGTTGACGCGGGTTTCGTACGCGGAGATGATGTTGGTCTTTGCACGCTCGAACTCTGCGTCGGAAATGCCATACTTCTTAAGGCGGACAAGCTCCGTGTAGTAGTCTCGGAAGCCGCCAAGGATGTTGTCCTCGCGAAGGTCTACTCCGCCAACCTGGGCGTCGATGTCCTCGTAGATGAGGCTGGAGAAACCGAAGTAGCCGCTCATGTAAGGGGAGGCGGGGTTGGAGGTGATGTCGCTGAAACGCTCTGACATTACCATGCTCACGATGCTCTTGACAAGGTCGTTGACCTGGCCGAACATGGTGGCGTTGATGGCTTCGGGAGCGGCCTCGGAGTGCCAGTAAAGCTCTACGGAAGGGCTTGTGGTCTCGGGGTCCGTTATGATGCCTGCGCGGGGAGTGTCATGGTCTGCGATTGTGAGGTGCGCCTTGGGCTTCTGGTCTTCCTTTGCAGGGATGGGACCGAAGAATTCCTTTATCTTGGCCTCTGTGCGGTCCACGTCCACGTCACCGACAACAATTACTGCCTGGTTGCAGGGGTTGTACCAGGTGCGGTAGAAATCTACGATGCTCTGATAGGTGAAGGTCTCCAGATGCTCCTGGGTGCCGATGAGGGTGTGCTGTGCCATGGGAGTGCCTTCGCCGAAGTAAATGGGAAGGGAAGCCTCCATGGAACGCCAGCTTGCGTCACGCCTCTGGCGGCGCTCCTCGATGATGACACCGCGCTCTGCATCAATCTCCGAGGGCTCGTTGAGAACGTAGTGGGAATAGTCCCTCAGGATCATGAGGCAGCTGTCCACCACGGATTCACGTGCGACGGGGATGTTGTTGAGCATGTACTGGGTCTCTTCAAAACCGGTGGATGCGTTGATGTTGCGGCCGAACTCGGCGCCTATTGAACGCAGGTAATTGAGGATGGCCTTTCCGGGGAAGTTGGCGGTGCCGTTGAAGCACATGTGCTCAAGGAAGTGGGCCAGACCGTCCTGGGAAGGATACTCTTCCTGGATGGCGCCCACGTTGGAAGCCAGGTAGAACTCTGCCCTCTCTGCGGGGAGCTGGTTCTTGCGGATGTAGTAGGTGAGACCGTTGTCAAGCTTTCCGATCCTTACCTCCTGGGAGTTGGGGATCTGGGGCATCTGGGCAATCATGGCCTCGAGCTGTTCTCTCGTCTGGGAGAAAGCACTCGCCGCCGCTGCGACGGCGAGTGCAATGGTAATTAAGATTCGTTTCATCTTTAACTATTTGCCTGCAAGGCGTTTGTAAGTGTTCAGACGTACCTTTGCAAACTCTTCTGTCTTCTGGAGAAGCTCTTCAGCGCTCTCCGGGAACATCTTGTAGAGGGATGCAAAGCGAACCTCTCCCTTGAGGAAGTCCTGGAACTTGCTCCAGTCGGGTTCCTTGGAATCCAGGCTGAACGGGTTCTTGTCTGTGCCTTCGAGGGCGGGGTTGTAACGGTAGAGGTGCCAGTAACCACAGTCCACTGCAAGCTTCTCTTCCTTCTGGCTCAGGCCCATGCCGGCCTTGAGGCCATGGTTGATACAAGGGCTGTAGGCAATGATGAGGGAAGGTCCGTCATAAGCCTCGGCTTCCTTGATTGCGTTGAAGAACTGCACGGGGCTTGCACCCATTGCAACCTGGGCAACGTAGACATAGCCGTAGCTGATTGCCATCATGCCAAGGTCTTTCTTGCGGATCTTCTTACCGGAAGCGGCGAACTTTGCGATTGCACCCACAGGTGTAGCCTTGGAGCTCTGGCCGCCGGTATTGGAGTATACCTCGGTGTCAAGGACGAGGACGTTCACGTTCTCACCGCTGGCAAGGACGTGGTCCAGGCCGCCGTAGCCGATATCGTAGGATGCACCGTCACCGCCGATGATCCACTGGCTGCGGGAAGGAATGAAGTGCTTGTATTCGACCAGTTTCTTGCAGGTGTCGCAGCTGCACTGCTCTGCAAGGGGAACGATCTTGTCAGCTACCTCGCGGGTAACTGCGGGATCCTTGGGAGCCTCCAGCCACTTGGCTGCAAGGGCCTTGATCTCCTGGCTGCAGCACTCGCACTCGAGGGCCTGCTTCATGGTGTTGGCAACAGTCTCGCGTGCGCGGTCAGAGCCGAGCTTCATGCCAAGGCCGAACTCGCAGAAGTCCTCGAACAGGGAGTTGGCCCATGCGGGACCGTGGCCTGCTGCGTTGGTGCAGTAAGGGCTGGCAGGGAAGGATGCGCCGTAGATGGAGGAGCAGCCCGTTGCATTTGCAACCATCATGCGGTCTCCGAAGAGCTGGGTAATGGTCTTGATGTTGGGGGTTTCGCCGCAACCTGCGCAGGCTCCGGAGAACTCGAACAGAGGCTGTGCAAACTGGCTGTTCTTCATGTTTGCGGTCTTGTCCACGTACTCCTTGTAACCCACCTTCTTGTTAAGGTAGTCGAAGTTGGCCTGCTCTGCGGTGTCGTTGATGTAAGGAACCATGCTCAGGGCCTTCTCCGGCTTGGCAAGGCAGACATCCACGCAGTTGCCGCAGCCGGTGCAGTCGTCGACGGAGACGGCGATGGCGTACTTGTATTCCTTGAGGTTGGCCTTGCCCTGTGCCAGTTTGAGACCGGCGGGAACCTTTGCGGCTTCTTCCTCTGTGAGGAGGAAAGGACGGATGGCAGCGTGAGGGCAGACGAATGCGCAGTTGTTGCACTGGATACACTTCTCTGCATCCCATGTGGGAACGGTCACGGCTACGCCGCGCTTCTCGAATGCAGCAGTGCCTGCGGGCATTGTACCGTCGGCGTAAGGCATGAAGGCGCTTACGGGGAGGGTGTCACCTGCCTGGGCGTTGACGATATCGGCGATATCCTTGACGAATGCGGGAGCAAGGCGGTCCTTGTTGGGGTTCTCGAACTTGGCGGTGAGGTTTGCCCACTCTGCAGGAACGTGGATCTGAGTGTACTCGCCGCCGCGGTCTACGGCTGCGTAGTTCATGTTCACCACGTTCTCACCCTTCTTGCCATAGGACTTGACGATTGCATCCTTCATGTATTTCACTGCATCCTCGTAGGGGATGATGCCGGTGATCTTGAAGAAGGCGCTCTGGAGAATGGTGTTGGTGCGTCCGCCAAGGCCGATTTCGGCAGCGATCTTGGTTGCGTTGATGATATAGACCTTGATGTGCTTGCGGCCGATGACCGCCTTCACGTTGTCCGGGATGTTCTTTATGGTCTCTTCCTCGTCCCAGAGGCTGTTCAGGAGGAGGGTGCCGCCTTCCTTTATGCCCTTGAGAACATCGTATTTCTTAAGGTAGGAAGGTACGTGGCAGGCCACGAAGTCCGGGGTGTTCACCAGATAAGGCGCCTTGATGGGCTGCTTGCCGAAGCGGAGGTGAGAGCAGGTGTAACCGCCGGATTTCTTTGAATCGTAGTCGAAGTAGGCCTGGCTGTAAAGGTCTGTGTGGGAGCCGATGATCTTGATGGTGTTCTTGTTGGCACCGACGGTACCGTCAGAACCAAGACCGTAGAACTTGCACTCGGTGGTGCCGGGCTTCACGATGGAGACTTCGCTCTTGATGGGAAGGCTCTTGAAGGTGACATCGTCCACGATGCCGATGGTGAAGTCAGTCTTGGGCTCCTTGGCCTCGAGGTTGTCGTAGACGGCGATGATCTGGGCGGGGGTGGTGTCCTTGGAGGAAAGACCGTAGCGGCCGCCGATGATAAGGACATTGTCCTTGCCCTGGAAGAGGGCCTTGACATCGGTGTAGAGGGGCTCTCCAACTGCGCCGGGCTCCTTGGTGCGGTCCATGACGGCTATGCGGCGGACGCTCTTGGGAAGGACGGAGAAGAAGTATTTCTCTGAGAAAGGACGATACAGGTGGACGGTTACAAGACCGTACTTGCGTCCGCGGCTTGCGAGGTAGTCGATGGTTTCCTTGATGGTCTCGGTTACGGAACCCATTGCGACGATGATGTTCTCTGCAGTGGGGTCACCGTAGTACTCGAAGGGACGGTAGCTGCGGCCGGTGAGCTCGGAGATCTCACCCATGTAGCGGGCGACGATATCCGGAACTGCTGCATAGAACTGGTTGCGGGTCTCGACTGCCTGGAAATAGACGTCGCCGTTCTGGGCGGTGCCGCGGGTTACGGGGGCGTCAGGATTGAGAGCGCGCTCGCGGAAGCGGGCAAGGGCCTTCTCGGAGACCATTTCCTTGAGTTTGTCCTCGGGCAGGGCCTCTATCTTCTGGATCTCGTGGGATGTACGGAAACCGTCGAAGAAATGGAGGAAAGGAATGCTGGACTTGATGGCGGAAAGGTGTGCCACGGCTGCGATATCCTGGGCTTCCTGTACGGAGCCGGAGGCAATCATTGCAAAGCCGGTCTGGCGGCATGCCATCACATCCTGGTGGTCACCGAATATTGAAAGGGCATGGCTTGCGAGGGCACGTGCGCTCACATGGAACACTGTGGGAAGCATCTCGCCGGCAATCTTGTACATGTTGGGGATCATGAGAAGAAGGCCCTGGGAAGCGGTGAAGGTGGAGGTGAGGGCACCTGCCTGGAGGGAACCGTGAACGGCACCTGCGGCACCGGCCTCGGACTGCATCTCCGTCACTTTCACTGTTTCACCCCAGAGGTTTTTCTTTCCATGGGCTGCCCACTCGTCAATGTTCTCTGCCATTGTGGAGGACGGCGTGATGGGGTAGATGGCGGCATGCTCGCTGAACAGGTAAGCAATGTTCGAGGCGGCATAGTTACCATCGCAAGTGATGAATTTCTTTTCGTTTGCCATAATTTTAGTTAAGGTTTATGTAGTTTATAGTTGTTGTTACTCTATTCCTTCTATTGTTAACTCCGCTTCCGGCCCTGCGATGCGCTTTACAATGTTCTGGAGAACCGTGCCGGGGCCAATCTCCACGAAGCGGGCGGCTCCGTCGGCAATCATGTTCTGGACACTCTTTGTCCAGCGGACTGGGCTTGTGAGCTGCTTCAGGAGATTGTCCTTTATGACGACAGGATCCGTGGACGGAAGGGCCGTCACGTTCTGATAAACAGGGCACACGGGAACCTTGAAAGGAGTTTCCTCGATGGCCTTTGCAAGCTCTTCTCGTGCGGGCTCCATGAGAGGGGAGTGGAAGGCTCCGCTGACGGGGAGGGGAAGAGCCCTTTTGGCACCTGCCTCCTTGAGCGCTGCACAGGCCTTGTCCACGGCTTCCTTTTCTCCGGAAATTACAACCTGGCCGGGGGAATTGAAGTTTGCCGGGACCACACCGGGAATGCCGGCACATACCGTCTCAATGACATCGTCCGGAAGGGCGATGACGGCTGCCATGGCACCGGGAACGGCCTCACAGCACTTCTGCATGGCCTGGGCGCGCTTTGAGACAAGCCTGAGGCCGTCTTCGAAGGAAATGGCTCCGGCTGCCACAAGTGCGGAAAACTCTCCAAGCGAGTGGCCTGCCACCATGTCCGGTGCGGGCTGGTCCATAGCAAGGATTACGCTGTGGAGGAAAATTGCCGGCTGCGTTACTTTTGTTGCCTTGAGCTCATCTGCTGATTCACCGAACATGATGTCGGTGATCCTGAAGCCAAGTATGTCGTTTGCTTTCTCGAAGAGGTCTTTCCTGGACTGATAAAGGTCCTTTGCCATGCCTGGGAACTGGGACCCCTGTCCGGGAAAAATGTAGGCGGTTTTACTCATAGTCCACAAATATACGCATTTTACGCGAGATTATCAAGCCTTGAAAAGCATACCTCCAATGTTGTCTCTGGATGCTCCGGTAACGGAGGACAGGCAGGATGGCGTATCCGTCATGTACAAAACGCCAAGGAAGGCAAAGATGAGCGCCTCCTTGTAGTCTACGACCTCAGGTTCAGGCACTGTGAGAGTGCACTCGGAGAGGGCTTCCATACGCTCCAGAAGGAACTTGTTCCAGGCTCCGCCGCCGGTTGCAAGGATGCTCTTGCCGGGATTAACAGCATTTGCCAGTTGTGTCGCACAATGCTCGTAATACGTGCGGAGAATAGCCTCCAAAGGCAGATTAAAACTGTCTATAAGCGGAAAGATGTTCTTTTCAACCCATTCCCTGGCAAGTGACTTCGGAGGGTCACAACTATAGTATTCAAGACTGTTCAACTTGTCAAGAAGACTCTGGCAGATACTGCCGCGGCGCGCAATTTCCCCGTCCCTGTCCATCTCCAGGCCGATGCTTCGGCAATATCGGTTTATTACGTAATTCACAGGTGAAATGTCAAAGGCAATGCGCCTGGGGCCATCGTCATAGGAAATATTTGAGAAGCCGCCGATATTGAGGCAGTAGTCGTAGGCACCGAACAGCGCCCTGTCCCCGACCGGCACAAGGGGAGCGCCCTGGCCGCCAAGCATTATGTCCAGGCGGCGGAAATCGGACACCGTGGGGATGCCTGTTTCTGCAGCTATGGCGGCGCCGTCTCCAATCTGGAACATGACGCCCTTTGAAGGCTCATGAAAAACGGTGCTTCCGTGGGATGCAATAAGGTCCGGCTTCACGCCGAATTCGGCCATGAACTCGTTCACTTTCTGCCCAAGGAAATGCCCGTACTGGCTATGGAAAGTGATGAATTCCAAGGCGGACATCTTCTGGACCCTGTTCATGAGAGTATCTTTGAGCTCGGGGGTGTAGCTGTAGCCTTTTGCACAGTCTATCCTATAGCTCCATTTGCCGTTTCTTCGGGTAAAAGTGGCACAGCAGACGTCCAGTCCGTCCGCCGATGTCCCGGACATAAGTCCTATGCTTTTGTATTTCATATTCTATCCGTCATTCCCGGGCTTGACCCGGGAATCTCTATTTCCTGTGCTAAATTACAAAAATTGTACTATCTTTGCAATCCCAACACGGATGCCTCCGTAGTTTAAAGGATAGAATAACGGATTCCGGTTCCGTTGGTCCCGGTTCGATTCCGAGCGGAGGTACGATTCCTTAGTAAAGCCAGCCGTTACGCAAAAATGGCCCATAATGCGTAACGGCTGGCTTCATTGTGCCACTCGACGCGCATTTTACCGCGAAAACGCGTAACAGGTGGCTTATATGGATTCAATCTGCCGGAGGACGGCTTGACGGTAGAATGATTGTCTCTGCTCCTGAGTTATGGCGTAGCGGACAAGACGGGAGCTCTCTTTGAGACCGTCGTCAAGGTTGCAGACGTATAGGTCGCCTACATCGGCAAGGTAGAGCCTGTTGTAACGGATGTCAAGGTATTTCTGGAGCTGGAGGGTGTAGTTCATTGCTTTTACGGCCTCCGCCTCTTTTAGGTCTTCCCTGGAGAAAACGAAAAGACCCATCTTATCGAACCTACCGTAGAAGCCGTTTCCCACTTTGGAGACCTTGCTCTCCAGGATGCGCCTGAGGGGGAGGGCCATGGACCAGTAGGAGAACTCCTTCATTCCTATATACTTACCTTCTTCAAGGCCGTAGGCATAACCGTACTCCAGTATCTGACTCCATTCATCGTCCTGAGGGGTTGGGGTGACTCCGGCAATGTCCTTTAGAAGCTCTTCCTCGGCCTTTTTGCTCTCTTCCATAGCACGTGTGACCTCTATGCCGATGCTCTTATCGTCCGGAGTCTGAAGGTCAGGCCGGTCACGGTTCACCAGGCATTCGAACTCGCTTCCAAGGATTGAGGCGAGGGTTATCTGGGCGTACTGCTCAAAGAAACAGGTTCCGAATGGACGCGGGTTAGCCATGGCTCAGTCTTAAAGGAAAAAGAAATAAAACGCGGCCCACTTAAGGGGAATCCCTTTTGCGTAGCCAATTGTCCTGTAAGAGGCATCCTGCACCCTTCCGTCACTCTTGATGTATCCGATGGTTCTATAGGAAGAATCCTGCATGGTGCCATCAGACTTTATGTATGCCACTGTCCGGTAGCCAGAGTCCTTCACGGTCTGGGCGCTAATAACATCGGTGAAACTCATAAGGATAAGGAGTATGGTGATAATCTTTTTCATAGGTGAGAATCGCTTACATCATTGGTTTAATGAGCTTCACCCCGCCACAACACGAAAGGAACGTGGCTGCACAGAAACTGAGGATTAGGATTCTTTTCATATACTTGAAACAGGTGATAGAAATCAGCGCAATATGTTTAGTTACAAATATAGCAAAAACACAGTCATTATTCAACAGATGCGATATTCTTTATACGCAACCAGACAGGAATCAGGGCGGAAGAAGTGCAATATGAGTTGGAAATACTTGTAATTCAATGAAAAATCATATATTTGTGTTTTAGAACATAAAGTCCTGTAATATGCGTTGTTTCAATTTTATCGCCTCTCTGGTGGTGGCTCTATCCCTGACTCCTCCCTTTTTGGCCCAGGTCAAGATACGTGGGCACGTATCAGATGGGTACGCCCCCGTATCGCAAGCAAAGGATGAGCCGGTGGTCCTAGCTCAGGCACAGGTTCAGCAGCAGTCCGGCGTGATCAGGACGAAAAAGACTGACGAGAAGACCGGATTCACATGGACTGAAGTTAAGAACGGAGAGCTTCTTGGAGCTGAAGTCGAGGGTAAAACCGTGGTACCATGTCGTTATAACTACATCAGTTATAATCCCGGTTTTTTTGACGTCTGCATATACGGCAATCCGATGATCTCGGCCTGCTACACCAAGGACGGCAGTTGTATCATCCCCGAAAGCCGAGGATATAATTCCCTTAGCAGTTATCTGGCGTTGCAGGAGGGTAGTATCTCCGTGACCAAAGACGGGAAAGCTGGTGCGTGTGACAAGACCGGCAAAGAAATCATGTCGCCGTCTTTGGGTTATGAACAGATAAGTATCTATAAGGACCACCCAGATTTCTGTTCCGTGAAGAAGAACGGGAGTTGGGGCTTGTACAGCCTTATGTCGAGAAAGGAAGTGATACCAACGTCCTACGGTTATACAAGAATAGCGTTGTGGGGCATGAAGAACAACAGCGTGGAAGTGCAAAGGGGCGATGAAGTCGGAAGATTTGACATTGTCAAGCAGAAGGAAATAATCCCTGTCGGCCGTTATGAATCAATCTACTTGAACGAGGCTGACGGATCATCATTCTATTATGTCAAGAAAGGCGGCAAGGAAGGCGCATGCACAAAGGACGGAAGGGAAGTGGTCCCGCCCCAGTACGAGAGTGTCCTGTACAGCTCCGGGCAGTTCTGCTACAAGGGTTCGGACGATACGTGGTATGATCTTGGAATAGACATCGATGGTAACAAGGTTGACCCCAAGAGGAAGCCATCCTCGAGCACTTACTCGTCGTCATCGGGCTCTTCCTCATCATATACCTCAGCTACTTCATCCTCCTCTTCATCGTATTCATCTTCATCTTCATCTGTATCGAGTCAAAGCTCCCAGTACGGCAGCCTTCTCTTCGGAGGAACATATACCTGCAACGGAAAGACCATTCAGGACCTGCAGATAGTCCAGACCGCAAATGTCTTCATCTGTGACATGCAGATCTACGAGAAGGTCATGGTGTACAACAAGAACGAGTACTTCTACTATGCGGGAAACCAGAGGCTGTTCGAACTGAACTTCCGCAAGTATGCAGATTCCAAGAATCAGACCTTCTTCGTACATGAGGGCGGGGCCCTGGTCTACTATGCGATATATAACACGCAGTTTGTTCCTTTCGTTGGCAACGTAACCTCAGTGACATACGTGATGTTCGAGAGGGGAGACACGAGGGGCCAGCAGACCGTCGGCGGAGGATATGTCCCTCAGGCAGGAGGAAACACCGGAAGTGCCACCACAGGCCGGACGGTGTGCCCCATCTGCCGCGGAGCCAAGATATGTACCAATCCCGGGTCGCCGTACAATTACAAAGAATACTGTCAGGGTTCCAGGAGATGCGCCAATTGTGGAGGCTCTGGTCATGTCGCTGCAGGCTACGGCCAAAGCGGCTACGTTCCATGCTCGTACTGTAACAGGCGTGTCAACAACAACTATAGTGACGGCATTTGCGGTCGCTGCCACGGAACCGGCCTGTGTCATAGGTGTGGCGGCAAGGGATACCTCTAAAAGGAAAAAGATCCCTATCTAATACAGCAGGAGCTCGGCGGGCAGAACGCTGTCCACGGCCATCTCCTTGCCTGCAATATAATAAGGGAAGCAAAGGGAGTATGCTCCCATTGTGGTGTTACCTTCTTCATCCAGAGTGGAAATCAAGAAATTGTCTACTATCCTGAGATCTTTGAATGAACTTGGCATTTATTTGCAAATTAATTCCATTGACGTGTACTGTGGTTTGAGTCCCAAGGATTCATAAAAGACCTTGGCCCCTGGGTTGCATTCCCACACGTGCAGGGTTATGTTATGGCAACCGTTTTTGCAGGCGAACTCTTTGACGAAGTTAAAAAGTGCTGTCCCAACACCTTCTCCGCGGGCACTTTTGTCAACACATAGATCGTCTACATAGAGAGTCTTGATTGGCTCCAGTGCTCCGCCTGAAGGCCGTTGAATGGCGCAGAAGACATATCCCAGCACAGCCCCGTCCTTGTCATAAACGAATACCGGAGTATCCGGATTGGCGAATATGGCAAGAAGCTCCTCGTCCGTATACTTCTTTCCTTCTTGCCGGAATAGGTCCGGCCTTCCTTGATGATGAACTGCCAGCACCTGCCGGAGCAGGCCGTTGACTGCATCAAGGTCTTTAGGTTCTGCAGGGCGTATGGTATAACTATTCATTTGGCGTTCATGTCTAGTATAGTGCCATCCTTGGCACATATTGTCACTGCCACATCGGCCCCTTCAAAATAATCGCGTTTCATAGTTCCGGACTATTTCTTACCGAATAACTTTTTTACATCAGATTTGATGTCGTTGAAGATTTCCCTGGCGGTCTCGCTGGCCTTATTGGCAGTTTCGGTGGCTTTCTGGTTCCACTGGTCCTGTTTGGCCTGTTTCTCCTCAGGGGAGAGGGCCTCGTAGTCCTTGACTTTGCCCACTACCTTGCCGGCGCCTTCTTTCACGGCGTCTGCGGCACCGTACATAGCCTCGTTGATTTTGTCGGCAGCATGAAGGATTTGTTCTTTGACGGACACCTTTCCGTCTTTGTTGGTGTCTTTGGGGTCGAATTCCTGATTCTCGTTCATGGTGATATGTAAGATTAAATTAGTCGGTAATAAGACTGCCTTCCTTATGGTCGAAATAACCGTTCACGGCAGTTGCCATAAGGAACATATTGGTGGCGATGCGGTTAATCCTCTCTTCCTTCAGATGCAGGCCCAGGGGTTGCCAGTCAAGGGTTTCGTCTTCCATTGAATCCACGAATACGATACCCGGGAAACGCTGTGAAAGACTATTTCGGAACGTCTCTGTGTACATCCTGCACAGTCCGTCCAGTTCTGCCTCCACGGCCTCGGTGGTCTCCTTTTCGCGCTCGGCCTTGTAAAGATCCAAGAACTCTCTGTAGGAGCCCGAGAGGCTAAGGCTGAGTTCCTCTGGGGTATCGCCGCTAAGGAGCCAGCAGTGATTGACGTCATCCGGACTAACGGCTGTAGGAAGGTCGTGGAGCTTCGCTATGCTTATTCCATGGAGATAGAGGGTGTCCTTCCGCGTTGCGAAGTGAATCTTCTCGAAGTCAAGTCCAAGGGTGGCACTGGCATGGTACTTTCCTATGTATAACACCTTCTTCATACCAGGGTTGGCAATATCGTCAATGAATCCCGATACCTTCTCCAGGAAACCCTTCTTCCCGGAGAGTCCGTACTTGGAATCCTCCTTGAACTGCTCTAATGGCTCTTCCTTGACGATATATCCGCTCTTGTTGAAGGACATGGTCTCAATCTTTGAGGTAAGGATTAGGTTGGACGGCATCCCGGCGGTTTGTGACCAGGTGTCAAGGCGGCTCTCCAGCTCCCTGTTCTCCTTTTCCAGCACGGTGATACGCTCCTTCATGGCATTCTCCTCCTTCTCTTTCTCAAGGAGTACCTGAGCCTGGCGGGTGACCTCCCTCTGGAGAAGAGAGTTGATGGGGCGGTTAGCCAGAAGCATGAAAAGAATTGTCAGCGCGTTGGAGAGAATGACTGCAAGCCATAAAGCCATCTTTCCGACCGAGAGGAAGAAAACCAGATTAATAATAATCAGGAGTGCGCATCCTGCCACGGCAGCATAACTGAGAAGAAGCTTGCGGCGGCTAAGCGATGACTTGATGTTTTTGGTTAGGAAGAGGCCCATGTCTTATTGTAGTTCTTTTATTATTCTTTGTATCAATGCTTCATCGGCGGGAAGCCACTTTACTGTGTTGATGTCTTCCCGGATTTCATTTATCGGGCCACCAGGAAGGTTTATTGTATGAGAATTGCTCCCGTTCCGCAGCCCATGCTTCGGAGACAAAAACGGTGTCTGCACGGTCTGTGTAGAGGATTCCGTCCAAATGATCGCACTCGTGCTGGAAGATTACGGCGGCATATCCTTCTACGTCTTCCGTCACTTTCTCAAGTGTCCCGGGACGGACATAGGATATCTTGATCCTGTCGTGACGCTTGACCATACCACGATACGGAGGAACAGAAAGGCAGCCTTCCGGACCAGTTACGACGTTGCCTCCAAGGGAATCGATCTTAATGTTAAGATAGGACTCGAACGGTGTGCCAATCTTGTCTACACGCATGACGCATATAAGACGTAGGTTAAGGCCAACCTGGGGAGCGGCTATGCCCACCCCATCTTGGGAAGGATCCTGTACTGAATACAGCATTTTGCTTATGAGTGTCTTCAGTTCATTAGACCGCAATTCCCTTTTTGTAAGATCACGGCTTTTGTTACGAAGTATCACACTGTCCTCCGGCATAGTGAGAACATACATCAGAGAATCCGACTTCTCTATCACAGTGCGTTCAAATGAGGAAAACGGCTTTCTGCAAAGAAGACATACAGCGGCGACTGCAACCACTGCGGAGATAACATAGAGTATTCCTTTTTTCATAATTACCACAAATTTACACTTTTTATTCTTATATTTGAAGTATGAACAGACAATCTACTTTTGCAGGCATCTTAATTGGCCTTGGTGCGTGCGGCTATCTTGCCCTTGGAGGCATTCCCGGCGCAGTTGTTTTTGCTTTCGGACTAGTTGGCGTTGTCCTTTCCGGCACTCCTCTGTATACCGGCAGGGCAGGCGTCATGAAAGTTAACGAGCTCCCGGCTCTTGTGAAGATTTGGCTATTCAATATTCTGGCATGCGCTGTCATCGGCCTCATTATGTGGTACCTTGGCGGTGAACCGATGGAAAGGGCCAAGACAGTGGTGGCGGGACGTCTTGCCCAGGGACCTGTGAAAAGCTTTCTCAGGGCCGTCGGGTGCGGTCTCATCATCGACATCGCCTGCTGGATGTACAGAAGCACCAAAAACCTTGCTCCCGTGCTATTTGGCGTGCCCCTTTTCATAGTGTGTGGCTTCTATCACTCAATAGCAGACGTCGTCTATCTGGTTGCAGCAGGCACATGGGATAACGCCATACTATGGTATTATCCTATGATTGTACTTGGAAACTACGCCGGGTGTAACATAAGAAGGGCTCTCCTTCCAAAAGACTTTACCATCAAATGAAAAAGGCCATATTGACCATGGCCGTGCTGCTGTGTGCAGCTACTCTTTTCACCCAGAAACCCATCCTCCTGCCTTCATGCAGGCGCATACCTGTACCCACAAAAGCCCAACTGGAATGGCAGGAAATGGAGATGAACATGTTCTGCCACTTCGGCCCAAATACCTTCAGCGGTGTAGAGTGGGGAAGCGGACAGGAGGCCGATGACCTCTTCAACCCCACGGAAATGGACTGCCGCCAATGGGCCGCAACAGCAAAAGCGGCAGGCTTCAAAGGCATCATAATAACCGCCAAGCACCACGACGGATTCTGCCTCTGGCCCAATCCGGAAAGTACCCACACTGTTGCACAGAGTAGCTGGAAAAACGGCCAGGGAGATGTCCTGAAGGAGCTTTCGGAAGCCTGCCTGGAGTACGGCCTCAAGTTTGGCGTATACATCTCTCCATGGGATAGGAACGATCCCCGCTACGGCACTCCGGATTACAATATGGCTTTTGCCCGTACCCTCGAAAACGTGCACGATGGCAGGTACGGTGACATATTCGAGCAGTGGTTCGACGGCGCCTGCGGCGAAGGTCCGGACGGTAAACGCCAGGAGTACGATTGGACCCTCTTTACTGGCACTGTAAGGCGTCTTCATCCATTGGCAATAATGTTCAGCGACGTAGGTCCTGACTGCCGATGGGTAGGGAACGAACTCGGATATGCAGGGGAGACCAACTGGAGCACCCTTTCCCCGGAAGGATTCACCCCAGGTGCCGGCTCTCCTCCGGTTGACACCCTCAATTCCGGCAACGTCCATGGCACCTTCTGGATTCCCGCCGAGGCCGATGTCTCCATCCGTCCCGGCTGGTTCTGGAAAGAGTCTGACACCCAGAAGCTTAAGTCTGTTGACGAGCTCATGGACATATACTTTGGCAGCGTTGGCCGCAACGCCGTACTTCTATTGAACGTCCCCCCGGACACCCGCGGCAGAATCCCGGAGGCCGATTCCCTCCGGCTTATGGAATTCAAGGCCAGAAGGGATGATATTTTCAGCAAAGAAGCTGCAGACCGCTTCAACATTGTATGCCTCCGGGAAGAAATTTCCAGGGGCCAGAGAGTGGCGGAATTTGCCGTAGACGCATTTGTAGAAGGGGAGTGGACAGAGATAGCCCATGGAACAACCATAGGCTATAAACGGCTTTTAAAGGTGCCCACAGTGAATTCAAACAAGGTTCGTGTACGAGTCCTCAGGTCTTATGGAAAGCCTCATCTGGGCAAGACTTCCCTGTATTACAACAGCTTGGAGCCGTGAAACTCCTTTGCCCCGGTAACGGAGGCAATCTCGTCGATATTTGATGCCCGGACACCGCAGCCGGGCATTATTATTATCCTACCGGCCGCCTGCGACACCAGTTCCCTAAGCACAAAACGCCCCTGATATGCTGTGGGGCAACCTCCGGAAGTGAGTACGCGTCTTATTCCGAGGCCGATAATGTCTTCCAGAGCTGCTTTAAGATCCCGGCTTTCATCAAAAGCACGATGGAATGTAATATCTATGGAACCGGCTTCACAAATAAGCTTGGAGACAGTGTCAGTATCAACAGAACCGTCCGATTTCAGGGCGCCCACAACCACTCCGTTTACGCCTTCAGACTTGCACATCCTCACGGCCTGAACCATCTGCTGCACTTCTATAGCGGAATAGACAAAATTGCCGCCACGAGGGCGTATGAGCACGTTTACAGGCACGCTTCCTGCAGCAGTCAGTGCACTACGGATCAGTGAAACCGAAGGAGTCACGCCATCTATTTCTAACTCCTGGCAGAGTTCTATACGGTTTGCCCCAGCCTGCACAGCATGGTGCACGCTTTCAAGGTCCGGGCAGCAGGCTTCAATGAAATAACTCATAGTTTGGGTATGATTCTCTCAAGGTCTGCAGCAAGAGAAGTATTGTATCCGCTGGAAACGTAATAAACGCGTCCAAAGCTGTCGCAGAGGGCTATAACTGGTATATTATGCGGTCCGGGAACAGACTCCAGGAGAGGCGTGTCTGAGGGCAGTTCAATAACAGGTCTTCCCCATGATTCAATCAGCTCTGAAGCCGCCTTGAGCTCACTTCTGGCATGGCTTGTAGGTTCATCTTTATCTCCCATTATTGTAAGGAGGAAATAACCACGGCCGGTTTGGGGAAGAAGGGAATCAACATCCATGTTGCCTATTACAGAAGGTTTGTCACCGGAATCCCTTACTACAGGAACCAGGTCCCTGCTTTCTCCCCCCTTAAGGTTAATGAACTCCAGGCGCACAAGGACGCTGCCGTCAGCAAGGCGCTTTCCGGTAGTTAGAACATAGTACCCTTCATCTACGCTCATTATCTCCGGAAGACCGGTTTCCTCATAGTCCAGAAGGGAAGTACCTTCAGGTGTAAACTTGGATAAAGTATAGTCCCTGAAGTATTTGTCAGACACAGGTTTCAGGAAGGCCTGCGGGGCGGTCTTTTCTATCGACCCGGTAACAAGGTCCATTTTCGCCTCTATTCCAAGTGTACGGCAAAGAGCTACGTAGAAGATCTTGAAACCTATGGAATCGGCCTTGCGGGAACGCCAGACAGCGATGGGGGATGTACGGAGATTCTGTGGGTTACGGCCTTCAACAACCTCTATGTTTTCCTTACACCATGCCATTACATCATCTTGTGAATAAAGGCCTTTAATATCGTCGGACTCAAGTATTTCTGCCCTGTAAGGCCTCAAATGCTCTATCTCCACCCTGGCGGAGCCGGTGCCCAGGAGGGCATCTTCCAGTACGGGATACTTGACATCGGCAAGGTCTTTTGCCGATAATAGTGCTAATACACCATCGGCCCTGTCCGGATAATCCTCCTTGAACTGCTCTATACTATGGTTCACGTGGTCGTGGGTGGCCCTTATGGCATCTTCCTCCGAAAGGCGCCTGGTGTTTTCCGCTGCCATTTCTGGTGTTACTGTGCTCTCAAGCGGATTCTCCGGAGGGGGGACGATATCAAGCTCGTCGGAAAACTCTTCGCCGAAGCTATGGCATAGGTCTACGGTGAGCTCTTCCCCGCGGGCTACTACGTAGCCGAACCTGCCTCCTTTCCAGGCCAGGACAAACATGTCCCCGAGACCGGTGTCAAGGGATGCGCGGCCATGGGAATCTGCCTTGTAAGTTACTACATTATAGAATTCTGCATAGTTGTAAATGCGGAAACTCACCGATGCATTTTCCGCAGGATGACCGTCTTCCATTACGGTTACAGTGACGCGCCTGGCGGGAACGTAACCCCTTATGACATTGATCTCCGTATAGCAGGGAGTGCGCTGGATTACATCTTCCGGGCCTTTGTAGTCCCCGTATACTTTTGTGTGGAGTATCATTGCACGTGACACTGAACCGTTGAACCAGGCCCTGTCCAGGGCGGCTTCCGGTTCGCAGGCCCCCATGAAGTGCCAGCCGTCGCCGGTCCAGACTTCCACCCAGGCGTGATTGTCGTCCGTATGGGCCCAGCGGGGAGTGTAAACCTGACGGGCCGGAATTCCGGCGGCCCTCAGCGCCGCAACGGTTAGGACCGATTCCTCCCCGCACCGGCCAACACCTCTAAGCATTATGTCCTCCGGGGACCCCGTACGGGCGTCGGAAGGCTGGTAGGTGGCCTGCTCGTGGCACCAGTGGTTTATCTCCAGAGCTGCCTGGGCAAGGGACATTCCGCCGATGCGGGAGCAAAGGGTATCGGCATAGAGGGTGCGGAAATTGTCCAGCGTCTCGTTGTTCACACGAAGGGGGAGGACAAAGTGGCGGAACTCGCGCTCAGGGATGTTCCAGGCCATGTTTTCCCGAACTTCAAGGGTCTTTCTGACATTGGCTTCCCAATACTCTTTTGGGTACTGGAGACTATCCGGAAGAGGCATATACCTGTACAGCCAGTCAACGTATCTTTGAACGGGCCCCTTGCAGGAAACAAGGAGCAGAACTGAAGCGAGTGTGAAAATGAAACGTTTCATAACACAGCGAAGTTAAGAAAAAACTATAAATAATTGATTATTTATGCAAATAATACTAACTTTGATTTTTGACCGAATTGTACAAACCTGAATCAATGAACGTGCGAAAGAAAACTGTGCTGGAGAAACCCGAACTGCAGGAGGCCATAGGAGTCCGCGGCTTCCTGGGAAAATGGGTTACGTCCATGGCATATAAGCTCTTTGAGCTTGAGGAAGTTAACCGCATACATACAAAGTACGTGGACAGCACGGGGCCGGCATTTTCCGCCCACGTGCTGGAAGAGGTCGGCGTAAGTTACCAGCTGCCTCAGGACCAGCTTTCCAATATCCCCGCTGAAGGTGGCTTCATCACTGTATCCAACCATCATTTCGGCGCCATCGACGGAATGATCCTGAGCTCTGTCATAGGTAAATCAAGGCCTGATTACAAAATACTTACCACTTTCCTTCTGTCAATGATACCTTGCCTGAAAGACAGTTTCATCGGCGTAGACAACTTTACAAGCGGTCAGGCACGGAGTGTAAACGGCATACGTGCCGCCCTTGGCCATATTGCGGAAGGTCATCCGCTTGGCCTTTTCCCTGCCGGGGAGGTTGCAACCTGGCAGAGGGGGAAGAACAGGACAGCCCTTGGAAAGAAGAGAGTGGTGGAAGACATCCCATGGGCTCACAACATCGTCAAACTGGTGAAGAAATCCGGCTTTCCCGTGATTCCTGTCTACTTTGACGGTGCCAATTCACGTAAGTTCCATATCCTTGGCCTGATTCATCCAAGGCTCAGGACTGCCATGCTGGTGAAAGAGCTGTTCAACAAGAAAGGCACACTTGTAAAAGTCCGTATCGGTGCCCCCATCCCGGCGTCCGCGATTGCCGAATTTGATGTTGAACCCCTTGGGAAGTACCTCAGGAACAGGTGCTATGCCCTTGAGGAGCAGTGCAGGACGGAAGCCCATGGAGGCGCCGTCCATAACTATGCCAGCCCCGTAGCAGATCCGGCCCCCGCGGAATATATACAACGGGAGATAGAGGGCCTGAAGGATTACATCCTCTATGAGATTGGAGATTACAGGGCATACCTTCTTAAAAAGGATCAGGCTCCGTGCCTCATGAAAGAACTTTTCCGCCTCAGGGAAGAGTCTTTCCGCCGCGTAGGGGAGGGCACCGGAAAGTCCGAAGACACAGACAAATACGACGACTACTACCACCAGATGATAGTCTGGAATATCCCCAACGGGGACATCGTAGGTGCATACAGGCTGGGTTTCGGCCCTGAAATCATGGCCGCCCACGGAGGCATCGGCGGTTTCTACTCCGATTCCCTTATCAAGTATGGCCCCAAGGCAAAGGAGTATCTTCCCATTTCCATGGAACTGGGCCGCTCCTTCGTTGCAGAAAAGTATCAGAGGGAAGTCATCCCCCTGAAGCTTCTTCTCACAGGCCTTGCCGTTGCTGCTTATCAGAATCCGGAGATTCAGTACTATACCGGCCCTGTGAGCATCAGCAGCGACATGCCATCGTTCTACCAGAGCCTGGTGGTGCATCACCTCATGCGTGACTACAGGATGAAGGATGCAGAGAGCATCGCTGCACCTTCCCATCCTTTCAAGGACAATCTCCTGAGGGTGAATCCGGACCAGCTGCTTCAGTTCCCCAAAGAAGGAATCGACTGTTTCGACCGCCTGATTTCTTCTTTATCGGACGGGAAATATCGTCTTCCCGTGCTTGTGAGAAAGTATTTCAGCTGTGGTGCAAAGGCCGTATGCTTCAACGTGGATCCGGATTTCGAGAATTCTCTGGACTGCACAATATTCCTCAGGCACTGCGACTTCCCGGAAAATACGCTTCGCTCAATAGTGCGCGGCCTGCCTGAAGACATTCAGGACGGTATCTACATGCATTTCTACGGCCGGCATAAAGAGTAAGACGCATGGACAGTCCTCTGTGGGTATATGCGCTGGGCCTTGCGGGAATGGGCATTTACGGAACCCGCATCATTATCCAGTGGTACAAGTCGGAGAAGTCCCATAAGGTGGAGTCTCCCGCCGTGTACTGGGTGCTGGCTAGCATCGGCGCCGTGGTACTGTACATATACGGCTGGCTCAGAAAGGACTTCTCAATTATCTTCGGAGAGAGCGTAAGCTACTATATCTACATGTGGAATATAAGCGTCCTGGGCCTTTACAAGAAGGTGCCTAAATGGGTAGTATGGGTGCAGGCGCTGTTCCCGGCGGTGATTGTAGGGCTGATGATGATGGACATTTCCGGATTCGTCAATCATTTTCTCAGGAACAAGGACGTTCCGCCGGAGTTGCTCCTGTTTGGCGTAATGGCGCAGTTTATCTACGAGATCCGCTCTGTCTATCAGCTCATGTACTGCTACAAAAGAAAAGAATCCATACTGCCTCTTGGGCACTGGATTCTTGCAGTGGTGGGCTCTACCATGATTATTATCTATGGCCTCATCCGTCACGACTGGGTGCTGGTCATCGGCCAGTTCTCCATTCTCTTCTCCATACGCAACCTCATGATCTGCGTCGGATATGAAAAGAGGAAAAAACAGGAAGAGGAGAATGCCGCTACACCCGGTTCTTTTTGATTTTCCTTACGGGGTCGCAGGTGAGGCCTATGCCTAACTTCTTGAATGTCTTGCGGTCTACCTCGCTGAGCATTACCGTTGAATGAACCTGGGCACCTTCCAGATTGGGAAGCTGCTCAATTGCAAGCTTGCAGTTTTCGTCAATGAGGCTCATCATGGAAATTGCCACCAGGACCTCGTCCGTATGAAGGCGGGGATTGTGTCCGTGCAGATAGGTGACCTTGGTCTTCTGGATGGGCTCGATCATGGTCTGAGGAATCAGTTTCACGTTATGGGCGATGCCTGCGAGGTGCTTCAGGGCATTCAGAAGGAGAGCGGAACTGGGGCCAAGAAGGGGGGAGGTCTCACCTGTGAGGAGCGTACCGTCGGGCAGCTCTATTGCAGCGGCGGCCAGGCCGGACTTGTCTGTCCTTTCCTTGGCTGCAACCGTGCAGAGGCGGTCTGCCGTTGAGATTCCGGCGCGCTTCATCAGAAGGGAAATCTTGTTGACCTCGTTCTCCGTCGCCTTGCCGTCGGCGAAATTGCAGAGGGCGGTGTAGTACCGGCGGATAATCTCCTGGAGGGAGGCCTGGCGGACCACATCATCGTCACAGATGCAGTTGCCTACCATGTTTACGCCCATGTCCGTGGGGGATTTGTATGGCGATTCACCGTAGATGTCCATGAAGATGGCGTTCATGACCGGGAAAATCTCCACGTCGCGGTTGTAGTTGACGGCGGTTTTTCCGTAGGCTTCCAGGTGGAAGGGATCTATCATGTTGACGTCCTCGAGGTCTGCCGTAGCGGCCTCGTAGGCAAGGTTTACGGGGTGAGTGAGGGGAACGTTCCAGATTGGGAAGGTCTCGAATTTTGCATAACCGGCCTTGATGCCGCGCTTGTTCTCCTGGTACAGCTGGCTAAGGCATACGGCCATCTTGCCGCTTCCCGGGCCGGGAGCAGTCACAACCACCAGGGGCTTTGTGGTCTCTACATAGTCGTTCTTGCCGAAACCCTCTTCAGAGTCTATCAGGGCAACGTTGTGGGGATACCCGGGTATGGTGTGGTGGTAATAGACCTTGATGTCCATATGCTCCAGGCGCTTGCGGTATGCCTCAGCGCTTGACTGGCCGTTGAAATGGGTTATGACAACGCTGTTTACGGAAAGCCCGCGGGCGATGAACTCGTCCCTGAGGCGGAGGACATCCATGTCGTAGGTGATGCCAAGGTCGCTGCGTACCTTGTTTTTCTCTATGTCCACGGCACTTATGACGATAATTATCTCGGCGTCTCCGCTCATCTGCATGAGCATCTTGAGCTTACTGTCCGGCTCGAATCCCGGAAGGACGCGGCTGGCATGGTGGTCGTCGAACAGCTTGCCGCCGAATTCCATGTAAAGCTTGTCGCCGAAGGCGGCGATACGCTGCTTGATGTGCTCTGACTGGATTTTGAGATATTTCTCGTTGTCGAACCCGTATTTCATAAGGACAAAGTTTCTTGAATACGGGATACAAAGATAGTCATTATTTCTTATATTTGTAAATCAGAATATGAAAAAGATTGCGCACATTTTAGTCTGCACACTCCTTGCCTGGAGCTGCTGCATCAGTTTTGAAAAGCAGTTCGTAACCCTTACGGATGCCGTTCCGGATGCCATTCTGGAAATCCGCTACTATGGCACATACAATTTTGTAGGAGACCGTATCGACGGATATCTCCAGCCCACCGCTCTTCTTACAAGGGAAGCGGCAAAGGCACTGAAGGAGGTCAGTGACGACGTGATGTCCCAGGGTTACCGTCTCAAGATTTACGATGCCTACAGACCTCAGAAAGGCGTCGACCATTTTGTCCGCTGGGCTGCCGATGTCAAGGACGTAAGGATGAAGGAGTTCTTCTACCCGGACCTTGACAAGAGCGTCCTCTTTGAACAGGATTATATCATGGCCAAAAGCGGCCATACACGCGGCTCTACCGTAGATCTTACCCTTTTTGACATGACTTCGGAGAAGGAAGTTGACATGGGCGGGACCTTCGACTGGTTTGGAGAGGAAAGCCACCCGGATTTCTGCGGTAATCCGGATACAGGGGAGTACACAGGTGGTATTTCAGCTGCCGGCCGGTCCATAACGGCACAGCAATTTGCAAACCGCATGATACTTCGCAAAGCAATGCTGGACCATGGTTTCAAGCCCCTTGATTCCGAATGGTGGCACTTTACACTCAAGGACGAGCCATATCCCGATACCTACTTCAATCACCCGGTAAAACAACTTGACTGATGCCTTTCGGCTATTTGAAAAAGGATGAACCCCGGATCAGTCTAAATAATCTCGCCTGTTTTGCCGAACTTTGTGTCCGGTTATGAACAGAAAAATCCTCTATTTCATTGCTGCTGCACTCTGGGGTATTCCGGGAGTGATAATAAGCATAAAAGGCATAAGGGCATATCTTAACATGCCTTCCGGCAGTCTCTGGTGGCTGCTGCTCATTACCCTAGGAGTACTTGCAGGTTTTTATTTCATGTTTACGGGCATCGTGGACAGGTATTCTGCCAGAATCTCATCTCTTCCTGAAAAGACATCTTTCTGGCAGACATTCCCTCTGAGGGGATGGATACTGATTGTATGCATGTCCTGCCTTGGCATTGCTCTCAAGTTTATTCCAGGCATTCCCAAAGAGTTCACTGCCTCATTTTATTCCGGTCTGGGTCCTATGCTTGTCATGGCTGCCTGCCGCTTTATCTCCAACGAAAAACGAACTGTATGAATTTCAATGGCATCATTGTCGGCGCTGCCGTATTTCTGAGCATAGGTATTTGTCATCCCCTTGTTATCAAGATGGAGTACAAGTGGGGGAGACAAAGCTGGTGGGTCTGGCTGGTTGCCGGGCTGCTGTTCTGCGCTCTGTCCCTGTTTGTCAGGAACGATATAATATCCATCATCATCGGCGGTTTCGCCTTCTGCTGTCTCTGGGGCATCCACGAAATGTTCCTTCAGGAAAAGCGCGTTCTGCGCGGATGGTTCCCGGAAAACCCATCCCGCCACGAATATTACGAGAATAAACGCCGCCAGATGTAATTAAAGTAGGCTAGGCTGGTCTCTCAATGCGCTTAGCGGTCCAAAGTTTGGACCACCAGGTGCAAATAAGCCCTTAAATGCACTTAGGGGTACAGGTTTTGGACCACTAGGTGCAAGTTGCAATATCATTTGCCGATGCAGCAAGACATGAACTTTCCAAAGTTATTTCTGCACACGACAACCATCGTTGATTATCAATGAATTACGAGGGCGTTTTGTCGCAACTGTGACCAAATAGGGATTTCTGTGACAAAAACTGTGACAAACATGAACCAGACCGGACAAGCAACTGATCTTTTTTCTTCAACCAGAATACTTCTTTACACTCAATAGTGAGATTCCGCAAAGAACTGACTCTCAGTCGAGGAAGTTTCAAAACTATGAAAGATTGATGCGGAAACCCTGT
>JAFRPW010000016.1 GCA_017428945.1 Bacteroidales bacterium | reverse complement strand
GAGAGTCCCCGGTTCAAGGTGTATTCCAGCCGGGTGCCGGCCTTCAAGGTCAGTTTGCTGAACTTGTACCCATAGCTGGCATAGGCCGCAAAGATGTGCTGCTTGTAGTCCAGGTCGTTGACGTTGGAATTGTCCACATACCATTCATTCTTGGCGTAGTCCCACAACTCATCCTTGGAATCGGCCACGTGGCTGCGTAGCGTGTATTTTCCGCCGGCCTCAATCTGGTGTTTCTTCCGCAGGGTGGCGAAATAGTCAATCTGGCCGATCTGCTGGATGGTGTGCTCCGTATTGAAGGAATGCCGGTGATAGTCCGGATAGTTCAGGACAGGCTTCACGATAATGTTGTTGTCCGTGCTGTTCGGATTACCGTCGATGGAATAGCTGAAGGTCAGGAGACCGCCGTCATTCCGGAAGGTTTTCTGGTACGCCAGCTCGCCGGAGAAGGTGTTGTATCGGTTCGTCCGTACCGTCGGCTCCAGCATTTCAAAGGTTTTGACATGGTCGGTATTCCAGAAGGTTTCCGTGATGTCGTAAGTGCTCAGAATCTTCTGGAAGTTCGTCCAGCCCGAAAGGGTGATAAGATTCAGGGAATCCGGTTCATAACTAGCTTCCAGGGAGAATGCGCCGATGCGATAGGTATTATCGCTGTCAAACTTCAGTTTCTGATAGTGGTTTGTCTCGCTGGTATAATTCTCTATGTCGGTGACACCGTGGACCGTCGGACTTGGGTAATAGGTTCCGCTGGCATTCGCGCTGAAGGTGAACTTGTCCAGCTGGGCATTCAGATAGCCGTTTCCGCTTACGGTGCCGAGGGTGCTTGCATTGGCTCCTAGCGAACCGCTGTAGCCCGATTTCAGGCGCCTGGCCATCACGATATTGATGATGCCGCCGATGCCTTCCGCATCGTATTTGACCGGCGGATTGGTAATGACCTGGATTTCCTTGATGGACGATGCCGGAATGGTCTTGATGAGCTGGTTGAAGTTCCGGGCCAGCATCCCGGTGGACCGTCCGTTCACAAGCACCTTGTAGTCCTTGCTGCCGTTCAGCAGCACCTCCTCGTCGCCATTGATGCTGAGCATCGGCACATTCCGGAGAATGTCGATGAGATTGCTGCCGGCCGACAGGGGGTCTGATTCCACGTAATAAGTAAGTTTGTCGGCATCTGACGTAACCAGTTCACGGCGGGCCGTGATGGCCGCCTCCTTGAGTTGTTCCACTTTTCCAAGGGTGTCCGGCTGCTCTGTCACCGGGTCTTGTGCCATGGCGGCAATGCCGGCAAACAGGGCGGCTGCGGTAAGAATAACTGTCTTCGCATTCATTGCTTTTTATATGTTTTGTCGAAGACAAAATTATCCGGAAAAAGTTTTACAGGCCCTGTTATGATGCAAAAATATCAGCCGGCATGTAGCTGATATTCAATAGGGATAGAAAGATTCTCGTCCCGTAAGATTTCCGAAAGTTTTACATCAGCGCTCCGTCTGCAAAAGAAGCTCCCGGAGATAGATGCTGATGTTGGTATCGTGCTCGTCCAGACCCAGCTTCTGGCGAATCTCGTGGCTGATGATGTAGTGACGCTTTTTCTGAATATACTCACCGATGTCCTTGCCCTTCAGTCCGAGGGTATAGAGGCAGCAGTAGCCGATTTCCCAATCGGTAAGCCCCTTGTCCTCCAGGAAGGCCGTGAACTTGTGATGGTTCTCCTCAAAGAGAATCTTGGTGGAGCGCAGGAATTCTTCCCGGTCAGCCATCATTACGTCTAATTCTTCCTCGCTGCTACGGTAGAGTTTGTCATCGGAAGAGATGCGGGAAGCGATGATCTTGTCCAGTACGGAAAGCCGTTCGCGGATGACGGCCATCGCCTTGTCATCCGGCTTCGAACGGAGTTTCTTGGCGATGAAATGGATGATGAGCGCGAGAGCGGCCAGAGCAAGGATGGAGAGGATGATAATGTCCCGCATCCGCTCGTCCTTCTCCACCAGCGTCATCTTATCCGAATAGCGCTCCTCGATGATACGGGCGTTCTGGATTTTGAGCGTATCGGAGGGAGCCAGCATACTGGCGTTCTCATTGATCCTGTCAAGGCACGCCCGCGCCTTTTGGGTATTCTCACTGTCGCCGATGGAGGCGTAGTAATCCAGCGCAATGTGGATGATGCTGTCGTTATAGATTTCGATGCCGCATTTCTCCAGCGCCTGCGAGTACAGAAGCGCGTGACGGGCGCGGAGTTCCGGCGTGTCCAGCAGTCTCCTGTCCAATGAATCCAGCGCTACAAAAGCACTGTCCGGATGCGACTCCATGCACATCTCCGCCCGGTCCAGGACAGGCCGCACCTTGCTGGTATGCCCGCACGACCACAGGCAGGCCATAAGGATGATAGCGAATATGTAGTTCTCGAAGTTGCGCATAACTCAATGCCGGCCCGTTTTGCTTCAAAAATCGTGCGGACGGGCAAGTTTAATCCTCTGCCCTCAGATACCCGTGTCTCACCAAATCCTCCCGGCATCTTACCGGGCTGGTATAGCCATCCGCAATCACGAAAAGATTGTCGGCTACGGATGAGATGGCGTCGTAGTTATGGTCAGTGACGATGATGCCGTGGTCCTTGCTGCGTTCCTGGATCAGCGCCTTTACCTCATCAATGTTCACAGGATCGACTTGGGTAAACGGTTCGTCCAGTATGTAGAACGGAGCATCGCTCAGCAGGATCAGATACAACTCAGCCAGCCTTGCCTCGCCACCGGAGAGTTCGTAAATGGGTGAATCGTAATGGCGGGAAAACTTTGGCACCCTATTGACAAAGGTCCAATAGTTCACACCATACAAGTCAAAGGCCCGGTGCAGTTGCATCCCTTCTGGAATCAGCCGACCCTGCGGCAAATATTTGATATATTGGCCGATAGTCTGTCTGTCTATTGGCTTTTCATCGATGCTCACCATCACATTCTCTACCCGGAGGCCGCCCATGAGGGCGCGGAACATACAGGACTTGCCGGCACCGTTGCGACCAAGAAGGCCCGTCACCATTCCTGTCTCGGAGGTGATATACCCGCCGCTAAGGACCGTCTTCTGACCAAAGCGAACCACCACGCTGTCCACTATGAGTTTGTGCTTATCCATACATCAGATGTATAATGGCCATGAGAACAGCAAGTGAGAGAAAGTCTATCAGAATGACACTGATAAGCAATTTCCTGCGCGAAAGGCCCAGGTTGATGTAGAAGAAGATGGCGTCCCGGTCACGGAACTGTTTCACCAGGTACATGGTAATGGCCAGAAGGGCCACTTTCAGGATAAAAGAATCCACCATGAATGTGTAGGAGAATCCTAAGGTTTGGAAACCTGCGCACACCAGATTATACACT
>JAFRPW010000006.1 GCA_017428945.1 Bacteroidales bacterium | reverse complement strand
ATGACTTGAACTGAAAAAAGTTGACACTGTACGGGGAAAAAGAGTACAGTGAAATGGAAGCAGTAATGAAAGAAGTATTGGTATGGGACGAAGACCACCTCCGCCGCGAATGGAAAACGGTTCCAACAGGTAAGTTCAAGTTTAACGAGGAAGACCGGATTGCCATAGTTGCCGAGTATGTCAGCGGCCATGTGCCAGCCAGTCAGATTGTGGAGAAGTATCATCTGAGTTCACGGCAGATACTATTCAACTGGATGGACAAGTACGTGAATGAAAAGGAATTGGTATCTTTGCAGGACGAAACCAATCCCTCTGATCCTATGGCAAAGAAAAGTCCTGAAGATCGGGTGAAGGAACTGGAGGCTGAGAACAAGCAGCTCCAGAAGGCCCTGGAATTGGAGAAGTTACGTTCCAAGGCATATGACACGATGATCGACGTGGCCGAAGAGACCTTCAACATCCCGATCAGAAAAAAATCTGGCACCAAACAGTAGCCCTGCTACGCGAGAGCACCCCGGAAGCATCTCTGGGGGCTCTCTGCGGGCTGTTTGGTTATAGCAGGCAATCATTCTATAAGCACAAGGAGAACGACTTCGCAGAGGATGCCATCGAGCCGCTGATTGTTGAGAAAGCGAAGGATTACCGCAAGGATAATCCAGGCCTTGGCTGTGTGAAGCTGTACATCATTATCAGCACGTTGTTCAAGGAGACCGGCTGTATGCCTGGCCGAGATGCATTCATTGAGATCCTCCGGAAGAATGGGCTGATGGTCCATATCCGTCGACGAAGGCGTTATAAGACTACAGACTCGAACCATCATTACCGGAAGTACCCGAACCTCATCAAGGATGTGGTTCCGCACCGCCCCAATGAGATATGGGTCAGTGATATAACGTACATAGAAACGGAAGAGGGCGTCTGCTATCTTTCGCTGATAACGGATGCCTATTCGCACAAGATTGTCGGGTGGGCCCTGGGCCCCACCTTGGAGACAATATACCCGCTGGAGGCCTTAAGAATGGCCCTGGCCACCATTGACGAAGAGACGGCTCACCGCCTCATCCACCACTCAGACAGAGGCTGTCAGTATTGTAGCGATGCCTATGTGTCCGAGCTCAAGAGCCACGGCATAAGTATCAGCATGACCCAGAGCGGAGATCCGCTGGAAAATGCCATTGCAGAGCGGGCCAATGGTATCCTCAAGGGCGAGTGGCTCTACAAAATGACCATTCCTACACGTGCGGACTGTAAGGTGGAGCTTACCCGCATTATAGACTTCTACAACACACAAAGGCCGCATATGAGTATTGGCTGGCAGACGCCGGGACAAGCTCATAGTCAATATGGTGAGCAGCAGCGCCGCTGGAAAAACTATTACCATCCGACGGCCATTCAGAACACACAGCAACTGGGTGTATATGCTCCGGAATTATCAGGACTTACGGAAGAAACTTTAGAAGAGGAGGTGGCAGTGTAGGAAAAAGTATATATCTTTGATGCGCGGTTGGTGGTTGCCTGCCGTACGATCGGCAACCACCAACAAAAAAGGAAGACTCTTGTCTTCCAGCATAATGTCAACGGAAACAGTACGTTTGACAACTACTTTAGGGGAATGGGCCCTCCGATGTAAACCGGTCCAGTGAATGCGTAAACAATCTTAGTTTAACCACCCCCAAAGTGTCAACCATTCTCAGGGAAGGTCACCAGCGCGTTATAATTCGCAACTTCTGCAAATTAATTTTGTTATTTATTCGCAAATACATATATTTGTTGCGAATTAAATGCAGAAACAGCATGTGGATATACGAAAGATACGACTGGATGCACTTCAATTGGGACAGAGACAAGATTTCTGCTCTCGTCGAAAAGGTCAGTGCGGGCATTGGCTTTTTGCACGGCAGGATTGCCTCTCTTGCAGAAGACGACCGGTCCGGCGCTTCCGTAGAGATTCTCACTCAAGACATTGTGTCCTCTTTCCGAATTGAAGGAATCAACCTCAATACAGACGACGTTCGTTCTTCCATTGTCCGGCTCCTTGGGGTCACAAATATCGAAACTACCGGCACTTCCACCCACTTTATGGAAGGCGTAGTGGATATGATGCTGGACGCGACGCGCAATTGCGACATTCCCCTTGACAGGGAGCGCATCTTTGGATGGCACTGCGCACTGTTCCCCACCGGGAAGAGCGGATCCTATCCAATTAACGTAGGGCGCTACCGGGATGGAGACGTTCAGGTTATATCCGGCTCCATGGGGCGTGAAAAAGTCCATTATATGGCTCCGCCCGCCTCCGATGTGAACGACTATATGGAAGAATTCATGTACTGGTTCAATAGCGAGAGGGGAATCTCACATATCATCAGGTCTGCCATTGCCCATCTTGTCTTCGTAAGCATACATCCTTTTGATGATGGCAACGGCCGTATCGGGCGGGCCATTGCTGATATGGCCCTGGCAGCAATAGGCGGCGGAAACGGACGTTTCTTCAGCATGTCCCGGGAAATAGAGAAGGAGAAGAAAGACTATTATGCCATCCTGGAGAAAACGCAGCGCTTCTGCCATGACGGGGATATAACCCCATGGTTGGAATGGTATGCAGCCTGTCTTGGCAGGGCCGTGGACAGCTCCCTGGAAACGCTTAGCGGAATCCTGAATAAGTCGGTATTTTGGCGTGAATTCTCCGGGGTAGAACTATCCCAGCGGCAAAGGAAAGTGCTGAACATCTTTCTGGACGGCAAAGAGGCAAAGCTTACCGCGCAGAACTGGTCCCGGCTGGGGGACGTCTCCCTTGATACCGCTTTAAGGGATATTGCCGACCTCGTAAATAAGGGCATCTTATCGGCCTATCCCGGCAGGACGCGAAAGGTAGAATATGCCATCAATTATGTGAAAGCCGATGAATTCCTGATGCATTTCCGGGACATTCGCGTTGAACCGGGAGAAAGGGGGCATTATCTAGCTGCCGCATACGACGGCACTGAAATCAGGGAACGGATATCTGACCTGGACTATGAACGTTTTGAATCAGGCAGTTTGTCTTCCTCTGACCTGGTTCACAAATATATGGCTTATCTGTCCGCCCTATAAGATAATCGCCCCCCTATTTAAGGCTTTATGACGCCTGCCTGATGCTTTTGGAGTCATTGCAACACTAGCGCCGGGCCGCAAATTGGTCAAAATACCGGTTGGCGGCAGCAAGTTCCGGCAAATTGTGCTCCAGAAATGCAGCGCAGTATAGCTCGCGCAGACGGCAGAGTTCTTCCCACATGGCACTGCGGGCAATTATACCTTCATTCTTCCTGCCATATCGGATGGTAAGGTCCATGAGCTCCTGAAAACGGGCAAAGGCGCTCTGGGCTCGGCTTTCTTTTCCAGCTTCCAATGCCTTAAGTACACGGGAAGTCTCGCTGCCGATGTTTGCCATCTGCTGCGGAAAACTCAGGTCGGCCCAACGGCCGTTTTCCAGAGAGGAATGCTGCATTTATGCGGTAACGAATTTGTCGACAATATTTTCAATGGCCGCCCGAACCTCAGGATTCTCCACACCTCTTGAAGGATTGCCCTGCCAGGACCGTATATTGATGAGCGAATCGTATTCGATGAAATCCTCACCTTCTTCCTCCACCCAAAGGTTGAATCCCCATAGGTTCTCCTGGACAGAACCATTCTCCAATAGCATACGCTCCAGATCGGCATGCAAATCGGCATCGAGGGCCAGGAGACCCTTCTGGACATCGGCTACGCATTTGATCATATCGCCGAATGTGTTTTGGGCCAGCGTACGGAGCTCTTCTCTTGATATGGGCTGCTGAAGAATCTGCATGAGTACTTTTTTGACAAAAATAATAAAAAAACATCAGAACACCATGTATATCTTCTACCGGCTCTTACCGGCGGTGAGAAGGCGAAACTCCATCTGGGCGCGGGACATGGCACGCTGGAACTCAGCGGAGGTCTGAAGGCGGGAATAGCCTATGCCGGCGACGGGACGGCTGGCATCCACGTCGCTCTGCCAGTGGCAGCCGGAGATGACGCGGCTTTCTCCGGAGAGCCATGCGCGGGCAAAAACCGCCTCTGCCGCAGCAGGGTTTATCTGCGCCATAATGAGGGCGCAGGCCCAGGCGCGGATAGTATGGCCAGAAGGATAGGAGCCCTCCGTGGCCAGCCATTCATCGTCCTGAGGGAAGATTGACGGCTCCTGGAAATAGGCAAAGGGACGCATGCGGAAATAGTATGCCTTGGGGCGGAAACGGATGTTCTCTATGGTAGTAATGCCCCTTGTAAGCACCTCATAGATTGCAGGAGTCCCATCTTTTGAGATTTTGAGGCCGAAGGGTTCTCCAAGGATCACAAGCGTGGTATCCATGCTCCAGATGGCATCACGTACCGCCATTTCCAGACGGGCCGGGTCGCGGCGCTGCTGCTTGCCCCACATGTAACGCATGATGTCGCGGTCAAATTCCGGGCTGGGGTCTGCCGGAGGGGCAGGGAGCACCTGTACGACGTCCGGCATCTCGTTTTCCGGAATATATGGTTCAAAGGTCTGGGCAAAAGCGGCACTCAAACTGAGAACGGCCGCAACCATGCAAGTAATGATATGTCTTGTCATAATACTAGTTTTTCCCTTTTATGAAAATCATGGCCATAAGCGGCAGGGCAAGGATGGCCATGGTGGCACTGATGGGGAGGTAGATGCCAAAATTGACGTACTGGACAACCAGATATGTTATCAGCAGAAGGCCGATGCCCATGGCGCTGCTGATGATATAGTGCTTACGGATATCTGTGCTCTTGCAGATGAGGCGGCTCAGGTTTGGAACGCCCAATGAAATGAAGCCGATGGGCCCGCAGATGCTTACAGAGCTGGTTACAAGGCACATTATGGCAAGAAGAAGGAGGGCTTTGCCGCTGTTTGGGATTTCAGTCTGCTCCCGGAAGTGGCTTGTGAGGCGCCCGGCCTGGGTGAGAGCCGCCGCAAGGCCGATGGCAAAGAGCGACACCGAGAAGATGATATCACCCGTCGTCACTCCCTCCAGCCTGAAATTGGCCGCTCCCCAGAGGTAATACTGCTTGAGAAGGTCTCCCGTGGGCGCGTTTGTTACCACTATGGTGCCAAGACTGCCGATGAACGTGCCAAACAGGATTCCAAAGGTGATGAGCTGCTGCGTATTCACTTTCAGCGTCACAAAAAAGCACACCAGGGTGCAGATGAGCGTGCAGATGAAACTTCCTACCGTGAGCGAGCACCAGCCAGTCATGGTGGCCGCAGCGGCGCCAAGGCACGCGGCGGAACCAAGGCCCAGGGAATACACGTCCCCCAGCTGGTTTCTCCACAGATACTGCATCTGGATTCCGCCCACAGGAAGCGCAATGCCGGAAAGTATTACATACAGAAGGCTCAGTAACATGTTCACAAAGTTAGTAATAATTGCCCATCCACCAAAATGGCGTTTTTGGTGGATAAGTTGGCATTTTGGCCGGTTTGTCCACGGAAATGGGCGTTTTTGGTGGATGGATGGGCAATTTTTGCTAACTTTGCGCCGTGTTTAGAAAGTATGCGGCAATAGCGGCGGCAGTGCTGCTGGTTTCTACCTCCTGTTCCGTGACGCGGAGCATGAGGAAGATTCCAGTCCCGCCCACGCCGGACCTCAGCGCCCCGGTGTACGACAGCATAGACATCAACTGGAGGCCGCTGGCGCGCACTTTGGCGCTAAGGGGCAAGATGAATCCCGTGGGCGGTAACTCAGTAGAGATATTCACCGACGGCCGCACCAAGTTCGAGGCCTTCAACCGGGATCTCCAGAGCGCAGAACGCTTCATCGACATGGAGTACTACCGCTTTGCCGCGGACACCATTGCCGGAGTGGTGAAAAACATCCTCATGGACAAGGCCGAGGAAGGCGTCCCCGTGAGAATGATCCTGGAATCCCGCTCCAACTCCCCCAAGGCGTCCTTCTACAAGCAGCTAAGAAAGACCGAAGGCATATTCACCGTTGACGTCCAGCCGCCGGGCGACGTATTTGGATACATCCTAAACATCGACTTCCGGGACCACCGCAAGATAGCCGTAATTGACGGAAAATACTGCTACACCGGAGGAATGAACATTGCCGACGTTTACCATACCGAGTGGCGCGACACCCACGTAAAGCTGGAAGGCCCCATTGTGGAGGACTTCGAGAACATGTTCGACACCTTCTGGGAATACTTCGGCGGAAAGCCCTTTGCCGTAAGGCCCATAAGGGAAACCGTGAAGGACGGCGGCGCCATAATGCAGGTTGCCCAAGGCGGTCCATACACCCTTGACAGACCCATCAAGGACGGCGTAGAGCAGGCCCTGGCTGCATCCAGGGATTATTTCTGGATTCAGACTCCTTATCTCTGCCCGCCGTTGACCACAATTAAAGCCATGAGGGATGCCGTAAACCGCGGCGTAGACGTCCGCCTCATGGTCCCGGAGAATCAGGACGTCCCCATCATGCTTTGGGTGAACCGCTATTTCTACAGGCGCTTCCTGAAAGCCGGCGTCAAACTCTACGAAAGGCACGACCCCTTCATCCACAGCAAGATGTACGTCACGGACGACTACGTCTCCTGCTACGGATCGGCAAACCTTGACAACCGCAGTTTCTTCCTCAACTACGAGAACAATGTCTACATCTACAACAAAGACGTGGCCGGACAGAGCCGGAGCGTCTTTGAAGAAGACCTTGCCCACAGCCGGGAAATAACACGTGAAGACGTACGCTGGAACATCTTCCAGCGCATATGGCAGGGGTTTTTGATTCTGGTAGGTTACTCGCAGTGGTAGCGCTGATTCTTTGGAACCACAAGGGAATCCAGCGCCGCCAGGACACCGGGCATCACAAACAGGATAAGCAGTATAACCGCAAGCGCACCCATGGAGAGGCTGTGCATGATTGATGCGGTGAGCTGGTCCTTAACCACGTGCGACATCACAAACGGCACTATGGTGATGATAAGGCCCGATGTGAGAATGGAGTTCACCGTCCGGTAATAAGTTACGGCAAGAGATTTCCTTATGCCCATTATCCTGCGGCAGTTCCTGTAGTACCCCGTAAAGAGGATGGAGTAGTCTATGGTGGCGCCCATCAGAAGGCCCTGTATGATAAGGTAGGACAGGTACAGCATGGATTTCCCGCCCGCACCGCAGGCATACACGTTCACGTATACGCCGGACATGACGGTCATGATGAGGATGACCGGTATTATCAGCGACTTGAATGTGAGCGCCACAATAATGAAAATAGCCACCACCGTAAGTATGGTAAGGATCAGGAGCTCCCGCGGGAAGCCGTCCTTGAGTTCCTTGTACATGACGGATTCGCCAATGAGGTAGTGCTCTCCTTCAAGGTTACGGTCCACCATCTCCTGCAGCCTTCCCACAAACTCATGCGTACGGGCCGATTCTCCCGGATACGACGTCAGCGCCAGCGCCAGGGAGCATTCCTCCCCACGGAGAATGTCCGTGCCGGAAGACAGCATCTCCCGCGCCTCGGCAATCTCTTCCGATGCCCCCTCCGGAACCAGGTTGGCCAGGGAAGGATCGGCAAAGAGGTCGTCTCCCACAAAGCTCAGGAGCTCTCCCACGGACATCTTGTAGTCTTTCTCCGGATAGAGTCTGCTGGCTGTATAGAGGTATAAAAGGTCTATTTCTTCCTGCGTCACGTCCATTCCTGCGCCCTTGAGCGCCTTGAACACCTCGCGGGCAGGGTAGCGGGCGTCCGTGAACGCCATCTCTGCCAGCACCTCAAGCGGCGTGGGGACGTATTCCGGTTCAGGCTCGGGCTCCTGTACGGGAACCGCCGGCGGAACCACGGCCACCAGTGCCGATGTGTCCTGAAGCGGCGGATGTACTGTTGCTACGGTATCGGCCTTGGCTATGAGGCCGGCGGGGTCCGTTATTGCCACCACGGGGCCGGCTGCATAGACGGAATCCATCTGGCGGCCGGTTTCGTGGATGCGGTCGGCATCGGCCTTGGGGACCATGCGGGAAAAACGCTTGTCGGAGAGGACTTCCTCACGGACAAAGCGCACCAGCAGGTACGGGGCCATGGTGTCTTCCTTGCCTTTCTTTCCGGCCATGCGGTATACCATGGAAATGAGGCGGCGGTCAGCTCCCACAAGGTCGGCCACCTGCGTTGCGGTGAGCGGGGTGGTGACGTCCTCGTAGGAAAGACCGGGGGCGGTGGTGTCTGCCGGTGCCGCAGAAGGCTCTTCCGTAACCAGCGTGTCCTCGATGTCGGGAACCTCCTGAACCACAGGCGTTTCCTCAACCGCCACGGGAGCTTCAACTGCCGGTTCTACTGCAGGATCTTCTTCCGGTTCCTCCGGAGGAAGGGTGAGTGAATCTATGTCCATTCCCGCGGGAATAAGGCCGCCCTCCGCCAGGATGCTGGCCGATTCTTCAAGCTGGGAAAGCCTCAGGCGTTCCGTGCGCTTTGGATGGGCCTTGGCGTAATATACTACGTCCAGGAGATCTTCCGTAATGAGCGGAGAGATGGAGGAGAAGCGTTCCGTCATTTCCTTTGCCGTAAGCTGCTTGAGGGCAAGGGAAGGGTAGCTTAGCGTAGAGATTACGTCGGGGTCCTGGGAAAGGCTGTCCAGAAGGTCCGGAATCTTTGCTTCCTCTTCCGTATCGTACAGAAGCATTACGGGATTGTCCGGAGGGAAGGCGTCCGTGATGGGGGTGGGCCAGTAGGCGGAGAAGTTGATTTCCGTGCGCCTCTGCAGGATGAACGCCGCAGCGAAGAAGGCCACGAAAAGCACCAGCAGGGGCCAGCGGAAGGCTCTTTCGAACCTGGCTACTGGAGCTACCGGCACGGAGGGGGTGCGCTTGTTCGTCTTCCAGATGGCCTTCTCGAACATGAGGATAAGGCCGGGGAGCACGGTGAAGTTGCAAAGCAGGCTGAACACCACGCCCTTGGAAAGCACCAGACCCACATCGGCGCCTATCTTGAACTTTATGAAGATGAGCATCACCAGGCCCACGAATGTGGTGAGGGCGCTGGAGAAGATGGTCCGGGACGATGCGTCTATGGCCGCACTCATGGCCTCCGGCGAAGCCTTGCCCTTGTCCTTTTCCTCCCTGAACCGGTTCATGAGGATTACGGAGTAGTCCATGGACAGGATCATCTGCAGGATTGCCGCCAGGGAATGAGTAACCAGGGAAACCGTGCCCAGAAGCACGTTGGTGCCCATATTCATCATTACGGCAATGCCGGTTGCCACAAGGAAAAGCACCACCTCCATGTAGGAGCGGCACATTATTGTGAGCACCACGAAGAGTATGGCAAAGCCAATGAGAACCACTTCCCCGATACCCGTCATCACCATATTGTCCCCGTCCACTTCCACCACGGCCTTTGAACCGTAATAAGCCGAAACCTTTTCTTTGATGGCGTCCGTGTCCGTGGAACTGGTAATGTTGAAGCGGAACAGCGTGAGGGAATCAAGCTGCCTTACGGAATCCAGCGTGAGGTGCCCGGTAAGGGAATCCAGGACTGCCGGGGCATCGGCAACGAGGGTTGTGTCCGTGAGCATGACACCCATCAGACGCATGTGCTGGTCAAGGTTTGGAAGGGTCTGGGCCATGCGGTCCATGCCGCGCTTCATCTGGGACTGGTCCGGCAGGTAGAGCGTCATATCCGCGTTTACATTCACCCTGGGAATGAAAATGGCGCATACCACAGCCGCAATTGCCATTGCTGCCATGAGCCACTTCCTCCACCTTACAAGCAGGGACGAAAAACGGGACATTACTTGGTTCAGGTTATAGTTCCAGTTTGCAAATTTACCTCTTTTTTAATAATTTTGGGAACTAAAATACAATATCAGATGAAAAAAATTCTGAAACTTGTCTTTATCACCGCAGTGGTCATTTCCGCGGCCTCGTGCAACTGCCACAAAACCAATTATACGGTTATCGTCTCCCTTGACGGATTCCGCTGGGACTACCCCCAGATTCACAGCATGCCGTTCATGGATTCACTGGCCTCCGTGGGCGTAAAGGCAAATATGTCGCCATCTTTTCCTTCGTCTACATTCCCCAACCATTATACCCTGGCCACCGGACTTTATCCGGACCACCACGGCATTGTGAGCAACAATTTCTGGAACCCGGCGCTTAACCACAGCTACTCAATGCGAGATCCGGAATCCCGCTACAACCCGGAATATTACGGCGGAGAACCCATCTGGGCAACGGCCCAGCGCCAGGGAGAAAAGGCCGGCGCCATTTACTGGCTGGGGTCGGACATTCCCATCGGCGGGGTCCTTCCTGATTATTATCGTCACTGGGACGAAGACCCTCACTGGGACTTCTCCCAAAGGGTGGACGAGGCCGTGCGCCTGATGTCCCTGCCCAAGGAGGAGCGCCCCCGTCTTCTCATGGTCTATTTTGACGAACCGGACCACCACGGCCACGTATACGGCCCCACAGCCCCGGAAACCGCCGCCATGGCCCACAGTATGGACAGTCTCATGAGATGCTTCTACAACAGGCTCAAGGCCCTTCCCATAGGAGATAAACTCAACTTCATCATAACCGGAGACCACGGAATGACGGACATTTCTCCGGACAGGTTCATCTGCATAAAGGACGTCATCAAGGAGGAGTGGCTTGTACGCGCCAGCGGCAATACACCCACCAGCCTCTGGGCAGCTCCCGGCTGTGCAGACAGCCTTTACAACGCCCTTCAGGGCATAGAACACATAAGCGTCTGGAAGCACGGAGAGCTGCCGGAGTATCTGAACTACGGCACATCGGACCACCTTGGAGAGGTGATAGTGAGCCCGGACCTTGGATGGCAGTTCAACTGGCAGCCTTCACGCAACAAGGGCACCCACGGGTTTGACTGGACAGAGAAGGACATGCAGGTTGCATTCCGCGCCGTGGGCCCGGACTTCAAGAAGGGGTATGACGCCCCTTATACGGAAGGGGATCCTTCATCGTTCCGAAACGTTGACGTCTATCCCATGCTTTGCTACCTGCTTGGCATAAAGCCCGCTCAGGTAGACGGTAAACTTCAGAGAATCAAGAAAATATTAAAATAAGTCATGGCAAAGCATTTTACTCTTCCCTACGAAGGCGGTCTCATTGAGAAAGACCTTCCTGCAGGCATCCTGCACAATTATGAGAAAATCTGGACTCACGTTTTCGCCGATTCCCACCCCGCAACCTATGAGATAGCTGACACCATCATCGAGGCCATCAAGGCAAAGAAGGACGGCCTGTTCCGCCTGGGTCTCACAACGGGCGTGACCCCCGCCACACTGTACCGCGTGCTTGCTCGCCGCTGCAAGGAAGGCGAGTTCTCCTTCAAGAACGTGGAAATCGTCTCCATAGACGAGTACTACCCTTCCACCGGCCGCGACGCCCAGAGCCGCAACCGCATCCTGCACGAGGCCCTTATCGACCACATCGACATCGACAAGAAGAACGTGCATATCCCGGACGGTACCGTTGCAGCATCGGAGGTCACCAAATACTGTATCAAGTATGACGAGATTGCCCGGGGCCTGGACCTTCTGGTCATCGGCGTGGGCGAGCAGGGACAGGTTGGCTTCAACGAGGCCGGCTCCAACGAGAAGACCCGCACCCGCGTGGTACGCCTCTCCTACTCTTCCCGCAAGCGCCAGAGCGGCAACTTCAACAACGACATCGCCGCCACTCCGGACAAGGCCATTACCATCGGCATCGGCACCATGCTCAGCGCCAAAAAGATTATCCTCATGGCCTGGGGCGAGGACAAAGCAAACGCAGTGAAGGCCATCGCGGAAGGGCCAAAGGATCCCGCCTGCCCGGCGTCCCTCCTCCAGTCCCACGACCACATCAGCTTCTACGTTGACGAGACCGCGGCAAGCCTTCTCACCCGCAGCGAAGCCCCCTGGCTGGTGGGCCCCTGCGACTGGACTCCCAAGTTTGTCCGCAAGGCAGTGGTATGGCTGTGCCAGACAGTAGGAAAACCCATCCTCAAGCTCTCTGAAAGGGATTATCTGAACAACGGCCTCAGCGAGCTCCTGGAAAAGAAAGGCAAGTTTGACGATATCAACATCCAGGTATTCAACGACCTTCAGCACACCATTACCGGCTGGCCCGGCGGCAAGCCCAATGCCGACGACAGCACCCGCCCGGTAAGCGCAAAGCCTTTCCCCAAGACCGTCCTCATCTTCTCCCCGCACCCGGACGATGACGTTATCTCCATGGGCGGCACCTTCATCCGCCTGGCAACCCAGGGCCACGACGTGCACGTGGCATACGAGACCTCCGGCAACGTGGCCGTACACGACGACGTGGTACTCCAGCACATGGACGCCGCCTTCCAGCTTGGCTTTGCCGACGAGTTCGACAAGGTGAAAAAGCTGGTTGAAAGCAAGGTCCCCGGCGAGCCTGAACCCCGCGCCCTGCTTGAGATGAAAGGCGCCATCAGGCGTTCCGAGGCCCGCGGCGCCGTGCGTTCCTTCGGCCTCAACGACAACACCAACGCCCACTTCCTGAACCTCCCGTTCTACGAGAGCGGCGGCATCAAGAAGAACCCCAGGACCCAGGCCGATGTGGATATCATCAAGGCCCTCATGAACAAGCTTGAGCCGGACATGATCTTCATGGCCGGAGACCTGGCAGACCCTCACGGAACGCACCGCGTATGCACAGAGGCCGCCCTGGAGGCCCTTGACCAGCTTAAGGAAGAAGGTGCGGCATGGACCGCCAAGACCCACGTCTGGCTGTACCGCGGCGCATGGATGGAGTGGGAGCTTGGCCGCGTGGACATGGCAGTTCCGCTGAGCCCGGACGAGGTCATCAAGAAGCGCCACGCCATCTACCGCCACCTGTCGCAGAAGGATATCGTCCCGTTCCCGGGAGAGGATTCCCGCGAATTCTGGCAGAGGGCCGAGGAGCGCACGCAGAACACTGCGCGGCTCTACGACCAGCTGGGAATGGCAGAGTATCAGGCAATTGAAGTTTTCTTAAAATTGTACTAGTTATTTCCAATTTATTAATAACTTTGCATTCCGGAATCCCCGCCGCCGTTGTGAGGGATTCCGGTTTTAATTTTCTTAATCAATAAAGTATGAAAGTTATTATTCGCCAGAACTCCGCCGAGGGTTCTCTGTGGGCAGCACACTACATCGCTGCAAAGATCAACGCCAAAGCCGCAGTTAGCGACAAGCCCTTCGTAATCGGTCTCTGCACCGGTTCCACCCCCATTGAAACCTATGCAGAACTCATCCGCATGGTCAAGGCCGGTGAGGTATCCTTCAAGAACGTCATCTCCTTCAACATGGACGAGTACGTAGGCCTTCCCGTGGAACACCCGGAGAGCTACCACAGCTTCATGCACCGCTACCTGTTCGACCATATCGACGAAAAACCCGAGAACATCCACATCCTTAACGGCAACGCCAAGGACATCGAGGCGGAATGCGCCGCATATGAGAAAGCCATCGTGGACGCAGGCGGATTTGACCTGTTCCTTGGCGGCGTGGGCGAAGACGGCCACATTGCCTTCAACGAGCCCTTCTCCTCCCTGGAGAGCCGCACCCGCGTGGTAACCCTCACCCAGGACACCCGCGAGGTCAATGCCCGTTTCTTTGACGGAGACTTCAACAAGGTTCCCAAGCAGGCTCTCACCGTTGGCGTAGCCACCGTGCTCAGCTCCAAGGAGGTGGTTATCCTTGCCTTCGGTTCCAAGAAGGCCCGCGCCCTCAAGGACGCCATCGAGGGCCCTATGAGCCACTACTGCACCCTCAGCGGCCTGCAGGCACATCCCGCCGGAACAATCGTCTGTGACGAAAGTTCCATCGGCGAGGTAAAGGTGAACAGCTACCGCTACTTCAAGGCAGTTGAAGAGGCAGAAAACGCCTGATGGACATAGCCGTCATAGGCGCAGGCAACCGCGCACGAAAGTACCTCTCCTGTATTCCGGGAGAGGTACATGTCGCTTATATAGTGGAGCCTGAGCCTCTGAGGCTTTCTTCTGCCGCAGCCGCCTGCGGCGTTCCTCCTCAGGGGTGCTTTACTTCCGTAGAGGAGTTCTTTTCCAAGCCGCGCGGCATACAGGCGGTAATTGTTGCCACGCCGGACAAGCTTCATGTTCCGGTAGCTCTCGAGGCTGTTCGCCACGGCTGCCATGTGCTTCTGGAAAAGCCTGTGGCACAGACGCTTCCGGAATATATGTCCCTTCTGGAAGCTTCGCTCTCCCAGGGAGTGCAGGTTGGCGTCTGCCTGGAGATGCGCTTCCATCCATACTTCCGGCGCATCAAGGAAATTGTGGAAAGCGGCCTGCTGGGAGACATCGTGGAAATTGACCACACGGAGCATATAGGCCCGGACAGGATGGCGCATACCTTTGTGCGCGGGCTGTGGTCCAGGGTAGAGGATGCCGGCCCCATTTTTCTCTCCAAATGCTGCCACGATGCAGATTTCCTGATGTGGCTGTCCGGCGGGTCCGTGGTTGAGGGCCATAGCTCCGGCCTCATCCGCAAGTTCCGCACGGACCGCGCCCCTTATGGCGCAACGGCACGCTGCGTGGAGTGTCCAGTTGCGGACTGCCCGTATTCTGCCGTGAAGCTTTATAAAGAGCGTCGTGAGTGGGTTGACGGCTTTGACATCCCTTCCGGAAGCACATTTGAAGAAGTGATTGACTCTGAGCTTGCCCATGGCCGCTACGGCCGCTGCGTGTACCGCTGCGACAACAATGTCTTCGACACCCAGGACGTAGAGGCCGTCCTCTCCACGGAGGTTCGCCTGAACATGCACCTCGAGGGCACCTCCATGCAGGAAGGCCGCACCACCGTCATCCGCGGCACCAAAGCTACGCTTGAGGCCGATGGCGGGCACATCGTGGTTCCCGGGCTCATCCGCGAGGACTACTCCCACCTCGGAGGCCTTCCCCTCCACGCCGGCGCAGACCGCACCCTGGTGGAAGACTTCTTCGCCGCCATCTCCTCCGGCCGCGAACCCCTGGCCACCCTCTCCTCCGCCCTCGAGGGCCACAAACTCTGCTTCGCTACGGTGTAGCCCCCCCCTCCTCCATCCTTTTCCCGTCATCCCCGACCTGATCTGGGATCTCATCCACCGAAATGGCGTTTTTGGTGGACAAGTTGCCGTTTTGCCGGGTTTGTCCACCGATTTGGCGTTTTTGGTGGATAAGTTGGGGTTTTGGCCAGTTTGTCCACGGAAATGCCGGGTTTTGGTGGACAAGTTGCCGTTTTTGGTGGATAGCCATAGGCTAATTCATTGTAATTCCCCGAAAAATCACTATATTTGCGGACTTACGCATATAATCGCAAAAACACAATAATTTACAATGAAAACTTACACAACCAAAAACATCCGCAATGTTGTCTTGATTGGCGCTCCCCGCAGCGGTAAGACCACCCTTTCAGAGGCTATGCTTTTCGAAGGCAAGGTCATCGACCGCCGCGGTTCCGTAGAAGACAAGAACACCGTCTCCGACAACACCGAATTCGAGCAGACCAACCAGAAGTCCATCAACGCAACCCCTCTGTACGCAGAGTTCGGCGGCTGCAAGATCAACTTCATCGACGCCCCCGGTTCTGACGATTTCTCCGGCGGCGCTCTCTCCGCTTTCAAGGTGGTTGAGGCTGCCGTGATGGTCATGAACGGTACTGCCGGCATCGAGGTGGGCACCACCCTTTTCGCCCGCTATGCAGACCAGTACAGCGTCCCCATGATCATCGCCGTGAACCAGCTGGACCACGACAAGGCAAACTGGGACGGCGTGCGTAACGCCATCGCAGAAGAGTTCGGCAAGAAGGCTGTTATCTGCCAGTTCCCTGTGAACCCCGGTGTTGGCCTGGAAGGCTTTGTGGATGTCATAACCATGAAGTTCTACAACAAGAAGAACGAGGAGCTTGAAATCCCCGCCGCATACGCAGACGAGGCCGAAGAACTCCGCGCAGAACTCATGGAAAAGGCTGCAGAAGGCTCCGACGAACTCATGGAGAAGTTCTTCGAGACCATGGAGCTCACCACCGACGAAATCCGTGAAGGTCTCCGTGCTGGTCTGGTAAAGGGAGAAACCATCCCCGTATTCTGCACTGCGGCAAAGGAGAACGTTGGCGTAAAGCGCCTCATGGAGTTCATCGTGAACGTGGTTCCTTCACCGGAAGGAAAGGAAGAACCCACCGTGGAAGGCGGCACCCTCAAGTGCGACCCCGCCGGCCCCACAGCCCTGTTCATCTTCAAGACCAGCGTAGAGCAGCACCTCGGTGACGTTTCCTACTTCAAGGTTATGAGCGGCACCCTCAACGAAGGTGCAGACCTTGTGAACCCTGAAACCGGCAACGGAGAGCGCCTCAGCGCCATCTACGCCGTAGCAGGAGCCAAGAAGGAAAAGGTTTCCTCCATCAGCGCCGGCGACATCGGCTGCGTCATGAAGCTCAAGGCCGGTAAGACGGACGTTACCCTTGCCCAGAACGGTGTAGACGCCATCAAGCACATGGTATTCCCGGATGCCAAGTACCGCACCGCCGTCAAGGCAGTTGACAAGAACGACGAAGCCAAGGTTGGCGACGCCCTCAACAAGATTGCGGCACAGGATCCCACCATCACCGTAGAGTACTCCAAGGAACTCCGCCAGACCATCCTTTCCGGTATGGGCGAGCAGCACATCAACTACGTGAAGTGGAGAGTGAACAACGAGTTCAAGCAGAACATCGAGCTCTACGCTCCCAAGGTTCCCTACCGTGAGACCATCACCAAGATTGCAACAGCACAGTACCGTCACAAGAAGCAGTCCGGCGGCGCCGGCCAGTTTGGTGAGGTACATCTGCTGGTTTGCCCTTACGTTGAAGGTCAGGAAGCTCCCAAGAACTTCAAGATCGACGGCAAGGATGTCATCTTCAACTTCAAGAGCCAGGACATCACAGACCTCGAATGGGGTGGCAAGCTGGAATTCTACAACTGCGTGGTTGGCGGTTCCATCGACCTCTCCTTCATGCCCGCTATCCTCAAGGGTATCAAGAGCAAAATGGAGGAAGGCCCTCTCACCGGTTCCTACGCCCGTGACATCCGCGTCTATGTTTACGACGGTAAGATGCACCCGGTAGACTCCAAGGAAATCGCCTTCATCATCGCCGGCCGCAACGCCTTCAAGGAAGCATTCCGCCAGGCAGGTCCCAAGATCCTGGAGCCCATCTACAACGTGGACATCTTCACCCCCAACGAGTATGTAGGCCCCTGCATGTCCGACCTCAACACCCGTCGTGGCATGATCATGAACCAGGATATGGAGAAGGGCTTCACCGTTCTTCACGCCCGCGTTCCTCTGGCAGAACTCTACCGCTACTCCACCATCCTGAGCTCCCTCACCGGTGGCAGCGCAACCTTCCAGATGAAGTTCGCAGAGTACGTCCAGGTTCCCGCCGAAGTCCAGACCAAACTCCTCGCGGAATACGCCGCCCAGGAGCAGGAAGAGGACTAAGCAACCCTGCAGCAACGCAAAACCGGCGCCCTTTCAACGAGTGCCGGTTTTTTTGTTAACCCATCCACCAAAACACCCCATTTCCGTGGACAAACTGGCCAAACCCCCAACTTGTCCACCAAAAACGCCAAATCCGTGGACAAACTGGTCAAAACGGCAACTTGTCCACCAAAAACGCCATTTTGGTGGATGAGATCCCCGATCGGGTCGGGGATGACGGGAAAAGGGCGGAGGAGAGGGGTGGTTACTGCCCCATATCCTTCAGAATCACCTCAAACGCCGGAGTAAGGACGGTGCCGTGGTCCGTGCCGGGGAACTCGTAGATGGGAATCTCCGGATTGCCGATGCCTTCAAGGACGGATTTAAGATAGAGGTTCTCCTCGTAGCGGGCCATCATTTCTCGGGAGCGCTCGCCGGTGAAAAGAATGAGCCGGGTGCCAAGTTTGCGCACGTTCCCAAGCGGAGCCATGCAGTCCACTACTGGCGTGGTGAACGATATGCCGCGCTCCGAGCGGATGGAGAAGTGCGTGGCGGTCTGGCCACTTATTGGGTAATAGGCCGCAACTGCGTCAGCGTCAATTCCTTCCGCAGCCAGCCACTGCTTGTCAAGGGCAAGCATGAGGGCCTGGTAGCCGCCGGCGGAATGGCCGGAGACATATACCTGCGACGGGTCTCCGCCATACTCCGCTATATGCTTGAACACCCAGGCCACGGCTGTGGCGGCATCCTGAACGGCTGCTGGGCTCTTGGCCATAGGCGACAGGCGGTAATTGACTGCAACAACGGCAATACCCTTTTTCATGAGCTGCTCCGGGAAGTACTTGCTGCCTTCCGTAAGGCCGCCTCCATGGAACCACACAAGGGTCTTGAAAGGCTTCCGCGTCTTGGGATAATATATATCCAGCTTGCAGCGCTCCTGGCGGTACTGTGCGGCGGTCTGCAGTTTCAGGGGCGTGCTTATATCGGACACCTTGAAAGGCTGGTCAAAAGCCAGGTCTGCGGCTTTTCGGCATACCCTGGCGGTCTCCAGGTCCACCTTTTCCGGCTTCCAGGAGTTGTCCGATGCGCGTAGGCCGGTAAGGGCGGCAAACCAGGTGCAGGCGGCGGTGTATCGGCCATAAGAGAAATCCAGATGGAAGCCGTCGCGGTTCATGGAGTCCCCAAGGAAAGAGGTCCTGGCGTTCTGGACGGCGGTTCCGCTGGGCACTACGATGCTTATCTCCGGATGGTCCTTCAAGGCCTCCCGGACGGCGTTCATGATGAAATTGTACATATTCATCTGGTCCTTTCCGTACATGGGGAAGGCGCCGTGGTCGGAGTCCTTGGAATAGGCCCAGGTCTGGTGGAAGATAAACTGCGGCGAGCAGAAGCCCTTCACATACTTGATAAGCTCCGTCAGGTAGGGATCGTACGTGGCGTAAAAGCCGGAAACGCCGCTGGCCTGCTGCAGGCTCACGTGGGTCCATTGTTCCTCCCGGAGGGCATCGGAGATGCGTACGCCCCAGCGCTCGGCGGTCTTGCCGTCCACCACCTTGCGGTAGCGGTACTCTGGGGCATCGGCCACAATATTGTTGTAGTGCCTTTCCAGGGTGCATCCGCCAATGTAGAGGTTGGCCACCACGGCCGGGATGCCGGCGGCGTCAAGGAGCTCCCAGAGGTTATTCTCGATGGCGTCCTCGGAGAAGGAGTTGCCTATGGCCAGAATCTTCAGGGTGTCCGGAGCATGGAGGTAGCTTATGTCCCTGACGGTCCTGTAAGTCTGGGCATCAAGGCCGATGGCGAATACGGCCGCAAGAAGGGTCAGCGTGAGTCTTTTCATGGTACGATATGTTTAGAGCGGCCAATCGTCGGTACGGAAAGGAGGCACGGGAAGGCCGTAGGTGGTCTGTAAATTGGCGCCCATATAGTTACGGAAGGCATAGCGGACGGCAACGGGGTTGGGAACATCGTCACACTTTACGAAGACGGTCTGGCCGTCCCAGTCCACCTCTGCCTTGGCAAGGTGGAAAACCTTGTCGCTGCCGGCAAGTTCAAACCCCACGATATCCCGTGCGGTTATGGACATGAGGTTGGACCAGACGTTGGAAAAGGTTATCCGTACCCGGCCGTCGTCCAGATAGTCGATGGTCTGTGGCTCCGGATAATCCACCGGCATGCCGGCATACTCCCCATAGGCAGAGGTATATGCCCTCATGAACATCATGTCCGCCACCTCGCGCTTTCTGGACGGATGGATGGTGCCCTCGTCACCAAGGGTTTCAAGACATACAGCATAGGCGTTAGGCGTGGTTTTCATGGCGCTGATCTGGGTGCGCACAAACTGCGGACGCCAGCGGCCGTTGGAGTCCCCGTGGCTGTACGGGGCAAGGAGAGCATAGATGAAAGGCATGTCTCCGCGGCCCCACTGGTCCCTCCAAAGCTTGACCATTGCGGTCTGTAGCTTGTCGTAGCACCCCTGACCTATGTTGGCACAGCCCTGATACCACAGGAAGCCCTTTGCACCATAGCCGGCAATGGGTTTCATGCGGCCGTTCCAGATGAGTTCCGGATTCCTGGGCCATTCGGGGTGTTCCTCCAGGGCATCTATTTCCGCCAGCTCCTGTGCCGATATCCCGGAACCCTCTATGGCCTCCCTGGTCATCCAGGGCTCTATGCGGCTGCCTCCCCATGCGTTGACTATGATGCCCACGGGCACGCCAAGCGCCTTTGTGAGCCTCCTGGCAAAGAAATAGCCAACGGCGGACACACCGGCCGTCACGCCCGGGCCGGAGTACTTCCACTGGGCGTCAACATCGTCCTGAGGCTCTGTGCAGCAAGGGGTGGTAATCTTGAAAACACGTATGGCCGATGCGGTTTCCGGGGCGTCCAGGATAGCGTCACGTGAGCCCTCAACCTGCTGGAAGCCGTAGCCGCCGACGGGCATGTCCATGTTGGACTGGCCGCTGCATACCCACACCTCGCCAAGCATCACGTCCTCCATGACAAGGGACTCCTTGCCGCAGCTTACGCGGACGACGTAGGGTCCGCCGGCCTTGCCGGTTTCAAGGTCAACACGCCAGGTACCGTCATCGGCAACCGTGGTCTTGACCGACCTGAAGTTCCAGGTAGCGGTAATGTAAACAATTTTACCGGGTTCTCCCCAGCCCCAGACGGGCACGGTGCTCTCGCGCTGGAGCACGGCGTGGTCGGAGAAAATGTGGGGGAGACGAAGGTGCTGGGCATACACTGATGCCGTCAGAAGCAATGCGGAAAGAATTATCAGTGCTCTTTTCATTCTATAGTACAGTTATGTTTTCTGCCATTTTATACATGTCCGGGAGGTCGGCACAGAAGAAGGTATCCGGGCGCCCGTACATCTCCAGGAAACTGTTCACGGATACATGTCCGGGGAACACGGAGAAGAAGTGGGTGTCCTGCTCGTTCATGCCAACGTATTTATTGCGCCATGTAACCAGGAGGCTCATCTTGCGGCCTGCCATGGGGGCGGCGATGTTGGTTATCCAGTAGTCTTCGTTCTTGAACCCCTCAACCCCCGTTTCAGTTACCCCCGCGGGCTTTTTCTTGTCCCCTGAAAGCTTTGACAGGACCTTGAGGTTGTTCACGAAAACGTTGTTGTTTATGCCCTGGTAGCAGTCCATGCCAATGAAGTCCACATAATCGTCCCCGGGCCAGCGGAAGAGGAAGTCGCTCTCTACCTTCTTTGAGTCCATCTGGGGCGATATGGCATATATGAAGTTGTGTACGCCTGCGGCCTTCAGATAGTCTACGAAATAGTGCCAGAGGTCCTTGAACTGCTTTTCCGTAGTGCATCTTGTGCTCCACCAGCTCCAGGTCTGGGTGTGCTCGTGGAAGGGACGCATAATGACGGGAATGTTCTTGCCGTCGCTGCCCTTGAGCCCCTTTGCCATGGAGGCAAGGCGGTCCAGCCAGAGGTTGAATTTAACCTGGGTGTCGCTGCCTGTCTTGAGGATCTCCTCTACTACATGGGTGTCAGAGTTGTCCCACGCGTCGCCGCCCGTGAGGGGGTTGTTGAGGTGCATGCAGGCAATTATCACCATGCCCCTGTCGTAGGCCTCCTTCATGCATTTGAGACGGAGGGCGTTCTCGTCGGCACTGCTCTCCGCCCTGTCGTCCATGAAGGTGGAGAAGTCAAGGCTGTAGACGCCGGGGTAGTCCCCGCACACGGCCTTGGTGTCCGATCCGCCCTGGTCCCCGTACCACTTTCGGCCGTACATGAGGTCGTCGTGGTGGCCGAACATCCAGCCCTTTTCCCTGAGGGCCCAGAGGTTGGAATAGAGGGCCTTGGTCTCGGGAGTGGCTTCCGGGTCGGCAAGTGTCAGGGTAACCGGCTGGTTGTTCTCCGGCTCTTTGCCGGGGCCGTCCGGCTTCTTGCATCCGCTCATCAACGGAAGCAGGGCAAGGATAGTTATAAGTATTTGTTTCATCATTCTACGCTAATGTTTTCCGCCATCCTGTACATGTTGGGGAGGTCGCCGCAGAAGAAGGTGTCCGGGCGCCCGTACATCTCCCGGAAGGACTCTTCCGACGGATGGCCGGGATAGACGGAATAGTATACTTTCCCCTGTCCGAAGGGGTCGTACTTGTTGCTCCAGGTGACCAGCATGCTCATCTTGCGGCCGGCCATGGGAGCGGCGATGTTATTGGTCCAGTAATCAGGGTTCTGGAAACCCTCGATGCCTATTTCCGTCACTCCGGCAGGCTTCATCTTTGACTCGGATACTGCCTTAAGGAGCTTGAGGTTATTGACGAAGACGGTATTGTTTATTCCCAGGTAGCAATCCATGCCCATGAAATCCACATACTCATCCCCCGGCCAGCGGCGGGTGAAGTCCGCCTCTATCTGCTTGGAGTTCATTGCGGGAGAGATGGCATATATGAAAGTATGTACGCCACGCGCCTTCATGCCGTCCACAAGATAGCGCCAGAGGGATATGTATTCCTGTTCCGTGGTGCAGCGGCTTCCCCACCAGCTCCACTCGTGCATGTGCTCGTGGAAAGGGCGGAGGATAACGGGAATCTGCACCCCATCACTGCCCACAAGCTGCCCGGCAAGGGCTGCAAGGTTGTCCAGCCACTGGTTGAAGAGAGTATTGGTCTCGCTACCTTCCGTGAGGATTTCCGCAGCAACCTTACTGCTGGAGTTATCCCACGAATCCCCTCCCGTGAGGGGGTTGTTTAGGTGCATGCAGGCCATGACCACCATACCGCGGTCGTAGGCTTCCTTCATGCAGCGGAGCTTTACGGGGTTGTCCTCTTTGGACTGCAGCGGCACCGTGCGGCCGTCCATGAACGACGCCACGTCCACCGCAAATACTGCCGGATAGTCCCCGCACACCTCTTTGGTGTCCGATCGTCCTTCTTCCCACTGCCAGCTTCGGCCGTTTACAAGGTCGTTCTGGTGGCCGAACATCCAGCCCTTCTCCCTGATTGCCCAGAGATTCGAGTACAGGGCTTTTGTTGCAGGAGTGGCGTCCGGATCCGCAAGGCGAAGGACAACAGGCTGCGTTTCCTTTCCCTCATCCGCGGGCTTGTCCCCCTTGCACGAATAGCAGAGGGGGACAGCCGCGAGAAGTATGAAAAGTATGCGTTTCATCACGTTATTCCAGGACCTGCTTCTGGAACACCATCACGTACAGAAGAGGACTGTTGATAAACCTGTCGTAGTCTGTCCACTCGAAACTGGTATCCTGTGAAGGGGCGTCCGCAAGCGGCAGGGCAAGGGCCATGCAACCATCGGCTATGGTGAGCGTAGACTTGCCCAGGAGGTCGTAGTTGCCGGGAAGAAGCAGCGGGACGCTGTAGGACAGGACCGATGTCTTCTTTATGGTCACGGAACCGCCTTCCGAGAACTCCGTGTCGTCGGGATTGTACTTGTAGGAGGTCTCCGTATGGGGCAGCCAGCCGTACCACTCGCTGCAGTCTATGTTCTGCTTCACGCCGGCCTTATTGCCCACATACATGTAGTCCCAGTACGCGCCGTCGGCACCTGCAGTATAATTAAGGGTGCCGCTGAGGCCGCCTTCCTCGGTGGGAGTGAAGGTAAGGACATTGTCCATCTCCGCGTTGCAGTTGTTCCAGCACCAGCTCTTGGCAGGGGCCTGGTCCTTGGTAACGCGGTCTACGGATCCGCCGTAAACCCACAGTTCCTTCACCATCCAGCTTCCGGGAAGGTCGAAGACCGGTGCGGGTGCCGGAGGTTCAACAGTATTCTTGCCCTCGGTGCCCTGGGTGGCCGATTCGGCCGGAATGTTGTCCACGGGCTCGGAGAGGATGAAATACAGGCGGGGCCTCTTTGCGAACTTGTCGTAGTCGGAGTAGATGTTGGTCCAGTCGTCCACGCCGCTGAGCTGGAAGGCGAAGGCCATCTTCTCTACGGTGAGGTTCACATCGCGGGAATCGTCCTTGTACAGATTATAGGTGCCGGAGGGGAGGATGCGGCCGATGGTTACGGTGCCCCTCTCGTCCGTGAAGGTGATGGTGTCGTCGGTGTAGTTGCGCACCCAAGTGCTGGTTCCCACGGGAATCTGGCGGTAGAATTTGTGAAGGTCGATGTCGGTCGTGCCCTCCTTGTTCACCGCCGCCTTGAACAGGCAGTTCCAGTGCTTGCCGTCCACGCCGCCGTAGTGTATGCACTTGCCGGTGGTGTTGCCGTCGGCCATAATCTCGTCAAGGGTAAACTCAAGATAGTCGTCGTACTCAGCCGCCGGGCCGAAACCCTCGTCAACGTACCAGCACCAGGGCTTGTTCTCCGGAGACATGAGAGCTCCGCCGCCCCACTCGGGTCCGGTTCCGCCCCATACCTTTGAGTCCGTTATCCTGTATTTGCCGATGATGGTTTCCGTGAACTCGGTCATGTTCAGCGCATAAGTACGGGACTGTCCGGTAGATGCCGTAACTGTTATGGAAGGTGACGCTGCTGTAAAGTCTATGGTTCCGCCGCGCTCTACGCTGGAAGTTGCCTTGTATGAGAGTTCAAGGGTCTCCACAGTAACCTTTGACATGTCTGTCACAAGGTCCGTAGCCAGCTGGAGCGTTACGGTGCCGGTGGATTCATCTATATCCTTTACCACTGCCTTGCCGGCCTGACCGGCAAATTTGATGTCCAGAATCCTGTGGTCGCTGTTCCAGCTGCCCTCCTCCACGGCTGCCCATGGATCCTTCTGGCAGGCGCCCAGAACAGAAAGGGCGCCAAGCGCTATGAATAAATACTTGGTTTTCATGATTACTGCTGGATGTTAGGATTAAGGTCTGTCTCGATGGACGGAATGGGATAGAAGAGGATATCCTCCTCGTTGGTTATGCCCTGGCCAACAACGGCTGCCACGGTGTGCAGCTGGCCGGTACGGCGGAGGTCATAGGTGATGTTGCCCTCGAAGGCAAGCTCGTAGACGCGCTCTTTGATGACCGCTTTTCTGAAATCGGCCTTGGAGAGACCGGGAGTAAGGTCTCCCAGACCGGCCCTGTTCCGGATATGGTTCACAAGCGCATAAGCCTTGTCCGTAGGACCTGCGGCCTCTGCATAGATGAGGGCGGCGTCGGAATAACGGAAGAGGTAGGGCTTGGTGGAGGTCTTGTCGCCGTTGAAGCCGGGGTCGATGAACTTGCGGCAGAACGGGTAGGACAGGCCGCCTCCGGGATAGGATGCGGTTACCGCGCCGCCGGCATCGTAGACTTCCTTACAGATGAGCCAGTCCTTGCGGAGGTCGCCGGTTTCATAAGAGTTGTAGAAGTCTATGTTGGTCTGGTACTCGGACCAGCCGTCGTGAGAGGGAATCATCACGTCGGTGGCGCCCTGCTTCAGGTAGACGGTACCGCCGGAGATGTAGGGAATGTACATCTTGGATATCTTGGAGTACTGTCCCTCCGCTTCTCCGGTGCGGTCCATGCTCATTATGAATATGTGCTCCGGGCCGTCCGGATAGTTCACATCGTAAATGTGCATGAGGTCGTCGTCAAAGTGATAGGTGGTCTGGGCGGGGTTGTCAACAACCTTGCCGGCGGCCTCGGCGGCCTTGGCATAGTAGTCGTCCACGTTCAGGCTCATGTCCTTGTACTGCGGAACGCCATATTCCTTTGCCGATGCAAGGTAGAGATAGGTCTTTGCAAGGAAGCCCTCTGCGGCAGCCCTGTCCACGCGGCCGGTTTCCGGCTTTGCATAGTAGGGAAGCAGCTCTGCGGCCTTCTTGAAGTCTTCTATGATATAGCCCCACATCTCGTCCAGGGAGGCGGGAAGGCCGGCCTGGGTGTCGTCCAGGGTCTGCACCACGTCAAGGTGGATGGGAACGCGGCCGAAGTTACGGGCCAGGTTGAAGTAGGAATATCCCCTCATGAAGTAGGCCTCACCGGTGAAACGGTTGCGGAGAGCCTCGTCGATGCTCATTCCCGGCACGTTCTTTATGACTGCGTTGGCGCGGTTGATGGTGATGTATGAATACTTGAAGAAGTTGCCCATGGTGACGTTGCTCCGGAAGTTGTTCTGGCTCCAGGAATCAAGGTCTTTGGTAGACTGGGTGGCGTCGCCCTTGGGGTTGAGCTCGTCGGTGTTCATGCCGCCCAGGAATACTATGGCGCGGGAATACTCGATGTAGTTTATGGCGTCGTAGATATACATGGTGGCCGACTGCGCGTCCGCCTCCGTCTTGTAGTAGTTACGCTCCGAATAGAATCCGTACGGGTATTCATCCAGGGAACAGCCCGTGAACAGAATAGCTGCAAGTGCAAATGCCGATATCTTATTTTTCATGGCTGTACATATTAAAAGTTAACGTCAATTCCGAAGGTCCACTTCCTCAGGCGCGGGTAACCGCCGCTGTAAATGCCAAGGGCACTTACCTCGGGGTCATATCCCGTGAACTTGGTGAAAGTGTACAGGTTGTCTATGTTCAGGTAGAACCGGACGCTGTCCATGAACTTCACGTTCTTCCTCAGCGGAAGGGTGTAGCCGATGGACACAGTCTGGATACGCACGAACGAGCCGTCCTCTATCCACCAGTCGGAGAACTTGGTCTGGCGGTCGTCGCGAAGGCGGGGATAATCGTTATTGGGATTGTCCTTGGTCCAGCGGAAAGGAATGTTGGAAGGCTGGCCGAAGCGCTGGGTGTTGATGACATCGTTGCCGAACACCCCGTTGAAGAAGATGCTTGCGTCCAGGTTCTTCCACGAGACGTCAAGTGCCAGGGAAGCGAGGAAATCGGGGTTGGGATCGCCAATTATGGTGCGGTCGCTCTCGTCCACCGTGCCGCTTCCGTCCACATCAACGTAGCGGAATTCACCGGGCTCGGCATCGTCACCGGTAAGTCCGGCGGTGAGACCGTCCTCAAGGCTCTGGACTATGCCGTCCACCTTGTAGCCGTAGAACACGTACATGGGCTGGTCTATCGCCAGGATGTTGGTGTAGCCGCGGAACTGGCCAAGGCTGTTGCCATAGTACTCATACTGCATGCCAGTGTTGGGGTCGGTCATGAGGCCTGCCTGGATTGCGTTTCCAAGGCTCAGGACCTTGTTGCGGTTGTGGGTGAACACGGCAGTTGCGCCCACTTTCCAGTCCCTGTTGGAGAAGATGATTCCATCAACGGTGGCTTCAATACCGCGGTTCTGGATCTTGCCGTCGTTGACCCACATGCGGTCGTAACCGGAAGACGGGGCGATGTTGCGCTCGCGGAGAAGGTCATCGGTAACCTTATTATACCAGTCAACGGTGACGTTGAGGCGGTTTCCGAACATGCTCAGGTCTACACCAAGGTCCAGCTGCGCGGTGGTTTCCCACTTGAGGTTGGTGTTGGCGATACCGCTCCAGAGGGCGTAGATGCCGCCTTCACCGGTGGTACCGGACTTGTAGCCCGGGCCGATGGCCGTCTGCCAGGAGCCGTCGTAATAGTACTTGTGCTGGCCAAAGCGGCTCAGGGTCTGGTAAGGGGAAATACCCTGGTTACCGGAAATACCGTACGACGCGCGGAACTTCAGGGCGTCCAGCTGCTCGATGCCCTTGAGGAAACTCTCGTTATGGGCGTTCCAGCTGAGTGCGCCGGAAGGGAACACCGCCCACTTGTTGCCGGAGCCGAACTTGGAGGAGCCGTCGGCACGGGAGGTGAAGGTTACCAGGTAGCGGTTGTCAAAGCCGTAGTTGAGGCGCAGGAGGCCCGATATGAGTTTGGACTCGGAGAGCCCGTTGGAGATGCGGTACAGCTCCGGGTTACCGGCCTGCAGGTTCTCGTTCCCCAGGGCCTCGTTCACGAAGTCCACACCGGTGAGGCTGGAAGAACGGGAACGGTAGTGCTCGTAGGAATAACCCGCCATGGCGGTGACGTGGTGCACCTTGCCAAGGACTTTGTCGTACGTGCCATACACATCGAAAGTGGAGTGGGTGTCCATCCAGTTCTCTATCTGACCGTAACCGTTGTTGAAGTTACCGGACTCGGAGTAGACGTTGGGGTTGTAGATGTCCTTGATGGTCTCTCCGTGCTTGTAGTTGAACTGGCTGGTGAGTGTGAACCCGTCGAAGAGCCTCCACTCCAGGCCGGCATTTGCGATGACGTCGGAGCCTTCGGTGGTGTTCTTGGACAGTTCCTTCAAGGCCACGGGGTGGTAGTAGTCGCTGGCGCTGTATAGCCAGTAGTTGCCCTCGTCGTCATAAACCGGGAAGATGGGGTTGCGGTTGTAGGAGCGGCCGGGGTTGTAGTTGCGGAAGCCGTGCACTATGTTGGCGCCCATCTTGAGGATGAGGTTGTCGAAGATCTTGTGGTCCACGGAGAACTTGCCGCCAAACTTCTCATAGTAATCGGCCACATATACGCCGTTGTCCCTGAAGTAGTTGGCGCTGGCGATGAAGCTGGTGCGGTCGTTGGAGGAGCGCACCTGGACGGTGGTGTTGTTGGACACCGGGACGTCCCTGAGGACGATGTCTTCCCAGCGGGTGTTGGTGGTCCAGGTGGTCTGGAGTTCCTCAACCGAAGGATAGTAGATACCGTTGGCGTTCACAGCACCCACATACTGGGGCGTAAGGCCGGCATTGATCTTGGCCTCGTTCTGGGTGATGGCCATGAGAACGGGATCGTACCAGAGGTTGAGCCTGGAGGTGAGCTGTGAAAGGGTGGTCTGCTGGCGCACGCTGATGCTGGTGCGGTTTGCCTGGGCCTTGGTGGTGGTGATGAGGATAACGCCGTTTGCACCGCGGGATCCGTAGATTGCCGATGCGCTGGCATCCTTGAGAACCTCCATGGACACGATATCCTGGGGATTGATCTGCGCCAGGTTGCCCGCGTCGCCGAACGGGAAGCCGTCAACAACCAGGAGAGGTGCGTTGGAACCGTTTACGGAGGAGTTACCCCTGACGCGCACCGTTGACGATGCGCCCGGGTCCTGCGAGGCGTTGGTAATCTGGACGCCCGCTATGCGGCCCTGCATGAGGTTCTCGATGGAGTTTGCCGGCTTTGAAACCAGGTTTTCCGGATTCACGGATGCCACGGAGCCGGTGAGGTCGCTCTTTTTCATGCGGCCGTAACCAATTGCCACGGTCTCTTCCAGCATGATGGAGGACTCGCTGAGGACGATGTTTACTATGGCCCTGCCGTTTACAGGTACGGAGGCGTCCTCGTAACCAAGGCAGCTCACCGTGAGGGTGGCATTTGACGCCACTCCGTCAATGGACCACGTTCCGTTGTCTGCGCTGACGGCATACTTTCCGGTGCCGTCAACCAGCACTGCGGCGCCGGCCACGGGATATCCCCCCTGGTCCGTCACCGTTCCCGAGACATTGAGCCTGGACTGGGCAAAGCCCGGCCAGCTCAACAGCAGTGCTGCCGCTGCAAGAAATAGGTTGAACAGTGTCTTTCTCATTATGGTTAATAGTTGGTGTTTTTATAATATGGCCAAAAGTTAGACATAATTTTTTATAATGTATCAAATAATTGATACATTTTTTGTTTTTTATGCTACATTTGCACACGCAGAAGTATTGTTATGATTAAAAAACCTCTATTTTTCTTTTTGTTAGCCCTTTTTGCGGCAATTTCCTGCAATAATAAATCTGAATACCAGAATGTGGCGCTTATGAAGGCGGCGTCGCAGTCGTCGGCATGGGATCTGAACCAGACGGCGCAGCTGGTTACGGACGGCATTCTCTCCGGTGTGGAAGCGCCGTGGATGGACCTCCGGCTGTGCGGGAAGGAAGTATCGGCAATAGAGCGGAACTACCTTACGGATTTCAATATCTCTTCGTTGCAGGTTGCCGGTGAAGAAGGGGTTTTCGAATTGTATTTCCACGGCATTCCTTTCCAGGCGGACAGGCTTGTGGTGGTTGCAAGAAACCTTGGCGGCAATACAACGGCCTCCACTGCAGTAGCGGAGATATCTCCGGACGGCATATCCTGGACAGATGCGGGGCACGCAAAATGTACAGAGCCACATAACAACGGCATCCTGTTCAAGTACTCATGCGAGTGGGACATTCCCCTTTCCGGTGCCGTCAATCCTGCCGCCGTCAAGGTAGATATACGCATTCCCGGCGCCACCGGTTTCGAAGTGTTTGAATTCTTCTTCTACAAAGACGATGAGCTTCTGGAGCTCACGCCCAACAGCCGGTTCGCGAGCCTGTGGAAAAGCGCCGGAGCGGCCGACGAGTGGCTCCAGATAGACCTTGGAGCAGCCTGCAAGGTGAATAAGGCCGTATTTTCCTGGCTCAACTCACCCGTTTCCGGTAAGCTCCTTGCATCAAAAGACGGCAAAGCCTGGAAGGCCGTTGCAGACATTGCCGGGGAGAGGGAGGTACGGTTCAAAAAGACCAGCGCCCGCTACTTTAAACTGGCACTCGACCGCACCGCAGACGGCCGGCCATTCGAGCTTTCCGAGTGGGAGCTCTGGGGGTACGCCCCCAAGGCAAAGGCATCGGCCCCTTCCGGAGAAATCTCCTGGAAACTCCGCCGGGACGACGATGTGTCCCCCTGGATAGACGCCAAGGTACCCGGCACCGTCCTGAGTTCCTACATTGCCTCCGGCGCCGTGCATCACCCCAACTATGCAGACAACCAGCTGTTCATATCGGACTCCTACTTCAGGAGCGATTTCCTGTACCGGGGTACATTTGAGGCACATATCGCCTCCCCGCGCCAGTTCCTTAACTTTGACGGTGTCAATTACCAGGCGGAGGTCTCCCTCAACGGGAAGGAAGTAGGCTTTATCGGCAGCGCATTCGACGCCGCCAGCTTCGACGTCACCGGCATCCTCCGGGAAGGCGCCAACCAGCTGGACGTGAAGATTATACACAACCCCAGCTACGGCATCGCCAAAAAGCACACGCCCTACACTCCGGACAAGAACGGAGGCGTCCTGGGGGCCGACAACCCCACCATGCACGCCACCATAGGCTGGGACTGGATTCCCACCGTCAGGGGCCGCAACATCGGCATTTACGACAAGGTCTACATCACCCAGAAGGGCAATATCTCCATAGAAGAGCCGTTTGTCCGCAGCACCCTCCCGCTGCCGGACACCACAAAGGCTACAGTCTTTGCCAGCGCAAAGATCACTAACCGCGGAGAAAAACCGGTTTCAGGCATACTGGAGGGCAGTTTTGGAGAGTTCTCCTTCCAAAAAGAAGAGACCCTGGCGCCCGGCGAAAGCCGCACGGTGGAGTTTGACCCCATTGCCGTTGAGAACCCCCGCCTGTGGTGGCCCAACGGCTACGGAAAGCAGGAACTTTATCCCGTAAAGTTTGCCTTCAAGGAAGGCGATGAGGTGTCCGATTCCGTCTCCTTCCTTACCGGCATCCGCCAGATGGACTGCTACCTGGAACCGTATAAGCCCCTCAGCACCGGCTCCTTTGAGGCCAGGAACCCCAACCAGCGCCTCTGCATGTACGTGAACGGGCGCCGATTCATAGGCTTTGGCGGAAACTGGGGCTATCCTGAGCACCTTCTGGAGTATACGGACCGCGAGTACGACATTGCCGTCCGGAACCACGCCCTGATGAATTTCACCATGATCCGCAACTGGGTGGGAATGACGGACAACAAGGCCTTCTACGAGGCCTGCGACCGCTATGGAATCATGGTCTGGCAGGACTTCTGGCTGGCCAATCCCTGGGACGGCCCGGACCCGTCAGACCCGGAGCGCTTCAACCAGGTTGCCACCCGCTACGTGCGGCGCATCAGGAATCACCCTTCCATCGCCCTTTACGTCGGCCGGAACGAGGGCTACCCTCCGGCAGAAATAGACTCTTATCTTGAGACGATGATCCCCAGGGAGCATCCGGGCATGTTCTACATTCCCCACTCCGCAGCCGACGGCGTGAGCGGCGGCGGCCCCTACAAAGCACATCCTGTCAAGCAATACTACACCATGTTCGGGCACGACAAGATGCACTCAGAGCGAGGCATGCCAGCCGTCATGAACCATGAGAACATGGTCCGCGCATTCGGGAAAGAGAACGTGGAACCCGTGAGCACAATTGCCCATCCCAACCTCATGTACGGCATCCACGACTACACGCTTGGCCGCCTTGCCGGCACCGCGCAGGAGACGGAGACCTTCAACGAGATGCTGGAAAAGGCCTTCGGTGAGCCCGCCGATGCCCGTGAGTTCGCATACCTTGCCCAGTGGATCAACTACGACGGCTACCGCGCCATGTTCGAGAGCCGGAGCGAGTACCGCCGCGGCCTGCTCCTGTGGATGAGCCACCCGGCGTGGCCCTCCATGGTATGGCAGACCTACGACTACTATTTCGAGCCCACGGCCGCTTTCTTCGGCTGCAAGAAGGCCTGCGAGCCGCTGCACATACAGATGAACGCCCTCCATGGCACCGTAGAGGTGGTGAACTACCACGCCGGCGTTTGCGGCGGGCTCACCGCATCGGCCCAGATCCTGAACATGGACGGCACTGAGGCGTGGAGCAAGAGCTGCCTGCTGGGAATATCTGAGGACCAGACCATTACCTGCTTCCCGCTGGAGGTTCCGGAAGGCATCAGCGACGCATATTTCGTGAAACTTACCCTTGCGGACAGCACAGGCAGGGTCCTTTCCCACAACTTCTACTGGCAGGGCCGCGAGGAAGGAAACTTACAGGCTCTGCGAAGACTTGGCAAGGCTGAGGTTAAGCTCTCGGCCACCAAAGAATCGGCCTTCAAATATACCGTGACGCTGGAGAACAAGGGCTCCGTGCCTGCGCTGATGATCCGCCTCAAGGTAAAGGACAGCGCCACCGGGGACCTCGTGCTGCCGGTGTGGTACTCGGACAACTACCTGTTCCTCATGCCTGGAGAGAGCAGGAGCATCAACGTCTGCTTCGAGAGCATCCAGGGCAAGCCCGTTTTCCTTGCCGATGGCTTGAATATCGGACTTTTTGATTAAATTTGTAGGAAATAGCGCTATTTTAATAATGAAAAAGATTCTTGCATTTGTACTTGGACTTACCGTGGCGGTAAGCGCCTTTGCGGACGAGGGCATGTGGCTTCTCCCGCTTATCCAGAAAATGAACGGAAAGGCCATGAAAGAGGCCGGCCTCAAGCTTTCTCCCAAAGACATCTATAACATAAACGGACCGTCCCTGAAGGACGCCATCGTCCAGTTTGGCGGCGGGTGCACGGGAGAGGTGATATCGTCCCGCGGCCTTGTGGTAACAAACCACCACTGCGGCTACTCCAGCATCCAGAGGCTCTCCACCCCGGAGCACAACTACCTCTTTGACGGCTTCTGGGCAAAGAACATCGGCGAGGAACTTCCCGTTCCGGGCCTCACCGTCACCTTCCTGGTGTCCATGAAGGACGTCACCGCAGACCTTGCAAAGCTCGAGAAGAAGCTCTCCAAGAAGAACTTCGGCAAGCAGCTGGAAGATGCCCTGGAGGCAGAAAAGGACAAGATGATTGCAGCCGCCAAGGCAGACAACCCCGGCTGCGACGCCGAGTTCCAGGATTTCTATGACGACAACGTCCTCTACCTCATGGTCTACAAGACCTACAGGGACATCCGCTTTGTTGGCGCACCTCCGGCAAGTATGGGCAAGTTCGGCGGAGAAACGGACAACTGGATGTGGCCACGCCACACCTGCGACTTCTCCATGTTCCGCATCTACGCCACCCAGGACGGCGCTCCCGCAGATTATGCAGAGAGCAACGTCCCCCTTCAGAGCAACAACTTCCTCAAGGTTTCCGTTGCCGGCGTCAAGGAGAACGACTACGCCATGATCATGGGTTACCCCGGCAGGACCCAGCGCTACCAGACCGCCGCCCAGCTGGAGCAGATGATAAAGACCAACAGGATTCGCATAGACGCCCGCACCGTCCGTCAGGACATCATGTGGGAAGCCATGTGCGAGAACCCCGACGTCCGCCTCAAGTATGCCAACAAGTATGCATCGTCCGCAAACGGATGGAAGAAGTGGCAGGGAGAGGAACTGGCCTTCGAGAACCTGGGAATCATCGCCCGCGAAAAGCAGAAGGAAGCCGGCCTCACCAACTGGATAAGGCAGAAACCGGAAAGGATGGCGGAATATGGCCGCGCCATAGCCGATATTGAGAGCTATATAGAAACCAGGGAGGCCGACGGCCGCGCCATGACCCTCCTCACGGAAGCTCCCTACAATATAGAGATAATCACCCTCTGCGGCGGACTCACCAACAATTACGGCCGCGCACTTGCCGCCGGAACAGACTCTGTAACCGCCCTTGCCAATGCAAAGAAGGCAATTGCCCGCCAGTACAGGGACTATGTCCCGGAACTGGACAAGAAGGAAGCCGTCGCGCTCCTGGACTTCTACCGCAAGAACGCCAAGGCGGAGGACTATCCTGCAATCCCCGGCTACAATTTTGCCAACATGGACATCCCTGCATATGTAGACAGACTCTTCGCGGAGAGCGTGTTCACATCGTACCAGAAAGTGCAGGAGGCAAGCGCCGGACGCATCTTCGCAGACCCGGCTTACGCCCTGTTTGTGTCTGTCATGACTCCGCTCATGAAATACTACGGCAAGGTTGGCACCCCGGACCAGAAATACATCGATGCCCGCAAAGCCTTCACCGCAGCCCTCATGGAGTGGAAAAACGGCGAGCCGATGTATCCTGACGCAAACTTCACCATGCGTCTCACCTACGGCAACGTACTGCCGTATTCCCCCAAGGACGCCGTCATTTACCAGTATTTCACAACTGACAAGGGCGTTCTGGAAAAGGCAAAAGAGTTTGCCGACAACCCCGAGTTCGAGATTCCGGACAGGCAGCGCAGCCTCCTTCAGAACAAGGACTACGGCCAGTGGGCCGACAAGGACGGCACCCTGCACACCTGCTTCCTCACCAACAACGACATCACCGGCGGCAACTCCGGATCCCCCGTCCTCAACGCCAGGGGAGAGCTCATCGGCCTTGCATTTGACGGCAACTGGGAAAGCATGAGCTCGGACGTGATGTTCGAGCCGGACCTCCAGAGGTGCATCTGCGTAGACATCCGCTACGTGCTCTGGACCGTAGAGAAAATGGGTGGTGCAAGCAACATAATCAACGAACTCACACTTGTGGGAAATGATAAGAAAAAGTGATGTATTAGGCTGGCTTTCCAGCGTTCAGCATCCTGGCCAGGGAGACAAGAGCATTGTCTCCCTGGGTCTTGTTCAGGATATAGAGATTACCGACAAATCGGTCAAAGTGGTTCTGGCTTTCCCCAAGAAGCCGGATCCGCTTAAGCAGTACCTGGTTGGAGCGGCGCGCGCTGCCATTTACCGTAACGCCCCCGGGGGAGTGGAAGTTGAGGTTGAGTCTGTTGTCAAAGAGCCCGCCTCCACAGCCCCCAAGCCTCTGGAATTCAATCTGGAACAGCTCCGGAACGTAGCCCATATCATCGGCATAGCCTCCGGAAAGGGCGGCGTGGGAAAGAGCACCGTGGCCGTGAACCTTGCCGTAGCGCTTGCCCGTCTGGGATATAAGGTTGGCCTTGCCGATGCAGATGTCTACGGCCCCTCCGTCCCCACCATGACCGGCACGGAAGAAATTGACATAGAGATGGTTGGGGCCGATGAGGACCACAACCTCTTTGTCCCGGTAGAGAAGTACGGCGTAAAGTGGCTCTCCGTGGGCCACGTGACGCCTCCCGGCCAGGCCCTCATCTGGCGCGGCCCCATGGCTTCCACCGCCCTCAAGCAGATTGTCCTCCAGACCCAGTGGGGCGTTCTGGACTACCTTCTCATAGACATGCCTCCGGGAACGGGAGACATACAGATTTCCCTGATAAGCGACGTTCCCATGACGGGCGCAGTGCTTGTCACAACCCCTCAGGAAGTGGCCCTTGCCGATGTTCTCCGCGGCGCAAACATGTTCCGCGCCCCGCAGGTGAACAAGCCCATCTACGGCCTTGTGGAGAACATGTCCTGGTTCACTCCCGCAGAGCACCCCGAGGAGAAATACTATCTCTTTGGAAAAGACGGCGGCGTGTCCATGGCAAAGAAGCTGGACATCCCCCTTCTGGGGCAGATTCCCCTTGTCCAGAGCATCCGTGAAGGCGGTGACGACGGCGAACCCGTCGCCCTTGGCACCCGCCCGGACTCCATGGCTTTCCTTGACCTTGCACGCAAACTTGCAGAGTCCGTTTGACACCGCATCTTAAGCAATACCTTGAGCCCGGAAGGCTGGAGGCCGGCTGCGACGAGGCCGGCCGCGGTCCCCTTGCCGGGCCGGTATATGTTGCTGCGGTGATACTGCCTGACGACTTTTTCCATCCGCTTCTTAACGACTCCAAGCAGATGACGGAGCGGGCCCGCGAGGAGCTCCGGCCTATCATTGAAAAGGAAGCAATTGCATGGGCCGTAGAGGCCGTGAGCGCAGAGGAAATAGACAAGCTGAATATACTCTGGGCATCGGTCACAGGCATGCAGAGGGCTGTTTTGAGGCTTTCTCCGGCGCCGTCATTTCTCCTTATTGACGGCAACAAGTTCCGCCCCTTTGACCGCTACGGCTTCAAGGATTACCAGACCGTAGTCCACGGCGACGCCACCTACGCCTCCATAGCCGCCGCGTCGGTTCTTGCCAAGACCTACAGGGACGATTTCATGCGCAGCATTGCCCTGGAGTACCCCCAGTACGGCTGGGACCGCAACATGGGCTACCCCACCCCGGAGCACATAGAAGCAATCCGGCTCCACGGCCTCACGCCCTGGCACCGGAAAAGCTTTCATGTCAAGGAGCTGGAACCCTCGCTGTTCTGACAGGACGGCATCCTGCGCTGTTCCCACGTTGAGGCGTCCCTCGCGAACACGCTCGCGAGCGTTTTTGCTTCTATTTCGCCATTTTTGCTCTTGAGCCACCTTTTAAACAACGGCTCGAGAGCATTTTGGGGCATTTTAAGCCTTTTTTGCACTCGAGCGTGTTCGCATAACCGCTCCGGCAATGGCGCCCAGCAGCAATAGTATCAGCAGTATTGACGAGGCGCGGGAGATGTCGGCGCCAAGGCTATAGCTATACGGAAGGAAGTACATCTCCACGTCATGTTCTCCTGCGGGCAGCAGGGCTGCACGGAGTGTCCAGTCTGCCCTTAGCAGTTCCAGTGGCTCGCCGTCAACCGTTGCGTGCCAGCCGTCGGGGTAGTAGATCTCACTGAATACGGCAAGGGCCTCAGACGGTGCTGTGTAATGGTATTTGAGTCTGTTGGGAGCATAGGATACCATGTCAATGAGATTGCCGGTCGTGGCCGGCAATGACGCAGCTTCGTCATCCCCGACGGTCCTGGCTTCGTCATCCCCGACCTGATCGGGGATCTCCCTTGACAGCACCGCCGTGGTCTTCAGATCCACTCTGCCAATAAGGGCTATTTCCTCGTCCGGGGTGGAGGCGGTTACGTAGTCAGTTACAAACCACGCCGGGCCGTAAGCGGCATCGTTCACCACCGGCGGGAAATTGGGGTCTACTACTACATATCGCGTATTGAGGGCGTTGAGGACCGGGGTTTGGGCTGCCATGTGGGCGGCAAAATCTTCCATCGTCTCTACCTCTCCCATGGCTTTGTACAAGCCGTTGATTTCTGCGGATAGGTACTTCTCTATGAGGTCCTGGTAGCGCTGGAGCTTGGCCGGGGAGTAGCCGCCAACGTTCTTGTGATGGTAGCTGGGCACGGAGGAATTGAAGACGTTCACCGTGAGGTCAAGGACGCGGTACTGGGGGTCTTCATCGGCAAGGATAATCTTGTCTACGGGGCGCTCCGTGAAGGGCTTGTTGAAGTCCTTGGGGGTGGTGAAATGGTCCGCGTTGAGGTAGCGCTTACCCACTAAAAACATGTTCACAAGCACAAGCGCACAGATCCCTATTGCCGATGCCTGTTTGCGGCCATTCTTGGTGAAGCCCCAGAGGATAAGCAGCGAAGAAGCGAGGATATAGGCCAGGGACACAAAGGCATCGTGCCTGAACAGCATCACGCGGTCTTTGACCAGGGCGTCCACAAGAACGTCCTGCATCTGGGCGTCCGATGCGCCGGAAAAACTGCCGAACAGGCCGGGGAACAGGCAGCAAAGAAGGCTGAAACCTCCTGTAATACCCAAAGCCCACCAGTTGGCCTTCAGGACGTCTTTCCTGTTATACTTTTCCTTCACTATTCCGTCCAGGGTAAGTATTCCCAGCACCGGCAGCGCCACTTGCAGGACCACCAGCGCCATGGACACCGTGCGGAACTTGTTATAAAGCGGCAAATACTTGAAACAGAACGCCGTAAACGGCATGAAGTGGCTGCCAAGCGCCATAAAAATGGCAATGACACACGCCGCCACGAGCCACCATTTTTCCCGCTTCCTGTACAGGAATAGGCCAAGCACAAAGAGGAAGACGGTTATTGCACCCATATACATAGGCCCCGCGGTAAACGGCTGCGGGCCCCAATACAGCGGAAGGCTCTTAGCCGTTTCCTTGAGGTTTCTCTGTCCGGCGCGCTTGAGGAGCTTTATGGTTTCCGACTTGTCCGGATTCACGGCCCCGGCCGAGGCGCCGCCGTTGAAATCCGGAATCATGAGGTTGGGAAGTTCTTCCCAGCCATAGCTCCAGGCTGTGGCGTAGTCCAGGTCAAGCCCCTTGGCGTTGTTGCCGCTGCCGGAAAGCTCGGAGCCGCCGCGCATGGTGTTCGGGGTGTATTTTGCCAGCGGAAGCAGCTTGTTCACGTTGGTTGCAATGCCGGCCCCGCCAACGAGCAGCAGCAGGAGACTTGCCTTGATAAAGCCCTTCCAGCACTTGTCCCGTATGGTTCCAATAAGCTCCACAAGGGCATACAGCAGCACCATTATGGCAAGATAATACGTAATCTGCTGGTGGTTTGCCTTAATCTGCATGCTCAGGGCAAGTGCAAAGAGGACGGAGCCCAGGAGCATTTGCCACGGGCGTTTGGACTTATAGGTATACACCAGCGCGGCCAGCACCCACGGCATGAGGGCGATGGCCTGCATCTTGGTGTTGTGGCCAACCTGGATTATCTGGAAATTGTAGCTGCAGAAGGCAATGGCCACCGCGCCTCCAAGGGCAAGCGGCCAGCTTACGCCAAGCGCAAGAAACAGCAAAAACGCCCCCAGAAGCGCCACAAACAGGTATGTAGCCGGACGCTTGCCGGCAAAAAGCAGATCGTACAGCACCTGCGTGTAGTCTCCGCCGTTCTGCGTGGAAATGGCCGTCGTGGGCATGCCGCCGAACATGGAGTCTGTCCAGTACGTGGGATCGTCCGGATGCTCCTTGTTCCAGGTGTTCATCTCGTGGGACATGCCCACGTAGCCGGAGATGTCGCTCTGGTTAACAATCTTTCCCTGAAGCACCTGAGGCACAAAGCCGTAGCTGATACCAAGGAGCACAAGCACAACGCCCGCCCCTATGGCTATCTTTTTCCAAATCTCTTTCATTCCGATATGCTTTCAAGCAGCCGGGCAAGCTCTGCGGTGAGGTTTTCCCGGGTGTATTTTTCTATGTTTCCTTCCGTGGCGCGAGGCTCCTTTTCCAGGAAGCTGCGGATGCCGGCTTCATCGTCCCAGGCAAAGGTTTCCCCCGCCTGCGCCTCCGAAATGACGCGCGCCATGGCCCCGTCTGTCTGGCCTATTCCAAGGATCGGCCTTCTGGATGCCAGGTACTCGAACAGCTTTCCCGGAAGGATGGGCCTGTACTGGGGGTCGTTCCTCAAGGGGAGAAGCAGGATGGTGGCCGCTCTCTGCTCCCGCACCGCTCCGGCGTGGTCCAGATATCCAAGGCTCACCACGTTCCCGCCAAGGCCCTGGGCCGATATCGCCTCCAGGATCTCCCTGTCCACCGTTCCGGCAAGGCGGATGCGCAGCTTTGCGCGGAAGCTCTCAGGCATCTCTCCCAGCACTTTCCAGAGCGTGACGGGGTTGCCGTCCTTTGCAAACAGGCCGGTGTGGGTTATGTTGAAAAAGCCGTCCGGCTCAGGGGCGGGACCGGCGAAGTCGGAGGCATCGTACCCGTTTGTAATCATGGCCACGGGCGTATTTGTCTGCGCCCGGAACTCTTCCTGGACGATTGGAGTTACCGCCAGGACCGTGGAACAGCCATCCAGCACCGCCTGCTCCTGATTCCTGAGCTGCCTCCAGGTGGCGGCGGTCATGGGCAGGTGCTTAAGGTAGTACATCCGGCTCCAAGGGTCCCTGAAATCCGGCACCCAGGGCGTTCCCAGCGCCTTGTGCAGCTTTAGGCCGATAAGATGCACCGAGTGCGGCGGCCCGGTAGTCACAATAGCCTCCACAGGGTGCTCCCTGAGGTATTTTTTCAGGAACTTGACGCTTGGCCCCACCCACCACACGCGCGGGTCCGGCACAAAAATATTAGCCCGAATCCACAGCGACAGCCGCTGCTTCCAGGTCTTTTTTCCGGACGATATTTCCGTGACCTCCCTTTTTGCACTCTTTCCCATGAGCCTGCGGTAAATGGCGTACGGCTCACGGATGGGACGGCGGATAACCTCCAGTGTATCAGGAAGATCGCTTCCCATAGTGAGGTCAGTTGATGGATAGTCTGCGTTCTCCGGGGCGTAGATGACGGGCTCCCAGCCCTCCTGGGGCAGGTACTTTGCAAACTTCACCCACCTCTGCACGCCGGAGCCACCGGACGGCGGCCAATAGTACGTTATTACCAGCACTCGCTTCATAGATTACAAAGTTAGCAAATTATCCTTATATTTGCGTATGCGCACTGTTTCCACATATGCGGCTCTTATTATAATGGCGGTATCCTGCGGTGGCGGTTCCGGCCCGCAGGAACCTGTCAGCGTTGTGGACGGCGTGCCTTTCTATGAGCTTGGGAAGGAGCGCCTTCCTAACCTGAACCAGGCCAGGGGCACGCACGTGATTACCGTCGCGGGAGGCGAACTCACAGTCATCGGAGGACACACGGACGGATTCATCCCTGTCAACACGGCCGAGTATTTAAGCGGCGGACGGTGGCACCTCATCAACAGCGTCTACCCCCACGACGGCGGTTATTCCGTAAGGCTTCCGGACGGACGGCTGATAGTCGGGGGCGGCAGCTCGGAAAGTTTCGGCGTTGGCCGGACCTTCGGCGTGGAATCATATAACCCTGAAACCCATGAGTTTACCGCCCTGCCATACATCCTGGACAAAAAACGCGCCTTTGCCTCTGCCGCCCTTCTTTCCGGAGGAGAGGTGGTCTTTTCCGGCAACTGGTACGATGACGACGCCATTGCCGTCCTGGATCCCCAAAAAGGCATAACCCTGGAAAAAAAGGTATCGGCACACCGTGCATCGCCGCTGATCCTTCCCGTCTCCGCCAGTGACGCCTATATCCTGGGGAGCATGGACAATTACGGGGAGGAATTCACAACCTCCGTCACAGACTGCCTGAAGGGCGATTCCTTTGTTCCTGAGATATTTAACGAATGGCGCCCCCTCGCCTACAATCCTTTCTTCTCGCCCGCCGACTACCTCATCGGCGAATACCGGTACCTTATGCCTGCCAGGAACATATCCGACGACAGGATAGGTTTCCTGAAACTGGAAGACGGACGCTTTTCCCTGCTGGAAACAGATGGAGAAATACCGCTTAAAGGCGTCGACGGAGACAGCCTGACCCTGTATACACAGTTTATTGTGGACAAGGCTGCCCGGACGGCATATATGTCAGGTTGCGACAGCGTTTCCCGGGTATATGTTCTAAAGCTGAACTATGACGCCTCGCTCGTCGGCGACAAGGCCTCGTGGTCCATGTACTACACCAAAGAGCCGCTGCCGGAATTTCCCAAAACCGGACCGGCCTTCGCTTTATTGCCCGATGGCCGCATCGCCTGCGCCGGAGGCATCGTGGAGAACAATTTCTCCCCGAGCAGGGCAGTGTTTGCCTTCTCTCCCGGAATAGCCAGGGAAAGGATGGCGGCCCCTTGGGCATGGATTATTGCCGGCATCCTGCTGGCAGCTGTTCTGACGCTTCTCCTGTCTGGTTTTGGCCGGAAGAAAGAGCCTGGCGATATAGTCCCTCCTGCCGCCCCGGAAGACCTCATGAGCCGCATCATAACCCTCGTCGAGGATAAAGAAGCCTTCCGCCGGCCGGGCCTCCGTAAGGCCGATGTTGCCGAAACCCTGGGCACAAATGTCACTTATATCTCTGCCTGCATCAACACGCAGCGAGGCATGTCTTTCCCGGAATTCATAGCGGGCTACAGAGTGCGGTACGCACAGAACCTTATGCGCACCAAGCCCCAGATGCGCCTTTCCGACGTAGCGGAAGAATCAGGCTTCTCGTCGGAGCAGTCCTTCTTCCGCACATTCAAGTCGATGACGGGGATGACCCCCCAGGAGTGGAAAGAAGCGGCTAAAAAGGCGTAAAACGCCAAACATTTATTGTTTTGTTAGTCTCTTTTATGTGATTTGTAAGGCCCACGCGCCTGCAGGTCACATATATTTGCAATGAATGGCAATATCTTAAAAAACACATACAATGAAAAAACTCATTCTCCTTGTATCTTTTGCAGCGCTGCTTGTCTGCAGCTGCGGAAAAGACAACCTCGAAGGAAACTACGTAAAGCTGGGAGACATTACCGTTCCGGTAACCCATGCCATGTGCACGGTCGCCGATCACGGCGGCTTCGAGGCCGTTGTCATGGACTTTGACGGCGAGGCCGACGGTTTTAATATCCATGGTTTCCCCCGCCTTGCCCCCGAATGTGTAGGCAAGAAAATAGACCTTTCAAAGTTTGACTCCTCCGTAAACTACACTCTGGAAATTAATACCATGGACGGCACTTGGCCGGGTCTGTACAACCTCAAGGAACAGGGCAACCAGGCCTGCTGGACAGAAACCCAGCGCTACGGAGAAGGCACCTGCTTCAAAAAAGGCACCCTCAAGCTCACCAAGGAAAAGAGCGGAAACTACACAATAGACATTGACGGCACGCTCACCGATGGCCGAGTCTACATCTGGCACGTAACTGCCGATTATGTTGATCCTAAGAATTTCTAATACCATGAAAGCATTGAAAGCACTCCTGGCCATCTCTCTGGCCGCGCTCCTTTTCGCCGGCTGCAAGAAGGACGACGAACCCAAGAATTCCATAACATTTGACGGCAAGACCTACACGGACATAGATGTCCATTACAGAATCGAAGGCTGGCACATGTTCTTTCTCCTCGTGGAAGTCCATGCGGACATCGAAATCCATGGCGCTGGCCAGGTAGACACACCTGCAGCCTTTGGAGAAGACATGAAAGGCCGCACCGTTACTTTCAACGCAGAAACATTGGAAGGTGTCGGATATGGCGACGTAATTGCCATGTCCTTCTATGGAGACGGGTATGATTACTTCATGGAACCCCAAAAGGGCACGCAGACAACAAAGAAGATTGACGACACCCATTATTCCATCAAAATGGACATGACGGATGGTAATGGCAAACCCTTCAAGCTTGATGTCGTAGCAGAACTCCAGAAAGACTGACAGCCCGGTTGGCGGCTAGCCTTTCCGAACACGCTCGAGTGCAAAAAAGGCTAAAAACGGCCAAAAATGCACTCGAGCCGTTGTTTAAAAGGCGCATTAAGAGCAAAAACGGGGGTAAAACGGGGAGAAGTGCTCGCGAGCGTGTTCGGGTATAGATGCGTGTTCGGGCAAAGGGGCACGGCTACAGCCCCAGCTCTTCCTTCATTGCCCTCAGCAGGTCAAAGGCCTGAAGCGGAGTCATGTTGTTGAGGTCGGCTCCCTTGAGGCGGTCGCGGAGAGATTCCAGAAGGGGATCGTCAAGCTGGAACATGGAGAGCTGGAGGGAGCCGTCGCTTTCTATGCGGCCCTCCTTTACAGTGTGGGGCTTCACGGGGGTGAGGGCGCCAACGCGCTCAAGCGTCTGGCTGTTCTCGAGGGCCTTCAGAGTGCGTTCTGCACTGTCCAAAACCTGCTTTGGCATGCCGGCCATGCGGGCCACATGGATACCGAAACTGTGGGCCGTACCGCCTTCCTTCAGTGTACGAAGGAATATAACCTCCTTACCAACTTCCTTCACCGCCACATGATAGTTCTTAACTCGCGGGAAGATGCCCTCGAGGTCGTTGAGCTCGTGATAATGCGTTGCAAATAAGGTCTTTGCGCCTTTTCCGTATTCGTGAATGTACTCCACTATACCGCGGGCTATGGACATGCCGTCGTAGGTGGACGTGCCGCGGCCAATCTCGTCCAGAAGCACCAGGGAACGGCCGCTGAGGTTGTTAAGAATCATGGCCGTCTCCAGCATTTCCACCATGAAGGTGGACTCCCCGCGGGAGATGTTGTCCGTGGCGCCAACGCGGGTGAAAATCTTGTCCACCCAGCCGATGTGCGCGGAAGAGGCCGGCACAAAAGAGCCCGCCTGGGCCATGAGGACAATCAGTGCGGTCTGGCGCAGCAGGGCACTCTTACCGGCCATGTTGGGACCGGTGAGGATGATTATCTGCTGTTTGTCCGCATCCAGGTAGACATCGTTGGGAACGTATTCTTCTCCGGGAGCCATGAGCGTTTCTATGACGGGATGGCGGCCCTGGCGTATGTCTATGGCCTTTCCCTCCTCCAGCACCGGGCGGCAGTAGGAGCGTTCCAGCGCCTGTGCGGCAAAAGAGCACAGCACGTCCAGTTTTGCAAGGATGCGGCAGTTGGCCTGTATGTCCGGAATCTGCGCCTGTATCTTGCCGATGAGCTCTGCATAAATGCGCGTCTCTATGGCGTAGATGGTGTCCTCGGCCGTAAGGATCTGCTCCTCGTACTGCTTGAGCTCCTCGGTTATGTAGCGCTCCGCGTTAACCAGCGTCTGCTTTCTGATCCACTCCGGCGGAACCTTGTCCTTAAAGGTATTGCGAACCTCGATGTAGTACCCGAAAACATTATTGTAGGCTATCTTGAGGGACGATATCCCTGTCCTCTCCGCCTCCCTCTGCTGCATGGCAAGGAGGTAATCCTTTCCGCCGCCGGAGATTTCGCGGAGGCGGTCAAGCTCCGGGTCCACGCCCGCGCCAATCACGGGGCCTTTCCCAAGCTGAGTGGCGGGTTCCGGGGCCAGGGTTTTGCGGATATCGGCAAGGAGCCTTTCGCAGCCCTTGAGGCCTTTCAGGAGTTTGTCCAGAGGTGCCGATGCCCCTTCCAGCCTCTGACGCACGGGACCGGTGAGCTCCAGCGCCCTGCCAAGCTGCACAACTTCCCTGGGAAGCGCTTTTCCGTTGGCAATGCGGCCCAGGATGCGCTCAATGTCTCCCATGGTTCCAAGGTCACGGGCGGTCTCCTCCAGGGCCTCCTGGTTATCCATGAGGAACTGGACGATATCGTAGCGGGCATTGAGTTCCTTCAAATCAAGAATGGGCAGGGCAAGCCAGTTTCTCAAGAGCCTCGCGCCCATGGGGGACGATGTCCTGTCTATGGTCTGTATAAGCGACACTCCCTCCGGACCGCCGGCGGAGGCAAATACCTCCAGGTTCCTGAGGGTGAATTTGTCCATCCACACGTACTTGGACTGGTCCAGCCTGCCGATGGACGATATGTTCTTTAGTCCGGTATGGCAAGTCTGCTCCAGATACACCAGGATGGCACCGGCAGAGCATACGCCCAGCGGACAGCCGTCTATGCCGTAACCTTTCAGGGAATCTACGCCAAGCTGCTTTTTGAGGCGCTCCACGGCGGCCTCGTAGACAAAGGCCCACTCGTCTATTGAAGTGAAGAAAAAATCTCCCAGGCGCTCCTTGAAGCCTTTTTCATAGCCTCTCTGGACAACTATCTCCCTCGGAGAAAGAGAGCCCACCAGGGTGTTTACAAAGTCCAGCGAGCCCTGGGCCACCTGAAACTGGCCCGTGGAAACGTCAAGGAATGCAGCGCCAAAGACATCCTTCTCCACGGTGATGCCGCAGAGGAAGTTGTTTTCCTTCTGCTCCAGCATACCTTCTCCGAAAGAAATGCCGGGGGTAACGATCTCAGTTATCCCCCTCTTTACCAGTTTCTTGGCAAACTTAGGGTCTTCCAGTTGGTCGCACACGGCAACCTTGTAGCCGGCGCGCACAAGCTTGGTGAGATATGTCTCAAGAGCGTGGTGCGGGAATCCTGCCATGGCCACATGGCCCTTGTCCCCGTTGGATTTCTTGGTAAGCACAAGCCCCAGCACGCGGGATGCCGTGACGGCGTCGTCCGAGTAACTTTCATAGAAGTCACCCACCCTGTAAAGCAACAATGCTTCAGGATGTTGTGCCTTTACCTCAAAGAATTGCTTAATGAGAGGCGTATCTTGCAGGGGCTTTGCCATAGGAATACAAATATAACACTTTTTCTCCGCTTTAACCCCTTTGCCCAAACACGCTCGAGTGCAATAATGGCTTTAAACGACCCAAAATGCACTTGAGCCGTTGTTTAAATGGTGCCTCAAGTGCAAAATAGGCGGCAAAACGGGGAAAAGTGCTCGCGAGCGTGTTCGGTGGAGGAGAACGGAGTGGCCGCTTTACGCGTCAAAAGCAAAGATAATGGCCTCTTCGAAGACCTCGCCAGGCCTTAACACGGTTGTGGGGTATTCCGGGTGGTTGGGAGAATCCGGGGCGTGCTGGCACTCGATGGCTACGGCGTCGTAGTCCTCATACGGGCGGCCGCATTTGCCGGTGAGGCCGCCGCTGAGCCAGTTGCCGGTATACACCTGCACGGCTGGCTGGGTGGTGAGAATCTCAAGGTGGCGGCCGGAAACGGCACCCCACAAATCGGCTGCAGTAGAAAGCTGGCCGGGAATATAGCCGTCAATCAGATAGCAGTTGTCATATCCCTTGCCGTATTTGAGCGCCGGGAAGTCTGCCTTGATATCCTGTCCAAGGGGCTTTGCCTCAACAAAGTCCATGGGCGTTCCGGCAACGTCTTCCGGCTCTCCAAGGGGGATAAGGGTCTCGTCTGTAGGAAGATACTGGGAAGCATTCAGTTCCAGTTTGTGGTCCAAAACGCTTCCGGAGCCCTCTCCGTCAAGGTTGAAATAGACGTGGTTGGTGAGGTTGACAACCGTGGGCTTGTCCGTTTCCGCGGTCATGACAAGTTTCAAGGAATTGTCCTCTCCCCAGGTGTAATGTGCAACTACTTTCAAATTACCCGGATAGCCGGCCTCTCCGTCAGCTGCAAAGTACATGAACTCTACGGCATCTCCATCTATGCGGCTGTCCCAGACCTGCTTGTGGAAGCCGGCAGGGCCGCCATGCAAATGATTAGGGCCGTTATTGATGGGCAGGGTGTATTCAACTCCGTCCAGTGTGAACTTGCCCTTGGCAATACGGTTGGCATAGCGACCTGGAATCTTTCCGGCGCAGGGCTTTTCGTTCACATAGTCACTGGCACTGTTAAAGCCCATAACCACATCGCCAAGCTTGCCGTTTTTGTCCGGCACTACAATTGAAACGATGGCGGCTCCAACGCTGCAAAGCTGTACATAGGCACCGGAGGCATTTGTAAGAGTATAGAGGTAGATTTCCTTTCCGTCGGGCGCGGTGCCCCAAAGTTTCTTTTCTATCATGGCGTGAATGGTTATAGTTCTTTACAAAGTTAATTAAAATTCCTAAATTTGTGCCTATGAAGCAATATTTGGATCTGTTAAGACACATAAGGGAAAACGGCGTCATGAAAGAAGACCGCACGGGCACCGGTACGCAGAGCGTTTTCGGCTACCAGATGCGCTTCAACCTTGAAGACGGTTTCCCCCTTCTCACCACCAAGAAGGTCCACCTCAAGTCCATAATCTACGAACTCCTGTGGTTCATCGCCGGGGATACCAACATCAAGTATCTCAAGGACCACGGAGTCACCATCTGGGACGAGTGGGCGGACGCCGATGGCAACCTGGGCCCGGTCTACGGCCACCAGTGGCGCTCATGGCCCGCTCCGGACGGCCGCACCATAGACCAGCTGTCGCAGGTTATAGACACCATAAAGCACAACCCGGACTCCCGCCGCATGCTTGTCACGGCCTGGAATCCCGGAGAGGTGGACAGCATGGCCCTTCCGCCCTGCCACTGCCTTTTCCAGTTCTACGTGGCAGACGGCCGGCTGTCCTGCCAGCTGTACCAGCGCAGCGCGGACGTCTTCCTTGGCGTTCCTTTCAACATTGCTTCCTACGCCCTTCTCACCATGATGATTGCCCAGGAGTGCGGCCTCAGGCCCGGAGAGTTCGTGCACACCACTGGTGACACCCATATTTACAAGAACCATTTCGAGCAGGTGGCCCTCCAGCTCTCCCGCGAGCCCAGAAAGCTCCCGGTTATGAAGCTCAACCCCGCCGTCAAGTCCGTTTTCGACTTCAAGTACGAAGACTTCACCCTTGAGGGATACGACCCCTGGCCCGCAATCAAAGCCCCAGTTGCCGTATGATGCAAAAGTGTCTCATCGTGGCAGTCGCCGACAATTACGGAATAGGCGTAAAGAATTCCCTGCCCTGGCATATCTCAGAGGATCTGAAGTACTTTAAAAAGACCACCCGCGGTTACCCGGTAATCATGGGCCGGGCAACGTATTTCTCAATAGGGAGGCCCCTTCCCGGGCGCAAGAACATCGTCCTGAACCTTGGCTGGGAGCCCATCGATGCAGATGTGGTGAGCGTCTATTCCTTCGCGGAGGCTTTCTCCGAGGCGGAACTCACCGGGGCCGACAAATGCTTCATCATCGGCGGAGCATCGGTCTACAGGGCCGCCCTTCCCTGGATGGACCGCCTGTACATCACCCACGTCCATACGGAGGTGAAGGATGCCGATGCCTTCTTCCCGGAGATAGACCCCGCCCTCTGGGAAAGGGAAAGCGTGTCGGAAACCCATACGGACCCGGAAACCGGATTCGAGTTTGAATTTGCAGTGTACAAGAGAAAAGATGAATAAACGGGAGAATTTCGGCAGCCGCCTTGCCCTGGTGCTGGCAATGGCCGGGAGTGCCATCGGCCTTGGAAACATCTGGAGATTCCCTTACCTGGTGGGCCAGAACGGAGGAGCGGCCTTCGTTATAATCTATATCGTCTCATGCTTTGTGCTGGTGCTGCCCATTTTCATGGCAGAGAGCATAATTGGCCGGCGCACCCGCCTGAGCACCTTCGGGGCCATAAAAAAACTGGCGCCCGGCTCCCCCTGGAAATGGATTGGGCTGCTCACCGTAATCACCCCTCTTCTCATCCTGGGCTATTACAGCGTGGTTGGCGGCTGGTCCGTAGACTACCTGTGGAAGGCCTGCACGCTGCGCCTTACGCACAATACAGCAGGACTTTTCCCGGGCTTCATAAGCTCCGTCTGGGAGCCCCTCATCGCCTTTACCATCTTCCTTGTGGCTACCGCTGTCATTATCCTTCTTGGCGTAAAGAACGGCATCGAGAAATTCACCAAGATATGCATGCCCGCGCTGTTTGTACTCATTGTGGGCATAGTCATCTACGGCCTCACCCTGCCCGGATCTATGGAAGGCGTAATTTATCTGGTAAAGCCGGACTTTTCCAAGATTGACGCGGGGGTTGTTGCCGCCGCCATGGGTCAGGCGTTTTTCTCAATGTCCCTCGGCATGGGAGCAATCCTCACATACGCATCATACGCTCCCGAGAATGAGAATATCCTCTCTTCCGGAGTTGGCACCACCCTGGCAGACCTTGGTTTTGCCCTGCTGGCCGGTTTTGCCATTATGCCTGCTGTGTTCTCTGCCGGAATACAGCCCGGAGAAGGCCCGGGGCTGGTTTTTGACACCCTTCCGTACATCTTCAGCCAGATGCCATCGTGGATTGGCGCCATATTGGGAATAGTCTTTTTCCTTACAATTCTCATGGCTGCCCTTACCTCTTCCATTTCCATGCTTGAGGTGGGCGTAGCCTATCTTCAGGAGGAAAAGGGCATAGGGCGCGTAAAGGGTACAATAATCATTACGCTCATAGCCTGGGTCCTGGGCATATTCTGCTCGCTGTCGTTCGGCCCGCTTGCCGGGGTAAAGATCTTTGGCCTTTCCATCTTCGACTGCATAGACAAGTTGTGCTCCGACTGGCTCCTTCCCCTTGGCGGCCTGCTGTTCACCCTCTTTGTGGGCTGGTACATGTCCAAGGCCGATGTCCGCGACGAGTTCACCAACCACGGCACCGCAAACGTGGGCGTGTTCAGTGTAATCTACTTCCTCATGCGCTATATAGCGCCGGTGGGAATTGTGGTGGTTTTCATAACCAACCTGGTACTATAGCCCTGCCAGCACTTCCAGCGCCACATTTTCCGGGGCGTCTTTCAGAAGCACAGTCTTGTCCCTGTCCAGAAGATAGATGGACGGGACGGCGCGGACATCGTATATGAGGTCCTGCCGGATCACGTAATCCGGGTCGTATCCGTTTATCCAGCTCTTTGGATATGAAGCCATGCGCTCTTTCCAGAGGTCTATCTCCTGGTCTATGTAGATATCCACCACCTTAAGCCGTCCGGAGGCCTCCAGGGCCGATATTTCCGGCACGGAAGACATGTTTTCCACAAGTTCCCGGCAGGCGGTGCAGTCCGGGTTGCCAAACACAAGAAGCACGTACTCCGCCTTCACGGAGTGCAGCGTGCGGGCGCGGCCGGAGGTGTCGATGAAGCGGAAATCGGCAGCCTTGGTGCCGGGGAGGTTCAGGGCGCATAGACGGGCGTCCCATGCGTATCCGGGTTTGAGACCTTCCTCAACAAGGGGGGACGATGACAGGGCCTTCACGAAGGGAAGGTACAGAGCCTCGTTACGGACGGGGGAGTTGGGGTCGAAGAAATACTGACGGACGAGCTCCGTCATGGGGGTGAACATGCCCGGGGCCTTTTCCAGATTGGCGTAAAGCGCCTGCATGGCCTTCTGCCCGACGGATTCCGGAACCTGCTGCAGAAGGGTGGCGAAAACGCCCATCTGGCCCTCCACGTCGGCCCTGGGAACGCCGCCGACGGTAAGGGAGTCGGTGGGCTGGTCAACCTTGGCGAAAGCGTCCCAGAAGTGCATGACAATGTACTCCAGCCTTTCCTGGGGATTGTCAATCATTGCGGGGGCCTCTACCCGGGGGAAGGAGCGGTTTTTGGGAACATCGGCCTTTTTGGCGGGACGGGGTCCGCAGGCGGCAAGGGCCATAACTGCAACAAGTGCAACAATATACTTTTTCATACAATTCCAAAGTTAGGGAAAAAAAGCTAAATTTGTGACTGATATGAGAAAAACCGCACTATTGGCGGCACTTGTCCTGCTTGCCACCCTTAATGCCAGAGCCCAGTTCTACACCAACGGCTCAGACCCGGCATACATTAAGTGGTACACCACGGAAACCCCCAATTACAAGATTATCTACCCCCAGGGGGCCGATTCCCTTGCCCGCACGTACGGACGCCTCCTGGAGCAGTTCAGGGAGCCCACGGGGCATTCCATCGGCATAACGCCGGGAGACGGCCAGAGGGCAAAGATGCCGGTGGTGCTTCATACCCATAACGTCTACTCCAACGGATCCGTGGCCTGGGCGCCAAGGAGGATGGACCTGTATACAATCCCGGAGGCATACGGATCGGACCCCGCACCCTGGGAAGTTCAGCTTGTTTCCCACGAGCCCCGTCACCAGGCGCAGCTTCAGTACGGTTACGAGAAAGGCTTCCGCATAGGCACCTGGCTCTTTGGAGAGGGCTTCAACCCCGTTCTGTGGGCGCTTTATCTTGACAACGCAATGGGTGAAGGCGACGCCGTTGCCGCAGAGACCGGCCTTGCCGCCGGCACAAGGGCCCGTACCGCCGATTTCCTCAACTACTACCGCGTGGCGTACGACCAGGGAGACTTCCGCACGTGGAACCGCTGGCGCTACGGCTCCTTCAGGCACTACACTCCGGACCATTACACAATAGGGTACATGACCATTGCCGGAGAGCGCGTGTTCGGGAACAATCCCCTGGCTGTAAGAAAGGCCCTTGACCGCAGCCGCAAGGCCCCCTGGTCCATAGCTCCTTTCAATTTCAATGCAAAAAAGAAGTTCCGGGAGTATGCCGGAAAGTTCAACGAAATCTGGCAGGAAGAAGATGCCGCCAGGGCTCCTTTCATGCCGGAGGAAAGGGTTAGCCGCAAAGAGGCCTTCCCCGTCACTTACGCATCTGTCGCATCCCTTGACGGGTCTCTTTACGCGCTTAGAAGCGGCTACACCTATAACACGGAGCTGGTACGCTTCACGGGCGATGGCTGGGAAAAGGTAATCCCCTTCTCCTCACACACTTCCTCCCTGGTCCCGGACAACCTCAGGATGCGCTTTTACTGGAGCGAGACTATCCCCCATCCCCGCTGGGAGCTGGACGGAAAGTCTATTATCCGTTACTATGACCTCAGGGGCCAGAAAACGGGGGACCTCACCACCGGCGGAAGGTATTTCAATCCAAGCATATCTGAAGACAGCCGGCTTCTGGCGGTGGTGGAATACCCCGTGGAAGGGGGCTCTGCCGTGGTTCTCCTGAGTACGCTGGACGGTTCAGAAACCGCACGCTTTGCTGCCCCGGCAGGCGTACAGGCAACATTTCCAGCCTGGCTGGACGGGGATCTCTATTGCCTCTCCGTAGAGGACGGCGGATGCGCTGTCTATAATGTCGGGCCGGACGGTTCCTGGACAAGGATAGTGGAGCCGATGAATGCGAAGGTCGTGGACCTCGCCGGAGGGGATGGCTGCCTGGAATGGATTTCCGATGCCTCCGGCGTTAACGAGTTCTATCAGTACTATCCGGGGGAAAAACGCCTTGTGAAGGTAACCAATACCCGTTATGGCGCCAAGGAGTTCTGCCTTGAGGAAGACCATCTTTATTATACTGTAAATGCCTTGGACGGGGAGCCCGTGGTCCGCACCCCCGTAGACATGCTTCCCATGGCCGCGGCATCGGTTACGGACAGCCACCGATATGCGGTAGAGGATGCCCTTACGGCGCAGGAGAACGCCATGGGCGGAGTAGACCTGAGCACGCCGGTCCAATTTACGGAGGCGGTCCGGTACAGAAAGTTGCTTCATCCCCTTAAATTCCACACCTGGCTGCCGCTGTACGTCAATCACGAGGCCATAATGGACGCCAGCTTTGACTTTGGCTACGACAATATAGCCGCCGGCCTCACAGCCTTTTTCCAGAACGATCTGGGAACGCTCTCTGGCGCCCTTGGCTACTCCCTGCACCCGGACCCGGACCGCAGCGGGGCATGGCGCAACGCCCTTCATGCCAAACTCACATACTCGGGACTGTTCCCGGTGTTTGAGGCCTCCCTGGACTTTGGAGACGAGGCCGCAAGGCGGTACCGGCTTGGCGAATACGATGTTCTGGGAGAGGTCTCCCGGGGCTCGGTCGGCGGGCTCAGGGATGTCCCGTCCCTGGTGGCGTCCGTAAAGGCCTATGTTCCGCTTAGCTTCAGCAAGGGCGGGCTCCTTTACGGCATTACCCCGCAGGTCCGGTATACCATTTCCAATAACATCTACAGCACTTCCGCCATACTCTTCAAAACCCCTTCCGGCATATTCAAGGACTATCCCGCACACTTTGGCTTCAACGGTTTCAAGACCGATGGCCGCGACGCGTTCCTTCACAGTGCTTCGGCCTCACTAAGGGGCTATTTCATGCTTCCAAGGCCTCAGAACAGGGTTTATCCCAAACTGGGCATAGGAGCGGAACTGGGCGGTATCCTGCGGCCAGGTCTCACGGACACGTTCTCGCCCACTACATACGCCTACCTGTACGGCTACATCCCCGGTCTGTATCAGACCCATGGCATCAAGCTGACCGGAATGATTCAGCAGCAAAAAGACGGATCCATTTTCCAGGACAGTTCCGTAAGCACGCTGCCAAGGGGATTCGACGGCGCTGCGGCCTCTCTGGTGGCGGAGAACAACCACCGGCAGTGGCGCATAACCGCCGACTACGCCATGCCATTCACCATAGGCGGAGACATTTCCCTGATGCCTGTAGCCTATATCCTCAACTTTGTTGCAACACCGCACTTCGACTACACCGGTTTTGCAGAAGGCAACCTCTGGAGCGCGGGTCTTGACCTGTCGGCCAAGCTTGGCTGCGCCCTTGGCCTTGCCGCGGACATTGAACTGGGCGTTACTGCCTGCTTCCTTGGCGGCACCTGGTTCGGCCAGACCGACCAGAGAAAACCCTGGTTCGTGGGGCCGGTGTTCGACATGTCGTTCTAAACATGTAAAAGGTTCGGTTTTTTGTGCCGAACCTTTTACAGATGTATCGGAAAACCTTCATATCTTGCGCCCGTCATGAAAAGGTGGGTGCTTTTGTTTTTGCTTTACGGCTCCGTTGCGGCGGCGCAGGAAAGGGTAATGTTCTGGAACCTGGAGAACTTCTTTGACTTCCGGAACGACACCACAAGCGTCTCGGATGCGGAGTTTTCTTCCTTTGGCGAGCGCCGCTGGACAAAGAGACGCTTTGGCACCAAATGCAATGCCATAGCCAAGACAATACTTTGGGCGGGAGACAGCATGGGCGGACTTCCGGATATTGTGGGTTTTGCGGAAGTTGAGAACGCGTTCGTGCTTCGCCGGCTGCTCCAGGGAACGGCGCTCCGCAAGACAGATTATGCAATTGTGCACTATGATTCTCCGGACCCAAGAGGAATAGACGTGGCTCTTATTTACAGACAATCAAGGCTGCGGCTTCTAGATTCAAAACCGTGTCACATATATGATGCAGACTCCTCAGTCATGGCCACCAGGGATATTCTGATGGCACATTTCATCGGCCCCGGAGGAGACGTGGCCGTCTTGGTAAACCATCACCCGTCAAAGTATGGGGGTGTGGCCTCTGAACCGCGAAGAGCACGTGCGGTGGCGCGGCTGGCGGCCCTGGCGGACTCACTTGCATTTGTGGGAGTAGAACGCATAGTTGCAATGGGAGATTTCAATGATACACCGGATAACCCCATGTATTCGGGGCTTCCGCTTGAAAACCTTGCTTTGCCGCTTTTTGAACAAGGTTACGGAACCATCAAGTATGATGGAAAATGGGAACTCATAGACCTGTTCTTTGTGTCCGGGGCGCTGGCGCAATCCCGAATGCACATACTTCAGGTGCCGTTTCTCCTGAAGGCCGACGGCGCCGGGCAGAAACCTCTCAGAACCTATTCCGGCCCACGCTATCTTGGCGGAGTGTCGGACCACTGCCCGGTTTGGCTGGACGTGAAATAATTATTATATTTGTATGATAGAAAACTAATAACCTTTAATATGAAACAGAAAATCCAGGAAAAGTTCAAATCCCTGTTCGGAGAAGAGGGCGTTCTTTATGCATCTGCCGGCCGTATCAACCTGATCGGCGAGCACACAGACTACAACGGTGGTTACGTATTCCCCGGTGCAATTGACTGTGGCATCATGGCCGCAATCAAGGTTAACGGGACCCCAAAGGTAAAAGTTTTCTCTCTGGACTACAACGAACTCTGCGAGTTCGGCCTGGAGGAAAAAGACGCTCCTGAGAAGGCCTGGGCAAGATATATCTTTGGCGTATGCCGCGAAACCATCAAGCGCGGCGGCAAGGTTGAAGGCTTCAATGCCGTGTTTGCCGGAGACGTTCCCCTTGGTGCCGGCCTCAGCTCTTCCGCGGCCCTGGAAAGCTGCTTTGCCTTTGCCCTGAACGATATCTTCAAGAACAATATCGACAAGTTCGAACTTGCAAAGATTGGCCAGAGCACAGAGCATAACTACTGCGGCGTAAAGTGCGGCATCATGGACCAGTTCGCATCGGTCTTCGGAAAGGAGGGCGCACTTATCCGCCTCAACTGCAAAACCCTGGAATACAAATATTTCCCCTTCCACCCCAAGGGATACAAGCTGGTTCTTATAGACTCCTGCGTAAAGCACGAGCTGGCTTCCAGCGCCTACAACAAGCGCCGCGCCTCCTGCGAGAACGCAGCCGCAGCCATCCGCAAGAAGCATCCGGAGGTAGAGTTCCTCTCGGATGCCAAGCGCCTCTGGCTGGACGAGGTCCGCGAAGAAATCCCCCAGGAAGACTTCCTTCGTGCAGAGTATGTTATTGGAGAGGTCCAGAGGGTCCTTGACGTCTGCGACGCCCTTGAAAGAGACGACTACGAGACCGTCGGCGAAATGATGTACCAGACCCACTTTGGCCTTAGCCGCCTGTACGAGGTCTCCTGCGAGGAACTTGACTTCCTTAACAAGCTTGCCCGTAAGATGGACGTCACCGGCTCCCGCGTAATGGGCGGCGGCTTTGGCGGCTGCACAATCAACCTTGTGAAGGAAGAACTCTACGACGGCTTCATCGCCGCAGCCAAGGAGCAGTTCCAGGCCAAGTTCGGTCATGCTCCCAAGATTTATGACGTTGTCATCAGCGACGGCGCCCGCAAACTTTAATGCAGGTAAAGTGTTCAAAATGCGGCTCCTCATTTGAGGCCGCAAGTTATCAAAGTATAAACGTCGCCTCTGATCCGCAGCTTAAGGAGCGGGTCAGAGACGGCTCTTTATTCGTGGCGGAATGCCCCTACTGCGGCACGCGCAATCTTTTGAGGTACAACACTTTGTACCATGACCCTGCGGCGAAGCTCATGGTTTGGCTGCTTCCGGAAGGTTATGAGCCGCCGGCCGCCGTGGCAGAGGCAGTGAAAGATCTTCCAGGCTACACGCTCCGCCGCGTCCGCGAGGCCGGGGAACTCATAGAAAAGGTATGCATTTCCGATGCCGGTCTGGAGGACACGGTTATGGAAGTGTGCAAGTGGGTATCCCGTCATGAACTGGCCGCCAAGAACCCCGAATCCGCAGATGCGCCGCTCAAGTTCCTCCGCCTGGAGGGCGCGGACCACGACCTTGTGATGGCTTTCCCCCTTAACGGAGCCATGAACGTAATCAACGTTGGTTTCAATGTCTATGAAGACGCCCGCGGCATCCTTTCCCGCAATCCAGGCATCGCCCCCGCCCCCGGTTTTTCCGAGATTGACGCCGGCTGGGCAAACAGCATTTTCCGGTAGAAAATGTAAAAGGTTCGGTAAAAGTGACCGAACCATTCACGCAAAACGGCATTACAGGCCGTAGAATGTAAAAGGTTCGGCATAAAAAACCGAACCTTTTACAAAATCTACACGTTAAACAGGAAGTGCATTATGTCACCGTCCTGCACCACATAGTCCTTGCCTTCGATGCCCATCTTGCCGGCGGCGCGGACTGCCGCCTCTGTCCTGTACTGCACAAAGTCATCGTACTTGATGACCTCTGCACGGATGAAACCACGTTCAAAATCAGTGTGGATTACACCGGCGGCGCGGGGGGCCTTGTCTCCTGCGACGATGGTCCAGGCACGGCACTCATCGGCACCGGCGGTGAAGAAGGTTCGGAGACCGAGGAGGCGGTATGCACTCTGGATAAGGCGCACGACGCCGGACTCTTCCAGACCCATTTCCTCAAGGAACATCTGGCGGTCTTCATACTCCTCTATCTCTGCAATTTCCGCCTCTGTCTTGGCGGCGATGACAAGAATATTGTCCTCCCCGACCGCAGCACGGACGGCGTCCACATATGCATTGCCGCCTGCTGCCGATGCCTCGTCTACGTTGCACACGTACATTACCGGCTTGTTGGTGAGAAGGTACAAATCCTTTGCCATCTGCTCTTCCTCTGCGTTTTCCGGAACAACCTCACGGCAGCTTTTTCCCTGCAGAAGAACCTCACGGTAGCGCTGGAGAAGGTTAAGAAGCTTTTTTGCTTCCTTGTCACCGCCGGTGGTGGCCATTTTCTCCACCTTCTTGATGCGGTTCTCTACGGTTTCAAGGTCCTTGATCTGGAGTTCCGTCTCAACCACTTCCTTGTCCCGGACAGGGTCTACGGAACCGTCAACGTGGACAATATTACCGTCGTCAAAGCAGCGCAGAACGTGCAGGATGGCGTCACACTCACGTATGTTTGCAAGGAACTGGTTTCCCAGGCCCTCGCCTTTTGACGCGCCTTTCACCAGACCGGCAATGTCCACTATCTCTACCGTGGCGGGAATGGTGCGCTTGGGCTGGCAAATCTGAGTAAGCACCTCCAGGCGCTTGTCCGGAACGTTGGTGGAGCCAACGTTGGGGTCTATTGTACAGAAGGGAAAATTGGCACTCTGGGCCTTTCCGCTGCTGATGCAGTTAAATAAAGTAGACTTGCCCACGTTGGGCAAGCCTACTATTCCACATTTCAGAGACATAATCTCTACCTATTAATAAAACTTTGCACGCCTGTCTGTAACGGCCTTGTCCGTCATGACGGGAAGCAGCATCTGCTGATGATACTGGTCTATGCGGGCCTGTGCGGAGAGGGCGTCGTCCTCTGTGTAGTAGGAGCCGGTCTCACGGCCGTTCACCTTGAACACATAGGTACCCATGATACCTGCAACGGGGCCGGAAATCTGGCCTTCGGCGGCAGATGCGACTGCGCCTACGAAAGCGGGCTCCGTGGTTGCTGCAGAGTTGGTGGAGAAGGTGACGTCGGTGAGTTCACTGACGGTGGTTCCAAGCTTTTCTGCTACTTCCTCCATGGAGGTGAGGCCTGCAATCTGAGCTGCAACCTCTTCGCAGCGCTTGGCGCTGTACTTCTCACGATAGAGCTGGTTCTGAATCTGGTCCTTGACTTCCTCTACCGTAGCGAAACCTTCCTTGTGAGCGCCCTTGACGGCTGCTACGAAGAAGTAGTTGTTGTCTACGGTGATGATGCCGGAAGCCTTTCCGGGCTTGTTGTCAAAGGCCCAGCGGGTAACTTCCTTGGCGTGGCTGATTGCACCGTAAGTGTCCGTACCCTCGTTGATGGTCATGCTGCGGGAGTAGGTTCCGGTGGTGTCGCATGCTGCCTTGTAGTTGGCATACTTGCCGGCTGCGCGAACTGCAAGGAGGTTGGCCTTGTTGTAAATGGTGGAATAAGTTTCCTTGCTGGGAAGGGTGGCCTTCTCGAAGATGGCGACCTTCTTCTTGGCAACGGGCTTGGTGGTCTTTACAACCTCTACGATGTGTGAGCCGTACTGGCTTGTGACGATGTAGGGCTTGCCGGTAGCGGCGGTAAGGACGGACTCGAAGCCGGGGATCATGGAGTTCTGGGTCATCCAGCCAAGGGTACCGAAACTGCCGTCAAACTGGTTGTTGCGGTCTGCGGAGTTCTCCTCTGCCATGGCTGCAAAGTTCTTGCTGTTGACAAGCTTCAGAAGGCTGTCTGCATTGTGGCGGGCAGCTGCTCCCTGGAACATGATGTGGCGGACGTATACGGAATCCGGAATGTTCTTGACCTCCATGATACGGGCTGCGTAGAAGTTGTTTCCGGAGCGGTACACGGGAGAAACGCCGGACTTGTTTGCGGTCACAAAGGCGTCTACGTCACGGTTTACGCTGCGGAGCTCACCATCCTTGTACCAGGTGTCCTGCCACTGGCGGTCAGAGTTGCGCTGAAGGAATGCACGGACGTTTTCAGTGGTTGAGAACTCGTCATAAGCAGAAACAAAGTCTACGTTCTGGGCCTCAATGTCAGCGGCGGAAGGGACGACCTCGAACACTGCGTATTCGATATCCCTGGTGGCCTGCTGGCGGAAGTTGTCCTTGTGGGCGTTGTAGAACTTCTTGATGTCTGCGGAAGAAATGACGATGGAGGAATCCTGGGGGAAGTATGAGTTGGGAGCCATCACGAAGCTCACGCTTGCGGTGGTGTTGTTCTCCTCAACGGCCTTCTTCTGCTGGAGGCTGTTCACCAGAGATGCGGCAGTGAAGAGGTTTCCATACTTCTCGGAGTAGCGGTTGTTGCGTACGCTGTTCTGGAGGTAGTTGCGGATAATGAGCATGCGGCCGCTTTCATCGGCACTTGCCTGCTCCATGAAATCACGCACAAGCTCCGGGGAGAAATTGCCTTCCTGGTCGAAGAAAAGACCGGAGGAGGCCACGACGGGTGAAGGGTTCTCGCCGACGAAGAGGTCTACCTCTTCCTGCTTGCCGACATGGATACCGGCATTGCGGACGGTGGGAATTACAAGGTGTTCCTGGACGAGGTTCTGCCAGGCTATTTCCCTGTTCTGCTTCTGAGCCTGCTCCGAAGATGCGGAAGTGCCGGTCATGAGTTCGCGTACACTTGCCATCTCTTTGGTTTCCTGCTCGAAGTCCGTGTATGTGATGCGTTTGCCATTGATTTTGCCGACATCGTACTTGGTGGAAGTTGACTGGATGGTCTGGATGATGTCGGACGGGTTTACAAGGAAGAGTAACAGACCGAAGGCAATGATGATTGATGCACCAATGCCGAATTTGGTTCTGATGGTCTCAAGAGCTGCCATTGTGTTATATTTTTAATTTTATTCTATTTTTTTCGCATAAGGGCTGCAAAGGTAGTGATTTTCTTCCAAATAACCACTATTTTTTTAACATCGGCCCGATAAAATTGACCGAATCTATCTGCACGGGGGCGTTGTCTTCATCTTCGATGAGGAATTCCGTGTCGAAGGGATGCATGAGAATAGCGTTGCGGGCCATCTCGTCAGAGCGCATCCCGTAACCCTGCATGAGGCCGGACGGAGAGTGCATCCTGACGTAGCAGTCCGTCCAGATTTCATGTTTCACGCTGTCCCAGTACAGGGTGTCCGTCTCCATGGTCTCATTCTTGACGATATTCTTTACGACCACGTTTCCGAAAGCCGACCACAGTTCTCCCCCGGTTTTACGATGTTTTGCCTGGTCCGACACTATGGTTGTTTCCAGAAGGCCGGTTTCACCATATGCGAAAACCTTTATCCCTTTCGGGAAAAGGTCATAAGAGACGGTATCGTGCTCGTAAACCTCCATCCTGGGGGCCTCCACCCTCATTTTCAGGCGGCCGTTTTCAGACTGGACGAAGAACATGGAATCTACCGTCTGGAGCGGAATCCTGTCAAGGTCCAGCTTCTCTGCCTCGGAAAGGTTTCCCTTGCACGAATAAACGACGAAAGCAACCGCCGCGGCGGTTGCAATCATCTTAAATATGTTTCTTGGAGTCACTACCTGCTTACACGTACGGTTGTGGTAGCGGTGAGACCGCCGCAGGATACGGTGTAGCTCTGGCCGGCAGTGAGGTCGTACATGAAGATCTCACTGGCCTCGGGATAATACCTGGCAACTCCGGCGATGGAGGATGCTACATCATCTGCGAGGGAAGGATCGGCGGTACGGGCCTTCTGGAAGTAGTCCGTAGCAGCCCAGAAGCGAGCGTACTTCTCTACGTCACCGGAGCAGGTTGCTCCGGCCCAGAGGTTACCGAGGATCATGTATGCCTTACCGGCGAATCCGTAGTCCAGGTCAACTGCCTTGCGGGCGGCGTCGGCAGCCTTTGAACGGAGATTGTTCTTGTATGCGAACAGGGCAAGCTCGTAGTAGTACTGGGCGTCGGTTGCCTCGTCAGACTCAGGAGAAGCGATGGCTTCCTCGATATAGCGGCCGGCATCGGCGACATTGCCGCGGGCGCTGTTCAGGCGGAACAGGGCGTATGCGCTGCGGTACGAAGGATCCAGCTTGTACATGGAGGTGACAGCCTTAAGATAAAGGTCGTTGGAGGCGCAGTCGTCGGCGTTGTTCATGAGCTTGACGATGTTGGAGACCAGTGCAAGGTTGTTGGGATCGGCCTCATAGCGGGGACCGAAGATTGCGATGAGGTTCTCGCAGGAAGCGACCTTGGAGTCTGCGAAAATGGACTCGATGGTGGCTTTTGCCTTGGCGTTGTCCTCTACCTCGGCGTCGCTCTTGGCCTCTGCGGCGGCGATGTTTCCGCTCACCTTGTCATAAAGGGCGATGACGTCGTCGGCGCTGAGCTTGTTCTCACGATAAAGGGCTATGCCGCTCTGGAGAAGGTTCACCAGGAGGGAGCCGCTGGACTTGGAGCCAAGCTCGTCCACGATGACGGAAAGGTTCTCGAAGATGTACTTGCTGTCCGAACCGCGGTAGTTGATCATGTACTGGCCCTTGTTGTTCAGGATTTCCTGGCGCTTCTTGGGATAGGTGGCCATGCGCTGGTCCTGAAGGGTGATGATGGTGTCGATAATTGCGGAACGGGTTGCAGGATCCTTGATCTTGTCCAGCTGACGGGTCATCAGGCGGGTGCCGTGGATGAACATGTTCTGCGAAGCGGTAGCCGGGCAGATGGAATATGCCTTTCTCCAGTTGGGAAGGGCGGAATCATAGTTTTTCTGCTTCCAATACTCCTGATAATAGGAGAGATACTTGAGGCACTCGGCGCTGTCCGCACCATATTTTCCCTGGGCGGAGGCTATGTTCTGACCTGCAAACAGGGCAGCTGCGGCGAGGATAATGAAGGTTAACTTTTTCATATCGTCAGATGTTTTAACTTTCAATTAAACAATTATCGTGCTAAACTATTCGTACCGTGGTTTCTGGAACCATATGTCAAACATGTTGAGACCAAGGCTGAAGCCTACGTAGTTCTGGCCTATCTGGCTGGAATCCAGGCCCCTGCGTCCCATGTCAACTCCTATTGAAAGGCCGTTGTACCAGCGGAAAACGGGGAGGGTCATTCCAAGGGTTATACCCACGGCGTCCACGTGTTTTCCGTTTACCGTGAAGTAGGAACTGTCGTAATACGCCCCGGCCCGGTAGGTGCACCGCTTGAAGAAATAGCGGATGTCGTTGCGGTTGGGAGTAATCTCGAATCCGGCCCGGACGGACTGTCCGGCCCCGGAGGCGAAGGACGATTCCACGCCTACGTTGGAAAAGCCCGGAACGCTCTCGAAATTGGAATTATTCCAGTTTGTGCGGATATAGTTCACCTCCGCGGACCACACGTCCGAGTTCCGGAAGGAAATACCGGCACCGATCTCGTCTCCAAGATATACCTTGTCTTCCTTTATAAGGTGCTCTTCCCTGGTGCGGGCGTAACTGCCGCTTTCCAGATAGTGGATGCGATGGCCACCGAAAGGCGTTGACAGCCTGTAGGTGGCTCCCAGGATGACGGCGTTCTTTGTTCCCAGCGGCTGCTGGTACTGGAGACCGGCCTTAAGGCTGAAGTTGTTTACCTGCAGGGAGTCTCCCGTAAAGAAATTGAGGAAACTGCTGTCTCCGGTGGAATTTGCAGATGTCTTATTGATGCTGCCGAAGATATAAGTGCCCTGCACACCCAGCGAGAGGCGGTTCCAGAGCGTTACGGCACCGGCGGCAAATACCTGGTACATTCCTCCGTTTCCGTAGGTGGAGAAACTGTTGGTGGTGGAATAATAGTCCGTCTTGGTATCCGATATCCTGTAGCCGACCTCGCTGAACGGGGACAGGCCCACCATCATTGCGGAGTTTTTCCACAAGGGGAAAGAAAGGACGAAGTTCTCCAGGTTGAAGGTTGTGTTGAAACCCTTTTTATCACCTTCATTGAAAACGGAAATCTTGCTGCTGAGGGTGAAATCCGACATGAAGGAAAGGGAGTCCCTGGCTGTAAGGGATGCCGGGTTTGCGGTATTTACAAAGCGCTTGTTACGGGTTGCTATACCTACGCCGGCCATTCCCTTGTTCCACGCAGTTCCGTTTTGGTGGAGGTTTCCTACTCCATAAACGGAATATGGGGAATACCCTACATAAGTACCGTCCGTCTGGGCCATTGCCGCCCAGCCGGAAAGCAGAACACACACTATGCTAACCAATCTTCTGAACATACTCGTCAGCTATTAAAGCCAACCCCATGAGCACGAGGTTACAAATTACAAAGATGGAACTTTTCATCCGTTTTGCAAAATAATTTGCGTCGCCGCCGGTGAACACCGTTATATTCTCCGGGTGCAGATTCAGGTAGCCCTCTATTTCAAAAACAATGCCTGAAACAACTCCGCTCTCTATCGACGACACTTCCGAGTGACCGGTTACCTCCGGATCCTGAGGCGTATCCACAAGGGGAAGGGCGCGGGAATATCTGTTAATAGCCTTGAAACGAGTGCGGCAGCCAAGGGATATGTTTCCACCCTGGTACTGGCCCTCTCCGGATGTGAAATCTATGCTCATGGTGGTGCCGAAGTCCACTATGGTACAGCCTTTTCCGCGGAAAAGATAGCGGGAGGCAAGGATGGATGCGGCCCTGTCATAGGATAAATATACGGGAAGGCCTCTCTCTATAAGAAGTTCCTTATGATTCCTGTCAAGGATAAGAAGTTTCTCACATTCTGCTTCAAGCAGCGCTATATCCTGTTCCGACAGCGGATACACCGATGACACCACCATTACAGCGGGCTTTTCCTTTTTCAAAAGGGAAAGGATGAACTCCATAGATTTCTCCCCCTGGTAACGGAATGTCTTTCCCAGGGTCATCCTGTCGCTCCACGCGGCCTTCACCGCGGTGTTTCCTATTTCTATCAGAAGATTAGACATAGCTTGCGAAGTTAGCAATTATTGCAGTTTTTTCAAAATCTGGAGGGCTTTGTCAAGGGAATCTATGCCTCTGGAGACGGTCCGGAGCTTTCCGGAGTCCTGATTGAACTTGTAAAGCGTGGGATTCTGGTTCACCCTTTCCAGCACTTTTTCAAACTCCTTTGAATTATAGTAAGCGCTCATTGGATTGTTCACGAAGAACATTATCTGCATGCCGTTCTTTACGATAATCTTCTCGAATCCGGTGCGGGTGCCGAGGTTTCTGAGCTTTACCACAAGAAGAAGGTTCCTGACCTCGTCGGGCAGGGGACCGAAACGGTCTTCCAGACGGCCGGCAAGGGAATCTATCTCACGGTCGTCGGTAAGGGCGTCAAGCATCTTGTAAATCCTTATCTTCTCTGCACTTATATCTATGTAAGTATCCGGGATGAATGCCGGCTGGTCCGTTTCTATGGTGCAGTCTTCCACATACTTCTCTCCGGGACGGTTCACTACGATTCCGGTTTCCACTCCCAGCTCTTCCATAGCCTCCGACAGTATCTTCTGGTATGTTTCATAACCCATGTCGGAGATGAATCCGCTTTGTTCAGCTCCAAGGAGGTTTCCGGCGCCGCGGATGTCCAGGTCCTGCATGGCAATGTTGAATCCGCTGCCAAGGTCGGAGAACTCCTCAATGGCCTTGAGACGGCGGCGCGCATCGTCAGTAATGGTAATGAGCGGAGGGACTATGAGGTAGCAGAAAGCTTTACGGTTTGAGCGCCCCACACGGCCGCGCAGCTGGTGAAGGTCGCTGAGGCCTATGTTCTGCGCCTGGTTTACAATTATGGTGTTGGCGTTGGGAATATCCAGGCCGTTTTCTATTATTGTTGTGCACAGGAGCATATCGTAGTCTCCCCTCATGAAGGCCAGCATGCGGTCTTCAAGGGTCTTGGATTCCATCTGCCCGTGGGCGACACATATTCTCATGTCCGGGACAAGTCGGTGGAGGATATCCTCAATTGCAGGCAGTTCTTCCACTTTGTTGTGAAGGAAGAATACCTGCCCGCCGCGGTTGAGCTCGTAGTTAATTATACTCTGGATTTCCTCCTCGTTGAAAAGGATAATCTCCGTCTGTATGGGAATACGGTTCTGTGGCGGGGTCTGTATAATTGAAAGGTCCCTTGCGCCAAGAAGGGAGAACTGGAGGGTGCGGGGGATAGGGGTTGCAGTAAGGGTGAGGGTATCCACGGTGTTTTTCATCTGGCGGAGTTTCTCCTTGGCGCTTACACCGAACTTCTGTTCCTCGTCTATTATAAGGAGTCCCAGGTCTTTGAATTCAAAGCCCTGCCCAAGTATCTTATGTGTACCTATCAGTATGTCTATCTTTCCTTCTTTCAGGCGTTTCTTTATGTCTGTAATCTGCTTTGCACTTCTGAGGCGGCTCACATATTCCACATTGCACGGAAGGTTTTGCAGACGTGCGCGGAAGGTCTCATAGTGTTGCAGGGAAAGTATGGTGGTGGGAACCAGCACGGCCACCTGCTTTGAGTCTGTAACCGCCTTGAAGGCAGCCCTTATGGCTATTTCCGTCTTGCCGAAACCAACGTCTCCGCAGATGAGGCGGTCCATGGGATACGGGGCTTCCATGTCCTCCTTCACCGCCCTGGTGGCCTTTTCCTGGTCCGGAGTGTCCTCATACATGAAGGAAGATTCCAGCTCTTCCTGGAGATAGGTATCGGCACTGAAAGCAAAGCCCTTGGAGGCGTGGCGCTTGGCATAAAGTTTTATCAGTTCCTTGGCTATGTCCTTTACGCGGGATTTTGCCGATGTCTTAAGGGTGGTCCAGGTCTTTGAACCAAGCTTATTTATGCGCGGAGCCTCCCCTTCGCGGGAGCGGAAACGGGATATCTTGTTAAGGGAATGGACCGATACGAAGACTACATCGCCGCCGGCGTACATCAGCTTCACAACTTCGTGGACGCGGTCCTTATCGTCCTTCATCTTGACCAGGCCGCCGAATACCCCAACGCCGTGATCTATATGGACTATGTAGTCTCCAAGGTTGAAGGAACTGAGGTCGTTGAGGGTAAGCTGCTCCGTTTTATCAACGCTCCTGCGGATGCGGACTCGGTGGAAGCGGTCGAATATTTCGTGGTCTGTATAGCAGCATATCTTATCCTCATGGTCTATGAAGCCGGCATGGATGTTCTTGCCCTTTACAAACGAAGGAAGAACGGCACGCTCCTCGTTGAGCATTATGGAACGAAGGCGCTCCAGCTGGGATTCCTTCTCTCCGAAAATATATACTTTATAATGATTCTCAAGCTTTTCGCGGATATCGGAAATGAGAAGGTCGAAATTCTTGTTGAAGACGGGCTGGGGAGATATATTGAATTTAACCTGATCTTCCTCCTGACGGCTAAGGGGTATATCCAGATACACTTTACGGAAAGAATCCAGCAGAGGAAAAAACTCCCTTTCGCGGTACATGTCCGACGAGTCCAGCCACACGGTGGCGGCGGTATCAAGAAGCGATATTACGCTTTCTCCCGATTCCTCGTCCTCACGGGCGGCGATGTCCGGATAAATATCGGCCTTGTCCACTTTCTCTATGGAGAGCTGGGTGTTTGGGTCGAAGGTATTTATGCGGTCTATCTCGTTGCCGAAATAACTTACGCGGTAGGGCTTTTCAAGGGAATAGGAGAAAATGTCTATGACCGATCCCCTTACCGAATACTGGCCGGGAGCGGAGACAAAGTCCACCTTATCGAATCCCTTTTCCTGAAGGGAACGGCGAAGGTCCTCGTAGGGAAAACGGTCCCCAACTTTTATTGTAAGCATCGCCCCGGTAAGTTTTTTTGCCGACGGAATCTTTTCCTCCAGGGCTTCAGGATAAGTTATGATGAATAATCTTCCATCGGGCTTTTCCAGAATCTTTCCTATCGCCGCCGTCCTCTGCACACCCAGGGACGATTTATAATTGCTGCGCTCAACGCTTTTTCCGGACTCGGGAAGGAAGAATATGCAGTCTCCCTCTACCATATTATATAGGTCCGCACTGCAATACTCCGCCGCTTCCTTTGACGGAAGTACTATAAGATGCAGTCCTTCTTCTGCGGCCTGTGACAGGACAGCCCAGCGTGCAGACAGGAAAAGCCCGCTGCAGAAAGACTCCTTCCTTTCATGGATACTTTTCCGCAGCAGAGCAGTGGTTTTCTCAGATATTAACATCTACCCTGTTTTTACTGTTGAAAAGCTGTTGATAACCCTGTTTATAACGTGTTTAAAAAACACTCTGTAAAACTGCTTATTACTTTTTAACAGGTTTCCAACACTCAATTAAAAGCTTTTCAACACTTAAATATTTTATAATCTATTGATTTTTAAATACTTTATATAGTTATTAACTTTTCAACAACGGTATATAAAAACACCAATTCTTAAAAATAAAAACTATATTTGTATCTGAATTGAACCACACCCGCCATGAGCGAATTTGATCCGCATTCCACAATAGACCGCAAAGATAGTGAATTCGAGGGAATAATAAGGCCTCAGGAACTGGATGATTTCACCGGACAGAAGGAAATCGTCTCAAATCTTGAGATTTACATAAAGGCTGCCAAGATGAGGGGCGAGGCCCTGGACCATGTGCTTTTCCATGGCCCTCCCGGTCTTGGAAAGACCACCCTGGCTCATATCATTGCAAACGAGATGGGCGTCAATATGAAGGTTACGTCCGGTCCCGTCCTTGACAAGCCCGGAGACCTTGCCGGGCTTCTTACCTCGCTTGAAAAGGGTGATGTGCTGTTCATTGACGAGATACATCGCCTGTCTCCTGAAGTGGAGGAGTACCTGTACTCAGCAATGGAAGACTATGTTATAGATATCCTTATAGATAAAGGTCCAGGGGCACGTTCCGTGCGCATTTCCCTGAGTCCATTCACGCTCATCGGCGCCACCACAAGGAGCGGTCTGCTGACAGCTCCTCTCAGGGCCAGGTTCGGCATAAACTGCGCCCTTGAATACTATGATGTAAAGGATCTTCAGAAGATTATTGTCCGGAGCGCAGGTATCCTTGGAGTGGATATTGACGATGAGGCTGCCTATGAGATTGCCCTCCGTTCCCGCGGTACCGCACGTATAGCCAATGCCCTCCTGAAGAGGGTCCGTGACTTTGCACAGGTGCTTGGCGACGGTCGCATAAACCTTGAGATTGCAAGGTTTGCGCTCAATAAGCTCAAGATAGACAAGCGTGGCCTGGATGCCATAGACAACAAGATTCTGCGTACCCTTATCATTACGTTCAAAGGGGGACCGGTGGGGCTTGGAACACTTGCAACCTCCATATCTGAGGATGCCGGTACGCTTGAAGAAGTCTATGAACCTTTCCTTATAAAAGAAGGATTTATCATAAGGACGCAAAGGGGCCGCGTAGCCACGGAACTTGCGTACAGTCACCTCGGTATGGAGAATTATCTCCCTCAGCGCAAGTACAATCCCGATGAAAGCGGCTCCCTTTTTTAGGAAAAGTGCGTTTTTATTACTATAATTGCATACTTAAGACATTATTCAGAATATGGCAGATCCTAAACTCATTTCCAAAATTCCCGACGGACCGCTGGCCGAAAAATGGTCCAGGCGCAAGTCGGAAATCCGAATTGTTTCTCCCAACAACAAGCGGAAACTGGAAGTTATCGTGGTAGGTACCGGTCTTGGCGGAGCATCTGCAGCTGCATCCTTGGGTGAGCTGGGATACAATGTCAAGATTTTCTGTATCAGCGACTCTCCCCGCCGTGCACATTCAATTGCGGCCCAGGGCGGTATAAACGCTGCTAAGAATTACCAGAACGACAACGATTCCATATACCGTCTGTTCTACGATACCATCAAAGGCGGTGACTACCGTTCCCGTGAGGCAAACGTCTATCGTCTTGCAGAGGTCAGCGCAGCTATCATAGACCAGTGCGTGGCGCAGGGCGTTCCTTTCGCAAGGGAGTATGGCGGATATCTTGCAAACCGCTCATTCGGCGGAGTTCAGGTGAGCCGTACCTTCTATGCCCGCGGCCAGACCGGCCAGCAGCTGCTCCTGGGTGCATATGCGTCCTTGAACAAGGAGATTGCCGCCGGTACCGTAAAGAGTTATCCAAGGCACGAAATGCTTGACCTTGTGATAATTAACGGTGAGGCAAAGGGAATAATAGCCCGTAATCTTGTTACCGGAGAGATTGAGCGCTTCGGTGCACATGCAGTGGTGCTTGCAACCGGCGGTTACGGAAATGCCTATTTCCTTTCCACCAATGCAATGAACTCCAACGGCTCCGCCGCCATGCAGGCATACAGGAAAGGAGCATATTTTGCAAATCCCTGCTTCGCACAGATTCATCCTACATGTATTCCTGTACACGGAGACCAGCAGTGCAAGCTCACCCTTATGAGTGAGTCCCTTCGTAACGACGGCCGTATCTGGGTTCCCAAGAAAATGGAAGATGTGCTTAAACTGCGCAAGCATGAAATAAAGCCTTCCCAGATTCCTGAAGAGGACCGTGACTACTACCTCGAGCGCAGGTATCCTGCATTCGGAAACCTGGTTCCCCGTGACGTTGCATCCCGTGCCGCCAAGGAGCGCTGCGATGCCGGATTCGGCGTAAACGAGACAGGCCTTGCCGTATTCCTTGATTTTGCCGATGCCATCAAGCGCCTTGGCCACCAGAGGGTAGAGGAGCGTTACGGAAACCTCTTCCAGATGTACGAGAAGATTACATCGTCCTCTCCCTGGGAAGAGCCTATGATGATTTATCCCGCAATTCACTACACAATGGGCGGTCTCTGGGTAGACTACGACCTCCAGACCACCATTCCCGGACTGTACGCCATAGGCGAGGCCAATTTCTCCGACCACGGCGGAAACCGCCTGGGCGCATCGGCCCTTATGCAGGGTCTTGCAGACGGATATTTCATCCTGCCTTACACCATCGGCGATTACCTTTCCCATAAGTTTGCAGAGCCTAAGACGGATACCAACGCACCTGAATTCGATGCCGCAGAAAAGGCAGTCAAGGAGCGCATAGCCAAGATTTTTGCTGTTAACGGTACAGAGACCGTAGACAGTATCCACAAGAGACTTGGCAATATAATGTGGGAATACGTGGGTATGGCAAGGAATGAAGAGGGTCTTAAGAAAGCAATTGAAGAAATTGGCAAACTCCGCGAAGAATTCTGGCAGAAGGTCCGCGTTCCAGGAACCAACGAGGAGTTCAATCAGGAACTTGAGAAAGCCCTCCGTCTTGTAGACTTCTTCGATATTGGAGAACTCATGGCCCGCGACGCCCTTAACCGTAAGGAATCCTGCGGCGGTCACTTCCGCGAGGAAATGCAGACCGAGGAGGGAGAAACCCTCCGCGACGACAAGAACTTCATGTATGTTGCCGCCTGGGAGTACAAGGGTGAAGGAGCAGCCCCGGAACTTCATAAGGAAGAACTCAAGTATGAAAACATCAAGATAGCCACCCGTAACTACAAAGACTGATATGGAATATAATATAAAGGTATGGCGTCAGAAGAACGCTAAAGCAAAAGGCCATTTCGAGACCTACCACGTTACGGATGTGGAGGAAGATGCATCGTTCCTTGAGATGCTGGACATAATGAACGACCAGCTTATCCGTGCAGGTAAAGAGCCCGTCGCATTCGATCACGACTGCCGCGAAGGTATCTGCGGTGCCTGTTCCTTATATATAGACGGGCGCGCGCACGGACCGGACGACCAGGTTACCACCTGCCAGCTCTTCATGCGTCACTTTAAACCGGGTGCTACCATTACTGTAGAACCCTGGCGCAGCGGTGCTTTCCCTGTGATAAAGGATCTGGTTGTGGACCGCACGGCATTCGACAAGATTCTGCAGGCAGGAGGTTTCATTACCGTCCGTGCAGGATCGGCCCAGGATGCCAACAATATCCTCATTTCACATGACAATGCGGAACTGTCCATGGATGCTGCCGCCTGCGTTGGCTGTGGCGCCTGCGTAGCAACCTGCAAGAACGGTTCTGCAATGCTGTTCGTGGCAGCACGTGTAAGTTCCCTGGCTCTCCTTCCTCAGGGTAAGCCTGAGGCAGCGCGCCGTGCCCGCGCCATGGTTGCCAAGATGGACGAGCTCGGATTCGGCAACTGCACCAATACCCGCGCCTGCGAAATGGAGTGCCCTAAACACGTTACAATTGACCATATTGCACGTCTCAACAGGGAATATCTGAAGGCCAGATTTAGTGAATAAACAGTTAAAAATCATTGATAAAGGCCCGGATTATACCGGGCTTTTTATTTTTTTTAAAAATTTTTATAATTAAAAATCGAAAGAAAAACTGTTTGAAAAGATTAAAATTATCAGTATATTTCGAGCGAAACTATAATAAAAAACCTTAAAAACGCTTATTAAACTTATTATACCCTTAATTTTGCCTGATTCAACAGATTTGCATTTTTGATTTTGTTTTAGCATTTTTGCACCGATTATCCGCAGATTTTTGTGGATAATAGAGTAGTGTATCAGATGCAAAGAAAAGAATTTTTGTATCAATATTTATGTTTAACTAACTTTTCATGCTTATGAAAAAAATTCGCGTTTTTTTCACTGTCATGGTATTAATGGCAACTTCCCTTGTGGCTTTTGCACAGGATATTACTGTGAAGGGAACTGTTAAGGATGCCTCCGGTGAGCCCCTCGTGGGAGCCAATGTCGTCCTTCAGGGAAGCAATACCGTTTACACTATGACCGACCTCGATGGTGCTTTCACCTTGAAAGTTCCTTCTGACGGTAATCTTGAAGTGCATCTCCTTGGTTACAAAAAGCAAGTAGTTGCTGTGGCAGGAAACAAGAACATCACCATCGTCCTTGAAGACGACAGCCAGGTTCTTGATGAAACCATAGTAGTTGCCTTCGGTACCACTACACGTGAAGCATTTACCGGATCTGCAAAGGTCGTGGGAGAAGAAAAGCTCTCCAAGAGCCAGGTTGCTTCTGTCACCAATGCCCTTGCAGGTGCAGTTGCCGGTGTGCAGCTCACATCTTCAAACGGTGCTCCTGGTTCATCGTCAACGATCCGTATCCGTGGATACAGCTCTATCAACGCCGGTCTGGATCCGCTTATCATTGTTGACGGTGCTCCTTACAGCGGAGATATTTCAAATATCAATGCCAACGACATTGAGACCATGACCGTTCTCAAGGATGCTGCTTCCAACGCCCTTTATGGTGCCCGTGGTGCTAACGGTGTTATTATGATCACCACCAAGAGGGCAAAAGCCGGAGAGGCTCTCATTACTTTTGACGCAAAGGTCGGTGTCAATACCAAGGCTCTGAAGAACTACGATGTCATTACGGATCCCGCAATGTATTACGAAACTCATTACAAGGCTCTGGTAAATTATTATACCAATGAGCGTAAGATGAGTGCCTCCGAGGCTTGGGCATCAGCCAATGCAAACATTGGTTCCGAGCAGGGTAACGGCGGTCTTGGTTACATTGTATATACCGTTCCGGAAGGACAGGCTTTCATTGGTAAGAATGGAAAAATCAACCCCAACGCCACTCTCGGTCGTGTTGTGGGAGATTACTACATGACTCCTGACAAGTGGGAAGATTATGGTTATCGCAAGGGTATCCGTAAAGAATACAACTTCTCCGCTGCCAAGTCGTACGAGATGGGTTCCTTCTATTCCTCTCTGTCTTACCTTAACGAAGAAGGTATTACCAAGGGATCAGACCTGGAGCGTCTTACCGGTCGTCTCCGTGCAGACTATCAGGTAAAGCCCTGGTTCAAACTTGCCTCCAACGTTTCCTTCACCCACGCTGTTACCAACACCCTTTCCAACAACGGTAGCAACACTTCCACCGGTAACATCTGGGCTTTCACATCCAACATCGCCCCGATTTATCCTCTGTGGGTACGTAATGCCGACGGTACCATCTACAAAGATTCCAACGGGATCGATGTGATGGACTATGGTAACGGTATCATTGAAAGGGGTGGTTTTCCCGGATATTCCCGTCCTTTCCTTTCCGATGCAAACGCTCTCCAGCAGGTTCTCCTCAATACCGATGAGTCTGTATGGAATGCATCCACCGGAAACATGGAAGCTGACATCAACATCCTTCCCAACCTTACCCTTATCATCAACGGCACATACCAGCTTGACGAAACCCGCTTCACTGAGGTCCTGAATCCTTACTATGGTCAGTTCCGCAGCACCGGCGGTACCGTTTACAAGTCTCACAGCCGTACTTTCAACACCAACTTCCAGCAGTTGCTCCGTTACAACCCCACTATTGGTAATAATCATATTACCATCACCCTGGGTCATGAGTATACGGACAACACATATGCAGTTCTCTCTGCTTCCAAGTCCAAGATGTTCTCTCAGAAGAACAAGGAACTTAACGGTGCAATTCAGGATGGTCAGAGCTCCGGTTCTTACTTCACCGAGTACAATAACGAGGGTTACTTTGCAAATGCACAGTACGACCTTGCATCCAAACTGTTCCTGAGCGGATCATTCCGTAAGGATGCATCCTCACGTTTCGGTCCTGAATATCGTTGGGGTAATTTCTGGTCAACTGGCGCTGCCTATATAGTTTCCAAGGAGTCCTGGTTCAACACAGACGCAATCAAGGAACTGAAGCTTAAGGCTTCCATCGGTTCCCAGGGTAACGACAATATCGGTAGCTACCGTTATATCGACACCTTCGATATTACCAACTCCTCCGGGAACCTGGGTACTTCCTTCCGTTCAAAGGGTACCAAGGATATCACCTGGGAAACCAACACCAACTTCAATGCCGGTGTTGAATTCAACCTATTCAACCGCCTTACCGGTAGCGTCGAGTACTTCAAGCGTACCACTACCGATATGCTGTTCTCCTTCTCAGTTGCTCCTTCACTTGGTTATTCCGCATACTGGGATAACGTTGGTGACCTTTACAACAAGGGTTGGGAAATTGACCTGAGCCTGAATCTCATCGACACCAAGGCTGTCCGCTGGGATGTCAACTTCAACGTTACCACCATCAAGAACCAGATTACCAAACTTCACCAGGACAAGAAGACCACCGATATCTGGGATCTTAACGGTAACTATTATCAGGGATATGCCTCCAACGGTGCTTTCCTTGCAGAAGGTCTTCCCATGTATACCTGGAGAGAGAAAGAGTTTGCAGGCGTAGATCCTGAAACCGGAAAGTCTCTGTGGTACATGAATGTCTATGTAAAGGATCCGGATAAGAAGGATGCAGACGGTAACCCTGTAGATAAGAAAGAGACCGATGAATTCGGAAACGAGCACAAGACTTTCGAAAGCACAACCACCACAGACGACTGGTCCAAGGCAGATTACTATGTGACCAACAAGACTGCTATCCCTGATTTCTACGGCGGTATCGGTACTTCCCTCTATGTAGGTGGATTTGACTTTGCCATCAACACTTCCTATCAGTTTGGCGGCTATCAGTATGATGCAACGTATGCCAGCTTCATGGGAACTCCTCTTACCACCAATACCGGTCAGAACTTCCACGTTGACGTTCTCAACGCATGGACGGCAGATAAGCCCAGTGAAACCATTCCTCGCTGGCAGTTTGGTGACACCTACAGTGCAGGCGGTTCTTCACGCTTCCTCACCAAGGCTACTTACTTCAACATCGAGAACATAACATTCGGTTATACTCTCCCTGCAAAGATTACCACAAAGCTTGGTATCCAGAGCCTTCGTATATATGCAACCGCCCAGAACCTCAACTACTGGTCCATGCGTAAGGGCTTCGATCCCAGGCAGGGTTCCGGTAACACAGACACCAATGCCACCTACTATTCTCCTATGAAGACCGTTTCCGGTGGTGTAACTATCAAGTTCTAAAATGAATATGGCTATGAAAAAGATATTTAACATCTTAGTGCTTGTAGTTGTTGCTGCTGTTTCTTTTGCTTCTTGTATTAAGGAGACATTCCCCAGTGACAGCTATGCTACAGCAGATCAGATTGCTGAATCATCTTCTGCTATGGAAGCTTCCCTGAACGGTATTCCGGCTCAGATGGCCCAGGGTTATCTGGTGTATGGAGAGCAGGTTCACGAGACCGATATGGCTTTCCCGCAGTTTATGATTGCCTTCACCGAGCTCCTTGGTGATATGTATCCCCTCGGTTCCAACTCCGGTTACGACTGGTATCGTAACTACAATACCTTCAATGGTAACTTTGGCGACAACAGCTATTTTGCATATCTTCCCTGGTTCACCTGCTATCAGTTCATCAAGGGTGCCAACGACATCATCGGCGCAGTTGATGTAGACGATCCGGCAACCTCCGACTTTGCAAAAGCAGCTGTGGGTATGGCCCGTGCATGCCGCGCTTTCGACTACTATCTCCTTACCGTCATGTTCGAGCCTGTAGAGAATATCTACACCAACGTATCTGAAGTAAAAGGACTCACCGTGGTGAGGGTCGATGAGAAAACCGATGCAGAAGCCTCCAAAAACAATCCCCGTATGACTCATGATGAGGTTATTGCCTTCATGATCGAGGACCTTACCGCTGCAGAAGAGCTCCTGAAGGGTTACACTCCTTCTTCCAAGCTCATGCCCAGCCTGGCAGTTGTCTATGGTATCCGCGCAAAGGTTCACATGTGGGATGAGGACTATGCAAACGCTGCAAAGTATGCCCGTCTTGCAATCGATACCTTCGGTGGCACTCCCGTTACCGCCGCACAGTGGAACGACCTCAAGACCGGTTTCAATACTGCAAACCAGGCATGGATGTGGTACACCCACTATTCTGCAGAGAACATGGGTAACCTGTGCAACTTCATTGGTTGGATGTCCGGCGAGGCCGACTGGGGATATTCATCACTTACACGTCCCAGCATCGACAAGTCCCTGTATGACAAGATTGCCAACAACGACTTCCGTAAGTACAGCTTCCTGGATCCTCAGAAGTTCGATTTCTATCCTTATGAGACATCCCGCGACGCCGCTTACATCAACGACGCTCCCGCATATCTTTCCCTCAAGTTCCGTTGCCTTAACGGTGACTGGGAGTCTTATGAGGTTGGCGGTGCAGTTGATGTTCCCATCATGCGTGTTGAGGAAATGTACCTGATAGAGGCAGAGGCCACAGGTCTGTCCAAGAGTGTTGCAGAAGGTGTAGCTCTCCTGAAAGACTTCATGACCAAGTATCGTCAGCCCGATTACAACTTCACAACTGCCGACGCAAGGGCATTCCAGATAGAGGTTCTCACCCAGGAACGTATCGAGTTCTGGGGCGAAGGCTGGGGCTTCCCCAATGCAAAGCGCATCAAACCCGACATTATCCAGAACTACGAAGGAACCAATGCTCCTGCCGACATCTTCAAGATCAACTGCAAGGGTATCAAACCCAACTGGAACTTTGTCATTCCTCTGACCGAGGTTCAGGCCAACAGGGCTCTTGTAGGTCATAACAATCCTAATCCTACGGCAACCGTTACAGGACCTACTCCCGTCGGTGAGTTTGCCCCTGGTAATTAAAGCTGTTTGTTTTACGATTAATGATAGTAATTATGAACAAATCAGTTAATAATATAGTTTTAACCATGGCAGCAGCCGTGATGACACTCACGGCCTGCTTCCCTGAGGCTAATCCTGCTCCGGCTTACGAGCCCGCAGCACAGGAGAGCGGTGCACTGGTTTATTTTGTAAATGTTCCTACAGGTACAGTTAAACTTACAAAGAGCACCCCTTCAGTGGATATTACTCTGGCAAGGGCATCTTCCGAGCTGCCCGCTCTTGATGTTGCCATTACTGCTTCCGGTGATGCAACCAAGTATTTCAACGTTCCGGCCAAGGCCTCTTTTGCTGCTGACAAGAAGGAAACCAAGATTACCGTCAGCGCAAAGGACGTGAACGCCATGCCCATGAACGAGTATTACGACCTGTCTCTCTCCGTAACCGACGAGTCCCTTACTTCGCTCTATGGTTCCAACGGATTCTCTTTCAAGCTTGGTATCGAACTGCCTTGGATCAGGTTCTCCGACGGTCTCCTTATTGAGACATGGTGGGGCGAGGAAGAGCCCGGAAAGGAAATGTATTATCAGCAGATCTCCGATAACCTCCGCTATTGCAAGATTGACAATTGCTGGGGCGCCAGCAGTGGACCTACCTATCCGGTTCAGCCTTATGTCTGGTACTGGAACACTGAGACCAACTATTGCTACGTTCCTTCACAGTATATCGGTTATTCAACCTCCAGCGGAGACGTTCATGTCTCTGATGAGGCCGCTTTCTATAACCTGTACTGGAACACTCAGGAACCCGGCAAGAATGGTTCCGGTCTTGAGCAGGGCACCGACGCATGGTTTGCCTTCCACGACGCCCGCAGGGCGGCCTGGGCACCCGACGGAGATCCGTTCCCTTACTATGACGGAGAAGGTCGCTTCTATCTTGGCGACTGGTTCTACATCATGTCAGGCGGTGCACCTACCGGCAACGGCTATCAGTTTGGTGGCGGTCAGGATATCTTTGTTTGCTCATTTGCTGTAGACTATGAAGTAGCCATCAGCTATGAAGGTCTCCTTACAGACAAGGACGGCAACGAACTTGTAATGGGTAATCTTGAGATCATCGGCGGTGATGTAACCGACGTTAACATTGTTATTGTTCCCGGCAAGGATGCCCTTGAGGATGTAGAAGACGCTCTTGAGAATGCAGAGACAGAGGTTCCTAATAGCGCTATGGTAGTATCTGAGGCTGGTTCCTTCAAACTTCCTATGATTGAAGATGCAGAGGACGGCTTCTATACTCTTGCCGCAGTTCCCGTAAACGGGGATGGTGAGTTAGAGTGGGATTACCTTGTCTATGAGAGCTTTGCCTATGGCAGTGTAGATCCTCTTCTCATGGATTATACAGGAGATGACATCATTTCCGGCGTTACGAAGGAAAAACTCCTTGGAACCCAGTGGATTGCCTTCGCGGGTGATTCTCCTGCAGACAGGGCGGCCTGCTCATATGTCACCTTTGCAGATGCAGAGGATAACGAAGCCGGCGACGACCTCATTACCTGCTCGGGACTTGCCAACGTGCCCGCCACAGCCTTTGATGATACATTTACGATGGAGTATTACGATGGCGTCGTTTATGTACTTGGCGGCCAGGCTATTGCAGAGTATAATGGTTATACGGTGTATGTTGCAGCCTATGACGTTTCTACAGGTTCTCTTGGTGGAAAGTACTCTTCATATGCTGCATATGTAGCAGATGGCATCATGGCGTTCGTCACCAATTCTGACAATGGTAATTTCAATAGCTTTGGATTCTTTGCCGTACAGGATAATTCAATTGCAGGCGCATTCAGAACCCGCGATTACGTCCTGCTTGTGGATCCCGCTATCCTGGAAGAACCTTCCGGCGTTCCTGCAAAGGCAGCAAAGGTCAAACTTAACAAGCTTGGCATAAATGCTGACGACGTTATTGAATCTGTCCGTAATTATTCTGTAAAGAATATGGAACTCAAGGAATTTGCAGATAACAAATAATCTGTTTCCCTTGGAATAATTTTGGGCGGCCCTTCAAGGGGTCGCCCAATTTTATTAGTTGATGTCGAATAGAGTAACGGACCTTACCGGCGTGCCGTCCTCAGATATTCCCTGAAGGGAAACGGCAAATGTTCCGGTGTATGAAGGGGCGGTCAGCTGTATTCCTATGGACTGTCCCGCACCAGCTTCAAGGAGAGGATGCCAGTAAAGGAGCTGACGGTAGTCATCTCCGCCCTGGGAGTGGAACCTGCCGGTGTAGGCAACAGGGAAAGAAACACCCTTGAAGTCTGTTACGCGCACGCTCTGCGGGAAATTGACGGCGGTAACATAGTTCTTTCCGGTAATGAAGTTAATGGCGCCATCAAAAGAAACGGTTCCTATTGCAAAGCTTTGCAGGTACAGGTCAACGTCTTCTATGAGCATGGCATCCATTTTTTCGATGAGGGAGAAGTCGGAAATCACAACGCCGTCAAGCATGACGATGATGTTTTCCTTCTCTATCTTTTTTGAGCCGGAGGCATCGTTTGTAGTAAGGGTAAGTATGTTTTTTCCGCGCCTGTCCCTTATTTTAACCTCGCGCAGGATCTCCACTACAAGTTCTTCCATTGTGGGGAAGCGGTTGAAATCGTCAAGGTGATAACTCTTCTTCTCTATGGATTCTATAAGCCCGTCCTGGCGGCGGGGAAGGAATGAGACAAGGGTATCGGCCTGAATGGCGGAGCCGATGGCGGCTTTTCTGTTAACCAGGGAGGAGAACAGGTTCTTTGCTATGGGCAGGGGCGGGATGTTCCCGGGGGACGGGTAGATGAAATTATCGGCAAGGGCTATATGACCCTTATAACCGGCCGCGGTGTTAAGCTCGCAGACAAGCTCCCTGTCACCGAAAATATTGTTTGTAAAGAAGGCGATACGGCCGTTGTCGTGGACCTTTCCCACATATATGTCGGAAGGAGAACCTGCAGCAGAAAGCGTTGCTATGGAAACGCCCTCAATAATATCAAGGGCTTCTTTTTCAAGACCTTCCACCGCGGCGTAAATAATTTCACCTTCGTATTCTGGCGTTCTTTGCTTTGAATAGACCGGGGATAGTGTTCCCTTTACAGACTCAAGGAAAGTGTCTATTCCATTATTTGCCGGAGGTACGATATCGTCCAGGTGGAAAACCGATACGGAGAGGGTTGCGGCCGGGCCGGGGTTGTTAATAAAGAGAGAAAGGTTTCCGCCTCTGGAGTTTACAGTTGCGGTTATTGCGCCGGCGGTTGAGGCTTCTTGGCGGGGAAGGTCCTCGTAGATGTCCTCGGAGAGGATACTCACTCCGTCTTTAACCCTGGCGGACGAGGTGGTGTTGAATACAGACAGCAGCTTTGACCCGCAGAAACGGCCGTCCCCGTCTTCGTTTATGTTAAGGGCGGTGTATGCGACCAGCCGGTAATTGCCGGTGGGAGCCGATGACGGAATCCTGAACCTGCCGGCTCCACGGCCTTCCATAAGGCTGACTTTTGCCGTTACAGCCGTTCCGTCGTCGGAGATGAGTTCAAGGTAGGCGACGGCGCTGAAATGCGAGAAAAGGCCGGTTTCCGAGTCTATGCAGAAGAGCGAACACCAGACCTCGTCCCCTGCGATGTAGACATCGCGGTCCGTAGAGACAAAAACCCTTTCGGCCGCCGTTGCACCCGTGCATAATGCAAGGGCCGATAATATGATGCAGACGAGTCTTTTCATGGTTAATAATCTTTAGGAAGATCAAAAGAGGGACGCTGAAGAGTGCCGCCGGCGGAGACGCAGTTGAAGCAGCTCTTTGGCCCCCATCCAAAGCCGCCGGTTGTCACGGTAATGGGATAATAGCCCAATGAGTAATAAGAGTAGTAATCTTCCGGTTCTATCACGGTCAACCTTGGCGGTTGGCCATAGATAAGGTATTCAGACCCGATACTGGCAATATAGTACTCCATTCTGGATACACCCACATAACCAAAGACTTTCACGGAAGGGTCAGATTCACATACCAGATTACTGGAAGCGTTTGCGGGTTCGGGAGAAAACAGGGTACTTGCCTGACCCTCGGTGTCGCTGAGTTGTTTCCAGTAACGGTACTCCTGCTCAGTAAGGTTTCTGACCTTGACAAGAATGCTGTAATTGTAATGGTTACGGTTGCTTGTACGAGGGAAGAACAGCAGGGGATAGTCCTTTGCTATGCCGCCTGTATTGGCATAATCAATGATGGTCTGCTGGCGTCCGATTGTTTTCATCCAGCATTCATAGAAGGTATAATCCGGATCTTCGATGCCCACAATGGCGTTATCCTCGGGGATATAGTCGAGTATACGGACATAATCGGCATGAAACTTCCAGATGGCGTCATATTGTGCCGATGCGTAGCCAAGACCGTTTTGGGTGCCGTCCAGGGACAATTTAACAAAGACATTGGTGTCATCGGCAGAAAAGTCTACTGAGGTAATTTTTGGCGCCGGCATCGGTTTTATCCAGGAGGTCCTGTAGGTTTTTCCGGCACAAACCACAGTGAGCCTGTACGATTTTTCCGGGTCTGCGGTGCTGGTGTCAAAGACGTACGGGAAATTGTCTTTTGTTATGGAAAGGCCGCCGTCGTTTTCCAGGGTAACGGAAGCTTCGATTCTTGAGGTAAGATACTTGAAGGCGCCCTTCCCGTCGTTGTTCAGGGGGAGCATACGGCTAAGTGTAATGGTGGACTCCGCTCCTATGATGATGGTTCCGTCAACCACGAGAATATCCTGGAGATTATCTTCAGATTGTATATCCAGCGGGTATATGCATGCAGACAGCATCAGGCATGCAAGTAAATATGTGGTAATACGTTTCATATCAGAACAGGATATTGATGTTGGCGTAGGGAATTGCAGTGGCGAAAACGGAGAGCATATAGGATTTTACACCGGTAGGCTCCATTACAAAGAAGGCGGAATAGGCGTTCTTTCGTCCTGTCAGATTGTAGACTCCTATTGTAAACGTCGTGTGAAACAGGGCTCTTTTATAGTGCCCCGGGTCTATGTTCAGGGCCGCATCCAGGCGGAAATAGTCCGGAAGGCGATAGCTGTTCCTTTCCGAATAGGCCATATAGAAGCGGCCGCTGCTCTCATAATAACCCATGGGAATGGTTATGGGGCGTCCGGTGGAATAGTCCAGGTTGGCGGAGATGCTGTATCTGTGAGAAAGGGCGTAATTACCGGAAATCTTGACTTCGTGGGGCTTGTCATGCGGGGTATTATACCAGTTTCCGGCGGCAATAGCCTCGTAACCCCGGTCTCCCATTTCCTTGAACAGGGACTTGGAGTAGGAGTATGACGCCCACCCGGTGAGTTTGCCGGTTGACTTCTTTGCCATCAGTTCTATGCCGTAGCTCTTCCCGAATACGGGAATCAGCTCGTCGGCAAGGTTGGGATTCATACTCAGGATGGCTCCCGGCTTGAAGTCCAGCGCATTTCTTGTGTGCTTATAGTACAGTTCTACTGACAGGTCTATACCGGATCCAAGGAGCGTCCAATAGGCCCCGGAGGCAATTTGCCAGCCGGTTGTGGGGGCGATGCGGGCGTCGCTCAGCTTCCAGGTGTCCATGGGCGATATGGATGCACTGTTGGAAATGAGGTGGATATTCTGCCTCATAGAACTGAATCCCGCCTTGAAGGATAGGTTGTCCAGCGGTGAGTACCTTCCGGAGAGGCGAAATTCCGGGCCGATATTACTGCTCTTGTCGTTCAATGAGACAAGGGAAGTGACTCGGATACCGCCTTCTACAGAAACCTTTTCAGAGATGGACCAGTTGTCCTGAATATAGGCCGCGGGCTCGATAGCACGGTCCCTGTCAAGCTTCCGGATAAGTACGTCAGACTCATCTCCCCTTGGGGAAAGCTTTCCCGGATTAAGGGAATACAAGACCACATCCAGGCCGTATGCCAGATTATGTTGGCCGATGCTATTGTATGCCTGCGAGCGGATAAAGCCTTGCTGGATATCTGTATAGAGGTTGAATGCACCGCTCTGCCAGGAGGAAATCCCGGTTGTATTTGAGAAGAAATCGTATCCGGCATTGATCCTGAATCCGCCGCCGCCAGCCCCCTTATGGCGGAACAGCACGGAAAAGTTGGCGTTGGAATAGTTGTAGACGGAGTCCGGGCTGAAGCTGAAATTATCCCTGGCCAGGTATCCGTATGCGCTGAGGGTGTTCTTGTTGTTAAAATGGTGGGTTATGCCCAGATTGGCATCGTAAAAATTGGCTCCGCCGCCGTGATAGGCGCTGTTTTTGGGCAGCTGGTTCAGAAGCCAGTTGGAGTAACTGCTTCTTGCTGCGGCGATTATGCTGGTTTTGTCGCCTATCGGTCCCTCTGCGTGCAGGCGGCTGGTGAGTAGGCCTATGCCGGCAGAGCCCCTGAACCGGTTCCTGTCCCCGTCCTTGGTCCTTACAGACAGCACCGAGGAAATTCTTCCGCCATATTCGGCCGGAATTGCACTTTTGTAAAGGTCGATATTGTCTATCACATCCGGGTTGAAGGCGGAGAAAATGCCAAACAGGTGGCTTGGATTATAGATGGTGTTTCCGTTGAAGAGGACAAGGTTCTGGTCCTGGGAGCCTCCCCTGACGTTGAATCCGCCTGAGGCCTCGCCTACGGTTTTAACTCCGGGAAGGGTAAGGACTGCCTTGAGGATGTCGCCTTCACCGAATGCCGACGGAACCTTGTTCATGGTTTTCATGGACACCGACTGGATACCCATCGTCGTGGTCCTGTGATTAGCCATGCTTTCTGCAGACACGATAGATGCCTCCAGGGCCTCTATCTTGTCCGGAAGTTCAACGTTCAGGCTGCCATCCGACAGCAGGCGCACGTGGAGGGAGATGTCCTCTTTGCCATCGGCCCTGAAATTGATGACGTTCTCTCCGCCGGGGAGGGTGATTGAGAAGTGACCGCGGCGGTTGCTCCTCTCGAAGGTGGAGGTAACATCGTCAAAAATAACCACTCCGGCCATGGGTTCCTGGGTCTCCAGTTCTGTGATTGTGCCCTCGAGGGTTACAGTCGGGTTTCCCTCTCCCTTGCCGATGATGTATATCTTATTCCTGTAGGTGGCTTTGAGCGTGGCCTGGTCGTCTGGGGCAGAATCTTCTTTGTTTGTGGTCTCGCTGTCAAAGTAGCCGTCCGGGAGACCTACGCCCTTGATGTTGGCTGCGGTCAGCGATATGTTGCCGGCAGGAGCCGTTGTCCCCTTCCATCTGGAGGCCATTTCTTCTACGTATGGCGTCTCTGGGGTTTGGCTGTTAAGGGCTTTGCGGAATGCTCTGGCGCTGATTCTCTTAACCTGCCCGTCTTTTATAGTGTAGAACTTTTCCTCTTTGAGAAAATAGGTTGTGAGTTTCTCCTTGTATTCGGGATCATAGTAACCTATTTCTTTATTATTATGGTTGAGGCCGTCGGAGCGGAAGATTTTCCTCACCTGCGAGAACAGGGCAGCCGGGCCGTCTTTCTCAACTTTCAGGTACCCCTCCGGGGCGGACAGGAAACCAATTTCTCTGAGGTTTACAAACAGCGAATTTCCAATCCTGGCATATTGGACATTATTTCTGTCCGGGACAATGGGAGTGACGCTGTTTGAGAACCTGCACAGGAGATCCATATGACATGCGTCTATGTTAAGGAGAACGTCCTGGTACAATTTGCCGTTGAACATGATTTCTCCCGGAGTATAGGCCTTGGATTCCCAGAAAGGGTTGCCGTTGTATGCGGTAAAATACTGTCGCGGGAGTCTTCCACGGTATAGAGTTGAGCGGCTGCCGGCCTCTTCCAGATAGGTTTTCTGGAGAGAGTCCATTTTGCCCTGCGCGTTTATGTCAAAAGTTGTTGAAAGTTGACAAACGCTTACGAATACCACCATTATAGTGGTCTTTAGCCCCTTTTTAATGTCATTTACCATAAAAAGTTGTTGAAAGGGTAACGTCCGGCGTGAATTTCGGACACTATATTGTAGAGGTCGTTCCTGAGTTTTTCTATTCCTATGCGTTCTTTTGCCGACATAAAGATGCATGGAGTTTTCTCCTCTGCGATCCAGCTGTTTTTGAGCTCTTCAAGCGTCCGGTTCACGGGCTGTTTGGGCGTAAGAGAGAACTCGTCGTAAGGTTCGTAAGTGTATGCGTCCACCTTGTTGAAGATTACATATATCGGTTTGTTGTTTGCGCCGATGTCTTTCAGTGTCTCCTCTACAACCTGCATCTGCTCTTCAAAATCCGGGTGCGAGATGTCTACTACATGGAGAAGGACGTCTGCTTCGCGTACCTCATCGAGAGTGCTTTTGAATGCTTCCACCAGCTGAGTGGGGAGCTTTCTTATAAATCCCACTGTGTCGCTAAGAAGGAACGGCACGTTTTCTATCACCACTTTCCTTACCGTGGTGTCCAGCGTAGCGAAGAGTTTGTTCTCTGCAAATACGTCCGACTTTGCCAGGAGGTTCATGATGGTGCTCTTGCCCACGTTGGTGTAGCCAACCAGGGCAAGGCGCACGAGAGAACCTCTGTTGCCGCGCTGCGTTGCCATCTGGCGGTCTACCTTTTTGAGGTCTTCCTTCAGTTTGGCTATTCGCTGCTTAACTATGCGGCGGTCAATCTCTATCTGGGTTTCACCCATACCGCCGCGTGTTCCCATGCCGCCCCTCTGGCGTTCAAGGTGTGTCCACATCCCGGCCAGGCGCGGCAGCATATACTGATAATGGGCCAGCTCAACTTGCATTTTTGCATAGGAAGTCTTTGCCCTCTGTGCGAAGATTTCAAGGATAAGGCTTGTCCTGTCGATAACATCGGAACAGGCAATAACTTTTTCGATGTTACGCTGCTGCATGCCGGTGAGCTCATCGTCAAAGATGACGTACTCAATCTCGTTTACCTCGCAGTAGTTTTTTATCTCTTCAAGTTTTCCCGGGCCGATGTATGTTGCCTTGTCCGGTCGGTCCATGCGCTGGGTGAACATTTTGTCTCCCGTTGCTCCCGCGGTTTCTGCCAGGAACTGAAGCTCCTCAAGGTATTCCTGTACCTTGCGCTCCCCTCCCTTTTCCAGGATGGCTCCTACAAATACGGCTTTATTTGTCTTAAATTGGCTCATATCCTACAAAATTACTAATTTTGCATAAAATTTAAAATATGTTGTATTTTCATACAGAGGATATTAGCTTCTCTTTTAAGTATAAACGCCTTACTTCCAAATGGCTTAAGCTTGTTGCTTCTGCCGAGAACAAGAAGCTTGGCGATGTGTCGGTTATATTTTGTTCCGATAATTATTTGCTGGATGTCAATATAAAATATCTGGGGCACGATTATTTTACTGATATTATTACCTTTGATTACTGTGAAGGCGCTTTGCTCTCCGGAGACCTTCTTATCAGTATAGACTCCGTTAAGGAAAATGCGGATTTTTACAAAACTTGCTTCGAAGATGAGTTAAATCGCGTCATTGTGCATGGCCTTCTTCATCTTATAGGATATGACGACCATACAGAGACAGATATTGCCCAGATGCGTGCGAAGGAAGACTTTTATCTGGAGCTGCGAAAGACTCTTTTATGACAGACTGCTTTGACATAATTGTTGTAGGTGGCGGACATGCCGGATGCGAAGCCGCAATGGCTGCGGCAAACATGGGGTCGTCTGTTTTGCTTGTGACTCCTGACCTGAACGGCCTTGCCAAGATGAGTTGCAACCCGGCAGTGGGCGGCATAGCCAAAGGACAGATAGTCCGTGAGATAGATGCCATTGGGGGATATATGGGGCTGGTCACTGACGCCTCCACCCTCCAGTTCCGAATGCTTAACAGGTCAAAAGGTCCGGCAATGTGGAGTCCGCGCGCGCAGTGCGACAAACAGCTCTTTTCCAAGACATGGTTAAGTTTCCTTCTAAGTAACTCTAAACTAAGGATTTACGCCGATTTTGCTGAGAGTTTTCTCTTTGAGAATCAAAAAATCCGCGGAATTCGAACAGTTACGGGTGCAATATTTCACTCTAAGGCAGTTGTTTTGACAGCGGGTACCTTCCTGAACGGAAAGATGTTCGTAGGGCGACACTCCTTTGAAGGCGGCCGCATTGGAGAGAAGGCGAGTTATGGAATATCGGACCAATTGGCATCGGCGGGTATTCCTGTTGCAAGAATGAAGACTGGCACCCCGCCCAGGATAGATATCCGCTCAGTGGACTTTAGCCGGTTACTTCGTCAGGAAGGAGATGTCTCTCCAGAGAGGTTTTCATTCCTTGATGTCCCTTCGGCAATACAAAGCGGGAATACCCAAATGGATTGCTATATCCTGCATACAAACCTCAAGGTTCACGAAATTCTGAAATCCGGGTTTGATGAGTCTCCCCTTTTCACCGGCATGATCCAGGGAAAGGGTCCAAGGTATTGCCCCAGCATTGAAGACAAGCTTCGCACGTTTGCCGATAAGGATTCCCATCAGCTGTTCCTTGAGCCGGAGGGTAAGGACTCTCCCGAGTATTACCTTCAGGGTTTCTCTTCCTCGCTTCCTCTTGAAATACAGATGGAGGCCATGCATGCTATTGAGGGTCTGGAGAAAGTTGAGGTGTTTAAACCCGCATATGCTGTGGAGTATGATTATTTTGATCCGCAGTATTTGAATTATACTCTGGAGTCGCGGGTAATAGACAATTTGTTCCTTGCCGGTCAGGTCAATGGCACTACTGGTTATGAAGAAGCTGCCGCACAGGGTATTATAGCCGGCATAAATGCGCATTTGAAGATTTCTGGAATGGATCCTTTTGTTCTTAGAAGAGATCAGGCTTACATTGGTGTTCTTATCGACGACCTTATTTGTAAAGGAGTAGATGAGCCCTATAGGATGTTTACTTCACGTGCCGAGTATCGGATTTTGCTTCGTCAGGATAATGCCGATTTACGCCTCACTGAGCTTTCTTACGCCCTTGGACTTGCCTCTGAACATCGCTACAGGCTTGTGAAGAAGAAAGAAGAACATGTAGAAGAACTCTTTTCTTATTGCTCCTCGTTCAAAGTTAAGGCGTCTCAGATTAATGATTACCTTGTTTCCAAGGGATCTTCTCCTATTTCAGAGTCTAAACATTTATCTGATTTAGTCTCCAGGCCTGAGCTTTCTCTTGAAGAATTGCTCCATTTTGTTCCACGTGGAACAATGGATGGTTATTCTTCCGAAGTAATCAGTTCTGTGGAGACGTCAATAAAATACTCCGGTTACCTTGAAAGGGAGAAGCTCCAGGCGCAGAAAAATGCCCGTTTAGATTATATAAAGATTCCTGAGAACTTTGACTTCGACACCCTTTCCGGGCTATCTATCGAGTGCCGCCAAAAGCTTAAAAAATATAGGCCCGGGACTATTGCCCAGGCCTCCAGAATTTCTGGTGTGTCTCCCGCAGATATCTCTGTTCTACTGGTGTATTTTGGACGTTGACCACCGGCAAACCGCCGTTAGTCACTAAAGTTTTTTCAGGGCGGCCTTGATGATTTCTTCCACCTTTGCGGTGGGGTTTTCCTTTAAAATTGCGGGCATTACCTTGGAAATATTTGCCTTTGTGAAGCCCAGCATTGTGAGTGCCGTTGTGGCTTCTTCCACCAGTGCGCCGCCGTCGGTTTTGAATAGAGCCGGCGTTTCCGCGCCCTCCCCTTTCACCACTTTGTCCTTCAGCTCAAGCACCAGGCGCTGGGCGCTTTTGAGGCCTATTCCCTTTACGCTTTTTATCTTGTTTACGTCTTCTGACAGTATTGCATGACGTATTTCTTCCGATGTCAATGTTGAAAGCATCATTCTGGCAGAGGCCACACCAATACCTGAGACACTGATCAGGAGGCGAAATAGTTCCCTTTCGTCCTTTGTGGCGAACCCAAAGAAGAGTTCCTCGTCCTCTCTTATGTAGTGATAGATGTATGCTACGGCCTCTGTTTTTAGCTGGAAAGCCTCATATGTCTGGAGGGAAATCAGGATGCTGTACCCTATTCCGTGGTTATCCAGAACCAACTCCGTAGGAGTTAATTCTATTATTTGTCCTTTTATATAATCAATCATAACGCAAAATTATGTAAATTTGCAGACTTATACAACGCTATGACAATAAAAGAAACAAGAGCTCAGTTCCCTGTTCTGGACACAAAGGTGTACGGAAAGCCTCTTATTTACCTGGACAATGCAGCCACGGCCCAGAGGCCCGAGAGCGTTGTATCTAAGTGGAACGCTCTTGTCCACACCTCCAATGCCAATATTCACCGGGCTGTCCATAAGCTTGCCGCTGACGCTACAGATGAGTATGAGAGCACCAGAAACACGGTCAAGGACTTTCTAAACGCGTCTTCCAGGGAAGAAATCATCTTTACTTCTGGAGCCACTGCGTCCATCAATCTTGTTGCTTTTTCTTTTGGAGAGGCGTATGTTCATGAGGGGGACGAGATCATTGTCTCCGACGCTGAGCATCATTCCAATATCGTCCCCTGGCAGATGATGTGCCAGAGAAAGGGCGCTTCCTTAAAGGTCCTTGAGATTGAAGATAACGGCTCCCTTAGCCCGGAAAGACTGGAGAAACTCATTTCAGAGAAAACGAAAATAGTAGCTATCTCTCACATTTCCAATGTGTTAGGCCTTGTTAATCCGGTTAAGGAACTAGTGACCGCCTGTCATAAACACGGGGTTCCTGTGCTTGTTGACGGAGCCCAGGGAATTGTTCACGAGCGTGTAGACGTTCAGGCTCTGGACTGTGATTTCTATGCGTTCTCCGGGCATAAATTATATGCCGCAACGGGCACGGGAGTTCTTTATGGAAAGAAGAATTGGCTGGATGCAATGCCTCCGTATATGGGGGGCGGAGAAATGATTCACACGGTGAGTTTTTCCGGAACCACTTACGCTCCCCTTCCTGCTAAATTTGAGGCCGGCACGCAGAACCTTAATGCTACGCCAACGCTTGTTCCGGCTATTGAGTTTGTTAATTCTGTCCGTGACAGCAAGGAGGTTGAAGCGGAGCAAAACGCCATTACAGAGTATCTGCTTGGCGTTTTTTCCCGGGATACAAGGATAAAACTATACGGGGTTCCACGTAGAACCGGAGAGAAAATACCGCTATTCTCCTTCAGTGTAGAGGGAGCCCATCACGAAGATCTGGCCCTCCTGCTTGATAAGATGGGAATTGCTGTGCGTTCCGGCCAGATGTGCGCAGAACCTCTTATGGACCGCTTTGGGACCACGGGAATGGTGAGGGTGTCCTTTGCGCCGTATAATACACTTGAAGAGGCAGAAAGCTTTGTAAAATGCCTTTATAAGGCAATTGATATGTTGATTTAAGATTCCGGATCAAGTCCGGAATGACAAATATGAGTTTAGAAGAGAAAAAACAGCAGGTAGTAGAAGACTTTTCCCAGTTTGACGAGTGGCTGGACAAGTACGAGTACCTTATAGAACTTGGGAAAGGGCTCCAGCCGTTCCCGGAAGAGAAAAAGACGGAAGACCGCCTTATAAAAGGCTGTCAGTCAAGGGTTTGGCTGGACTGTGAGAAGCGTGACGGCCGCCTTTGGTTCACCGCGGACAGCGACGCTATCATCACTAAGGGAATCATCTCCCTCCTGATAGACGTCTATTCCGGCTGCACACCGGAGGAAATTGCCGGGGACGATTTTGCCTTCCTGGAGGAAATCGGCCTCAGGGAGAACCTCTCCCCCACCAGGGCGAACGGGCTTGTGTCAATGATTGAAACAATTAAGAAAAATGCCAGATAAAGAAGTACTTACAGCCGAGGATGTGCAGCAGCTGCAGCCAATGTATGCGGCCGTGATAGCGGCAATCAAGGAGGTCTATGACCCCGAGATTCCCGTTAATGTCTACGACCTTGGCCTCATATATGAGCTCACCATAAACAAGGCCCACGAGGTGTTTATCCTTATGACCTTTACCGCTCCTAACTGCCCCATGGCAGATCAGGTGATAGGAGAGGTTCAGCATGGCGTAGAGGCGGTTCCGGGCGTTACCAAGTGCACCATAGAACTCACTTTCGAGCCTCAGTGGGACCGCTCCATGCTCTCTGACGAAGCCCGCGTAGAACTGGGCATGGACTACGACGAGGATGATTACGGCAAACTCAATGACTAAGGTTGACTTATATTTGGGACTGGGGTCTAATCTGGGGAACCGCGAGGTTAACCTGATGAGGGCCGTTACCCTCATGGATCAGGCTTTCGGGGTCACTCCTGAACGTATATCCAAGGTATACGAAACGCCCTCCTGGGGCTTTGACGGTCCAGCTTTCCTGAATATGTGCATCCTTTACCGGCTGCCGGTGGAATCACCCTCCGTAGAACACGTTACGGACCTGTTCCACAAGATGAAGGAGATTGAAAAGGCCCTTGGAAGAGACGATGATCCGGAATACGACCCCGACGGAAAGCGCGTCTATCACAACAGGACAATAGACATCGATATTCTTTATTACGGTAAAGAAACTATTAATACAGAAGAACTTACAATCCCACATCCGCTAATTGAGCAGCGGGATTTCGTGAAGAAACCCTTAAAGGAAATTTATAAGTAATTAATAAGTATATGACACAGGACGAACTTTTCAAGGTGCTTGTAGCCCATTGCAAGGAGTATGGATTCATATTCCCTTCCAGCGAGATTTACGATGGCCTTGCAGCCGTTTATGACTACGGCCAGATGGGTGTGCAGCTCAAGAACAACATCAAAACCTACTGGTGGGAGGCAATGACCCGCCTCAATGAGAACATAGTGGGTATAGACTCCGCCATCTTCATGCATCCCCGCATCTGGGAGGCCTCAGGCCACGTAGGAGCCTTCAATGACCCCCTCATCGACAACAAAGATTCCAAGAAGCGCTACCGTGCCGACGTCCTTATAGAGGACTACCTGGGCAAGATTGAAGAGAAGATAGAAAAAGAGGTTGCAAAGGGTAAAAAACGCTTTGGAGACGCCTTTGACGAGGCCCAGTTCCGCGCCACCAACCCCAACGTCCTCCGCGAGAAGGCCAAGTGGGACGAGGTCCATAACCGCTATGTGGCGGCAGAAAAGGCCAACGACTTTGCAGAGTATCGTCAGATAATCATCGACTGCAACATAGTCTGCCCCATTTCCGGCACCTGCAACTGGACGGAAGTGCGTCAGTTCAACCTGATGTTCTCTACCTCAATGGGTTCCACGGCCGATGGCGCCAACACTATCTACCTGCGTCCTGAGACCGCCCAGGGCATTTTCGTGAACTATCTTAACGTCCAGAAGACCGGGCGCATGAAGATTCCCTTCGGCATCGCCCAGATAGGAAAGGCCTTCCGCAATGAGATCGTAGCCCGCCAGTTCATCTTCCGCATGAGGGAGTTCGAGCAGATGGAAATGCAGTTCTTCATCAAGCCCGGAACAGAGCTTGACTGGTTCAAAAAGTGGAAGGAAACCCGCATGAAATGGCATGTGAACCTGGGTATGGGAGCAGAGAATTACCGTTTCCACGACCACGAGAAGCTTGCCCACTATGCAAATGCCGCTACCGACATCGAGTTCAACTTCCCCTTCGGCTTCAAGGAGCTTGAGGGCATCCACAGCCGTACCAACTTCGACCTTGGCAACCACCAGAAGTTCTCCGGGAAGAAGATAGAGTACTTCGACCCCGAGGACAACGTTTCCTATACTCCCTATGTTATAGAGACCTCAATCGGCGTGGACCGTATGTGCCTTGCCGTCATGGCTCATTCTTACACGGTGGAGAAGCTGGAAAACGGCGAAGAGCGCGTTGTAATGCGTATTCCCGCTCCCCTCGCCCCCATCAAGGTGGCCGTCATGCCGCTTGTCAAGAAGGACGGCCTGCCGGAGCTCGCACAGAAGGTCGTGGACCTTCTCAAGTACGATTTCTCCTATCAGTACGACGAGAAAGACTCCATTGGCAAGCGCTACCGCCGCCAGGATGCCATAGGCACTCCTTTCTGCGTGACGGTAGACCATGACAGCCTTATTGACGGCTGCGTAACCGTCCGTGACCGCGACACCATGACCCAGGAGCGCGTGAAGATAGAAGATCTCCGCGACATGATAGACAAGAAAGTCTCCATGGTTAATCTGCTTCGCAATCTGTAGTTTTAGATGCCCGGTCTTAGCCGGGCATGACGCAAAAAGCCCAGCCGAAAGGCCGGGCTTTAATTTTGAAAATCAGACGTTTAACGCAGCTGGAAGATAACCGGGAAGGTGTAGGTGACCTTAACTGCGCGGTCGCGCTGGCGTCCGGGTTTCCACTTGGGAGAGGTCTTCACCACGCGGACAGCTTCTGCGTCAAGTGAAGGGTCTACGCCACGGAGAACCTTTACATTGGTTACGCGGCCGTCGGCCTCTACGGTGAACTGGAGGGTTACGCGGCCCTGAACGCCGTTCTCCTTTGCAATCTCAGGATAGACAAGGCGGGAGTTAACCCACTTGGAGAACTCGTTGGCGTCGCCTCCGTTGAAGGAAGGCTTGGTTTCCACAAGCTGGAAAGGAATGGCTTCCTCTTCCACTTCCTCTTCCTCAACTTCCGCTTCCCTGTACTCCTGGATCTCTACGCCGGTGTTGTCGTCTTCCAGGTTCATGAACATGTCGTCGTCAAGCTTGATGTCATCGTCAACGATGTCGATCTGGTCTGACAGGACGGGGACTGACGGAGCCTCCGGCGGCGGGGGTGGAGTCTCGTTTTCAATGGCCACCATTTCTTCTTCGATGACCACCTGGGTGGTGTCTTCAAGAGCTGCAACCTTGGCTTCCTTGGAGGAAACGTTGAATGCTACATAAACGATAGCGAGTGCGGCAACAAGACCCAGCTCAAGAAGGAGAAGTCTCTTGTTTTCGAGACTTGCTTTAGGGCTTTTCTTGATTTCCATAACTCAAAATTTTAGAGGTTTTTCTTCTGATACAAAGGTCGGAACAAAAATTGGGAGAAAAAAATATTCCGCCTTAAAAAATCTCGCAGAGTCGGTTTTGTAATGTGTTAAAAATCAGGTGTTTATAACTGGTGTGACAAAAAACAATCTCGCAAAGGGGTGAGCGCCTGTCGAAAACCATTAAAAAAACGCCATTTGCGGGCGTTATGATAATAAGCTGAGAAACAGCTCTTTATCTGTGGTATCAGAATTTTTGATTCGCTCTTTGAGCCTGTAAATCCGGTTGTAGATGTAGGGTTTTTCTTTCTCAAGGAGGGTGGAAATTGTAGTGGAAGAGAAGCCCGATGCGCTGAAGAGGTAAAGTAGGAAATCTTCGTCTTTCCATTTGGGAAAATCTGCGCGGAGGCGGGTCATTACTCCTGGGTATTTTGCGCTCAGCGACTGCTCCAGATTCTTCTGGACGGAGCTGTCAGAGCGCAGGCCTTCAACTATGGAGCGTACCTCCCGGATTATGCGGGGTTGGAGGTTTTCCGTTCCTTCATATATGTAGTACTGCTCGCACAGGCGGTCCAGCGCGTCGAAGGTACTCCCCTGCTTTTTTTCATTTTTGACGATGGCGCCCATCCGGGAGCGGAGCTCTTCCGCAGCTGAGAGCAGGCGGTCGTTTTCCTCTTTCTGGATAAGGAGCTGTTTTTCCGTCTGGGCTTTCTTTGCCCAGAAGTAAAGGACAAGCGTTGCAAGGATTGCAGCAACCAGCAGGGCGATGTTGGAGACCCTGTTTCTCTGCTGCTCCCTGTACCGGTACGCGCGGGAAAGGCCAATGGAGTGGTGATCGTCCAGGAAGAAGTAGGTGTTGTAGAAGGCCTGGGCGCTGAGGTAGTCGTACTCTGCCCTGTCCCGCTGGGAGAGAGCCTCCGGGGAAACGCCTTCCAGGATGGTGAGGGCGCTGTCCGGATAGCTTTCCACAAGGCGGCCGGCCTCCCTGAGTGCATGGTTGCGTGTGCAGGAGGCAAGGGCCAGGACGGGAAGTATGATCTGCCAGAACTTCATCTGTGCAAAGATACACTAAATAATTGTTATCTTTGCAGTATGGCAGAAACATTCTCATCTCTTGGCAAAGTAGAGGCGATATCCCAGTTGTACCGCCTGTCTGCGTATAATCCCGTGAGCGGGCTGTCCTGCAAGTCGGAGGGCGGTATCGTCATAACATCGTCCCGTATGTTCCTGGAAGGGATAGACTTCAATCTGGTGTATTTTCCGCTTAAACACCTGGGGTACAAGTGTGTAGTGGGAACGGTGGGGGAACTTTACGCGTCTCTCGCCCACCCCAGGCTCCTGAATGTGGTGCTTGGAGTATCGGCAAAACTGGACTTCGACCAGATAAAGGACCTCTGGATGGGGATTACGGTGGCGGCCAAGGAGCACGGCTTCGAGGCGGTGAACCTGGACCTGCAGCCCTCCAACAACGGGCTGTACATCTCCATGGCGGCAACAGGAGAGACGTTGCTGCTCACTTCCAAACGCCGGATGGCGGCAAAGAGTAAGGACCTCATCTGCGTTTCCGGCAGCCTCGGGGCGGCATATCTTGGCCTTCAGGTGCTGGAAAGGGGCGCAAAGGAGTTTACGGAGAAGGGTGCCCAGCCGGACATGTCGGCCTACAGGATGCTGGTGGGGGAATACCTCCGCCCGTCTCTGGATGCCGGCGTTGTCTCGCATCTGGAAGACCTCGAAATCTACCCTCCCTACGGCTATTTCGTCACACGCGGCCTTGCCGATGCAGTGAAGCGCCTCACCCGCGACAGCGGCCTCGGGGCAAAGATTTATGCCGATAAAATCCCTTTCGAAGGCAATTCCTTCGCGCTGGGGAAGGAGCTGGACATGGATCCGGTATCGGCCGCAATGAACGGCGGGGACGATAACCGTCTTCTCTTTGTTGTACCCATCCTGCACCTGGAGAAGTTCCGGAGGGATTTTCAGACCTTCGACGTAATCGGCCACCTTGCGCAACCCGAAGTGGGAGACGTCCTGGTGACGCCGGAAGGGGTGGAATTTCCGATGAAATCCCAGGGCTGGCCGGAAGATTAAGCACAATAATTGTTATATTTACACGCTGAAACTAATTTAACGGACATAATACAATGAAAAGAATCCTTGCAATTGCAGCCCTTGCGGCAGCGTTCACTTTCACTGCACAGGCGCAGAATACCCTTGGAAACCTTCTTGGTGGTATTCTTGGCGGAACTTCCACGGGCAATGCTACCGTAGACAATGCCATCGGCAATGTTCTTGGTGACCTTCTTGGCAAAGTTGTAGTTCCCAAGCTGGAGGGCACTTACAATTACAGTGGCGTGGCTGTTTCCATGACCACCAACGACGGCGGTGTGGTTTCCAATCTTGCCGGCACCGCTGCTTCTTCCGCAGTGGAGGCCAAGGTTGACGAATACCTCACCAAGTTCGGCATTAAGCCTGGAACAATGAGCATAACGTTCTACGAGGCCGACATGACCTTTGTCTGGACCATCGGCGGCTTCCCTCTGAACGGAACCTTCCAGGTGACCCCGGAAATGGATGCCATCACGCTCAACTTCGGCCGCAGCATGAAGTTCTTCACAATGACCGGCAGCCTGGACCTCACCCTTGACGGTGTCAAGATGCTCTTCTCCTCGGAAAAGACCACTGAGTTCATCAAGAGGGCGCTCGCCAAGCTTGGAGAAAAGAAGACCGACATAGGCCAGATTGCAAAGCTTGCCTCCGGCTACGACAACTACAAGATTGGCTTCAAACTGGCCAGACAGCAGTAAACCCGTCATCCCGGCGGTCCTGGCACCGTCATCCCATCGGCCACGTTTTGGCCCACAAATGTAAAAGGTTCGGTTATTTTGACCGAACCTTTTACATTATACGCCTTGTGGGGCCATTTTACGTAAATGGTTCGGCACTTATTTCCGAACCTTTTACATTTTCTTCCGGGTCTATCCACCGATTTGGCGTTTTTGGTGGACAAGTTGGTGTTTTTGGCAGTTTGTCCACGGAAATGGGGTGTTTTGGTGGATGGGGGAGTTGTTGAAAACTTTATTGTGAAGATTGGGGGAGATTTCTTATCTTTGTTACATGAGTTTCGTGCACCTTCATGTCCACACCCAGTACTCCATTCTGGACGGGCAGTCTTCCATAGAAAACCTTTTTAACCGGGCAGAAGAGCTTGGCATGCCGGCCCTTGCAATAACGGACCACGGCAATATGTACGGCGTAAAAGAGTTCTTCAAATACGCCAAGAAGCACCCTTCCGTAAAGCCCATAATAGGTTGTGAAATCTATGTGTCTAAAGGGAACCACAGGAAGAAGGAGAAGGGCTACTATCACCTCATTCTTCTGGCCAAGAACTATCAGGGATACCTCAATCTGGTAAAGATAGTCTCGGAGGGCCATGTGAACGGAATGTACTACAGGCCGCGCGTGAGCCACGAGGTCATTGAAAAGTACCACGAGGGCCTTATCTGCAGCAGCGCCTGCCTTGCCGGAGAGGTCCCCAGGGCCATAATGGCACGTGACACGGAGGCCATAGACAAAGCCATTACCTGGCACAAGAGAGTCTTCGGAGAGGACTATTACCTTGAGGTGATGAAGCACAAGACGGAGGTCCCGGGCCTGGACAACCAGCTGTACGAGGACCAGTGCTACTACACGGAAGAAATCTTCAAGCTTGCGGAAAAGCACGGCATAAAGGTAATCGCCACAAACGACGCCCATTTTGTACGCAAGGAAGACGGTCCGGTTCACGACCGCCTCATCTGCCTCACCACAAACGCCTTCATAGACGATCCACAGCGCCTCCGCTATACCCAGCAGGAGTATATCAAGACTGAGGAACAAATGCTTGAATTGTTCCCCAACCATCCGGAAGCCATCTCAAACACCCTTGAAGTGGCTTCAAAGATAGAAGAGTACTCTATAGACAGGGACCCCGTGCTCCCGGTTTTCGATATAGACCCCGCCTTCATGGGAGAGATTGGCAAGTACTTGGAGCAGTACAAGGAAATCATTGACGAGGGCCGCTTTGACAAGCACGGAACCTACCGCGGTGACGGCTTCTGCAACTCTGTGGCATATCTGTGCCACCTCACATACAAGGGCGCGCACGAAAGGTACGGTGAAACCCTTTCCCAGGAGCAGCAGGAGCGCATAGAATTCGAACTCAAGACCATCTGCCGCATGGGCTTCCCGGACTATTTCCTCATAGTCCAGGACTATATTGCAGCTTCCCGCGCAATGGGCAGCATGGTGGGGCCGGGACGTGGCAGCGCGGCTGGCTCGGTTGTAGCTTACTGCCTCAGAATCACCAATCTGGACCCAATCAAGTACCAGCTCCTGTTCGAGCGTTTCCTGAACCCGGACCGCATTTCCATGCCGGATATCGACGTAGACTTCGAAGACCTCACAAAGGCCCACGACTATGTGGAGAAGAAATACGGAGCGGACCACGTGTCCCGCGTCATCACCTTCGGTACCATGGCGGCAAAGAGCGCCATCAAGGATGTTGCGCGCATAAGCCACGTAAGCATCGACGAGAGCAACCGCCTCACCAAGATGGTTCCGGACCGCCTGTCGGAAAAAAAGGAGAAAGAGTACCCTTACAACCCCAAGCTGGACGAGCTCAAGCCCGGTTTCAAGGTCGTGGAACACGATGGAAAAATGTTCCAGAAGGGCTTGGAAGACGTTGATGTAAAGATTACCCTCAAGAACTGCTACCGTCTTGTCCCGGAATTCATAAACGAGCTCCAGAACGGCCCTGAAATAAATAAGGAGGTCCTCAAATACGCCCAGGCCCTGGAAGGCAGCGTCCGCCAGGTAGGCATGCACGCATGCGCAACCATCATCGGCAGGGGAGACCTTACCAATTATCTGCCCATATGCCTGTCCAAAGATAAGGAAACGGGCCTGGACGTACGTACGTCGCAGTATGACGGCCATTATATAGAGGATGTAGGAATGCTCAAGATGGACTTCCTTGGCCTCATTACGCTCCAGATCATCCACAATTGCCTGGACCTCATTAAGGAGCATTACGGCCAGGATATCGACATAGAAGCCATCCCCATCGACGACAAGGCCACCCTCGAGCTTTACGGCCGTGGAGACACCACTTCCGTGTTCCAGTTTGAATCCGAGGGCATGAAACAGTGGCTGCAGCGCCTGCGCCCGGAGCGTTTCGAGGACCTCATAGCAATGAACGCTCTCTACAGGCCCGGCCCCATGGACTACATTCCTGATTTTGTTGCCCGAAAGCAGGGAGAGCAAGCTATTGAATACGACCTTCCGGAGATGGAAGAGTTCCTTCAGGACACCTACGGCGTTACTGTCTATCAGGAGCAGGTGATGCTTCTGTCCCAGAAGCTTGCCGGCTTTACCAAAGGCGAGGCTGATAAGCTCCGCAAGGCCATGGGTAAGAAGCAGATAGACATCCTGAACTCCCTGAAGGACAAATTCATGAGTGGCGGCATAGCCAACGGCCACCCGGAAAAGGTTCTGGACAAGATATGGAAAGACTGGGAGAAATTTGCCCAGTACGCCTTCAACAAGTCTCACGCAACCTGCTATGCCTGGGTCAGTTACCAGACCGGCTGGCTCAAGGCTCACTACCCCTCGGAGTTCTTTGCATCCTGCCTTGACAGCGCCAAGAGCATGGAGGAAACCGTCAAGATAATGGACGACTGCAAGGGCCACGGCATCAAGGTCCTTAGCCCGGACGTGAATGAGAGCACCGGCCGCTTCACCGTAAACAAGGACGGCGATGTCCGATTTGCCCTCAGTTCCATCAAAGGTTTCGGCGCCAACATTGTAGACGCAATCATTAAAGAACGCGAGGAAAACGGCTTGTTTACAGACGTTTACGACTTTGTGGAACGAATGGCCGGCAGCGTTAACCGCAAGAGTTTCGAGTGCCTTGTGAACTCCGGCGCCTTTGACAGCTTCGGCCACAAAAGGTCAATGTTCTTCCAGCCCGGCCGCACCGCAGACATGTTCATAGACGAGATAGTGCGCTACGGAGAGCTCTACAAGAACGACAGCCTGAGCGGCGGAGTATCGCTCTTCGGAGACATGGAGGAAATGAAGCCGGAGCGTCCTCCCCTGCCGGAGAACGAGGGCGATATGGACATCCTGGACGTCCTCCAGCGGGAAAAGGAACTCGTGGGCATGTACCTGAGCTCTCATCCGCTGGACCGCTACAGCTTTGAAATAAAGAACTTCACCAACCAGAAGCTGGCCGAGCTTTCCAACTATGTTGCCGAGTGTGAGAGCAAAAAGCAGAGCGCCAAGGTCTATGTTGCAGGAATAGTTGCCGATGTGAAAAACCTCACTACGAAGGGCGGAAAGCCGTATTCCCGCACCACGCTGGAAGACTACAGCGGCTCTTACGAGCTGGCTCTCTTCGGCAAGGATCACGAGACCTTCATGCAGTACATGAGCCCTCGCGCCTCGCTGTTCCTGGAGGGCGTGATAGAAGAGAAATTCTTCCTAAAACCGGAGGAAAAAGCCCAGGGTAAAACGGCTCCCTACGCCTTTAAACTGCGCAAGGTGACGCTCCTTGGCAACCTTTCTGACGAGGTCCTCACCGGTTTTAACCTGGATATAGAAACCCCCATGCTCACGGAAACCTTCCGCAAGGACTTCGTAAAGGTGATCAAGAACCACAAGGGCAGCATCCCGCTCAACATCTTCATCTACGACCCCCAGACCCGCTACCGCATCCAGTTCTACTCCAAGAAGTACCAGGTTGCCGTTACCCAGGAATTCATCCAGGATCTCCACCGCATTGGCCTGGACCACTACGAAGTTTCCCGCAGGTAACTCTCCAGAAATGTGAAAGGTTCGGAAAAAAGTGCCGAACCATTTACGTAAAATAGCCCCACAAGGCGTATAATGTAAAAGGTTCGGTCAAAAAAACCGAACCTTTTACATTTGTGAGCCAAAACGTGGCCGCCCGTGACAAAACTGTGGTTGAGATCCCCGATCAGGTCGGGGATGACGGCACGGGCCCGCCTGATGACGTTTACGCCTTCTTCTTGGCTGCTGCAGCGGTGGCATCGTACATGATGGGGGTACCGATCATGATGGATGCGTAGGTGCCGATAACAACACCCAGGCAGAGTGCCACTGCAAGACCCCTGATGGACTCACCGCCCCAGATTGCGATTGCAATCATAGGAAGGAGGGTGGATACGGAGGTGTTGAGGGTACGGGTGAGGGTGGCGTTAAGGGCGGTGTTCACCGTGGTGCGGAAGTCTTCCTTCGGGTGCAGGCCCCTCTGCTCACGGATGCGGTCGAAGATAACCACGTTATCGTTGATGGCGTAACCGATGATGGTGAGGATAGCTGCAATGAAGGTCTGGTCTACGTCCAGGTTGAACGGCAGGATACCGTTGAACAGGGAGAAGAAGCCGATGACGATGATAGCCGTGTGGGCCAGTGAGACCACGCCGCCAAGGCCCCAGGTCCATCCCTTGAACCGCAGTGCGATGTAGATGAAGATGGCGATGAGGGCAAGGATGACGGCGATGACTGCGCTGCGGGTGATGTCGCGGGCGATGGTAGGACCAACCTTGTCGGAGGAGATGATACCGTTGGGGTTCTCCAGGGTTGAGGTGAAGTTTGCCAGGGTTATTTCCTCTGCGTAGAAGCCCTTGAGGGCGTTGAACAGGAGACCTTCGATCTCTGCGTCAACTGCAGTGCTTTCGCTGTCGTTCTTGTACTGGGTGGTGATCTTCATCTGGGAGTCACCGCCGAACTGCTTCACTTCCACGGAGTACTGGCCGATACCCTCTGCTTCTGCAGCGGCCTTGAACACGTCTTCCACGGATGCGCGCACATCTTCTGCGGTAACGGCCTTGTCAAAGCGAACAACGTAGGTACGGCCACCGGTGAAGTCTACACCATAGCTGAAGCCCTTGAAGGCGATGCTGGCGATGGAAATCACGATGAGGGCACCGGAGATGAGGTAAGACCATTTCTTTGCGCCGATGAAGTCTGCCTTGGTATTCTTGAGAATATTCTGGGTGAGCTTGTTGGACAGGGCAACGGTCTTGCCGGCCTTGATGCGGTCGTCGAAGATGATGCGGGTGATGAAGATGGAGGTGAGCACGGAAGTGATGATACCAATGATCAGCGTGGTGGCAAAGCCCTGGACAGGACCGGAACCGAAGATATAGAGGATGATACCGGTGATGAGGGTTGTGAGCTGACCGTCGATAATTGCGGAGTAGGCGTTCTTGTAACCGTCGGAAACGGCCAGGGAGAAGCCCTTGCCCGCAGCAAGCTCTTCCTTGATGCGCTCATAGATAATAACGTTGGCGTCCACTGCCATACCCAGGGTCAGGACCAGACCCGCGATACCGGGCAGGGTGAGGACAGCGCCGAAGCTTACGAGGACACCGAACAGGAGAAGGACGTTGCAGAGCAGTGCTGCATCGGCAATGAGACCGGCGCCCTGGTAGAAGAATACCATGTAGATGAGCACCAGGCAGAAAGCGATGAGGAAGCTTATGAGACCGGCCTTGATGGATGCGGAGCCCAGGGTAGGACCGACCACCTGCTCCTGGATGATGGTGGCAGGGGCGGGGAGCTTACCGGACTTGAGCACGTTTGCAAGGTCTTCTGCTTCCTGGACGTCGAAGTTACCGGTGATCTCGGAAGAACCGCCGGTGATTTCCGTGTTTACGGTAGGATAAGAGTACACCAGACCGTCAAGGACGATAGCGACCTGCTTGCCGATGTTGTCCTTGGTGAGGTGGGCCCAGATGGAGGCGCCCTCTGCGTTCATGGTCATGGACACGGAAGGAGCGCCGCTGCCGCCGCGCTGTGCACCGTTGAAGTTCACGCGGGCGTCGGTTACCACACCGCCGTCAAGGGGAGCCTTGCCGTCACGGGAGGTGACCTTGATGGCTACGAGTTCGTACAGGTTGTTGCCCTGGACAAGTTCTGAAGGCTTTACGGACCACATACCGCGGAAGCCCTGGGGGAGAACATCCTCTGCCATGGCCAGGTAGCGGTTTACGGTAACGGTGTCGACACCCTGTGCAAAACCTATGCAGGCGTTGTTCCAGCCGCTGGGGCTGAGGACGCGGAAGAGGGGATTTGCAACTGCGGTGCTGTCGCCCAGGTTGCCGAGGATCTCGCTCACGCGGGCGTCTACGGCATAGAGGTCTACCTCGTTACCCATGAAGGTGGGCCAGAACTCGAGGGATGCGGTGCCCTGGAGGAGCTTGCGCACACGCTCAGGATCCTTGACACCGGGAAGTTCGATGAGAATCTTGCCGGAGGTACCTACCTGCTGGATGTTGGGCTGGGTGACGCCGAAGCGGTCGATACGGTTGCGGAGAACGTTGAAGGAGTTGTCCACAGCGCTCTTGGCCTCTGCGCGTATGACCTCGATGACCTTGTCGTTGGTGGCATCGTTGGCAATCTTGTCGCGGAGCTCGTAGGTTGCGAAGACCTCTGCCAGACGGCGGCCCGGGGCCACTTTCTCCCAGGCTTCACGGAACAGGCCGATGAAGTCTGCGCTGGAGTTGACGTTATTCTTCTTTGCCTCGTCCATTGCGGCGATGAAGTCCGGGTCCGTGCTGTTGCCGGAGAGGGCCTTCACAAGGTCTTCCAGCTGCACCTGAAGCATGACGTTCATACCGCCCTTGAGGTCCAGGCCAAGATTGATTTCTTTTTCCTTTGCGCTCTTGTAGGTGTATCCCATGAACACTTTCTCAGCGCTGATGGAATCTACATAAGCCCTGTTACGGATGTTGGCGACGGAGTCAAGCACGAACTCGCGTACTTCCGCGGCCACGTTGTTAGTTTCGACGAATTGCAGTGCCTGCTGTTCTGCCGCTTTCCTGGCCTTGTTTTCCTCAATGCGGGTTACCGCGGTGAAGGAAAGCTGCCAGATAGAGGCAAGACCAAGCAGGATAGCCACAAGACGGATCCAACCTTTGCTTTGCATATCAGTTTATCTTTAAATTTGAATTATTTCAGCCCATTTGACCCCGGCGCGGTAGGCGTCAGGGCAAAATAGGCTGCAAATTTACTACTTTTTTCCAATAAACCGCATATACTTTCAAGTATTTATACCAAAAACATCGGCGGCGGTACGATTTTTCCCTTAAAAGGGAAGTATGTCATAACTATTTGTTACATTTGTAAGCTATACTCACAAAATGCGCAGAGGTCTGGCTTGCATACTGCTTTCGCTCGTTGCCGCGGGATTCTCCCTGCGGGGGCAGGACATGCCCCCGAGGGTACGGCATCTTGTGGACCAGGCTGACAGCCTGCTCCGGGCGTACTATTTCGAGGAAGCGCAGGACGTGTACTCCCAGGCCTCGGAGTTTGCGGAGGACGAGAGCACCCTGACCCTCCTTATGAAGCGCACCCAGCAGGCCATGAACGCCAGCAACATGGCGGATTTCTGTGCCGATCCCAACGTGGTGGAGCGCCAGAGGTTCTCCCGCAGGGATTTCTTCCAGTACTATCCGCTTAAATCCCAGAGCTGGCATGCCAGTCCCAACCCCCTGGATTCTCTGGAAGGATATCCCACATACTATCCCAGGGGAGATAAGAGCATTATCTTCAGCGCGGCAGATTTTGCCGGAACCAGAAGCCTCTTCATCACACACATGACAGACACCCTCTGGACGGCCCCGCGCCTTCTTGGAGAATCACTTACAACCATGGGAAACGAGATTTTCCCCATGCTTTCTCCCGATGGGAAAACCCTTTACTTCGCCTCCGACGAGCTCTACGGCATGGGCGGTTACGACCTTTATTCCAGCACCTGGGACCCCGTCACAAAAACCTGGCAGGACCCCGTGAACATGGGTTTCCCCTTCAATTCTCCGGCGGACGATTTCCTCCTTATGGACACCGAGGACGGCAAATACACAATATTCGCCTCCAACCGGGACTGCTCAAAGGACAGTGTCTATGTGTATGTGGTGGATTATGCCGGTTCCCGTGAACGCAAGGTGGTCTCGAGCCACGAGGAGATACTCCGGATAGCCTCCCTTCGCCCAGCCCAGGAGCTGGGCCGCCTGGACCACGATTCCTTCTCCGCGGGCTTTGAAGAATCGGCCAACTCACGCCTCTACATGCAGAAGTCCAACGAGGAGCGCGCCCTGAGAGACTCCGTCGCGAAGCACCAGAACGATGAGTCCAGGCAGCGCCTTGAGGAGCTCCAGCGCCAGCTGCAGGACGTCCAGCTGGAAAAGCAGCTTCTGAGCGATGCCTTCCTGAAGGAGGGCATGGCGTCGGCTTCCGGGAGCCAGGACAAGGAGGTCGTGGGCGCAGGCGGAAGCTACACCTTCAGCAAGAACCTCATGGGGCCCAGGATAAGGATAAAGATGGCCAGGGCCCGCCGAAGCGGTACCATAAACATAGGCAAGATAGGCCGAATGGCGCAGGACATGACCCTGCCCGAGGGCCTGGTGTACCAGATTCAGTTCGCGAGCACCCTCAAACGTCTGAGCATAGAGGACTTCGGCGGACTGTGGCCCGTGTACGACAGGATAACGGCCAAACTCCAGCGCGTGTATACCGTGGGCATGTTCCGGAAGTATGACGATGCCGTGATGGAGCTTAACCTGGTCCGGAAGCAGGGATTCCCGGAGGCAACCGTAGTGGCCTGGAAGGACGGGCGGCAGATTCCCGTCCAGCAGGCAAGGCAGGAAGAAAATAAACAATAAAACCCAATAACCATGAAGCAGTTTATCCTACTTATCGCGCTTGCGCTTGTATCTTGTGGCAAGACCTCCGTCTCCTGGAAAGAAGGGGAGTCCGTAGACAAGAGGCATTCCAGCTTCACCATGGAAATCCAGAACCCTCCCGCAGGGACGGGCTGGTACATCTGGTTCAGCCAGTTCAGGACCCCCACAACCATGCTGGAGGGATCTGAGGGCAAGATTGAGCACATAAGCGGTACTCTTTACAGGATTGTTCCCGAGGCAGACACCAAGGGGGAAACCCTTCACTTGAATTACACCGCCCGCACCCTTGTGAACCAGTGCCGTGCGCCTGAAGCCTTCTACCTTGTGAAGCCCGGCAAGCGTCCCGTGAAGCTGGAAGTAAAGTACGATTACCTTCCGGCCGAGCCAAAGCACTCGTTTGAATGGAGCCACGTGAACACAGGTGTCGAGGACATGATTCCCCGCCTCAAGAGCGTGGAGAAAGGGGACGGTGAAACCTCAGTTCCTGCGCAGTGGACGTCCGTTGCCACCGTCCGGGACAAGTGCCCCGGCTGGTACAGGATTACCCTTATGGACGATAAGGCTCTCCTTGAGGCCGCCGATGCGGACGCAGAGTACTGGGCAGGCACAACCCTTGGCAAGATCCGCGAAAGCGCCGCAGGTGCCAAGGTTGCCAGCATGGTCATCGAGGACTGGCCGGACCTCCCGTACCGCGGAATAATGCTGGATGTAAGCCGCAATTTCACAAAGAAGGAGGGCCTTCTCAGGCTCATCGACCTCATGTCCCGCTACAAGGCAAACGTCCTTCACCTTCACATGGGTGACGACGAGGGCTGGAGAGTGGAGATAGACGCCCTCCCGGAGCTCACCTCCTACGGCGCCTTCCGCGGCCTTCCGGTACTGAATGAAGACGGCTCCATTTCCGAGCCCGATGCCCTGCAGCCCACCTACAGCGCATCCCTGGACCGCAACGACCTTGCCGGAACCGCCAGCGGCTACTATTCCCACAAGGACTTTGTGGAAATCCTGAAATATGCCGCGGAGCACCATATAAGGGTTATTCCCGAGTTCGACACCCCCGGTCATTCCAGGGCCGCCATCAAGGCCATGGAAAAGAGGGCGGAGCGCACCGGAGACACCTCCTGCCTGCTTTCCGAGCCGGAAGACACTTCCAAGTACGTTTCCGTACAGGACTATACGGACAACGCCATAAACGTGGCGCTGGAGTCCACCTACAAGTTCATCGAGACCGTGTTTGACGGGCTCATCGCCCTTTATGAAGAGGCCGGTGTGCCGCTGGAGGTTATCCATGTGGGCGGTGACGAGGTTCCTGAAGGAGCATGGATTGGATCTCCCGCATGTCAGAAGCTTATGGCGGAGAACGGCTGGACAAGCGTTGACAGGCTCAAGGACTACTATGTGGGCCGGGTGCTGGACATTGCAGCGGCAAAGGGCGTCAAGGTGGCCGGATGGCAGGAGCTGGTGCAGAACCTGCAGCCGGAAAACGCAGCCCAACTGGCCTCCGGCCTTGGCTTTACCAACGTATGGACGGTATCCCACGGCAGGGAGGAACTTCCCTACCAGTTTGCAAACCAGGGCATCCCGGTGGTCATCTCATCGGCCCCCAATGCCTACCTGGACTTTGCGTACAACGACTCCAAGCTGGAGAGGGGACACAACTGGGGCGGATTCGTAGACGAGCGCAGGACATTCTCCCTGCTGCCTTACAGCATGTACCGCAGCGTCCGCTGGGACGACCACGGCAAGATAAAGAAGATTGCAGATGCCCCGGACGGAAAGACTCCTCTGGTGGCAAAGGAGAATATCATAGGCGTACAGGGACAGCTCTGGAGCGAGACCATCCGCAGCTTCGACCATGTAACCTACTATCTCTTCCCGAAGGCCCTGGGCCTTTTCGAGCGCGGCTGGAACGCCTCTCCCGTATGGGAAGGCACCACAGTCTCCGACGATCCCGCCTTCGTGGACGACTTCAACAAGTTCTACAGCATTATAAACGACAAGGAACTTCCTTATTATCAGAAGATTGGCATTTCTTATCACGTTAACTGATGAGACTACTTATAATATCGGATTTCACAGAGCAGTTTCCTTACAGGCTGCTCCGCGGCATCATGGCCTGGTCCAGGCGCTCGGAGCAGCCGTGGGTGGTGTGCAAGATGCCGCCGTCCTACAAGAGGAAAATCGGCATAAAGGGCGTGGTCCGGTGGGCTCAGAACTGGAGGGCGAACGTGGTCATAGGCCAGTTCGACCCCGGCGACGACGTCTCCCTTTTCCGGAAAAACGGAATAGTGGCCATAGCCCAGGACTATATCTCCAAGTTTGACGAAATCCCCAACATCACGGCGGACTACGAGCTTACCGGATCAATGGTGGCTGCCCGCCTGTGCGGACACGGCTTCAAGAACTTCGGCTTCTTCGGGTACGAGTCCGTTTGCTGGAGCGACGGCCGCAGGAAAGGATATGAGGACATGCTCAGGGGCCAGTTCCACGTGAACAGCATCCATGTCTTTGTGGACAGGCAGCTTTCGTCCATGTGGAATTATGATACGGCGGATCTGCAGCAGTGGCTTCTGTCCCTGCCAAAGCCTATCGGCATCTTTGCATGTGACGACAATCAGGCGGAAATCCTGCTGGAAACATGTCAGGCGATGGGAATAAATGTTCCTCTGGACGTTGCCATAATCGGTGTGGACAATGACGAGGTTACATGCAACCTTACCGTTCCTGCAATTACGTCGGTGAACATGGACATCGAGAAGGCCGGGTACGAGGTGGCGGAAATGGCCACAAGAATGGTGGAGGACCCTACATATCCCGGACAGGATATCGTAATACGTCCCATAGCCATAATAGGAAGGGGCTCAACCGGTATAATGGCCACAAAGGACCCTGTGGTGGCGGAAGCCTTGCGCTATATCTATCAGAATCGCTCAAGGAAAATTCAGGTTTCAGATGTAATAAAGCAGGTCCCGGTGTCCCGGAGGCTGCTGGAGCAGCGCTTCAAGGACGTCACCGGATCCAGCATCTATACAGTCATTTCCAACCTCCGGATGGACTATTTCGCCCAGCAGCTGGTGTCGTCTTCGGACACGGTTTCGGAGATAGCCGCCCGTATGGACGAGCCCGATACAAAGAGCATATCCCGCCGTTTCCGGGCGCTCAAGGGATGTACTCCCACAGAATACAGAAAACAGGACCTGCGCAAATTGGGAGTATAAATACGCATATTTCGTAATTTGGGAGTTCTTCTTCGATTATTTTTGTGGTAACTAAACCTGATAACCACTGATAATCGCATGCTCCTGGGAATCGACATCGGCGGTACCACTATCAATATGGGCCTTGTACAGGGCTCAGACATTGTTGTGAAGAAAACCGTCCCTTCCTTCGAATACGAATGGAATAAACAGCAGACGCTGGACTATCTCTGTGTAAAGATTTCTGAAATCATCACCCCCGAGGTAACGCACATCGGCATTGGGGTCCCCACGCTTGTGGATCCCGCCAAAGGCATTGCTTACCAGGCCGCCAACATCCCTTCCTGGGACGAGGTCCACATCAAGGAAGCCGTGGAAAAGTGCTTCGGGATTCCCGTATCGGTAAATAACGACTCCAACTGCTTCGCTCTTGGCGCGGCCGCAAAGCTGGGCGCTAAGGAAAAGGTAGTCGTTGGCATCACGCTGGGCACCGGCCTGGGCGTGGGTGTAATCGTTGACGGTAAACTCATGGACGGCTCTCATTGCGGCGTAGGGGAGATAGGCGCTTTGCCTTATAACGGCCACGACTATGAAGAGTTCTGCTCCAAGAAGTTCTTCACTGCTCGTAAGATTGGCGGAAAAGAGATCTGTGAACAGGCAGATAACGGTGACGAGAACGCCCTGGCGGTGTTTGACGAATTCGGCCGTCATCTTGGAGAATTCCTGGCCGTGGTAATGTACGCTTACGACGCAGACCGCATTGTCTTCGGCGGGGGCGTGGCAAATTCGTTCAGGCATTTCAAATGCTCCATGGAGAAGACCCTGGCCATGCGCTATCCGTACGTAAAAGCCCTTGAAACCCTTAAGATAGAAGTTCTTCCCCAGGGGGATATTCCCGTTCTTGGCGCATCTCAACTTACCAACTAAGGATATGAAAATAAAGATTATAGCTGCAACTATCATGATGCTCGCGAGCGCATGCGCAGGTGCGCAGGAGCTCACCCAGTGGACCCTTAACCAGGAAGGCTCAAAGCAGAGCATAAAGGTAACCGTTCCCTGTACAGTGGCCGGCGCCCTCAACAATGCCGGGGTGTTTGGCAAGAACGTCCTGGAAGGTGAGAACTACAAGAGCATAGACAAGACCCTCTTTGACACGCCGTGGGTGTACACCACAAAGTTCAAGGCCAACACCACGCTCCGTAACGTGCTCCGCTTCAACAGCCTGGGATACAGCGCGGAGATTGTCCTCAACGGCAAGACCCTCGCCACCGCGGACACCACGGTGGGCCCCTACATCGTCAGGGAATATGATCTGAGCGGCATAGTCAAGGCCAACAACACCCTCCAGGTAAAGGTCTTCAAGGCCCCCGCCCAGAGCCTCAACCACGGTTATGTGGACTGGAATCCCCGCCCCGTGGACGAGACCATGGGTATCCTTGGCGCCGTTACGCTCATAGCCACCCCCAACGTCCAGATCCAGGACCTGTTTGTGAAGCCCGAGGTAAACGTAAAGGACCTGTCCGATGCCTCATTCATAATGGAGGCCACCCTTGTGAACCGTGCCGTAAAGCCGGTGAAGGGTACGCTCAAGGCCGCATACGAGGGCGGCGGATATATTGAGATTCCCGTGAGCCTTGCGGCAGGGGAGACAAAGGTGATTACCCATAAGGAAAAGGTTGTGAATCCCCGGATCTGGTGGAGTGCGGAAATGGGTTCTCCGGAGCTCTATCACCTCAGCGCCGTGTTTGCCGTGGGAAAGAAAATATCGCACAGCAGGGATATTACCTTCGGCCTCAGGGACATTCAGTCCGAGCTGGTTGACGGCAAGTACCGCCGCTTCATCCTCAACGGAAAGAAGGTCCTCATCAAGAGTGCCGGCTGGACGGACGATATCTTCATGCAGGACACCCCTGAAAGCCTCCTGAAGCAGGCCCTGATGGTCAAGGACATGGGCCTCAACAGCATCCGCTTCGAGGATATCTGGGGAAAGGACGACACCATCTACAACCTCTGCGACCAGCTGGGCCTCCTGGCGATAGTGGGCTTCAGCTGCCAGTGGGAGTGGGAAGACTACTGCGGCCTTCCGGAGACAAGACGCAACGGTTGCATCTCCGGCGAGCCCTGGGAAACCCTGGCCGCCAGGTACTTCAGGGACCAGATTATCCGCCTCAGGAACCATCCTTCCGTGATTGCATGGCTCACGGGCAGCGACCGTGCTCCACTACCCAGCCTCGAGAAGGAATACATGAAGATATACGACAAGTACGAGTACAGGCCCTATGTCTGCTCCGCCAGCGCAGTCAGGAGCGAAGTTACAGGACACTCCGGCATGAAGATGGCCGGCCCGTACGAGTACGTGGGTCCCGATTACTGGTATATCGACACCGAGAGGGGAGGTGCCTACGGATTTAACACGGAGACCAATCCCGGCCTCAACATCCCCCAGGCAGAGAACGTGAAGCGCCTGCTTGGCGGAGCCCCCGAGTGGCCCCTGAACAAGACCTGGGACTATCACTGCACGGCTTCATCGTCCCACATGAACAACATGGACTTCCAGGTGAACGTTATGGACGGTACCTACGGGAAGGCCACCTCCTTTGACGATTATATCAAAAAGGCCCACGCCCTGGACTACGACGCCACCCGCGCCATGTACGAGGCCTTCCGCTGCAATATAGACAAGCAGGCAACGGGCATTGTGAACTGGATGCTCAACAGCGCCTGGCCGTCCATGTACTGGCAGCTTTACGACTGGTACCTTGTGCCAACCGCGGGCTACTATGGCGTCAAGAACGCGTGTGCGCCCGTACAGCTTATATATAATTATGGTACGCGCGAAGTCTGGTGCGTGAACGACGTTGTGCCCGAGGCCTATTACAGCGCAACCGTCCGCTATCTGGACTCCAGGTCCCGCACGGTGAGCTGCAACGACTACCGCTTCCGCAGCAAGGCCAGAAGGCCGTTTGTGGTGGAGACCCTCCCGGAAGGGGAAGGCTTCCTTTCCCTGGAGCTCAAAGATGCGGAAGGCAAGGTGGTTGCGCACAATTTCTACTGCGTCCCCGCTGCAGGCGGAGAATATGAATGGAAGAAGGCCGACTGGTGGGGCATCCCCATGACCGGATACGCAGACCTCTCCTTCGTTACCAACCTTCCCAAGGCAAGCGTTGAGATGACCACTCAGCCTGCGGAGGACGGCGTCCTTGTAACGCTTAAAAACAATTCCCCGGTGGTAGCCTACCAGCTTATCCTCAAGGCCAAGTGCGGCTGCGGCAAGCTGAAGGGCGGCGCAATCTGGGAGGACAACTTCTTCTCCCTGGTTCCCGGAGAGACCCGCACTGTGCTTTGCACGGAAAAAGACGCAAACATAACACTTGAAGGATGGAATCTATGAGAAAAATAATGCTTGCAGCCGGAGCCCTGCTCCTTGGCGCATGGGCCTTTGCCCAGACCCCCGAAGACCTTGACCGTGACAGGTCAAAATACGCCACCTACTCCTTCTCCAAGGACGACCAGTATACCGTCGAGACCCCTTACCGGACGGTTACCGTAAAGCAGCCAAAGAGCAAGAAGGTGAAGAACATCATCTTCCTTATAGGCGACGGAACCGGCCTCAGCCAGTGGTCCGTGGGCTGGGTGGCCAATGGAGGCGCCCTCAACATAGACCAGATGCCGGTGTGCGGATATTCCCGTACCTACTGCACGGACCGTCTCATCACGGATTCCTGCGCCGGCGGCACCGCGCTGTCTTCCGGAGAGAAGACCAAGTACGGATACATCGGCATAGACAAGGACCAGAATCCCTTTGTGACCTCGCTCCACCTGGCGCAGAAAAAGGGTATGAAGACAGGCCTTGCCGTCACCTGCCGCATCAATGACGCCACTCCGGCCGATTTTGCCATCCACGGCCCTTCCCGCAAGGACGAGGAAGGCCTTGCCGCCCAGTATGTGGACTCCGGAGTTGATTTCATCTCCGGCGGCGGCACCCATTTCTGGAACAAGCGCTCCGACGGCCGCAACCTCATTGACGAGATGAAGGCCAAGGGGTACACATACGTAGACAAGCTTGAAGACATTGCCGGTGCCCAGGGGGACAAGTTCCTGGGCCTGTACGACGAGTACGACCTCAAACCCGCGCTTGACCGTGGTCCCATCCTCATGGAGAGCACCATGAAGGCAATTCAGATGCTGGACAATAAGAAGGGCTTCTTCCTCATGGTCGAGGGCTCCCAGATTGATGACTGGTGCCATCGCAATAAGGTTGGTTATATGTGCGAAGAGCTCTTCGATTTCGATAAGGTGATCGGGGCCGTCCTGGAATGGGCAGAAAAGGACGGCCACACCCTTGTCCTTGTAACCGCAGACCACAATACCGGCGGCCTTACCCTCCTGAAGGGCAGCCTTGAAGAGAGGACCGTGAAGGTTCACTTCTCCACCAAGGGTCACGACGGCATAGTGGTTCCGGTTTTCGCCTACGGTCCCCATGCAGAGGATTTTGCCGGCATTCACGAGAATTCCGAAGTTGGTGAACTTGTAAGAAAACTCCTGAAATAGAGATATTTAACTATAAAAACCAATAAACTAACCAACTAACCAATGAAAAAAGTAGTCCATTTACTAAGACTGGCTGTTCTTGGGAGTCTGCTCCTGATGCTGAGCCCTCAGGCCCTGGCGCAGAGAGGAATTACCGTAAAAGGTAAGATCATAGACTCCGAAGGACTTCCGGTCATCGGTGCGGGCGTTACCGTAAAGGGAACCACCACCGGCGCGGCTGCGGACTTCGACGGCAACTTTGTCCTGACGGTCCCTTCCGAGACTGCTGTCCTGGAGGTTTCCGCCCTTGGTTACGTGACCGAAGAGGTCACCGTGGGCAAGCAGCGGAGCTTCACGGTGGTTCTGAGGGATGACACCCAGTCCATCGAAGCCACGGTTGTGGTTGCGTACAGCACGCAGACCAAGGCTACGGTTACCGGCGCCGTCACGGCCATCGACAACAAAGCCCTCATCAAGGCTCCCGTTGCCGACGTGACCAACGTGCTGGCCGGCCAGATGCCCGGTGTCTCCACCGTCCAGGAAACCGGTCAGCCCGGTGAAGACAACGCCAAGATCTACATCAGAGGCGTCGGCTCCCTGAGTGAGAGCGCTTCCACTCCTCTCATCCTTGTGGATGGTGTGGAACGTCCTATGAACACGGTAGACCCCAATGAAATCGAGAGCCTTTCCATCCTGAAGGACGCCGCCTCAACGGCAGTGTTCGGTGTGCGAGGCGCTAACGGTGTCATCATCATCACCACCAAGCGCGGTGACGTGGGCAAGCCCAAGATCACGGCGTCGTCCATCACCGGTGTGCAGGTCCCTATGGCCTATATCACCCAGTGCGACAGCTATGACTATGCACGCTACTACAACGTGTACAAGCAGAACGACGGCATCACCGACTACAAGCAGTACTTCACCCGCGAGGCCATCGAGGCCTACCGCACGGGAAGCGATCCCCTGATGTTCCCCAACACCCACTGGAACGAGGAAATGTTCCGCAAGGCCTTCCTCCAGACCAAGAACAACGTGAACATCAGCGGCGGCTCGGACAAGGTGAAATACTTCGTCTCAATGGGTTATATGTTCCAGGACGGTCTCCTGAAGCAGATTCCCGGCGTAACCTACAACAACAACTTCTCCTACAACCGTTATAACTACCGTGCCAACCTGGACTTCAAGCTCACCGAAACCACGGACATGAAGTTCAACATCAGCGGTATGATAGGCAATACCCAGGAGCCGATAGCCGGAGCGGACAACATCTGGATGCGCTCCATGCTGTGGTCACACCCTACTGCCAGCCCTGGCACGGTGAACGGCCTCCCCGTCACGGTGGTTTCCACTCAGGCCCTGCCTGACGCCCTGACTAAGTGGAATGGTTGGGAATACTACTACTGGACTGGTTACCAGAACAAGTACAAGACCACACTGGGCATGGACATGACCATCACACAGAAGCTGGACTTTATCACCAAGGGCCTCAAGTTCAAGGTAAAAGGCAGCTACGACACCACCATGTCCATCACCAAGAAGCACAGCGGAAGCGGCGGTTACCACCAGACTGTGGAGTACGCCTCCTGGGCCAACGATTCCGGCCTGAGCCTGGCAGATCCCGCCTTTGACCGCTCCTATATCCTGGTCCTTTCAGGAAGTGAACCCACGCTCAGCTACAGCGAGTCCACCTCTGACGACAAGAGCTGGTACCTCGAGGCCAGCCTGGATTACAGCCGCAAGTTCGGGAAGCACGCCGTGAGCGGCCTGTTCCTTTACAACCAGTCCCGCGACTACTATCCCAGCAGGTATTCCTGGCTGCCCCGCGGATATGTTGGCTGGGTAGGGCGCGCCACCTATGCTTATGCAGACAAATACCTGGTTGACGTGAGCGCCGGTTACAACGGTTCCGAGAACTTCGCTCCCGGCAAGACCCGCTACGGTCTGTTCCCGTCAATCTCCCTCGGTTGGGTCATAAGCGAAGAAAAGTTCATGAAGAGGGCCAAGGCCATCGACTTCCTCAAACTGCGCGGATCCATCGGTAAGGTTGGTTCCGACAAGGGAAGCAGCGCCCGATTCATGTATATGGAGGGTGTCTGGACCGAAGCCGGAGCGTATTACTTCGGCACAGGCAAGAGCGACGGTGTTCCCCGCTATGAGATGGGGACCCCCGGCAACGAGGGCGTTACCTGGGAAACCGCCGTCAAGTCCAACATCGGCCTTGACCTGGATATGTTCAACTACAAGCTGCACTTCTCCGGAGATATCTTCAGGGAGCACCGTACCGGTATCCTGATCTCCCCGAAGTCCCTGCCGGGCGTCATCGCCTTCACGCCAAACAACATGAACCTTGGTGTTGTGGACAACCACGGTTATGAGATAGAGATTGGCTATAAGGACCACATCGGCAGCTTCACCTACGATATCGGCGCCAACGTAACCTTCGCCCGCAACAAGATCATAGATATGGACGAGGTTGAACCGGAGTACCCCTACCAGGCGGAAACCGGCGGCCCCACAAACCGTCACAAACTGTACCAGTACGAGCGCCTGTATCAGAAGAGCGACTTCTATATCGACGAGAACGGCGTACAGCGCCTGAATGCCGACCTTCCCCAGCCCAATACCACCGTCTATCCAGGTGACTGTATGTACGAGGACCTCAACGGCGATATGGTCATCGACGGTAACGATATGATGATTGACGGTTATCCTGACCGTCCGGAATATGTGTTCGGCTCCAACTGGAAATACGGTTACAAGGGCTTCAACCTGAACCTCAACTGGGTTGCCGCAACCAACGTGAGCCGTGTGTGGAACATGGACTACCGCATTCCTTTCACCAACTCCGGCCACCGCGGCCTCCTTACCTACTTTGCTGAGAACAGCTGGATCCCGGACGACAACGACTGGGCCCCCGGCCGCGAAGACGGTACCCTGCCGCGTTTCACCAAGACCAACTACCCTTGGAACTCAATGGACTCCACCCTGTGGACCGTGGACGCTTCCTATCTGCGTCTGAAGAGCGCCAGCTTCGGCTACACCTTCTCCAAGGGCAGGCTCCTTGAGAAGATGGGCATCCGTTCCCTCGGCCTTATGTTCACAGGCTACAACCTCCTTACCTTCTCCAAGATGAAACTTCAGGACCCTGAAGCCCGTTCCGACGACTCCGACGGCCAGTATCCTCTGGTGAAGACCTATAACCTTGCACTCAACATCACCTTCTAAACCAAGCTGACCATGAACAATACAGTTAAATACTTGGCTATCGCCGCCCTGGCGGCAGGACTGGTTGCCTGTGAAAGCATGAAGCTTGGCGACGCAGGCCTGTCCAAGGCTCCGGAAACCTCCGGCGCAACCATCGACACCCTGTTTGCTTCCCTCAAGGACGCTGATAAGGTGCTTGTACAGGCATATTACTACCTCCCTTACGGCATCGTCACAAGTGACGACAGCAAGATGGGATCGGACTTCCTTGAATCCATTACTGACCACTTCATCAGCGGTAAGCATACCGAGGGTGACGGCCCCAACGACCTCTATTACACCGGCGGCCTCAGCGCCAATATGTCCGGCCACGGAGTAGGCGGTGAAACCTACCGCTTCGGCTCCGAGCAGGACTACAAGGCCATCCGTTACGCCTGGCTGTTCCTGGAGAACGCAGACCGCATTCCCAATGCCGATCCCGCCGCACTGGCACAGAAGAAGGCCGAGGCCAAGATGGTTATGGCCATCTGCTATGCCAATATGGTGCGTTTCGTTGGCGGCGTCCCCATTATCGACCATGCCGTACGTACCGACGAAAAGATGGAATTCCGCCGCAACACCTTCGCTGAGACCATCGACTATATAGTGAAACTCTGTGACGAAGCCGCACCGGATCTGCCCTGGAAGGTTTCCGCCGCCGATGACGGCCGCCTTACACGCGCAGCTGCCCTGGGCCTCAAGCTCCGTATCCTGTGCTACGCCGCTTCGCCCACCCTCAACTCCAACACTCTGTGGCATCCCAAGGCCGATGAGTACACCTGCTACACCAATTATGATCCCGCCCGCTGGCAGGCTGCAAAGGCTGCTGCAGACGAGTTTATGAAGGAGCAGCTCTCCAACGGCGGGTATGCCCTTGTACAGGCCACCCCGGATGCAATCACCGGCCAGATTACGCCGCGCGCATACCGCCTTGCCTACCGCAGCGGTTACTTCGACCGCGGCTCTTCGGAGTGCATCATTTCCATCCGCAAGTCCAACAGCACCAGCTACCACGACAAGCACATCGACGTCCAGGACGACTACGGTTCCGGCGCCACGCTTGAATGGGTGAACAAATTCACCTGGGCCAACGGAGATCCCTTCCCGGCCGACTTCGACTGGGAGAACAAGGCCAACTGGCCCGAGTATCCTTTCTTCAAACCGGATCCCCTCGGCACCTTGAAGGTGGGCAACTCCTCCTTCACCGAGACCCGTGACCCACGCCTCTATGAGAACATCTGTGTTCCGGGAGACATCTGGAAGGGCGGTTCCGTGGGCCCCGCTTACGACAACGCCAAGGGCCATGGCGACGGCTGCCCCGGTTTCCTCATGATGAAGTATGTCCTTCAGCAGAACGGCGACCGTTCTAACCCGCCCCACTGGTGTATGATGCGTTTCGCAGAAGTGCTCCTGAATGCGGCAGAGGCCTATAACGAGGCCGATGGCGGTCCTTCCGACAAGGCCTACACCTGGGTGAACGCCGTGCGTGCCCGCGTGGGCCTGCCCGGCCTGCCGGAAGGCCTTACCAAGGAACAGTTCCGTGACGCCCTCATCCTTGAGCGCGAACTGGAATTCGGCTTCGAGGAAGTTCGTTGGTTCGACATGGTGCGCTGGGGTCTTACTGCAGCCTTTACAACTCCGCTGCACGGCCTCACCTCCATCGGGAACACCCAGAAGGAAGCAACCTCCTTCACATACGGAGACCCTTCCAGGGGCCTTCCTGCAGTGAAGCTTGCCTATCCGGACCGCAAGTGGTATACCGACTGGGATACCAAATGGTATTTCGCTCCCATTCCTGCCGTGGAAATCAACAAGAACTACGGCATGACTCAGAATCCGGGTTGGTAAACTAAAAAATGTACCCGAAGATGAAAAGACTTATAACATATATAGTTCTTCCGCTTCTCCTTGCCGGAACCACGGCTTTCGCGCAGGAAGTGTCTAAGCTTGACTCCATTTCTTTGGGCAACGCTTATCACTTCCAGGCCAACGTGAACCAGACGGCCGGCAACAACCTCTTTGAAAAGAGCCCCGAAGTGGATATCGCCAACGCCCTTTACGGGCAGCTTTCCGGCCTTCTGGTCAGGAACGGCTCCAGCGTGTATGACTCCAACCAGTCCAAGCTAAAGCTCAGCCTGCGTCTGCACGGCCACAGCCCGCTGGTACTGGTTGACGGTCTCCCCCGCGAGCTGGACGACCTCACCGGCCTGGAGATAGACAACATAAGCATCCTCAAGGACGCTGCCGCCGCCGCGCTCTACGGCGTAAAGGGCGGTAACGGCGTAGTGATGATTACTACAAGGCGAGGCAAGGATTCCCCTCTGAAAGTCAGCGCCAAGTACCAGTACGGTCTGGCAAAGATGTACCGCGAACCGGAATTCGCCGACGCCTATACCTATGGCTTTATGGTGAACGAGGCCCGTTCCCTGGACGGCCTTCCCGCCAAGTACAACGACGCCGAACTCCTTGCTCTCTACAGCGGACAGTATCCGTATGCATACCCCAATGTGGACTGGTGGAACGAGGTCTTCCGTGATCACGGAGACAATCACCGTGCCCAGTTCACCTTTGAGGGCGGCAACCGCAACTTCCGTTACTTCACCGTAGTGGACTACCTCAAGGAGGACTTCCTCTACAAGAAGGCCACGGCCGACGACCGCTACAACGCCAATCACTATGACAACCGCCTGGGAATCAGGGCAAACGTTGACGTGAACATCACGGAGACCACCTCTATGAAGGTGGGCGTGATGGCCCGTCTGGGAGAATTCAACAAAGGCAATTACGACACCCGCATTGAAAAGACCCTGTACAGCCTTCCCGCAGCCGCCTTCCCTGTGAAGCAGGCCGACGGCATCTACGGCGGCTCCTCCATCTACGGCGCCGTGAACCCGGTTGCCCAGATGCAGGAGAGCGGCCAGAAGCAGTATTCCCAGACCAAGGTGCTGGCCGATATGCTGCTCAGCCAGGAACTCTCTTCCATCACCCCCGGTCTCACCGCAGACGTCCAGGTTGGCTTCGACTACATCGGCCGCCTGTCCGAGGACGCCGCCAAGGAGTTTGCATACTCAGAGCTTGTGAACACCCTTGCAACTGCCGGAGACCAGAGCTACATCATCAGCCAGCAGATGTACTACGGCACCAATTCCAAGATTGTGGAATTCAGCCACTGGTTCAGCAAGCTGCAGATGAAATTCGAGGTCCAGGGCCGTCTTAACTGGGAACGCGAGTTTGGAAAGAACCACTTTGAGACCCACGCCGCCTACAGGCAGCGCTCCTGGATCTACAGCGGACAGAACAATTCCTCCAAGACTCAGGAAATCCTTGGCACCGCAAGCTGGAACTACGATAAACGCTACTTCGTTGACGCAGTTCTCAACTACTCCGGTAGCGCCTATATGCCCAAGGGCAAGCGCTTCCACTGGTATCCCGCAGTGAGCGTTGCCGCCATCATCCGCGAGAGCGAGCCTTACATCAAGGCATACGCCTCGGCCGGCAAGTCCGGATCGGACGGAGACCTTGAGCACGAGCTCTGGAGGGAGAACTACGTGAGCGGTAACAGCTACTACTTCGGCGGCAACGGCGGAACCAGCTACAGCGGCCGCAAGGAAGGCGATATGCCTGCCGTCACCCTTGCTCCCGAGCTTTCTTCCAAGGCTACCTTTGGCACGGAAGTCAAATACTTCCGCAACCGCCTCATTGTCAATGCTGAAGCTTTCTATGAGCATCGTAGCAACATCCTCATCAGCCCGTCCAACATCTCCGGCGTCATCGGTATCGGTGTCAACGACCAGAGCCTTGGCGAGGAAAGCTACAAAGGCATAGACCTTTCCCTCTCCTGGAACGACCAGGCGGGTGACTTCAAGTACGGCGCATACGCCAACGGCGGATGGCTGTTCACCAAGGTCATCAACGACGGCCAGGCCTACCAGATGTACGATTACCTCTACCGCAAGGGCAACCCTGTGGGCCAGAAGTACGGCCTTGAGGTCATCGGCATCTTCCAGAGCCAGATGGAGATAAACAACAGCCCCCAGCAGACCTTCGGCGAGGTCCGTCCCGGCGACCTCAAGTACCGTGACCAGAATGGTGACGGCATTGTTGACAGCCAGGACGTTGTGAAGATGTTCGGTAGTTCCACCCCGCTCCTGCAGTTTGGTTTCGGTCTCCACGCGGACTATAAGAACTTCAGGATGTACGCGGACTTCCAGGGCGTGACCGGTGTTACCGTGAGCCTCCTGGATTCCCCGCTGTACCAGCCTCTGGTGAACAACGGAACCATCTCCCAGACCTTCCTTGACAGGGAAATCACCTGGGCTCCCGGACGTGAGGCCTACGCAACTATGCCCCGCCTCACCACGCAGGAGAACAACAACTATCGCAGCAACTCGCTGTGGTACCGCGACGGCTCATTCATCAAGCTCAGGAACCTGGGCCTGTCCTACACCATTCCAAAGGACGTGATGAAAGCCTGCGACGCCACGGTGTCCATCACCGCCACCAACCTGTTCAGCCTGGACAACATCCATTTTGCCGATCCTGAACAGCTGGGTGCATATTATCCTTCCACCCGTACCTACTGGGTGGGTGTCAAGTTCAACTTCTAAACCGGGATCAGAGATATGAAAAAACTTTTCTACATTTTAAGTGCTTTCATTCTGGCAGCATCCTGCAATGTCCTGGACTTTGACGAGTCCTCCAGCCAGTACTCCCGGGATGATATGTACAAGACCTACAGCAATATCCAGAAGATGCTCACCAACATCTACGGCTATATGCCCAACAAGGATATTGCCGATGTGTCCAGCGCCCTCCGCGACTGCGGCTCGGACGATGCGGAATACGCAGACCCCGATGCCTCCGTGCAGCGTTTCACCAACGGCAACTGGACTCCCATACAGACCGTTGACGACAAGTGGAGCCTCTACTACGGCATCCGCAGCGCCAACGAGTTCCTCACTCACTGGCAGGCGGACGAGAACGGTGTCCTCCAGGCCACCTTCGACCTGTCTATGTACCAGTACGAGAGCAAGTACAAGAAGTGGTGGGAGCACCTGAACGTGTATCCCTACGAGGCCAAGGTCCTCCGCGCATACTTCTTCTTCGAGCTTGCCCGCCGCTACGGCGACATCGCAATGCCTCTGACTATGCTCACTGCCGAGGAAGCCAACGCCATCTCCAAGACTCCTTTCGACGAGGTCATCGACTTCATCGTCAAGGAATGCGACGAGTCGGCTCCCTACCTTCCCAACACCTACGTGGGAATGCTGGACGATGAGATTGGCCGCGTAACCAAGGGATTCGCCCTTGCCGTAAAGACAAAGGCTCTCCTTTACGCCGCCTCTCCCCAGCACAACCCTTCCGGCAACAAGGAAAAATGGCAGAAGGCCGCTGCTGCAGCCAAGGAGATCATCGACCTCAACGTCTACAAGCTGGACGCTGCGGAGAAGGCCAACAACTACCTCTCTCCGGAAGTGATTATGGCTATCGCGCGCAGTGAGAGCCAGAGCTTCGAGAGGTACAACTTCCCCGTACGCTTCACCGAGAGCGAGCGCACCTCTATGGCTGGCACCTATCCCAGCCAGCAGCTGGTGGATGCCTTCCAGACCCTGGGCGGCTACGACATCACCCTGGGCGCAAACGGCTGGCAGACCTCCGATCCCGCATTTGACGTGACCAAGCCCTACGACGGCCGCGATCCCCGTTTCGCGCGTGCGATCCTTGCCAACGGTATGGCTTTCAAGGGTTCCACAATAGAGACCTTCGTGGGCGGCAAGGATTATTCCGCAACCCGCACGGAGCTGGGTACCGTAACCGGTTACTACCTGCGCCGCTACATCCAGGAGAGCACAAGCTTCACTCCTGAGAACACGGTGACCAACAAGCACCAGTGGATCGTTTACCGCTACGCAGAGGCTCTCCTGAGCTATGCGGAGGCCCTCAACGAGTATCTGGGCGGTCCCACCGCAACGGACGGCACGTTCACCCTGAGCGCACTCGACGCACTCAACCAGGTACGCGCCAACGCCGGTATGCCGGACGTCACCGCAACCAGCCAGACGGCATTCCGCGATGCGGTGCGCCGCGAATGGAGGGTTGAGTTCGCCTTCGAGGACCACCGCTTCTGGGACATCCGCCGCTGGAGCATCGCACAAAGCGTGATGGGCCAGCTGGACGGTGTGGAAATAGTCAAGAACGGTGCAACCCTCACCTACAGCAGGAAGACGGTCGAAACCCGCACCTGGGCAGACAAGATGAACCTGTACCCCATCCCGCAGGCCGAGACCTTCAACAATCCCAACCTCACTCAAAATACCGGATGGTAGTCTAACCTATGAATAATAATAAAAGCCATATGAAAACCCTTACAAAAATCTTTGCCGGTTTGGCTGTGCTCGGCACCGTGGCGGCTTGCCAGATGTACGAGATAGACACGCAGATGACCCCCGAGAAGGCTGCTGCATCCATCCGTATGGAGTGCAGTGCCGTGGACACCTACAACCTCCCGGCCCAGAATCCGGGCAGTATCACTTTCAACGTGAGCTCCAACACGCCCTGGACAATCACCCTTTCCAGCGGTGCCGACTGGCTCAACGTCACTCCTTCTTCCAGCTCCAGCAGCGCCCTCATCACCGACGTGGTGGTAACCGCAAAGGAGAATACCGGAGCCGCAGACCGCAGCGCAACGCTCACTCTCCGCGGAGACAATATCGCCAACGGCAGGATAATCACCATCAAGCAGGCGCGTGCAGGCAAACTGTTCATTACGCCGATGGTAAGTGACTACTCCGCCGCCGGAGGCCCGCTCAGCTTCACCATCCAGACCAACCAGTCCTGGGCGGTCCGCTCCAGCGAGGGCTGGCTCACCTTCAACCGTGAAAATGGCGAGCCGGATCCGGAAGGCCGTACCCTCACCATCATCGCCACTGCAGCGGCAAGTAACGTGATTGAGCGTACCGCCACCGTTACCGTTACCGCAGGTGACCAGGAAGAAAGCTTCGACGTCACCCAGAAGGGCACCTTCAATGTGACCGAACTCTCCGAAACCTTTGCGTCCGCTGGCGGAGCCAAGACCTTCACCATCAAGACAGACCTTCCCTGGGAAATAAGTTCCGACAAGGGCTGGCTCACTTTTGATGCCACATCCGGCACCGGCGACGGCTCCACCAAGACCATCACCGCAACGGCAGCCGCCAACGACGGCGCCCTCCGCAAGGCCGTGGTAACCGTATCGGCAGGCGGCGTGGACAAGACCTTCGAGGTATCCCAGCTGGGATTCACCTTCGAGATAGTTGCTCCCGCTTCCGCAGAACTGCCCCGCCTTGGCGGCGAGATGACCCTGGAGGTCAACTCCTCAATTGCCTGGGAACCCTCCACCGAGACCGCAGGCTGGACCGTCGAGAAGGTGGACGCCACCCACTTCAAGGTAACGGCTCCTTTCAACAACATCTTCAAGGCCAAGACCGGCACGGTAAAGATTTCCGGCACCGGCGGTGCGGAGGCCCAGCTTGAGCTCACCCAGGACGTGAACTTCGAGTTCAGCGGCTGCGAGATTCAGGACGACGGTTCCGTGAAACTCACCGGCGCAAACGGCTCCAGGGTTACCTTCAAGGACGGTTACAGGATGTTTGACGCAGTGCTTACCATGGGCGACAAGAACTTTGCGGGAAGCTCCCAGTTCTGGTTCCACGGCAAGCTTGGCGAGGTGAACATCTACAACATACTCACCGTTGACGGCCAGCACAGAATCCGTACCGACGGAAACATGGCCAATGCGGCCAGCGGCTACAAGAGCACGAACTACGACATTACCGTGGACGAGCTCAACGCCATGACCACCTATGAGTTTAAGGTTAATCCCAATGCCGAAGATCCCACCAAGATGGATATGGCATTCCTTATCAACGGCACGTCAAAGGCAGCCCACACCGGTCCAAACTGCTTCTACTATGACCTCACAGGTACCGTTTCCTATTACTTCGGCTACAATGCCGCAGTGTCTGACGGCTCTTGGTATGTGATCAATAGCTGTGACTTTACAGTTGTAAACGAGGCTTATTAAACCGCGTAAACCATGAAAAAGATCCTTAACATACTCTGCGCCTCCGCAGCTCTCCTGGCGGTCATTTCCGCCTGCCAGGAGAAGCCGGGGCAGGAGAACACGAAGGTGGTAGACCTGCGCTACAGGGCCCTGGACAATTACGACCTGGCCGCTACCGATGCGCAGAGCTTCACCATCCTGGTCTCTTCCTCCGACCCCTGGTACATTGCCAGCGAGCATCCGGACTGGTGCATAATAAGCCAGGAAGAGGGTGAAGGTGCGCCCATCGATTCCGTGAGAATCGGCCATGCGCCCATCACCACCGTCCGTGTACAGTACTACGACAATACCTCTCTCGACGACCGTGACGACAAGATAACCATCGGCAGCGATTATTGGATCGGCAAGGTTATCAGCGTCCACCAGAAGGGCATCGCCTTCCTCACCATTCCGGAGGAAGACCTTGACCAGGAGGTAATCAAGGCCGGCGGAGACTACACCATCCATATCAACTCCAACCAGAACTGGAGCTCAAAGGTTACCGACGGCGACTGGGTTTCCATCGCCGACGGCGCCACGGGCAACAGCGACGGCACAATTACCGTGTCGGCAGTTGACAACTCCACGGAAAAGCGCTATGCGGAAGTTACCATCTACGACCGCCACAACGTGGCTATGTACAAGGTAAAGTTCACCCAGGACGGTGTCCAGCTGGATCCAGCCACCCTGGAGATCCGCGCCGGCTACGACCAGGCTTCCGCCGACATCGACATTGTTTCCAACACCAAGTGGACTGCAGCCAAGGAGTCCGAGGCTGACAACTGGTTCACCCTTGAGAACGCTTCCGGCGACGGCAACGGAACCGTCCACATCGTCTTCACCCAGAACGACGAGGATGGCGTGCGTCAGGCCAAAGTCGTTATCAAGAACGTCGTGGAAAACGAAGGCGACTACCAGGCAGAGAAGACGGTCACCGTCAAGCAGGCATACAAGATTGAGCCCGTAAGGGTAATGATGAATGCCGACGAAATGTCCAACTGGAAGTCCGACTGGGCCAACACTCCTACCTATATCAAGGATGTGGGCCTGTCCTTCGTGGCAAAGGCCCGTCTGAACCGCAGCATGCCGTTCGGCACCTACACCTTCCGCTGGAGCGCCCTCACTCCGGATCCGGAGAATGGTGGCCCTCGTGTCCGCCATTGGTTCTGCTTCGGTGAAAGCGCGGAGCTCAAGGCCGATATCCGTCCTTCCGACGGCAAGGTGAGCTTTGACTTCAATGCTGCAGGTGACGGCAACAAGCCCAGCCTCAGCGGCTACACTGAAGTTGACTGGGCGGCCCCCGTTGAGTTCACATACAAGTTCGAGAACAACGGCAAGACCGGTACCTTCGGTGACAGCGATGTGGATTACTGCCACGTGACCTACCTTGTGAACGGCAACGTTGCAGGTACCTTCGACACTGCTTCCGACTTGCTCCGTTCAGTATACTTCGGCGCCTCCATCAACATGTATATCGGTTGTGATACCGCCGGCAGCGCCATACTTGAATGGTACGAGTACACCGCACCTATGGTTTGGGACGAATAAAAGAGACAGGTTATGAAAGCAATTTACAGAATAGCAATTCTTTGCAGCGCTTTGTCCGTCCTTGCCGCCTGCGGCGGGAAGGACCCCGTGGATCCTGTTGATCCCGTTAATCCCAAGAAAGAGAAGCCCGCACCGGAAACCCATACTCTCACCTTCGTCCTCCCGGACGACGGTGCCAAGACCGCCTGGGCTGCCGGTGACCAGATAGTGGTTCACGGCGAGTATGCCGAGGACCAGGTCACCGTGACCCTCGAGGCCGGAGAAATAAGCGGCAAGACCGCCACCAAGAAGGTGGACGGCCTCAGGCCCTACAAGAGGGACGACTGCACCAGCAGCCTCTACGCCTCCTATCCGGCATCGGTCGTGGACAATCTCACGCACTGCTTCTTCTACAGCAAGTTCTCCACCACCAACGAGCAGCTTATGGCCGCCTGCAACGACGGCGATACCTTCAGGTTCCAGAACATCACCGGAGTCCTTTCGATGTCCGTTGACGGGGATTACGAAGGATATCTCCTCTCCTCTCCCAAGAAAGAGGCCCTCGGCTATGAGTTCATCCAGGTGAAGATCACGGACCAGGAGCAGCTCTATTCCCAGTACAAGGGAACTCCCGTGCTTCAGATAGAGGCCCCGATGAACGGTTCCGACATCCTTATCTACCTCCCGGACGGCACTGAGCTTTCCGCAGGGTTCACTCTCAAGCTCAAGAAGGACGGCGACTATGTCAAGATCTACAAGCATACGGACCCCGTGGAGATCACCCGCGGCGCCGTCACCGAAATAGGTGACGTAACGGCGGAAATACAGGACTACGTGAATCCTTTCGCGGCCGACATCCTTGACCTTGACACCGACGGCAATGCCAACAGCTACATCGTCACCGCTCCCGGCGGCTACAAGTTCAAGGCCGTGAAGGGCAACAATTCCATCGCCTTCCTCGAGGAGCCGGACAACGCCGTTGTCCTCTGGGAAACCTGGAACGACGCCTCCGAGGTCACTCCCGGCAGCGTACTCGTATCCGCGGACTATGCTGAGGACTATGTCATCATCCATACTCCTGACGAGCTCCGTCCCGGCAATGCCGTGGTCGCAGTGAAGAACGCAGCCGGCGACATCCTCTGGAGCTGGCACATCTGGATTCCTGCAACCACAATTAAGACCGGCAGCTTCAGCGGCGTGTTCGGCGAGGACCTTATGGACCGCAACCTCGGCGCCCTCGTGGCAACCGAGGAGACGGACACCCAGATAGATCCTCTCTCCTACGGTCTTGTATACCAGTGGGGCCGCAAGGACCCGTTCACCGCAGCAGGTGCATTCAACAGCGGTTCTCCCGCAACCTGCGCAGGTGAGCAGGACGAGGTTGCCCCCGGACAGATCACCCTTGAGGAATCCATCAGGCACCCCAAACTCCTTGGCCACGTGGACAACGGCGACTGGCTGCTTGAGACCGATGACCTTATGTGGACGGAGACGGAGAAGTCCCTCTACGATCCCTGCCCTCCCGGATACCGCGTTCCCACTCCCGTGGGCAGCGCACCCTTCTGGGCAAGCGACCTCACCACCCAGAGCGGCTGGGGCGTGAACGTAGCTGCCGGCTGGCTCAAGCTGGGCTCTCCGGAAGCTGCCGTCTTCCCCATCGCCGGCTACCGTGACGACTATTCCGTAGGCGGAATGGCCAAAGTGGGCGTGCGTACACTCTACTGGGTGTCCCGCGGCGCGGGCGCAAAGGGCAGCGGAGCAGACCTCCGTTCAGACAAGGCGTACACCTTCGGCTCGGCCCCCAAGGCCCGTCTGGGATCCGTGCGCTGTGTAGTGGAATAATATATAAACTAAAAATATAACCTCTTATGAAAAAGTTATTGATAAGCGTTGCTGCAGTTCTGCTTCTGGCAGGTTGCACAAGCAATTATGACGACTCCGGCATCAAAGCCCGTCTGGATGCCGTAGAGACCAGGCTCAATGAGCTGGAAGGCAATATCCGGAGCCTGCAGTCCGCCATCGGCGAAGGCGTGTTCGTGGCCAAGGTTCAGGAGTACGCAGACCCCGATACTGGCAAGACTGTCGGCATAACCGTCACTTATACCAACGGTGATGTCAAGTACTTCGAAATCAGCCCCAAGGCCGATTATACCGCACCTGTGCTGGGTGTTATCAAGAGCGGATCCGGAGACCTCGTATGGGCCATCGACGGCGTCGCCATCAAGATTGACGGCAAGGAAGTACCTGTCTACCAGACCCCCGTCTTCACCATTGACGAGGACGGCAACCTCCTTGTTTCCATCGACGGCTCCGATCCCGTAGTCCTTGGCCAGGTCCAGAACGAAGGAGCTACGCTTGTAGACGGTATTTTCACCGACATCAAGGTAGAGCAGGACAAGGTCGTCCTCACCCTCAGCGACAATACCAAGGTCAACATCCCCTTCGCAGAGGCTTTCAAGCTGAACATCGAGACCACCGGGTTCACCTTCTCCACGCTTGACCCCATCGAGATTCCCTACAGCGTGAGCGCTAAGACCTCCGGCACCGTCGTCGGCGTGGCCGGTTACAACCCCAAGCAGTTCACCGTAAAGGTGGAGGCCGACAAGATTGTGGTCACTCCCGTCACCATGAAGTCATCGGCCGTTCTCCTTGCCTATGCAGATTCCAAGGTGGGTCTTACTTCCCTGGTGAACCTCACCGTTGAGGCAGAGGGCGTAGAGGTCATCGACACTCCCTACAGCGGCACCGTCGACTATATGGCCGAGGGCGAAGACGCCATTGTTGTGGCAAACGTAGTCTCCAACGTGGAATTCGACGTGAAGCCCCAGGCCGAATGGATTACCCTCGTGAGCGTCAAGGCACAGGCCTATGTAATTACCCTGGCCCTTGCCAACAACGAGACCGGCGCCCTCCGCGAAGGCACGGTTAACATCGTCAAGAAGGGTACGGACACCGTCATCCAGACCATTACCATCGCCCAGGACAAGATTATCCCCGGCCCTAAGGATCTTGGTAAGAAGGAAACCGCAAACAGCTACATCGTAACTGCCGCAGGCGACTACAAGTTTGCTCCCGTCAAGGGTAATTCCACGGAATCCGTGGGTGCAGTTGCAAAGGCGGAGCTCTACTGGGAAACCTACAACAATGCAGAAGAAGTGACCGTGAACAGCGTCATAGCTGCAGTCTCCTTTGCCGATGGTTTCATCAACTTCTCCACTCCGGAGACCCTTAAGCCCGGTAACGCAGTCATCGCCGCCAAGGACGCCAACGACGTCATTCTCTGGAGCTGGCACATCTGGATTCCTGCAACGGAAATCACAACCAATACCAATGGCATCTACAGCGTTCCCATGATGGACCGCAACCTGGGTGCCCTTGTTGCAGCTCCCGCCGATGCTGAAGCTCCCGTAGAGTCATACGGCTTCTTCTACCAGTGGGGCCGCAAGGACCCGTTCCCTGGACCCAAGGCCACTTCCGGCAGCAGTTTTGCAAAGACTACCGGCCCCGCCCCTTCACAGATTGACGGTGACGGCGCAACCGAGGCCTGCAAGATAACTCTGGAGCAGTCCATCCAGAATCCTCTCCTCATGGGCCGTGCCAACAATGGCGACTGGATTACCCCCGCCGACAACACCCTGTGGGTAGACGAGTCAAAGACCATGTACGATCCCTGCCCTCCCGGATACCGCGTTCCCGCAAGACTCTCTGACCAGCCTCTGCACAGCGGTGACTTCACTGCAGTTGCCGGTTGGGCCGAGAGCAAGGACAACCACATCTTCATGATGGGTGATCCCGTTGCGGTGTTCCCGTTTGCCGGTTATTGTGACGACTATGATCCTGCAGGCGGCGTGGCCAAGAACGGCCTCCGCGTCCTGTACTGGACCGCTCACAAGAGCGACGACAAGGCTGCATACGGCATGAACGTCCGTGAGGCCACTTCCGGCGGTAACGCCCACAAGCTGAGCACTGCCGGCAAGTCCCGTGCAGGCAGCGTCCGCTGCGTGGCGGAATAACGCTTTTTATCCAGGGGGCACTGAACCTGCCCCTTGGGTACCAATAAACACTAAAAATAGCACGGAAATGAAAACTTCTAAGCTTATCACATTATCCCTTGTCGCCATTGCAAGCGCAGTCTTTGCCCTGTGCTCCTGCACGGGAGATACGGTGATGGGGATGACAGTCCCTAACCCCGGAACCAAGCCCACTGCGGGAACAATTCCGGACGGAGACCCGTTCAATCCGGACAGCCCCGGCCCGGTGAACCCCGTGGACCCGGACGACCCCATGAACGCCATCGTCAACAATCCTGAGCGTCTTGCGCGTATCGGCATTACTCCCATTATCGAGATTTATTATACGGAGTACACCAAAAGCAGCGTATTCCCTTCGCTTGAGGAAGTCAGGAACTTCACCCACATCAACGTGGGACATGTTCGTTTCAAGGATAAGGACAACGGCACGGGAATCGACATTCCGGCTGCATCCATAGCCCTGGTGCAGAAGTTCGTGGCCTACAAGGCGGACTACCCGGAGCTCAAGGTTAAGCTCCAGATGGGCGGCTGGGGAAAGAATGCGGACGGCTGGTCCCAGATGGCCCGTGACGCCGCAAAGCGCAAGGCGTTCATCGATGACTGCGTCGCCATATGCGAGCAGTACGGAGTGGACGGCTTCGACATCGACTGGGAGTATCCCACTTACGCCGCCAAGGACGGGGACCACGTGAACGGAGCCTCCCCGGCCGACTATGAAAACTTCGTCACCCTTTTCAAGGAGATGCGTGAGGCCATGCCGGACAAGATTCTGTCCTACGCTGCGTCGGACAGCGGCAAGTACACGGACAACTACGGCGTGCTGCCTTACATCGATTATATCAACGTGATGACGTACGACGAGGGCAATCCTCCGTACCATAACTCTCCGCTGTACCGCAGCGCCATATGCAAGGACCGCTGCGCCTCTGAGGCTGTGGACGATATTTTCCACGGCAAGCAGGGCATACCTTACCAGATGATGAACTTCGGCCTGGCTTTCTACGGCCACGGCGACGGCTACAAGCAGTCCGTGGGCAACCGCTACCCTTCCAGCGTAGACTACAGCAAGCTGGAGGATATCTTCTTCAAGGGTACCTGCGACGGCATGGACGTCAAGGGCGTCAACTACCGCATCTGGGACGATGTTGCAAAGGTCCCTTATCTTGGCGATGCCCTGGGCCGTATGTACGCCAGCTACGAGGACATAGAGTCCATCAACGCCAAGGTGGAATACGCAATGAGCCGCAATATGCTTGGCGTGATGATCTGGGAATACCGCCACGACAACGATGAGGGTACGCTCCGTCACGCCGTGAAGCACGCCATGGACGGAAATCCTGACGCGCCCGGAAGGTACGAGCGCCCGGATGAGTACAAGGATCAGAAGCCCAAGGAACTGCCTGTAATGGGTAAGTATACCAAGTATGTCCTTGGCAAGAGCGGCGGCGACATGGTCCAGGAGCTCTCCGGCCTGTGTCTGTCCAAGGACGGTGACTTCCTCTGGGGAGTGCACGACAAGGGAACCTTGTACAGAATTAACTTCGACGGCACTTTCGTGAAGCAGTGGTACCGTGAGGCGGATTTTGAGGGCCTTACCATGGATCCTGCAACCGGGGACCTGTATATTGGTCTCGAGAGCAGCTCCAAATCTGTCTATCGTGTTCCCGCTCCCGGCTATAACGGCAAGGATGACAATTTCACCATCAAGGTTGAGGGTGTTGAGGATATGGGTAATTCCGGCTGTGAGGGCATTGCCTGGCACAAGGGGAACCTTTACTTCGGTACGCAGACGGGCGCCAGGCTGTTCGAGTACAAGCTTGACGGCACTCGGCTCTGGAAGAAGAGTCTCCGCGACGTCACGTCTACAATCTCCGAGGTGGGCGATCTTTGCTACGATCCCGTGAGCGACTATCTCTGGGTGCTGGATTCCAACTCCAACAAGGACAAGCCTCAGTACCTGCCGTTCACGCTTTACCTGTTCACCGGTGACGGCAGCAAGCTGCTGGCAACATATTCTCTTGCCAACTTCGCCAACTGGAACCCCGAAGCCGTCTGTGTGGACCACAAGAACAACTGCATCTGGATAGGTGACGACTGCGACAGCGGCAATCCTTCGTGGTTGCATAAGGTTGAGTTTACTAACCTGTAGCGGCCTGCCCCACGTCATTCCGGGCTTGACCCGGAATCTTAAACAACCTGCTACCAAAGCCCCTTCCGGATGGAGGGGGCTTTTTGGGAGATAATGTGCAAAAAGTAGAGCATCCCCCTTATTAAGAGAAATGCTCTATGTTTGGTGCCCTTTCTCAATGGGCCACGTTATTCCAACACTGCAAATATAGAGCATTTATTTTCATTCTCCAAGATAATAAGAGCCATCTTGTGAATCAGACAGTTCCGAGTATCCGTTTCATTATTAGTTTCACAGATTCCTCTGTCAGAAGTCCATTTTTTCGCAAAATGCGCATTTTTGGTGGCATTATGCGCAATTGGGTGTTTATTATACCATTATAGTTTGCTCAAACGGAATTTTTTTGCATTTTTGCGACTTGGGCATTAAAAGCACATAAGAGATACAGCACTTATGTGTGGAATAAGGACACAAAATAATTATTTTACACCAATATGAAAGAAGAGTACACATCACCCGAAACGATCGTTTACGACGTTCAAATGGAATCCGTTTTACTTAACGGTTCGCCCGAGAATATGGATCTTGGCGGAGAGTACAATATCTAGTAAGGAGGGTTTTGCTATGAAAAAGATTATCTACGTATTTGCAGTCCTTCTTGCGTTTTATGCCTGTGAAAAGGTTCATCCTGTCGTCGAAGAGGACATAACTGAAGAGAACTCAAACACAGTTGAAGAGATTACTCCAGTTGAGAATATTGTCACGATTAAGGCCACAATTGAAGGCGGGGAGACAAAAACAACTTATACTGAAGATACCGGAACGATGAAAGCAATTGTTGGATGGGAAGCCGGTGATAAGATCAGTATTCTTTATTCCAACGGCGGTTATAAGAAATACGAGTTTGAAACAACGTCAGGAGATGGTTCTTTTACCGGAACGCCTGGTGGAACCGAAGGTGGTACTTATGCATATTGGGCCATATATCCTTATAATATTTGTAATGACTTGTATCCGTCATCGTCTGAACCTTATAAAGAAAGCACAACGATAACGTTGCCGACCGAATATACCGGAAGTGGTGCCGATGGCATTCCTATGCTGGCTCATACCCTTAAGGCAAGTTTTGACGGAACGTATCATCTTAAACATATGGGAAGCGTGATAAGGTTTAAGTTTACGAATATTCCGTCCACCGCAAGACAACTTGTTATATCAAATGATAGTCGTGATCTTGCCGGTCGCTATTATACAACATATGACAGCGCCAATGATTTAGTCTATTATACATCAGGTACTGGTGATGATGGGGAGCAGAGGTCTGTAACATATAGCTTTACTCCCGGAGTAGACGGCAAATATACTTTCTACCTGCCGTATGGTTGCGATGTTTCTCCTTCTGGTAACTTTACTTTCACATTTAAAGATTCTGGTGGAGATGAGATTTGTTCCAGGACTACCACGCTTGGTGGTTTGGCAAATGTGACACTTGCTCGCAACACTATGTATCGGGTTAATATGAATGTAATAGGCTTTGATGGATATCCTGGACTGAGCTCCGTAGCCATCAGTCCCTCATCTCTTCCCAGTACCGCAACATCGGCCACAAAATTCACAATCAGCGGCTTGGATTTCTACTCATATTATGTGGTTAAAGATGGGGATTATATTAAATTCTCCGGTGATGGTGGCGGAAGTGAACGTATTTACAACGACACCTCCCTTGGAACAATTGTGAAGATAGTAGTAAGCAACACGGCAACGGGAAAATACTACCGTGACAATTACATTCTTTATGCGGGGACATCCGCTGATCCTTCCAGCACAACCATATCATATTCTGCGACAGAAGGATCAGGAGATTCTCAAACATCAACAACTTATGTTCTGGCTGGAGCAACCGATTATACCCACTTCGCATTAAAACAGAAGAATGTCTGGAGTGACAGAATACAGGGAACTATTACAATATATTACAAGGCAGATTAGTTCTTGCAATTGTTAATTCTTAGAGGCTGGCCAAAGTCAATATGACAAGGGCCAGCCTTTATCATTGAATACCGGACATAACCTGTAGAAACAGTTTTGGGTGATAAAGGAAGGCGGTGCAAAAGCCAACCTTTATCACCCAAAGCGTAAATGGGGCGAATTTAGAAGGTATAAAGCACGTTATAGCCGCTGTCCCAGGTGACTTCGGTGTTGGCGAGGCGGATGGAGTAGGCGGCGTTGGAGCGGAGGCCGGAGGCGTTGTCAGGGAGCCAGATGGCGAGTTTGTCGCCGGCGGTGACGGCGGCTGGAAGGTCAAAGCTGCCGGTCAGGGTGGTGAACCCGGCGCCGGGAGCGATGTCCCTGACATCGCCCAGGTCTGCCAGCACCGTGGGCGTGCCGCTATGCAGCAGGACCAGCTTGAACGGCCTGGGGTACACCACGGGCGCACAGCCCGTGTTCTTGATCTCAATGCTGTACCTCACAGTCTCATCCGCAGCAAGACTGGCATAACCGAGATTTACGTCTCCCAGCACCAGGCGATAGCCAAGCATCTTCTTCAGGTCCTCCAATCGGCCTTCACCAATCCATTTTGCCATAAAAGCATTGGACTCTGAGTAGTGCAGATAGGACAGATGCTGCCTCTGCATCTCCTCGATGCCCAGGTCGCAGTCCTTGAGGTCGTCACTGAGGGCGGCAAAAGTTTCCGCGCTGCGGTACGACATCTCGCCGCCGCAGACAAGCCAGTTGCCCTGCGAGTACCACATATCCCGGTCCGTGGAACTGTTGAACGTGCCCACGTCGCTGTCAGAGCCGCGGATGCCGTCATTGAAGAAGCCAAGGCGGTCATTGGCGCCAGTGCCCCAGTCGGAGATGGTTGTCCAGGAATCTATGGCCCCGGGAGAGAGGTAATACCTCTTGTAGAAAGCCGTTCGGAGACCGATGTGGATGGGCTCCGGAACGGCAGTAAGCAGCTTGTCCAGGAGGTTCTTGTGGTTGTTGTTGAAGTCCGTGACCGTACTGCCGTCCTTGGTATAGAGGTAATAGTCCGTGTAGCCAGGCTTGAACTCGCCGTTGTTGTTGGTCTTGTAATACCATTCGCCGTAGGTGCCCAGCCAGCCGGCCTGGACGGTGTAGATGATGTCCTTGTTGGCTTCCAGAATATCCGCAACCTGGTCTACGTGGGCAAGGACCTGCGTGGGCGTGGCCTCGTGCTGCTCGTCGGCCACGTGGGTTTCCGTATAGGCGAAACGCAGCACGGCCTTCTTGTTGGCCGCACGGACCTTGTCCAACTCGGCACTTATAAAGTCAGTGGCCGCGGCGTCGAGGTCCTTGTTCATATAGTCGGTGATGTAGAAAAGGAGGAAGGCCAGGCTCTCTCCGGTGTAGTCCAGCGGGATGTTCTTAACGTCCGGGATGTCGTCGTCCTTGAAGGTGAACTTGGAGTAGCTCATCATTCCGCGCTCCGGGTTGGCGACCTCGCCGGAGGCCTCCGTGAAGGGGATGCTAAGGGTGGAGGGCAGGATAAGATCGTACATATCCGTGCCGTAGGTGGGGATGACGCCGTAGGGGTACCAGGAGTTGGAGTTGCCCCAGTTGTCCTCGCTGTCCACGTAAGTTGCGTCAAGGGCGACGCCTATCTTTACCGGGCCCGCTCCGGAAAGTCCGGTGTCCACGCTCCTTTCCATACGGATCTCATAGTACCAGGTGGAGGGATGCATCAGGAGGTTGGCGGTGTAGGCAGTGGTGCCGTAAGGGCTGAAATAGATATCACCGTTCTTGACTGCGAACTTGTCGTGGCCGGAGTCAATCTCACGGTACTTTTCCGAGCCCCAGTAGTCCGTGCTGCCGGCAAGATCCTCAATGAACCAGCGGAAACGGCAGTCGTACTTGTTGGAGCGGCTCATCTGGTCCGGATCCGCCTCGATGTAGAAGTAGACGTAGTTGTCATCGGCGGTGGCCTTCAGGGTCTTGATGGCCTTGTAGGTGGCGTGGGCGTTGGCCGAGGCTACCACCCCGCTCCAGTCTATCCCGAAGGCGGACTTGAAGCTCAGGTCCAGCGTGGGCAGTACGGCAATCTGGTTCTTGGTAATGGATATGTTACCCACGTGAGTGTTGCTATAGAGGGTGGCGTCCGTGGCGGCGTCCTGGAGGGTGAGGGTACTGTACCCCCAGATGCCTCCCTCTCCGTAAGGGAGGTAGAAGGAAACATTTCCGTCCGTGACGTCGGCATAATAGGTGACGGTTTTCTCGGACTCATCCCCGGCGCCTGCCACGCTCCAGTGGACGTTGGACGAGTTAGCCTTGTCTATGGTGTCGTACAGGAGGCTGAATGTGCCGTTGAGCTTCACGCCCGGTACGGTGAAGGTCATCTTTACGGCCGGGCAGGGGACGCCAGAGAAGGTGAACTTGGCGGCTCCGGTGAGGTTGGAGAAGGCGTAGGTGTCGTCGTCCTGGCCCCAGGCGAACATAGGGATGGCGCTCTCCCGGTGCCCTCCGGAGGCGGCCCGGAAATCCCGTTCTGCCGGGATGTTGTACTTGAGGCTCCAGGTGCCGGAATAGACGTGGTCGTTGCTGGCGGGGTACATCGCTACTTTATAGTCGGACCCCATAGGGCCCAGGTTGACGCCGTCCGGAACGGTGGCCGTGAACGAGGATGTTGCCGCTGCGGTTGTGGCCGTGAAGGTCTGCCAGCAGTTGGCGGAGCCGTCGTTGCAGATGACGGAAATCTTGTCCCCGACGCACCAGGAGAAGGTTTTGTCTCCGGCGTAGGACGTCTTTGTGGAGGCGTCCGCCTTGGTGGCCTTGATGGTAAGGACCTTGTATCCGGCGGGAACGACGGGCTCCGGAGTGGTCTCGGGGCTTTCCTTCTCTACCTGTGTGCAGGCGGCCAGGAGGGCGATTACGGTGGGAATGAAATATTTCTTCATGGCTCGTCCTCCTAGATTAAAACATTGAAAGGGTTCTGTCCCAGATCCGGTTCCAGCATATCGCTGCCGGTTCCCAGTCCGCCCGACATGGGCGCAAGCGTTCCGTCCCGGAGGTCCAGCTGAATGACGTCGGCGTCCGGTTTGACATATGTGACTTTCATATGTGTGATAGTTTTGTGTTACTTCGCAAATATAGTGATTTTCCAATTTGCTTTATTTGGTGAAGATGGTTAAATTTGTAATAACGCAGGATTTATCCAATGAAACGCTTTGTCATCATCCTTTCCTGCCTGCTGCTGGGGGTCTCGGCGGCGGCGCAGACGTCCCGTGAGGAACTCCTCTCGCATATGGAACTCACGGCGGGCAATTACGCAAACTATCCGCTGCCAACCGGTCACCTGACCCCGGCGCCAAAGGGCTATGAGCCGTTCTACATCAGCCATTACGGCCGTCACGGGTCAAGGTATATGACCAGCGACAAGCATTTCCGCCACCTGCGCAAGCAGTTGGACTCGGCCCTGACTCTGGGGCTCCTCACGGAATACGGCAAGGCGGTCCGCATCCGCATAATGACGGCGGAGGCGGATGCCAACAAGTGCGCCGGCCTCCTTACGGAACTCGGCGCCAGGCAGCACAAGGCCATCGCCAAGAGGATGTATGACAATTATTCCGGGCTCCTTGGCCAGCCGCTGCATGTGAGCGCAATTTCGTCAAGTTCCCGCCGGGTAATCCGCAGTATGGAGAACTTCTGCGGGGAGCTCAAGGAGCTGAACCCTTCGCTGGACATAGCCATGTCGGCCTCCGAGGCTGACCAGCTCATTGTGAAATCGGTCAAGAGCATCCCCGTCCCTGACGCCCCGGAAGATGACGCGCTGTACCGCAAACTCAAGCAGTTCAAGCAGAAGATGCTCAGCGGCGAGCCCCAGCTTAAGGCTCTGTTCACGGATCCGGAAAAGGCCAAAGGGTTCATCGACCAGTATACCTTTGCGGACGACCTTTACAACGTTGCCGCCGATATGTACTGCCTGCCGGAGCTGAAACTGGACTTCACGGACCTTTTTGGAGAGGACGGCATGATTGACGGCTTCCGCGCCTACAACGCCAGCTGGTGCCTCTGGGAGGGTCTAATGCCCGGCTCAAAGAAGAGCTGGCTGCGCATCTATCCGCTCCTTAAGGACTTCCTGGACCAGGCCGACGCCATGATAGAATCTGGCGGCAGCGGCCTTCGCCTCCGTTTCGGCCACGACAGCGTTGTGCTGCCGTTCGCATACGTTCTGGGCTTCCCTGAGGCCACAGGCGCCACCACCGATATGGAGAACCTCCATACTCAGTTCTCCATCTTCCGCCTCATCCCCATGGGCGCCAATATCCAGCTTATCTTCTTCCGCAAGGCAAAATCAAAGGATGTCCTCGTGAAGTTCCTCATGAACGAGAACGAGACCTCCATCCCCGTCAAGACGGACTGCTACCCCTTCTACCACTGGTCCGACGTCAAGAAGTACTACAGGGCCAAGATTAAGGACTCCGGACTTGAACTTTAAACTATTTCCTGGCCTTGGTGACATGAATGATTGAGACGCCAAGGGCGGCTTCAATCTGGGACAGTGTTTGAATTGTGAAATTGTGTGTGCCGCTAAGCCAGCGGGATACCAGAGCAGGCTTCTTTCCCACTGCCCTTGCCAGGTCCGCTTGCGACAGATGCTTTAGCTTGAGAATCTCACTTATGCGCCCGGCAATATCAAAAGACAACCCGACTTCCCGTCGGATTGATGGTGGCACTTTGCCAAGGGCTTTTTTGAGTTCTGGGTCTATGTACCTGATTCGTGCCATGGGCTAATCTATTTGAACCGAGATGTTTACAATTTCGTCTATTAGTTCTGTCTTTTGCCTTTCGAGTTTCATTAGTTCGTTGTCTATTGCTTGCAGAGTTTTAACCTTAGATTCAAGGTTTTCATCAGCCTCATAATTATCGGTTACCTTCAAACCTCCGCCGCCAACTATCAGCAGGCTGTCCGAGACTCTTATGCAATACAAGCGCAACGTCCCGTGTTTGGTCTTATCCCTTGGCTCAATGAGTAAGGGTATAGCACATACTCTGTCCTTAAACAACCCTTCATTCCTAAAATAAGATTCAAGCGCACCGTTCTCTGATATTTTCTCAATTGCTCTTATTATTCTATCCAGGTCTCCTTTGAGGTACTCATCCTCAGAGTCTTTAAACATAATGAGGAACTTGTTGAATTCAGTATCCTTTTCCTCATTCAAACGGATTGTATAAATGTCTGTTTTTTCAGTCAGTAACAGTGGAATAAACTCGACTTTTGTTTTACTTTGGTCTTTCATGGCAAAAATAATAAGTATTATTTTATTAAACAATGTTTTAAGCAGTTTTTGTTAACTTTTAAGTTATTAAAAGCCTTGTTCGATTTTTCATATCCATTGTGCAATAGCTTCAAGCGTGAACAATCGCTCGTATTTTTGACGGCAAGGTAAGAATAGTTATCGGTTTCAACACCATTGAAACGTTTAACGGATAACACGGTGAATTCCATCATTTTACATTTGAGAATAATTGAGAATTCGGAATCTTTCCAGGAAGCATGTGCCAAATGGCAAGAATAACCATATATAAATAAGAGAATTTCAAGTTTCCGTTTCATTATCCGTTTCAGTGATTCGATTTTGAAGGGTTCAGTTCAAGCGTGGATTAGAAGGGCGATTTCGCAAATTGCGCTTAAATACTCTCTTTTTGCGCAACTGGTGGCTTTTGCGCTTTGACTTTACATCCCTATTGTGTATTTTTGCTCTGACTATAACCGCATAAAACTGAATAACAACCAACTAACTTTCAATACCATGAAACTAAAAACCTATGAAACGCCCGAAGTGGAGCTCTTGCGCTTTACTTTGGAGACTAATTTCTGTGAGTCAGGCGAGATTCCGGATATGATTCTTGATGATTTCTCAATTGATTGGATTTTCTAGCAAGGAGGATAGTCTTATGAAGAATGTAAAGTTTTTTATGGCTTCCCTCTGCGTAGCCGTTTTAGCACTTTCCTGCGAGAAAGCTGTAGAATTTGATCAGCCCAACAATGAGGTATCCCCTCAGCTTACCACCATTACTTGCGCATTCCCTACAATGACTGACCAGAATGGCACCAAGGTTACTCTTGATGCCGCCGGTCATACAGGATGGGAGGCAGGTGACAAGATTGTGATTTATGGTAAACGTAATCACGAGAACAATACTGAAACCCCTCTTTCTCCCGTTATCCACACCTTAACGGCGGCAGAAGTAGCCGATCCTAAAGTTGCAGTTTTCACTGAGGATCTTTCTGGTTTGGAGCCTGACCCAGATGGTCTACTCCCTTACAATGCAGCATACCCTGCAGACGATTGGGGCTTCTATTCTATGTGGTATAGTAGCGCTCGTGCAAGATTCTCTGAGACCAACCAACTTCTGCTTGCCGGCGGAATGAGTGCTGGTGGTGAGATTACGTTTAACAACCTCTGTGGAGCCATTATGTTTAAAGTGTCCGGTGATTTTGATGAATACAGACTTTCCGGAAACAATGATGAAACTGTTGGATACGATGATTATCTTGTGGAGGTTAACGTGAGTTCTCCTAACTATTTGAAGAAACCAGGAGAATCTTATGGTACCATTGGACCAAAGACGGTTGTTTCTGGCCCCGTTGTCGGAGATGGATCCACGATCAACTACATTTATATTCCTAATGAAGTGAATTTCACGAGCGGCTTCACAATCCGTTTCTATAAAGCTGGTGCTTACACTCATTATATTACGACAAACTCATCGTTCTCATTGTCCCATGGCCACTGTGTAAATCTTGGCCTCCTTCCCTCGGGAGCAGTTCACGAATACGTCGCCCCCACTAACCACAATGCCACACATCCGGCAATTACAGGAGCGACAGACCTGGGCGCGTCAGGGACGGCAAACTGCTACATTGTTGATGCAAGCGTCGCCGGCAACGCAGGAAAGGTGTTCAAGTTTAAAGCTTATAAAGGTAATAGCACAACCGGCGTTGGCGAGATTGCTTCCGTTTCCATCCTTTGGGAGTCTTATAATAATGATCAGGATGTAACCGCTAATTCTGTTATTCTTGAGGCAGATTTTGACAAGCAGGATGCAAATGATTACTATGAGATTTGTTTCAAGATGCCTACAACCCTGCACGCCGGAAACGCTTTAATAGCAGCAAAGAACGGTTCTGACGAGATTGTATGGAGCTGGCACATATGGGTCCCTGCAACAACAATATCCAGAGACGATTATGGTATTTCCTCCGTGGATATTATGAGTCGCAACCTTGGCGCTCTTGTAGATACTGATGCATCAGAAACAACAGTTGACGCCCGTTCCTTCGGTCTTATTTATCAATGGGGCCGTAAGGATCCGTTCCTTGGATCAAAGAGATTCAACAGCTCATCTCAGGCACTGAATTCCGGTACCGCAAAGAGCGAAACAACATCCCAGTATACGATAGCCCAGTCTATCGCCAATCCTACAACCTATGTGGCTTATAAGGGTGACTGGATGACTCCTGAGAGTACAACTCTGTGGACAGAAGGTGGAGACAAGTCAATCTATGATCCCTGCCCGCCCGGATATCGTGTCCCTGCCAGAAACAGCAGCGATCCTCTTTGGTCAAAAGTGGTCACTTTGGATCCTTCTTATGGCTGGGAGCCCAATAGCACTTATGGCTGGTGGAAACTTGGTACCGCTGTATTCCCGTTTGCAGGTTATATCGATTACAGTGGCGGTAGCGTTGCTCACGCTTATGACAGGGCCAGGATTTGGAATGCACATAAGAGCACCACTGGTTATGCATATGACCAGCAAATATGGTATGACGCCGAGTGGAAATCTGAACCCGAATGGCAGCATCGTACCGCTTGCGGTAACTCTGTCCGTTGCGCCGTTGATGAGTAATCTCTGACGCAGCATCATACTTTCTCACTCGCCAGCCCCTCGCCGGGCTGGCGAGTGTTGTATATGGCACGGGTGTCCACCAAAACAGGGCATTTTCGTGGACAAACCCGGGAAAACGGGAACTTGTCCACCAAAATACGGGAAATCCGTGGACAAACCCGGGAAAGCGCCAACTTATCCACGGAAAACGGCAAATCGGTGGACAAACCTGGGAAATGGGCAACTTGTCCACCAAAAACGGCATTTCGGTGGATGAGATTCCCGATCAGGTCGGGGATGACGGAGAAGTGCCGGCAATGACGGGGGTTCCGGCAATGACGGGGAAGGCTACTCGCTGAACTTAGCCTTAAACGCCTCCCAGCTGTAGTACGGCCAATTGTCCGTCTCCAGGCCAATGGTGGCTTCCTTGCCGTTGTGGAGGACTTTGAACAGGACGTTGCCTTCCTTGTTCCTATAGAACACAAAGTGCACGTTGGCGCCCATGGGGACCTGGCTGGTGCGGCACCAGGAGGAGATGTCGTCCGGGTCCGTGACCTCGTGGCCCATACCGTCAAGGTCAAGGAGCATCATAAGCGGAAGGATGGTGTAGTCGTGGCCGAAGCGGAGGTCGGCACCAATCTTTCCGGAGGCGATGCGCTCGTCGGCGCAGGCGATGATGTCCCTGACGATGGGCATATAGCCGTAGCGGGTGGGCCAGGCGTACCAGTAGAACTGGAAGTTATCGGCTTTCCAGAGGGCCAGGCGCTCCTCCGGAGTAAAGATGTCGTAGAACTCCAGGTCCGTGTCCAGGCTCTTCATCCCCGCGGCGAAGAAGTATAGGTAGGATGTAAAATCCCACTGCTCTTTGGGCTCTACGGCTTTGTCCGGGTCCTTGAAAAGGCGGGCCAGGATAGGCTTGTATTCAACGGTCCGCTCTACATACTGCTCATAAGTCTCTTCGAAGGGCTCCTCCGTAATCTTGTATTCCTCCTCCCTGAAGGGGTTGCTGCCGTCGAGAGGCAGGATGGCGGGAAGGAAGAACTTGCCGAAGTTCTCGAATATCTCAAGATCTGGGTTCATTGCCTGAAGGCCCAGGCAGAAGGCGCTCATCGTCATCACGCAGCGGGTGCTGGTGGAGGTGCGGGCCATCACGTAGGCGTCGTCGGTGAAGAGTTCCGGGAAGTTGAGGTACATACGCTTTGCGAGGGCCTTCTGCTGCTCCCAGCCCTTGCGGGAGAGGTCTCCGGTGCGGTGCTTCACGTCCAGATACAGGCTCTCGAAACGCTCGCGGTAGTCAAGGCCGAGCTCGGTGAGGTTGTCCTCCTCCTTGGCTGCGCCCAAGACCTTGTGGAGGCGCCTGTACATATCGCTCTGCCAGGCGTAGCGGGCGCCGTGGCGGCCGTAGTGGCTGAGGTAGAAGGCCTTGTAGCCCTTGGGAGCGGCGGTGAGCTTCACATCGTCCGAGGGGCAGAGCATATCCGTTCCGTCCAGGTACTCAGGATGCTCCGCCACAAGAGCCTCGGCATCCACGGGAGCCATAACGGGCGTTTCCTTGGGTGCTTGCTCCTTGCAGGATACAAGGGCTGTAAGGGCTATTACAGAAATGAACAGTACTTTTTTCATAGTCTACTTTATTTCAGCATTATTGACCGGAGATCGTCTATGTCTTTCTGGGGAACGCCAATCTTGAGGAGGTATTTCACTATGCGCTCCTGGTAGGTGCCGCTGTCCGTCTGGCTGAAGATGGTCTTGCGGATGGATTTGTAGCTGTAGGTGGTGCGTACGTGGCCGTAATAATAGTTGCCGTTGTCATCCTTTGACATCCCCCATTCGGCGGGGGAAAAATAGGTTAGCTCATAGTCCTTGGCCATGTCGCTCTCGCTCACGCCAAGAGCTCCTTCCAGGAGGACTGCCAGCGTGGCGGTGCGGTCACGGCCGGCGGCGCAGTGGAAGTAGACGGGCTTGTTCTCCCGCAGGCGTGCAACAACCCAGCAGAATGTGTTCTTGACCTTTTCCGGATTGTCCCGGACCATGTGGTTGTAGCCGCTGTCGAAGCCCGGTGCATAGAAGGCCACGCTACTGCCCAGAGGGGAGCCGGAGGGGACGTCGGAGGCTTCGCGCAGATCTATCTCTGCGCGGATGCCCTCGGCCAGCATTTCCGCACGGCCGGTCTCGTTGCAATACTTCTTGTCGATTCGTCCGCCACGGTAGAGCTTATGGAAAACGGTTGTCTTGCCGCCATAGCCTTTGTAGCCACCCAGGTCGCGGCCGTTTCGGACATTGGGCTGGTAGAACACCTGGTGAAGCATGCCGCGGGTGTCAAACTTACCGTTGGCCACTATTTCGCTGTTGGAATTGGTTACCTGCCACTGGTATGTGGTGTTGGGAACAAGGTTGGTGATATCCTGCTTCCCCACGCCTCCGGAAAGGGAGTACTCCCGGCTCCAGCTGCCTTCCCATACGCGGAGTTTCTGGCTTGAGGACGATGCCGTCCACGTTATGGTATATGTCGGCGGGATTTCCTCGTTGTTTACACTTGGGCCGCCGCCGGGGTAGCCTATGACACTGGAGTAGCTGTATTCCGCATCGGTATCCGGATTGTTGGTACAAGGGTAGTTCACCTCCTCCAGAAACTTCTCCACGTATTGGTTTGTGGCCAGGAAAGCCTCTGTCTGCTGCTGCGGAGGGTTGGGGTCGGTCCAGCCTATAAGGCGGCTGGCTATTGCCTTGGAAAGGGTCCAGTTGGCATCGTCCCCCTCGACTGCCCAGTACATGGCGCCTTTCAGGCCTTTCTGCTTGACGTAATCTGCCTTCAGGCCGATGGATGTCTCATTGTCGTAACTGAGCACCATGGAGCCGGAGGCGTCGGTAAGGTACGGGACCTTGGCATTGTCGTCCCAACGATCCGTGTAGCTTCCTTTGACGATGTCCTTGTAGTAGATGAAATTGTCGTCCGGATCGGAAGAGGTGAAAGCCTTATTGTTGTCCCTGCCGTAAAAAGGAACCCCCAGAACAATTTTTTCAAGCGGGACGCCGGCGTTGAGGTGAAGGGTGACCGACTCGTCGCAGCTGCGTTTTGTCATGGACGATCTGTACAGGCCGGCATTGTGGTACGGCGGATCGCCCATGTCGTAGGTCATGAGGTTCACGAAGTTCATGTAGTCTGCGCAACTCTTGAAGTCCACGTATTTTGCGCTTGCGGAAGATGCCATGGTCACAAGCTTGTCGTCGCCCAGCGCTGCACGGAGGTCCTTCACCAGTAGGGTGAAGTTCTGTTTGTCATCGGGCGATGACGAGATGCCGGCACTGCTGCTTGTAGGGTATTCCCAGTCCAGGTCTATGCCGTCCAGATTGTATTTCTTCACCGCCGCAAGGCAGTTCTGGCAGAACTTTTTGCGGTGGTTTTCATCGGCCGCCATCTCGCTGAAGTTTCCGGCGCCCCATCCGCCCACGGAAAGGGATATCTTCAGGTTGGGATTGACCTTCTTGAGGTCTGCAACCTTTGACAGGCGGGACGTTGACTTGATATCGAGGCTCTCGAAATCGCTCTTGATATGGGCGAATGCATAGTTAATGTGGGTGAGCAGAGCCGGATCCGGCAAGGTGTTACCCCAATAAGTGACGTAGCCCACGATGATACATCCGTCCGGCGGAGTCACCGGATTGGCCTGGTTGTCCTCCTGGTTGCCTTCCTGGCCACCTTCCTGGTTACCGCCCTGATTGTCTCCCTGGCCTCCGGGGTTCAGGGTGGGGTGGGTGTTGGGGGGGGCTATGACAATACCCTGCGAAGGCTTCTCGCAGGACAGTAAAACAAAGATAGTGCAGAAGAGTGTGGTCAGTAACTGTTTCATATTTACAAAGTAAATCGTTGAGAGAGTTACCGGCTTCGCTTTTTGCGTGAAACTGCACACAATAAGCGCAGGAGAACTCTTTAATCCTGCTTTGACAACTTGATTGCGCCGCAGGCAAGCAGGGCCTGGGCGGCAAGGTAGGTGATCATTATGGTGGCGTCGCGGCCGGCAAAATCGTGCCCGAAGGTGCCAAGGGCGATGCACGCGTCGCTGAAGGTGAACAGCACGGTGCCGCAGAAGATGGTCCACCAGGCGCAGCCGCCAAACCTTACAGCTCCGGAAAGGCCGCTGAACATGAGCATCATGAGGGCGAAGCCGTACACGCACATGGGCACCAGCATGGCTCCGTTGACGCCGATAAGGACGATGAGCACAGCCGTAAGCGCCGCCATTGCAACGATAGCGGGAACCCATGTCTTCCAGGTGAAGCCCTTCCAGGACTTCCCGCCGAACAGGCACATGTAGAAGATATGTCCTGTAAGGAAGGCCACCATGCCGAACACGAACGGCAGGAATCCGTCAAAGATAAGGAACACGTCGCCCACACAGCCGAACAGAAGGGCGGTAAGCAGGATACGTATCTCTTTGCGCTCCGCGCCTCCTGCGGCAACTACTGCTGTAAGAGCCAGGAGCGGCATCAGGGCGGGTTTCACGGTCTCTGCCAGAGCGGGGTTCCAAATTTTTCCGCATATGTTCAGGACAGATGCTACAAGGAAAAACAGTCCGGGGACTATCCAGTATTTGCAAGCTTTCATGGTTATGGTTTTTATTGTGTCAGACACAAATATAAACAAAAACACCCGAAATTCTTGCGGATTGTCCTTTTTTTCGTATCTTTGCAGTCCCGCTTCAGTAGCGGGCGTTTCGGACCAAGATCCCCGGAGGGGTGGGTGAGTGGCTGAAACCAGCAGTTTGCTAAACTGCCGTACGGGTTATTCTGTACCACGAGTTCGAATCTCGTCCCCTCCGCTGAAATGCCTTCTACAATAGCGTAGGAGGCATTTTTATATAAAAATATCCCCAAAAATATCCCAAAATTTCTTTTGAAACTCCACTTATTTTTGCTTGGAGACACCTGTGTGTTGTTTATTTTAGTATTTTTGCGATTGGCAACCAACTATGATGAGAAAGTGTCATGTTATAATACTGCTTTTAGCCATTGTCGTGGCTTCTTCTTCCTGTCATAAGGAGACATTGCCGCACACGGAGAGGACCCGCGGGCTGGTAAAGGAACTGCTTACCAAACTGGACAGTACGGACGTTTACGCTGCGAAGAAGGAGAAGGAGGTAGAGTTGTTGAAGAAGAGGCTTCCGGGAGAAACAATCGAGGAGACCTACTCTTTGTATTATGACATAGCTATGGTTTTCTCCCACAACGTGGCGGACTCTGCCATTATGTATTTGGAAAAAGCCGTACAGGTTGCGCAGTTGTCCGGTATAGATTCTCTAAGTCAAGAGGCTCAGATTGGGCTGGCCGCCCAGTTGTCGGAATATGGTTATTATCTGGAGGCTCACGAGACTTTTGCATCCGTGGCAAGAGAAAAGCTTACTGGTAAACTTTTAGTAAGGTATTACCGGGCTATGGAACTGTTCTATAGCAACAAATACACTGATTACAATGAGCCCGGTAACTTAAGGAAGAAGTATCGTGAGCAGTATAACATCTACAGGGATTCCCTTCTGATGGTGGCGGACACAATGAGCATAGAGTATCTTCGCGGCATTGAAAGGAAGGAAGCCCGCGCCGGGAACTATGCCAGGGCAAGAAGATATAACGACTTGCGCCTGTCCATTCTTGAAGACCATCATTCTGCTGCGTACGCCACATGTCTATATGACCGTTTTGCAATAGCGTATTTATATGAGCGAAAGCTAACCGGTGAGGCGTTTGATGACCTTTTGCAATCGGCAATATTGGAGGTGGAGAACAATAACCAGGACATTGCATCACTGCTCAGGGTGGAATCACTGCTGAACAGTATTAATGAAGTGGAAGCGGCCAAAAAGATATCGGACTACTATTTTTCCTCACTTCAGAGGCTGGGCTCAAAAAAGCGCGTTGTGGACGGGGTTGAGCAGACAATCAAGATTAATGACAGCAATACGCGGCTTATAGAGAAGAAGAACAGGCAACTCTGGGTTGCAATTACCCTTATCTCTATACTCCTGATATCCTTTGTCCAGGCCCTGCTGAAAATAAACCGCTCCCGATTGAAGATTATTGGTCTGAAAAACAACCTTGAGCGGTCGGACAGAATATCGAAAAGCTATATAGGAGTAGCTTTCAGGCTTTACTCTTCCTATATCAAACGTCTTGATGTTTTCCGCACCAAGATTCACTCCAGTCTCCGGAAAGGACACGTTGAGCAGGCGCTTGAATTGACCAGTCCGTCCGGTGAGATAGCTTCAGAAGAGAGGAGGGAGTTGTTCCAGAATTTCGACCGTGCATTCGTAGATATTTTCCCTAATTATATAGAGGTAGTAAACTCATGTCTCAAGCCGGACCAGAAGATTGTTCCGAAGCGCACGGAGATCCTGAGCAACGAGCTCCGTATACTTGCGCTGATAAAGCTTGGCATAGAGGATAATACTGAAATTGCAAGTATGCTGCATTGCTCGGTCAAGACCGTGCAGAACCTTCGGTCCATACTCAAAGCACGTCTTGCCGTTACGGAGGAACAGTTCAAAAATGCCATTTCTGGGTTGTGACCAGAAATACCCATTTCCCGATTTTTATTTTTAAAAGTATTTAGTTGGTTGATAATCAATATTAAATACTATCCCGATTTGTGATTTCTTTCCCATTTTTTCCGGAGCTATAGATGCTCCGGCTTTTTTTTATAGCTTTGCTATGAAAGTTTATTTTCATGGCAGTCGCAACAAACATCCTAAAGCGTTTTGCTTTAATGCTTTTCCTCACGGCTCTTGTTGTGAGTTGTGATGTCCCACCCAAGAAGGACACGCTCCGTGTTCTGTACTGGAACATCCAGAACGGTATGTGGGCTGGTCAGCCGGACCACTACCAGAAATTTGCGGAGTGGATCAAATCCCAGGGGCCGGACATCTGCATCTTTGACGAAGGCGCCCAGATTTACTATGACGGGACTCATGAACATATGCCCAACGAAGAGCGTTATCTCCCCGCCCATTGGGGTGAACTCTGCGCCAGATGGGGGCATCAGTATCATGTTGTAACGCCCCGTCGTCCCTCCACTTCCACCCCGGGCGGCTTCACCAATTATCCTCAGGTGGTCACTTCGCGCTTTCCCATAGATAGCGTCACCATTGTCAGGGGCCATAAACCGGACACTGTCATCGTAAACTACAGCGGCTGGTATCAGGTTCACGTAGAGGGGGTGAAGAAACCTGTCAACATTGTGACACTTCATCTCAAACATGGCAAATATGGCTATGCCGTACCAAAAGAAAGGCGGGAAGAAAGTGCCAGGAATCATGAGGGAGAACAGCACCGTATCAAGGAACTGACCTGTATTCTGGACCATACAGTCCGCAAGACTCAAAACCCGGATAAAGAACTCTGGATAATGGCCGGAGACTATAACTCATACAATAGGAAGGATAATCACGCATACAATTGGAACCCGGAATCGCTGGCATTCCAGACTCAGGATTACATGATTACCCATTCTCCATTTATCGACCTGTTCGATGCCCGCTATCCAGACGACTTCCAGCCCACGTGTGGTGACGTGAGAATCGACTATATGTACGTTTCCAAGCCGATACTTGACGCCTGTATCGATATCTGTCAGAAACCCGACAGCTATACAAAACGGGAGCATTCCGGAGTGGACAAGTTCTATATTCCTTCAGACCATTATCCCATCATTGCTGATTTCAAGATTTCAAAATTGAAGTAAGTGCCTTATGAAACACATAAATAAACTTATTTTGTTCGCAGTTATTTCGCAGGTGCTCATGTGCGCATGCGGTAAAAATGGTAAAGACCCGGACGGTTCGCAGATTCCGGACGAAGTTACCATCACCGTTGCCACTTGCAACCTTCTTAAGCCGTCAACCCGGCGCACTGAGATGTCAATGGATAACCAGAAAGTGCGCAGCGCCCTGGCAGGGACTATAGGTGCGACCAAAGCGGACGTCATATGTTTCAACGAAGTTGATGAGACCCATATAAGCGGAGGAAAGTATTCCCTTGAGGCCATGTGCGCTTCCATAAAGAACTGGCAGTGGGAACTCAAATATCCGAACAGGATGAATTCCGTGGGAACTCTTTCGTACTACTTCTCTGACGGTTTTGCCTACGACAGAACAAAATTGAAAGTGGAGGAAAGCGGCTTTGTGTGGCTTTCGAAAGAGGAAGACACATGGTACACAAATGCCACTGACGCATACCAGAAATGCGGAAATCCGGAACGTATACTCATCTGGATTAGATTCACGCACATAGCCAGTGGAAAGGAATTCTGGGTGTTCCCGACCCATCTTCCGCACCCGGATCACGGCGGGGCTCTGAACATGGCAAAAGTGGTAAACCGCTTTGCAAATCTGAAGGCCGGGGATGCACCTGCAATTCTATTGGGCGACATGAACAGTTCGCCCGGGTCTGAGCCTGAAGTATACGATGCTCTTATCGAATACTGGAGAGATGGCAATATCAACGCCAAATGGGGAACGATGAGCGGAAGTTCAAAAAAGTATTACTATCCCATGGAAAGCTTTTCAGATGGCCATCCGGAGCGTCGGATAGACCATATCATGACAAAAAACTGCTCGGCTTCCGATTATCGCCGCGTAGTAGTGACCTACACTATTGACGACACCGTGTGGTGTCCGTCAGACCATCTGACTGTTTCTGCAAAAGTCAAGTTCTGAATATAGAAATAATCAATAAAACAACCGCATTATGAAAAAGTCTTTTCTTTTATTAACACTTTCCCTTTTTGCCGTGGCATTCTATTCCTGCGACAACAAGGAGCAGCCGGATAACAACGGCAATAACGGGAATAATGGCAATAACGGTAATGGCGGTAAAGTGGTTTTCACCGCCACTACCGAGAATCTTGAACAGGCCGGCGATGCAGAAGCCTTCTGGCTGCCTGGTGAGCAGATAAAGATTGTCCTGGACGACGGTAGTTCAGTTAATGCCACCTTGGTCGACGGTTCAGGAACCGCTACGGGCAGTTTTGTAGGTACAATTCCTGCCGGCAGAACGGCCAAGTATGCCGTACATCCTACATCTGCATTGGATTCCGCCGAAGGAAATGCGGTTATTATCAGCATCCCAGATTCACAGCCCGGTAACCCGGCACAGGAAACCATGTCTGTGGGCAAGATTGAATCTGGCAACAAAATAGCCTTCAAGAATATAAATGCAGTCCTTGGCTTTCAGCTCAAGGGTGGCACCGAAGTAAGCAAAATTGAAGTTTCCAGTGCGGACGGAAGCCCGCTTGCTGGTGTAATGGCCATAGACTGTTCCGGCTCCGCTCCGGTAGCTGGTTCCGCCAAGACCCCCGCCTCTACTATTTCGACGACAACCTTCGGGGCTGGAACTTATTATGTGACCGTTTTCCCCGTAACGCATGCTAAGGGATTAAAGATAAAAACTTATTCTGGCAGCGAAACTTACACCGAGGCCGGTGAATATGATTGGGAGATTAACGCCTTGGCCGCCAACAACGTGTATGTATATGAAATTGTTGAGGTAATCGAGAGCAAAATCCGGTACGTCTCCGTTGAGGGCGCGGGCACCAAAGACGGCAAGAGCCTCGAAAACTCCATGAGCGCAGCCCAGATGTGGAGTTTCCTCAAATTGGAAGACAAGACTTTGTCCGATCTTAACGGCTCGGTCTTCAATCTCGGCGCTGGCATTTATGACTGGGGCGCAGAGTCTACATTGACTTTTGACGAGGGCGCACGTTTCAGCTTCGTTGGTATCAAAGGTGAAACCATTTTCACCGGCAACAGTGAGCACCGTATTCTCAAAGTGGACGGCGAGGTAGATGTTGAAATAGAGGGAATCAGTTTCATGGGCGGTCAGGTTACAGTTGCGGCAGAAGGTGGAGAAGATGGCGGAGCCCTGTATATCTCCTCCGGTACCTGGACGCTGAAGGACTGCTCATTCTCCGACAACAAAGCCACAAACGGCGGCGCAATTGAAATCACCGGAGGAACGGTAACAATCACAGACTGTACTTTCAAAGACAACGAGGCATTGAATGACGACCCGGAAAGGAAGGATGGTACCGGTTTTGGCGGAGCCGTCGATTTTGACAGTGAGTCAGGGACCATCGTCATTTCCGGGTGCTCCTTCACGGGCAACGTGGCTTGGAGGGGCGGAGCCGTAGACCTTTACAAAACCGGAAGCACAGAAGCGACAGTAACCGGCTCAACTTTTACCAACAACGGCAATGACAACACCCGCGACGGTGGCGCTCTCTATATAGCGGCCAGTACTTCCATGCGTGGCTGTACTCTGACCGGGAACAAGGCAAAATTTGGCGGAGCTATTAAACTTATAAATCATCACATTTCCATCGAAGGCGGCAGCTTCGTTGACAATATCGCTTCCGGAAACGCCGGTGCCATCTCCGTGGGCGAGAAAGGAAGACTTGAGATAGGTAATGAAGAGCCTGTCACATTCCAGGGCAACTCCGCAGGCTCATATGGAGGAGCGCTTGAGGTTGAAAGCTTCAGGGAGAGCTCCGGCAATAACATCCACAATTCCGTTTTCAAGGGTAATAATGCCCAATGGGGCGGTGCCGTCGCCGTGTACGGCAAGAGTGGCAAATCCACACATATGTACTTCAAAGATTGCACGGTTGAAGAAAACTATGCTACCAAAGACGGCGGAGCCTTCTATGTTGAGGACGAATCGCTTATCGACCTGGCCAGGACATCCGTCGTAGAGAATCATGCCGACGACAAGGGCGGCGCCATATGCATCCACGGATGGAAGGGCGTCCAGGCATTCCGCAGTACCTTCAACAGCAATTACGCGGGCACCGGCGGTGCAATCTATACCGAAGGCTCCGGGGAAAAGTATTCCTGGCTTTACATAGACGAGTGCTCTTTCGACGCCAACTACATTACAAGCAGGTATGGCTGCACGTTCAACGTCAACGGGCTGGACAAGTTCTGCATGAACAACAGTTCTGTGAAGGGCTCCTATACCACAACCAGCAAATCATCCTATAAGAAGGGGCTGAATGCATCCTGGATAGCCATCGACGTAATTCAGACCTGCTCCAGCATCAGCAACTGCTCCATTATCGGCGATACACGTAACGGCGCAGAGGGCGACGTTTTGACCAGCAACACCGCCTTGGTTGGCGTAATGGGAACTGCAACGCATTATTTCACCAACAACATCATTGCCCCCGAGTCTGACGGCGTCGCCTCCATCGGCGGAGAGGCCGAGAGCGAGGTCATCGACATGAGTTATACACATTACAACAAGCTTGTCAAAATCGGCACCAATACCGACAATGGCGGCAATGCAAGCGGTGTATTGGCCTCTGCAATCGGAAACCTCACATGGGGTGCTGATACAAACTGCTGGCAGTGGAATGGCCAGATTGGCGGTTCCGCTCCTTCCCTGATTACACAAAATGCCATCCTTGAGCGGCTTAATGCAATCTGCCCCGAGTTCGTAGGCTGGTGCGGCGAAGACATTAACATGGACCAGCGGAATGTGGCACGTGGCGGCTCCTGGTGGCCCGGTTCATATCAGAACTAACTGAATTAAACCTGCGTGATATGAGAAGTATTCTTCTTAAATCTCTTTTGGCAATCATCTGTATTGCGGCTCCCTTAATCGCCACGGCGCAGAATGTGCCGCTTGGCGGTGTAATCAAGGACGCTGAAACAGGTGAAAGCGTGATCGGCGCTTCGGTGATGGTGAAAGGTACCACCACCGGAGCGATTACCGACCTTGACGGTGTCTTTTCCCTCAGTGCGCCATCGGGGAGTGAAATCCTTGTAAGTGCCATGGGGTACGAAGATTACTCCTTTGTGGCTGGAACAGGAATGGGGTCCCTTGACATCCTTTTAAAACCGTCCGCCCAGTTTCTTGAAGAGGTGGTGGTAGTAGGATATGGCACTCAGAAGAAAGTCAACCTGACTGGCGCCGTTTCAACAGTTAATTTTGAGGAAATGGCCGATTCACGCCCGGTAACATCGGTGGCATCCGCCCTTGCCGGAACCAGCGCTGGTCTTTCCGTACGCACAACCTCGTCCGATCCGGGCAACGAATCCAACACTATCAGGATCAGAGGTACGGGAACGCTCAACACGGCATCACCGCTTTATATCGTGGATGGTGTGGAGAGCCATATGAGTTATGTCAACCCGCACGACATTGCCACGATAACGATTCTCAAGGATGCGGCATCCTGCGCTATCTATGGTAACAGGGGCGCCAACGGAGTTGTCCTTATCACCACCAAACAGGGCAAGGAAGGTACAGTCAACGTAACCTATTCCGGAAGCGTATCCTTCAACAGCCCCATGCACAGGCTCTCATATCTGACAGATTACGCCGATTACATGGAGATGATCAACGAATCTCTTTACAACATCGGCCAGGCGGAAAACTTCCTGCCGTCAACCATCGAGACCTGGCGCAACGCCAAAAAGGATCCCAATGCAATTGCCGAATCCGGTTATCCCAACTACGTGGCATATCCAAATATTGACTGGCAGGACTATATGTACCGCAATGTGGCCTCCCAGGACCATAATATTTCCATAACCGGAAGGAGCAAGAAATCCAGCTATCTGATTTCCGCCAACTATGTGGACAATCCCGGCCTTATCTCCAATACCGCCGCAAAGAAATACCAGATTAGGGCCAATATAGACGTAAAGCCTGTCCAATGGCTCACAGTGGGCATGCAGACATACGGCTCGGTAATGGACAAGCAGGCCGGAGATTATTCTACCGCAGTCAAATACATCAATCAGTCAACCCCCGGCGTTTATCCTTATTATGAAGGTTACTATGGCTTCCCGGCGGCAAATGAGGAAAGTGCGACGGCCTGTAATCCTCTTTATACAGTCAACGAGGAAGAAGCTATGAGGACCTATTCCAGAATCAAGGTGTCCGGCTATGCCAAGATAGTCTTTCTCAAGGACTTCTCCTTCAAGTCACTTGTCAATTACGGACGTCACTGGTATGACTATCAATACACGCCCGTCGTTCCCCAGCCTGTCAAAATGAACTTTGCCACAGGAGTACAGATGACCACTCCGGAACTTCCAGAGAACATGGAGACTTGGTTCAGGGCCAACGGAGACTGGGACTATACTATCCAATCAACCCTCAATTGGAGCCACACGTTCGGCCGGCATGAGCTTAGCGCCCTGGCCGGATATGAGGAGTACTACAGTTTCGAATACAATCACAACGGCACAAAGAAGGGACTTGTGGATCCCAGCCTCTGGACTGCCGATACGGCCGTGGACCCCATTCACGTGGGCGGCTCGGCCACAGACTATTCTTCCCGCTCTTTCTTCGGAAGGTTGAATTACGTAATTGCCAGCAGATACCTCTTCGAAGCCAACCTCCGTTGTGACGGCTCATCCAGATTCGCTTCAAATGTACGATGGGGATTCTTCCCGTCATTTTCTGCCGGATGGCGTATAGAACAGGAACGCTTCATGAAAAATGCAGGTTTCGACCTGCTCAAGCTCAGGGCTTCATGGGGGAAACTTGGTAACAACAGTATAGGAAACTACGAATACCAGTCAACCTATAAGGCTCACAATTACAGCTTCAACAATACTCTTGTCAACGGCCTGGCCGTCAGCGTCCACGCCAATGATGCGCTCCGCTGGGAAACCACCACTTCTACCGACATCGGCCTGGATATCGGCGTTCTGAATAACAGGCTCACAGCGGAGATTGACCTTTACAACAGGGTGACGGACGGTATACTCTACAGGCCTACCATATACCAGACGGCCGGTCTGGCAACAGCGCCAATGGAGAACATAGCGGAGGTTACGAACAAGGGTATAGAGCTTACACTGGGCTGGCGCAGCCATGTCAAGGATTTCAGTTACGGCGTGAGTGGAAACTTCTCCTTCAATCATAACCGGGTATCCAAGTACAAGGGTGCGCTGGTTGAAGGATGGCAGGAAGATCCCAACGGAGTGCGTACCTATGTATCCAATCTTGGAGACGTATCAACAGGTTCGTCAACCCGAATCCTGGAAGGGCATACCATCAGCGAATACTATATGCTCACTCCATATTCGGGCGACGGATCCTACTTCGACGATGAAGGCAACGTCAATATCAATGGCGGCCCCCGGGACGGCATGATACGCACGGATATGGATATGCTGTGGCTCAAGGCCATGATGAACGCCGGATATAATTTCCGCCCCCAGCAGGGAATTGCCAAGGATAAGATATGGTACGGCGACTACATATATGCCGATATCGACGGTGACGGTGTATACGGCAACACTTACGACAACATCTTCACCGGAAAGTCTGCTACGCCCAAGTATACCTTCGGTTTCCAGGCCAACGCATCCTGGAAAGGAATTGATATCCAGATGAGCTTTGCAGGCGCCGCCGGCTTCTGGCTTTATTGGAACACCACCGGAGCCTACAGTACCGGAACCCGTATCGGCTACAACATTATGTCTGCCATAGCGAATGACCACTACTTCTATGATCCGGACAATCCCGATGATCCCAGGACCAATACTTCCAGCAAAAACGCCCGTCTCACTGCCAATGAAGGTAACAACCAGCAGGGAGAGACCAGCACTCTGCACCTTTACAAAGGAGATTACCTAAAACTGAAGAACCTGACGATAGGCTATTCTCTCCCGGAGAAAATAGCCAATAAAGTCTTCATGAAAGGTCTCAGAGTATACGTGTCAGGAGAAAACCTTTTCAATATTACCTCTTATCCAGGACAGGACCCCGAGATGGGTGCCGGCCTGGGATATGCTACCATGCGTCAGATCTCCCTGGGAGCGAACCTGACATTCTGACAATCTTCAGTAAACGGATTAAATCATGAAAGCAATCAAATATTTTGCATTCGTATCACTGCTCATACTGGGTGTTACAGCCTGCCGTAAAGACTTGCTGGAAACTACACCTTACAATGCAGTCAGTTCCGGCAGTATCTGGACTTCGACCAACCTGGCAACTCTGGCCGTCAACGGCATTTACAACATATTGCTTGAGAATTCGGGAGAAGACTTCCAGAACTCTGTTTCCCAGGGCAATTATCTTGGCCTTGACGCCCATACCCTTTCCGCCCTTGACCCTACGGTGAGCCCCAGAAGCAACTGGTCCAGCACGCACAAACTGCTGCTGGGAAACGCTTCATCCGGAGACGCTATTTTCAAAGCCGCCTGGAGGCAGCTCTATGAAGGAGTCTCAAGGGCGAACGAGGTCATCGACAATATTGAAACAGTACCCGACATGAAGCCAGAGCTTTGTGCGCAGTACAAGGCCGAGGCAAAATTCCTCAGGGCCTACTTCTATTACAGGCTGAACTGCTATTTCCGGGGCGTGCCCCTTTATTTGAAAAGCACCCCTGTTGACGAGTTCACAAAACCCCGTAACACCGAGGCTGAAGTATGGGAGGCTGTAATAAACGACCTCACGGACGTGATTAATGAGCCTAACATTCCTGGTAAATACAATGCCGGTGACCCTAACTACGGCCGCGCAACCAAAGGTGCCGCTTATGCTCTCCGCGGGAAAACTTACCTCTGGACAAAAGAGTATGCAAACGCCGAATCAGACTTTAAAAAAGTAGGAGAACTGGGCTTCAGCCTGTTTCAGGGAGAGTACAAGCAGTTGTTCAAGGAGAAGAACGAGCAGTGCCCTGAGATGGTCTTTTCCATACAGTGCTTTGAGAAGGATACCTATGGCAACCAGATGAGTTTCAAGTATGGCTCACGCGTAACCAGCGGCAGTGGCTGGAACGACTTCTATGGTGACGCAGATTTCATCGATACGTATGAGACTAAGGAAGGAAAACCATTCAATTGGAACGACTTCATCCCCGGTTATTCCGGCATGACTCCCGTCGCCCGTTCGGTTTACTTTCTGCGTGACGGCCTGACCTCCGGAAACGGCAACTTTGGGGAAGCGGACTACAAGAGCCTTAAGAAAAAGATGTCTGACTATGGCGCCGACTTCTCAAAGTATCTGGACCAGGGCAACGAAGCCCGCATCAAGGCCGTGTATGAAAACCGCGACCCCAGGCTTATGCAAACTTACATCACGCCTTATTCGGAGTATCTGGGTTCCCCCAATGGAATAGAATATACATACACCTTGCGCTGGCCATTTATCCAGAATGATATCAGCGATCCGTTCGATCTTCGTTCGGATACCGCAAAATATTTCCATTATCTGGTACGCAAGTTTGTCTCCGAAGGGAACGAACTTCTCTATCGCGAGTATTCGCCTATTGACGTCCCTGTTATCCGTTATGCCGATGTCCTGCTGTCTCTGGCAGAAGCCCTCAATGAGCAGGGAAAGACAAATGATGCCATCCCGTATGTAAATATGGTCCGCAAGCGTGCCGGTGTAGCTCTGCTTAACAGCAATACATACACAACGGTGGCAGGGCAGGATGACCTCAGGAACCGCATCCGTCGTGAAAAGAGATGGGAACTTGCCTGCGAAGGGACACTGTATTTTGATGAACTCCGCTGGGGCACTTGGTACGATTCAAAGCTTTTTGAAGGCGCCGGCCTGAAACAGTGTTGGGGCGAAACTAAGCAATCTTGGACCAGAAATGGAGAGTATTACACCAAATGGCCTCTCCCAGCAACCGAGCGACAACTCAATACGGCCCTGACCCAGAATGAAGGGTGGATTGACTAATTATTGATGAACAAAATGAAAGAGAACTACATTTCTCCACAGACAGAGGTAATCCGTATGGATTCCTGTATGGCGCCGATATGCATCTCCGGAGAAGACTATACGATAGAGCCCGGAGTCTTTGATCTTGATTCTGATACACCCACGTTTGCGATATGATAAACCATTATATTAAAACCGGTCTGTTGACCGCTATGGCACTTGGGTTAACTCTCAGCTGCGCAAAGAACGGCCTTTCTGAGGCAGACCTCAATGAGGGGACAATGATTCTCAGCGCTTCCGTCTCCGGCCAGGAGACCAAAACCATGCTTGGCGCCCCAAGCGACGGCGTATGCGAAGTGCTCTGGAAAACCGGAGATAAAGTATCCGTAAACGGAACCCTGTCGGACAACGCCGTAACGGCGGGAGAAAACGGCACCAGGAAAGTTGACTTTACCGTCAGCGGCTCCCTGTCGGCGCCATATAAAGTGCTCTATCCCGGCACCACGTCGGCTAACGTGATAAGCCTGCCGTCCACGCAGAACTATGTGGCTGGCAGCTTTGATGGCGCTGCCGCCGCTTCTTACGGCAATGCCCAGAAATCCGGGGATAAATACAATGTCAAGCTCAGTAATTTCTGCGGTCTAATTGGTTTTGCCGTTAAAGGAAGTGCAACGCTTGACCGTATAGAACTTAACAGCCTGGGAAGTGAGAAACTCCGCGGTGATTTCACCCTTGCTACAGACGCAAATGGTTTCACCGGGGCATTCTCCGGCGGAACTGCGGGAACGCTTGTCTATGACTGTGACGTCACGCTCAGTAATACGGATACCTATTTCTATATTGCAGTTCCTGCACAGACCTACGCTGCCGGAATCGAGGCCCTGGTCTATCAGGACGACGGCGCTTTCATGCGCCTGAAGTTCTGGGGCAGCGGTTACACTCTTGAATCCAACAAACTGGTCCAGTTCACCAGCTTTACATATGCCGCAGGACGTACGGAGAACCTCCTTTCCATAAGTGACCTTACGGCCGAAGACGGCGGCGAGCCCACGGCAACGCCTCCCGGAATCACTGTGGCCATATACAATGTTTTCCAGCAGGAATCCCGTGAGAATCAAAGCAGGGACATATCGTATATGTATCTGTCCAATGCCGACGTACGCGAAGCATTGGGAAAGGCCATTGCCGGTACAGGCGCAGATATCATAGGATTCAACGAACTGGACTCCAATTTCCAGAACGGAGGGACGTATTCGCTGAAAACCATGGCTGAAGCCCAGGGCTTTACGGGTTATACCTGGGAGTTGGACAATCCGGACGATATTAAGAAAGAAGGCACATGGCTGAGTCCCAGTTATGAGACCTATAACCGATATGCCGACGGATATGCCTACAAGACATCGATGTTTGACGTATCGGACCAGGACTATGTCTGGCTCTCCCATTCGGCCGACAACACTTACTATGATAACAGGAAGGACGCATACGATAATTGCGGCAACCCTGAAACCACCTGTGCGTATGCCAAGTTTACCCATAAGGTGTCCGGCAAGCAGTTCTATCTGTTCGTGACACACTTGTCCACCCTGGACCATACATATAATGAAATAGGTGCTGAAAAGGTGGACGGCGAATACACTGCCGCGGACCAGGCAGCCGCTGCGGCCAGGCGCCTGAGGCTGCTTAACAACCTCATCTATTTCACTGCCGCAAAGGCCGGCTCCCTTCCTTATATCGTTGTGGGAGATTTTAATTTCGGCCCCTATATCGACACCAAGAAAACGCAGGTACAGCCTCTTTATACCGCATTATATTCCGCAGGTTTTGCCGATGCATATGACCAGGTTTATGATGCTGGTAACATGTCCAGTTTCTACGTCAATTATCCCGGCACGGAGACCGGCAGCAACTGGGGCGCAGATTATATGAAGAATCTGAAATACCCTCAGTTCCGCATAGACCATATCATCCTTCACGACGGGTCCTCCAACGCAGTCAATGCCCAGTCTTACAGGACTGTCCGGACCACTTATGATGTGGAAGATGATACCTGGTGCCCTTCTGACCACTTCCCGGTTGTCTCTTACATAACTTTTGACTAATCACGCTGCCTTATGAAAAAGATTTATACACTTGTATTCGCATTTTCACTGATTCTTCTGGCAGCAGGCTGTGCCAAGGAAATTGACAATCCCATCAGGGAGGAAATCCCTGGTGAGAATAATAGCGGAGAAATAACCGTAACACTTTCTGTCCCGGAGAGCCCGGAGACCAAGACAACCCTTGGCAGCAAGGACGGTAGCTCTTATCCCGTGCTTTGGGGCGATTCCGACGTGATTACGCTCAACGGGACGGCTGCCACATCATTCACTCCAGGTGACGGAAATACTACCGCCACAGCTACGTTCAAATTGGCGAGCCTCTCGGCCCCGTACAATTTCCTTTACTGCGGAGTTTCAGACCAGGGCAACCAGGTGTGTTTCCCTTCTACGCAGCACTATGAGTCCGGCGGGTTTGACCCTACTGCCATGCCAATGTACGCATCACTGGCGTCCAGGAGTGACAATGTAACCTTCAGTCACGTGGCTGCATTGCTAAAATTCTCCTTCACTGGTGACAAAAAGCTTAGTTCAATCACCCTTACGGCCGCCGACGGAGCCAAGTCGCTTTCCGGAAATTTCACTATTGGCGCCACTGCAGGAATCCTGAACGGCAGTCTTACACCTGCCTCCGGCGGAGCCCCGCTCATTTACAGCTTCGGCTCCAACAAGCAGCTGTCCAACGATCCGTTTGTGTTCTATATTGCGATTCCGGCAGGCACGTATGAGGGTGGTATTACCCTGGATGTGGTGGACAACTCGTCCGGCCACATGACAGTGAAGGTAATGGACAGTAATGCCACAAAGACCATTGCCGCCGGTAAGGTTCGCGAGTTTGACAACGTGGTTTATTCGCCCGACAAGGTGACCAATCTCAAACAGATTAACAGCGTCGCTACCTTCCAGGAGTTTGTATCTGCCGTTGCAGGCGGAAACAAAACGCTCAATGCACGCCTTGTCCAGAGCTCAGGTACCCTTGACCTGTCTTCCATCGCAGCCACCTTTGAGCCGATAGAAGACTACAAGGGCATCTTCGACGGCAACGGCAAGACCATCAGTGGCCTTACCAAACCCATGTTCGCCGATCTGAAGGGCGTAGTGAAGAACCTTACGCTGAATTCCACAATAACCACCACAGCTGACGATGACTTGAACTGGGGTATCTTTGCAAAACGAGTCCTCCCTTCAACGGAGATTGATGACATTGCCGGCCTGCAGAACTGTACGGCCATGGGATCCATCACCTGGACGCCTTCTGCTGCCATTGAGGGGGAGAACATAAACTGCCAGATTGGCGGTCTTGTGGGCAACAATAAGGGTGGTGCATTCAACAACTGCACCAACTATGCTTCGGTGACATTTGCTGACAATGGCGGAGTTAACGACTGTCAGCCTTCGATAGGCGGCGTCATAGGTCGCACCCAGAAAGGCGGTGATCTCAAGACTCAAGGTGACATCGCCAACTGTGCAAACTATGGTACGGTGGCGAGCTCGGCTGATTTCGGCCAGGGCGTATATATAGGCGGTGTACTTGGCTATCAGGTTGAAAAGGCAGAATCCATGAGAGGCTGCGTCAACCACGGACTTGTAAAAATCACATCAGATTTCTCCACCACCGGTCCGCTCCATATTGGAGGCGTTGCAGGTGTGGCTAAGGGCTCGGTGGAGGAATGCGCCAACGCAAGTGACGGCACGGTCACTACCGAGGCCGGAGCCGTCGGAACCTATCTCTGCCAGGGAGGTGTCATCGGCCGAATCAATAACACAACTGAAACTTATTCGGGTCTTTCAAATGCCGGCAATATCAATGTCGCCGCTACAGGAGCTTCCTCTGGCGCATACATTGGCGGAACAGTAGGCCGGTGCGACGAGGGTGCTTTCATCGAGGCCTGCACCAATACCGGCGGGACCATTGAATATTCCGGAGATGCCGCTGCCGGTGAACTCAGTATAGGCGGTATCGCAGGAATTGTGCTTCATAGCGTTACTTCGTGTACAAACGCAACTGCAATCATTGCAGGCGGTTCTTTTAGCGTTGATGTCAGCAGCAAGTATTATTCTGTCGGTGGCATAGTCGGATACAACAAAGGTGACTGGGAACTTGTTGACAATACAAATACGGCCGCAATCACTTTCTCCGCTACCGCCGGTGGATATATGGCCCTTGGCGGAATCTGCGGATATACCAATGGCCCCATTCAAGGAGGTGAAAACTCCGGGACTGTTTCTTTCACGGGTTCGTCCACAAATGAGAATGTGCCTGTTGGAGGCGTGGTGGGAAGAATAGCCAGCGGCTTTAGCGGTGATATTGTTACCGGTGTTACCAATAGCGGCGCCGTCGTTATCAACACTTCAACGCAATCCGGAAAAATGTTTTACGTCGGAGGCGTAGCCGGTCACCATCAGTCTGGAGACTTTAAAGCTACCAACAGCGGTACTGTTACCGTGACGGAGTTGTCCTGTTATCAATTGTATTTGGGCGGCTTGACAGGTCTGAATAAAGGTGATATCATTACGGGCTCTGCCAACCTGGCTGCTGGAGATATTTTCATTGCAGGCCTGACAATTACCAATGTTGCGTGCATAGGTGGTGTTACAGGAGAGAACAGCGCTGTGGTGACTGCAAGCAACGCAGGTGACGTGGTCCTGACTTCCGGTTCCACCAGTTCTTACGATATGTTCGTGGGCGGCATTGTTGGGCGCGGCAAAGCCAACGTCACATCCTGCACCAACAGCGGACTAGTTTCAAATGACTGTCCGGTGACAAGGAGCGGCCAATACATAGAGATAGGCGGCATTGTGGGCTATGGCCAGTCGGCATGCAGCATCAGTAATTGTGAGAATACCGGAACCGTTACCAATTCCGCCAATTCCAAAGGATACGTGTATCTGGGAGGAATTATTGGTGAAGTTGGGAATAATCTGACGTCCTGCACAAACTCAGGGGCTGTTTCCAACAGCGGAGTGGCAACAACGGAACTCTGCCTTGGCGGAGTTGCAGGTATTATTGATGCCATCACATTGGATTCCTGTCATAATACTGGAGCGATATCAATTACTTCCGAATCCGGGGCTATCCGCGTAGGCGGCCTGGCCGGGAAGGTTGTAGGAACGGCTGCTTCAGAGTTTGATGATTGTGAGAATGAAGGTGAGATAAGTATCTCGAACGAGAGCACTAAATCTGCCCAAGACCACATTGTCGTCGGAGGAATCGCCGGCCGCGGAAATGCCCAGGTATTGTATTCTTCCTGCACCAACAATGGTCATATTCAAGTTGACATGTCCGGTGATACCAACAAGGCCGGTGTGATTGCAGGAGGTATCTTCGGAGATAACGTGGACGAAGACAACGACTGCACGGATTGTGTGAACGAAGCAGACATTGATGTGTATTATGTTTCGGAATCAACTCCTTTGATGATATATTCCGTAGGAGGCATCGCCGGACGTATTTCCGCACCTTCAGGCGCTGGTCAGGACGGTTCCGAGATTAATACCTGCACTAATAACGGCTTCCTTTATGTCAAGAGCAACAGGGCAGTTGTGGGCGGCATCGTAGGCCAGATGCTCGGTGGCAGGATTATCGACAGTGAGAACACTAACGAAGTACGATATCTATATGTCAAAACAGTCAACGCTTTCGCGGTTGTAGGAGGAATAGCAGGAGATATATGGGACCAGGCCGAAGAAATCACCGGTTGTTCCAACAGCGGCGCCGTAACCTTAAAGAGTCTCACCGGAACCTCAGCCCTGTCCAATTATGCCGGTGGCATAGCAGGCTGGATTGAGGATGACACATCCTGCGTGGTGAGTGACTGTGAAAACACGGGTGCCGTGACTTGTAACACCTGTAGTAACAATGAATATGTCGCGGCAATTGCAGGTGGCATCATCGGATACAAGGAATCCTACTCCAATGATAATAATAATGTGAACAGGGGTGATGTACTTGCACTGGCTGTTCAAAACAGAGCTTCTGCTGCAGGAGGCGTCGTGGGTGTACTTCATCATGGTACTATCCAGGCCTGTTCAAATTATGGTACCATAGAGGCTGGAGAGAAATCAAGTCAATACGCTGATGTTAACGGCAAGTACAATGCAGGCAGAGCAGGGTCTATTGCAGGCTGGTATAAAACTACCGACGACGCGCCATATCTGGCATGTGACGGAACTATCACCAAGTGCTATGTCGGCGGAGCCGTCAAGAGCAGAACCAGCAGCGGCAATCTTGTTACCATTACATCCTCCAACTATGGAGGCTACATAGTCGGCATAGGAAATGATCCTACTGACTGCTATTTTGCCGAGTAAAAGGATTTGACCAAGTTTTCTCATATTGTCTTTATTCTTCTTTCATATCTTGAGTGCCTTCCTTTAATGGCGGCGCCAGGATATGAGAGAAGCATAAACGCCGGCTGGACCTTCCGGAAAGAGGGCGATGCGGTCATGGAGACTGTATCGCTTCCGCATACGTGGAATGCGGAGGATGCCGTTGATGATGTCCCCGGGTACTACCGGGGAACTGGATGGTATGAGAGGACTGTCCGTATTAACGACGCCCTTACCGGCAAGAAGGTTTTTGTACGATTTGAAGGTGCCAACCAGGTCGTGGACCTTTATGTAAACGGCACACACGCAGGGAACCACAAGGGTGGATATACGGCTTTCGTATTTGACATAAGCGATTACATCCGCGCGGGGGATAACAACTTCAAGATAAAGGTTGACAATTCCCATGATGAGGGTATACCGCCACAGGGGGCCGATTTCACATTCTTCGGGGGAATCTACCGTGATGTGTCGCTGGTCTTTGTCCCGGATAATCATATCAGTATTGAGCATTACGCCAGCAGCGGGGTGTATATCACAACGCCGGAGGTGTCCTCCGAACAGGCTTCAGTTCATATAGAAACCCATTTGAGTATCTGCCGCCCGGAGAAGAAACTGTATCTGGAACATCAGGTGTTTGATCCGGAAGGAAGTCATGTAGCCACAATCAGGAAGAGCATCAAAAAGCCATCGGCAAGTGAAGTAATCAAGATGGCTGTAGCAGTGCCTCAGCCGTTGCTATGGGATATCGATTCTCCCCGGCTCTATTCCGTCGTAACCCGTCTCCTGGACAGGAAGGGCGATGTAATTGATTCAAGGAGAAACACTTTTGGCATCCGTACATTCAGATTTGACCCGGACAAAGGTTTCTTCCTGAATGGACGGCACCTTAAGCTTATAGGTACCAACCGCCATCAGGATTATCTTGGGGAAGGCAATGCGCTCCCGGACGAAATGCACCTTCGCGACATCCGTCTTCTCAAGGACATGGGTGGCAACTTCCTCAGAATATCCCATTATCCTCAGGATGAACTGATATCGGACGAATGTGACCGCCTGGGAATCCTCACCTGCACAGAGATTCCGGTTGTCAACCGCATAGGCCTTGCCGATGATTTCACCCAAAACTGCGAGACCATGGCAAAGGAAATGGTATACCAGAATTATAACCATCCTTCCATGGTTGCCTGGGCCTATATGAACGAAGTGCTTCTTGACAATTTCCCTTGGCAAAACGGTGACATGTCCAAAGAGGAGTACTACCAAACAGTAACTGATTGCGCATGGGCTATTGACAACGCACTGCGTGGGGCCGACCCTTCCAGGCCCACCATGATTCCATGTGACGGGGACAGGAAGAAATATCAGGAAAGCGGTATCGGGGAAATCCCGGACATCTTGGGATTCAACCTCTACCACGGCTGGTATTACAGTTCATTTGACAAACTGGGCCCGGCCCTTGACAAGATACACGATGCATTCCCGGGCAAGGCGCTCATTATTTCAGAATACGGGGCCGATGCAGACTCCCGCCTCCATAATTATGAGCCGGAGTGCCATGATTATTCCTGTGACTATGCCCTCTTGTACCACAAAAGCTATATCCCGGTAATCCTGGAGAAGGAGTATCTTGCCGGCGGTGCTGTTTGGAATCTGAATGACTTCCATTCAGAGGCCAGGGGCTTTGCAGTTCCTCACTTCAACTTAAAAGGAATAACAACATCTGACAGGACACCTAAAGACAGCTATTGGCTTTATAAGGCCCTGCTGGGCAAGAACCCGTTAATACGGATTGGCGGCTCGGATTGGAAGATCCGTGGCGGACAGGAGGTGGACGGAAAGTGCATCCAGCCAGTAGAGGTCTTTGCAACAACCCCCAAGGTTGAATTGTTCATTAACGGACAATCACTGGGAACAAAGGCCGTAAGTGATGGTTCGGCCCTGTTTGACGTGCCGTTCAGGGGCGGGGAAAACATCCTGGAAGCGCGTGGGGCAGATGGAACGGCAGACATCCTACGCATAGATTTCAGAATGGTACCGGAGGAAATGTCCAAATTCAGGGAAATAAGTGTTATGATGGGTACGCACCGGTATTTTGAAGACAGAGCCGGCGGCCAGATATGGATTCCGGAGCAGGAATATCGTCCCGGTTCCTGGGGATATGTGGGCGGAGAACGGATGTACCAGCAATACAGCAGCGGGCACCGTCCTGCCTTTGAAGCCGATATTATCGGTACGGACCTTGATCCCTTGTTCCAAACCCAAAGGGCCGGTATGGACGCATTCAAGGCCGATGTCCCGGACGGGAGATACTTGGTTTACCTATATTTTGCAGACCTCACCGGACCCTTCCGCGGAAAGCCCATGCTTTACGGGATTGGGAATGAAGTGGTTTCCTCGGGGGAAACAAATCGCATTTTCTCGGTTTCCATCAATGGCACCACCGTCCTGAGTGATTTCAACATTGCTCAGGAATATGGATACAATACGGCCGTCGTCCAGCGTTTCCCCGTGGAAGTGGAGGGCGGAAGCGGCCTGGACATTGGTTTTATCAGGTCTGAAGGCCTGCCTGTCCTGAATGCAATAAGGATTATAAGAATTCAGTAGAATGAAGACATTATTGTGCCTGTTAATGATGGCTTTGACGCTGACCTGTTCCGGAAGTGGACAGGTGAGTTCTCATGATAATACGCCCAACCCGGCTACGGAACCCTGCAGGGTGTCCGTGAAAGATTTTGGCGCCACGGGAAAAGGCAGCACGCTTGATACCAAGGCCGTCCAAGATGCAATTGACCATGTTGCCGCGAATGGCGGCGGAGTAGTGACGGCGCCTAAGGGTACTTATCTCTGCGGTTCCATCTGGCTCAGGAGCAACGTGGAGTTCCACCTTGAGGAGGGCGCCACCATCAAAGGCAGTCCTGACATAAAGGATTACTGCACGGCCGACTGCTGCCCTCAGAACGAGGCTGAAATAGGATGGGGCGATTATATCAGCGGAGGACATCTCATCCTTGGTGTGGGCGTAAGTAATGTGACCCTCAGCGGAAAGGGCCGGATTGACGGCAATTCGGATGCGTTTTTGCTGGATTCCAATGGGGCGCCATATTCCAATAAATCGCTTATCCCCGCACGTCCTTCCCAGATGGTATGGTTCGTGGACAGTGACAATATCACTATTAAGGATATAGAGCTGGCCGATTCTCCCTACTGGAGCTGTTTCCTCCTGAACTGCAACAAGGTGACTGTCTCCGGGTGCTATGTGCATACCCGCAGGAAGGACTATCATACATTCAACGGTGACGGGATTGACATAGACCGCTGCCAGGACGTAACTGTTTCCAACTGCACAATAGACACTTCCGACGACTGCATCACCCTCCGGGCGTCCGGAGCCCATCTCCTGGAAAAACCGCAGGATTGCGCCCGGGTGAGGGTTGAAAACTGTATTATTTCCTCCAGTTGCAATGCCATACGCATAGGAGTGGGCGAAGGTCATATCCACGATTCGGTCCTGTCAGGAATCTCCATTTCCGACACTAACGTCGCCTTCAATATCGTGGGCGCATACTCAAAGGGCGAACGCGGCCCTGATATAGACAACATCGCGTTCCGTGATATCAGGGTAGAGGCTAATGAACTGCTTCGTATCCATCATATGCGCTCCAAGTCATGCTCAATCCGTGATATCACTTTTGACTGCGTGAGCGGTACGGCACCCAACGACTCCCATCTCTGGGCAAAGGCGGCGGCCCCTTTCCAAAATATAGTCTTTAAGAAAGTGGATATTCCGGCGGAGTATGAACGTATAAATGCCAGTGTTGTAGTTGAGGGCGGATCATTCAAGGAGAAAAAGCTATCTCAGGAAGAGATGGATGTACGCCGCGGTTGGATTGAGGAAGAGAAAAAGCTATTGTATTAGACATGAAACGGCTCTTATTATTCTTTACATTAAACCTTTTCTGTTCCGTCACACGGGCACAGGCCGATATTCCGCTTCCGGAGTATCCGCGTCCGCAGATGGTGCGGGCAGAGTGGAGTAACCTTAACGGACAGTGGGATTACGCCATTCTTGACAAGGAGCAGCAGTATGATTCCCCTGAGGGTCAGATTGTCGTGCCGTTCGCAGCAGAATCAAAACTGTCGGGCGTCCGGAAGCAGGTGGGACCGGATAAAGCTCTTTGGTACCAGCGCAGTTTCACTGTTCCCAGGCAGTGGAAAGGAAAGCGCGTGCTGCTGCACTTCGGCGCAGTAGACTGGCAGGCTGAGGTATGGGTGAATGACCTGAAGGCCGGTGTCCATACCGGAGGTTATGCGCCGTTCTCTTTCGATATCACAGACCTTCTTAAAAAGAAGGGGCAACAGCAACTGAAGGTAAAGGTCCTGGATGCATCGGACCAGAGTTGGCAACCTCGCGGAAAGCAGGTTGCACGTCCACGCACCATCTGGTATACACCGGTCACCGGAATATGGCAGACGGTATGGTTGGAGGCTGTGCCAGAAACCAGAATCCTGTCATATCTGGCCGTGGCCGATGTTGATAAATCCTCCATCAGCGTAAAAGTAGAAACAGAAGGTCTGAAGGACGGCGACTTGGTAAGGGTCGAACTTAGGGAAGGAGGTATAGGCTACAGTGCTGAGAAACCGTCCGGAGCCGTCCTTGCCAGCGCTGAAGGAACAGATGTGGATATTGCAATTTCAGCACCTGAACTCTGGTCTCCTTCACATCCATATCTTTATGGCCTTGACATTTCCATTCTTCGTAAAGGCAAAGTGGCAGACAAGGTCGCCGGATATACAGCCCTCCGGAAGATATCGGCCCGGATGGATAGCGATACATTTGAAATAAACAAAGAAAGCGTCCCTCAAGGTTCCCTGAGGCTGGCGCTGAACAATGAGATACTGTTCCAGTTCGGTCCGCTTGACCAGGGCTGGTGGCCGGATGGCCTCTATACCGCACCGTCGGACCAGGCCCTCCGCTTCGATATAGAAAAGACAAAGGAATGGGGATTCAACATGATTCGCAAGCACATCAAGGTGGAACCGGCCCGCTGGTACTACTGGTGTGACGTCCTGGGAATAATGGTGTGGCAGGATATGCCCTGCATAGCCGACCACAGCAAAACAAACAACGCATCCCGTCCGGAAGGTGTAGGTGATGCCCAGAGAAACGTATGGGCCCTTAATTCCTTCCGCGGGGGGACTGACTGCGATGTCCCGGAATACTGGAAGAAGAACTTTTACAAGGAATGGGGAGAAATCATCGACTGCCTTAAAGGTTTCCCCTGCATTGTGGTCTGGGTGCCCTTCAATGAGGGCTGGGGGCAGTTTGACACGGAAGACGTCGTCAAGTTTACAAAAGAGAAAGACCCTACACGCCTTGTCAATGAGGCATCTGGCGGCAATTTCCACCTTTCAGGAGATATCCTTGATATCCACCATTATCCGGAGCCCAGGATGAACATATTCGACAGGACCAAGATCAACGTTCTTGGAGAATACGGTGGCATCGGCTATCTGGTGGAAGGTCACATATGGAAGCCGGAAGGACAGAACTGGGGTTACTCCGGCCTGTGCAAGACCACGGATGAACTCCTTAGACGTTACAGGCTTTACGCAGAGCGGCTTAAGACCCTTATAGATATTGGCTGCGCTGCAGCCGTTTACACGCAGACCACGGATGTGGAACTGGAGCTTAACGGCCTTATGACCTATGACAGGTTGGAGAAAGTGGATGCAGATGTCATCAGGGCCATAAATCTGGATGTGATAGAGAGCCAAAACAGCAATTGGATAACTAAACTCGGAAAAGAATGAAACGTTTTCTCACAACCTTATTCTTTCTTGGAGTGACTCTGGCTTCTTATGCCCAACTGTCGCCCCAGATGGAAGCATACATACGCGAAAATCCCCGGCGCGCTGCAGCCGTCATCCATTCTTATGAGTTCCTGCCTATTAAAGACACTCCCGCTCCTGGCGGCTTCAAGCCTTTCTATATCAGCCATTACGGCAGGCACGGTTCTCGTTCGCATTCGTCGGACAAGCCTTATGTTCTGTTAAGGGATTGCTTGCAAGCCGCAGCGGATGAGGGTATTATTACTCCTTCGGGTGATTCTCTCCTAGCCTGTGCAAAGCAGATGATAGAATTACACAACGGCATGGACGGCCGCCTTACATCCAGGGGAGCACGCGAACATGAGCAGCTTGCAAAAAGGATGTATCAGCGTTATAAAAGCGTATTCAAGAAAGGGGAAGTGCATGTCATCTCATCGGATGTGCCGCGCTGCCTTGTGAGCATGGCGGCTTTCACTTCCTCGCTCAAGGCCTGCAAGAAAGACATCCCCTTTACCTTTGATTGTGGAGCGGTTTATCAGCGCGTAATCACCTTAAACAGCCCAAAATCAATCAAGCAAAAGGGTTACGATGACGCCCACAGTGCTTTGACAAATATACCCATTGATACGACGGCCGTTTATGAGAGATTCTTTACGGACACAGCCAGGGGAAGGCAGCTTACCGGAAAGCCCAGGAGTTTTATCTCCGCCATTTTTAATCTGGCAAGGTTTACGGAAGCCTATGATATAGAGGAGAACCGCTACAGTTTCCTCCCATGGGAAGCTGTTGAAACGGCGTATGCGAGGCACGCCCTGCAGAGCTATCTTTCGTATTGCAACTCGGTTCCCTATGGTGACGAGGCTCTGAGTGAAGTTGGTGTTTTGGCCGATATGATGGTCAAGAAGGCCGATGAGGCCATCGCCGGAGCGCCCGTTGCAGCGGACCTTATTTTCGGGCACGACCTGCCCTTCATGTGCCTCTGCTCTTACCTTGGCCTGGAAGGCTTCGGCTATCCCAGGCTCACTGCTCAGGAGGCGTACAGCTCCTGGCCGGGTGCCAAGCTGTGCACATTTGCCTCCAACCTGCAAATGATATTCTACAAAAACCGCAAGGGTGAAGTCCTCGTCAAGTTCCTGGCGAACGAGCAGGAAACTCTTGTCCCTGAAATAGAACCTTTCTTCGGTCCCTACTACCGCTGGGAGGATGTGAAGAAATACCTTGGAAACAAATAATGATATTCTAACAATAAAACTAATGTATTATGAAAAAGGAAAACAAACCTCTAACCGGCGAGAGGATTGCGTATGACAGTCCCTCGAGTGAAGTCATCGAGGTCTCCCTCGAGCAAATAGTTTGCGAGTCAGGTAATACTGATGACTATAATCCTAAAAACCCCTGGTCTTAATCAAATCAGTTCATTGCCATGAAAAGAATTATTAACGCATTAGCTTATGCAGTATTGACTGCAGCGATAATCTCATGTCAGGCTCAACTGATTGAAGAGGAAACAGACATTCCTTCAGAGGGACAGGAACCCTCTCAGGAAATGGTTCTTGAGACATATACGGCATTTACTGGAGCTGTGACTAAAACATCTATGGATGGTGACGGACATACAATTTGGTCAGCCGAGGATAATGTGAAAGTATACTATGCCAATGATGATTCCCAAAACTTTGAGATTCAAGATGGCATAGGTTCGACGAAAGGCATATTCAGCGGCCTTGTCCCCAGCGGAAAAACTGGTTTCTACGCGGTTTATCCTGCGGCAAACACTTCTTCTGTTGACATTGCAAACAGGAAGGTTACAGTTACTATTCCAAATGAGCAGACCCTTGATGCTACTACCGGCGGTTTCAAGACAGGTAACATTGCGACGTCCAAGGTGGGGGCAGGTAACAACTTGAATTTTACCAATGTCAATGCTTTTCTTTCTGTCACAGTCAGCGCTGCCGTTACAAAAGTAGTTGTAGAAAGCGTTGACGGCACTACTTTGGCGAGTGGCGTGGAAGTGACGTATCCGGAAGACCCTGCGGATCCAATCACTTATTCAAATAGCGGGACAGAATATCCCAGCATCACACTTCTGCTCCCTGGTACAGCCGGAACCTATTATTTCTCAGTTGTCCCCGGAACTCATGACAAGGGCCTGAAGTTTACCTACTACACTGGCAGTTATACTGAAACGGGTACTTATTATTTGAATAAGAGTCTCGCTATTGAACGAAACGACAACTGGCAGTTCGGCGCTTTCGAGCCCACGAAGGACTATTATGTGAAGGCTTCCGGTTCCGGTGGAAACGGCCTCAGCTGGTCAAGTGCTCTTACACCTGTGCAGATGTGGAATATGATCACCCTCGCTTCTGCTGGAGACGATTCGGCGAAAAAGTCCGCGCTGTTTGCCGCCATTGACGGTGCAACCTTCCACCTTGGTGCCGGAGACTACAACTTTGGCGCAGCTGCTTCTTTGGCTGTATCTGAAGCCAGCACTCTGAATATCACGTTCAAGGGCGGCTATCCTGCTGCCGGCGGTAGCCGCGACTTGGCAAACTATGATACATCCTTCACAGGAGATGATGATGCCGACGGAACGGGTGACCATCGCATTCTTACTCTGGACGGAGATATGAGTATCACTTTTGATGGCATTACCTTTACCAAGGGACTTACTTCAGGCTCAGGCGATGCTAGGTTTGGTGGCGGTGTGTGGATTAAAGCAGGATCACATTCATTTGTTGATTGTACATTTAGCGAGAACTCTGCTGTATTGGGCGGAGCTATACGCTTCGACTCCACTGGTAGCTTAACACTCACTCGCACAACGTTCAGCAGTAATACATCTTCTTCGGATGGTGGCGCTCTCTCACTTAAAGCTGGCACAATAAGAATTGAAGAATGCTCTTTCTCTGGTAATTCTGGAGAAATTGGCGGAGCTATAGATAGCTTTAAAGATACATCCTCGCCGGTGGTGACCATCATAGGCGGCTCGTTCACAGATAATACGGCATCTGTAAAAGGTGGCGCAATTGCATCAGAAGCTGGAGCGACCATATATATAAATAAAGATGTAATTGGCAAAGAAACCCTTTTCACTGACAACTATGCGGCCAAATATGGAGGATCGTTGGATATAGAGAGTTCAAACTCCTCAATAAATAACTGGATATGCCATGCAGTTTTTAAAGGTAATCATGCTCAGTGGGGTGGAGCGGTAGAAATTGACGGTACTACAAGCAAGACAACAAAAGTCTATTTCGAAAACTGCACTTTTGGCGGTGTGGGAACTGGAGAGCCCAACTATGTGACTAAGGTAGATAAAACGAATGATGCAGACGGCGGAGCCATTCATGCAGAAAATGACAGTTTTGTCAACATGACTTCTTCATCATTCATTCAAAATAATGCACACAACAAAGGTGGCGCAATTTGCATCAAGGGAGACACGATGTTCCGATTATTCCAAACCTCTTTCAATGGAAACTATGCAAAGACTGGAGGCGTGGCATATACAAATAGCGCAAAGATTGATGCGACTACATACTATCCTAATCTATTTATTGATGAGTGCTCTTTTGACGCTAATTACATTACGACGAATTATGGGTGCGTTTTTAACATTGCCTCGGCCAATAGCTTTATTATGCACAATAGTTCAGTCAGAGGATCTTATGTCACACCCAGTCAGACTGGTGAAGCGGGAAGTTGGATAGATTTTGATGGAATACAAAGTTGTACTAGTATCAGCAACTGCTCAATAATTGGAGACGCGGCAAGTTCCGCTCTCGTATGGGCATGTACTGGTTCATGGACCAATTACTTCACCAATAACATCATTACTTCCAGTGCATCCAGTACGGAATCTATCCATAGCGCTGGATCTACATTGGATTTGAATTACAACCATTATTATAGTGCTTCTTCCTTTACGGACAGCGGTGGTAATGTAAGCGATATTCTATCCAGTAGTATTGATAATTTGTCATGGAGCAATACCGGCAGCCCTTCCTACTACTGGAAATGGGACGGAACCTTCGGTGGCGCTGAGCCCTCAAAGACCAATAAAACTGCGGTCAACACTCGTGTTAACTCCGCTAGTTCTGCGTTTATGACCTGGTCCGGCTCTGACTTTGTCAAAGATCAGCGTGGTGTCGGCCGCGGCAACGACAACTGGTGGCCGGGCGCTTATCAGAACTAACATCTCATGAGAAAACTCATCCTCACAGCAGCGTCACTCCTGCTCGCAAGCTTCGCCTTCGCGCAGCCCTACATCATCACCCAAAGTGACAAGGACCGCGCGGCGGAGATTGTGAGCAGGATGACCCTGGACGAAAAGATAGCCCTCATTTCTGGCAAGGACGACGGATTCCATACCGCGGCCATCCCGCGCCTCGGCATTCCTTCCGTCCGTATGGCCGACGGCCCACAGGGCGTACGTAACAACACCTACAGTACGTACTACCCCTGCGGGATAGGCCTCGCGGCTAGCTTCGACCGTGACGTGGCCAAAGGTGTGGGCAACGGCATTGGCCTGGATGCCACGGCCCGCGGTGTACGCATTATGCTCTGCCCGGGGGTGAACATTTACCGTTCACCCCTGTGCGGGCGTAACTTCGAGTACTACGGAGAAGACCCTTTCCTCACGTCCGAGATTGCCCTTAATTACATCCAGGGCATCCAGCAGCACAGGGTGATGGCTACCATCAAGCACTTCGCCCTGAATAATCAGGAGTACCAGCGCCACCGCGTTGGCTCCGTGGCCGATGAAAGGACCCTGAATGAGATATACTTCCCAGCCTTCCGCAAGGCTGTTGAACAGGGTGATGTGGCTGCCGTCATGACCAGCTACAACCCCGTGAACGAAGTCCACGCGGCAGAGAACGCCTGGCTCATCAAGGATAACCTCCGCGCCTGGGGCTTTGACGGAATTGTGATGTCGGACTGGAAGTCTACCTATACAACACTGGGTGTTCTAACCAGCGGGCTGGATCTTGAGATGCCGGAGAACTTCACCACCAAGGTGGAAATGGTGAAGCCTCTCATTGAAAACGGAGTCGTCCCGGAGGCCAATCTGGATTTGATGTGTCAGCACATACTGCAGGCATTCATAGCCTTCGGCCTTCTTGACCTTCCGGCAAAGGACGAGTCCATCCCGGAGGATTACGAGTACTCCAGGAATATGGCGTATAACGCGGCTGTGGAGGCTCCCGTGCTCCTTACCAATAATGGCCTGTTACCCTTGAAGAAAGGACGTATCGTTGTTCTTGGCCCCAACGCCAATACCGTAGCATACGGCGGTGGCTCCGGCAGGATGGATCCCATCCCGGGCCGTAATATCACCCCTTATGCCGGGCTTAAGGCTCTGGGAAAGAAATATGATGTCCAATTCATTGAAAGTGTTGATTTTACCTCTGCTGAAAAGAAAGCCATCCAAAAGGCAGATGCCGTTATTGTGGTTGCCGGGTTCAACTATAAGACAGAACTTGAAAACCACGACCGGACCTACAGATTGCCTGACGGGCAGAACGAACTGATAGCGGCGGCATCGGCCCTGAACAAGAATACGGTTGTGATCATCAACTCCGGCGGAGAAGTAGACATTACTCCATTCAAGGATAACGTCGCGGCCATTATCATGGCCTGGTACGGTGGCCAGGAGGGTGGCAGGGCGCTTGCCGACATCATTTCAGGAAAGGTGTCTCCTTCTGGCAGGCTTCCTTTCACCTTCTGGGGATCGGAGGATAAGAATCCGGCAGCGAAGTACTATCACGCTGATACGGCTGCAATTCATCGCTCAAGCAAGAGCCGCCCGGAGTATCCGCATTCAACCTATAAGGAGGGCCTGTTCGTAGGATACCGCGGAGCGGAGAAGTTCGGGGTGGAACCTATGTTTCCCTTCGGCTACGGCCTCAGTTACTCAAGTTTTGCTTATTCGGGCGGAACTGTGGTTCCTACTGCCGATGGCTGCGAGATCGTACTTACTGTTTCCAATACCGGAAAGGTTGACGCAATGGAGACTGTGCAAGTCTACGTGGCCCCTCAGAATCCTTCCGTAATACGCCCGGCTTATGAACTGAAAGGCTTTGACAAGAAGATGATAGCCAAAGGCAAGAGCGTGGAATTCTGCATACCGCTTAGTTATCAGGATTTCTCCTACTACGATGTGGCTTCGCGCAGCTGGAAAGTTGATGCGGGTGATTACAAAATCCTTGTAGGCTCATCGTCAAGCGATATTAAAATCAGTCTGGATTATACAGTTAGGTAATCATCGTCTTATGAACGGTTTATTTGACATCAAGGGAAAAGTTGTGGTAATGACCGGTGCCTGCGGGGTACTGGGGTCCACCATAGTAAAATACTTTGCCTCGGAAGGTTGCAAGGTTGTGCTTTTGGATTTGGAGCGGGCAGAGAATATTGGTTATTATTTGGTTAGTGAAATCAAGGCCGCCGGTGGGGAGGCAATGTTCCTTCCCACCAATGTCCTTGATGAATCGGCCCTGGAGAAGAACCTTTCCGATATCCTTGCCGCCTATGGCACCATCGACATCCTGCTGAATGCCGCCGGAGGTAATATGGGCCCGGCAAACGTTCAGCCGGAGCAGACCATTGCCGACCTGGACATTGACGCGATGAGGAAGGTCTGCGACCTCAATATCTTCGGCACAGTTATTCCTACCAAAGTTTTTGTTAAGCCGATGGTGGCCCAGAAGAAGGGCTCTATCATCAACTTCTGCTCAATGTCTTCCTTCCGCCCGCTTACGCGCGTGGCGGGTTATGGTATAGCCAAGGCCGGTATGGCCAGCTGGACACAGTGGCTCGCAGGTGAACTTGCTCTCAAGTTTGGAGAGGGCATACGTGTGAACGGCATCGCACCGGGATTCTTATTGACCAATCAGAACCGTTCTTTGCTTACTTATCCCGACGGAAGTTTGACAGACCGCTCTCATAAGATTCTTGCGCATACCCCCTTCGGCCGCTTCCTGGAGCCTGACGAACTGGTTGGCGCCCTGCATTATCTGGCCTGCGACGCTTCCAAAGGAGTTACTGGCACCGTGGCCGTGGTGGACGGAGGGTTTAACAGCTTTACCATATAGCCTATGTATCTGATGAGACAGAGCTGGCGGTGGTACGGTCCAAATGACCCGGTCACCCTTGACAACATCCGCCAGGCCGGTGTTACCGATATCGTGAGCGCCCTTCACCACATCCCCAACGGGGAAGTGTGGACCGTTGAGGAGATTCAAAAACGTAAGGACCAGTGTGCCGCAAAGGGCCTTGTATGGAGCGTGGTGGAAAGCGTCCCGGTGCATGAACATATCAAAACACGGGAGGGCCGGTACCTGGATTACATTGAGAATTACAAGCAGACCATCCGGAACCTTGCCGCCTGCGATATCCATGTCATCACCTATAACTTCATGCCGGTGTTGGACTGGACGCGCACAAACCTTGCCTACGAGATGCCGGACGGCTCAAGGGCCCTTCGTTTTGAGCGTGCCCCCTTCATGGCCTTCGACCTGTTTATCTTGAAGCGTCCAGGTGCTCTGGCTGAGTATCCCACGGAGGAGGTGGCCCGTGCCAAGGAGAGGTACGATTCCATGTCTGAAGACGAAAAGAAGCTCATTACCAGCAATATCATAGCCGGCCTTCCAGGCAGCGAGGAAAGCTTCACCCTGAAGCAGTTCCAGCAGGCCCTGGATCGCTATAAGGACATTGACGCAGAGACACTGCGCGCCAACCTCATCTTCTTCCTGCAGCAGGTGTGTCCTGTTTGCGATGAGGTTGGTTCGCGCATGGTCATTCATCCGGACGATCCGCCGTATCCCATCCTGGGCCTGCCGCGCATTCTTTCCACGGCGGAGGATTTCCGCAAGCTCATTGCAGCGGTCCCCAATCCGTCCAACGGACTCAATCTGTGCACCGGTTCCTTCGGCGTAAGGGCCGACAATGACTGCCCGGCCATGATGCGTGAATTTGGTGACCGTGTGGACTTTGTCCATCTGCGTTCCACCAAGCGCGATGCGGAAGGCAACTTCTACGAGGCTAATCTCCTGGAGGGCGACGTCCCGGTGTATGAGATGATGAAGGCCATGCTGGAAGTGGAGCAGAAGCGCGGCTTCCGCATATACCTGCGTCCGGACCACGGCCACCAGATGTGCGACGACCTTAACCGCCGCTCAAACCCCGGCTACTCCTGTTACGGCCGCCTGCGCTCGCTGGCGGAACTCCGCGGCCTGGAGCACGCCATTGCAAAAACACTCTGATATGCCCAAAGTAGTAACCTTCGGAGAGGTGATGCTTCGCCTTTCAAACCCTGGCTACCTGCGTTTTGGTCAGGCCCGGCAGTTCGACGCCACTTTCGGCGGCGGTGAGGCCAATGTGGCCGTGTCGCTGGCAAATTACGGGATTGATTCGCACTTTGTGACGCGCATTCCCAAGAATGACATTGCAGACATGTGTACGGCCGAGCTGCGCAGCTTTGGCGTAAACCTGGACGGAGTTGTTTACGGCGGCTACCGCGTGGGAATATACTACCTGGAAACTGGCGCCATGGCCCGTGGCTCCAAGGTGGTGTATGACCGTGCCCACAGCGCCATGTCGGAGATTCGGCCCGGCATGGTTAACTGGAGGGAAGTCTTGAAGGGTGCTGAATGGTTCCATTGGACCGGCATTACACCTGCTCTTTCTCAAGGTGCTGCAGATACGTGCCTTGAAGCGATTAAGATCGCAAATGAGATGGGCGTGAAAGTTTCCTGCGATCTGAATTACCGCAAGAAACTTTGGCAATACGGAAAGTCTGCCTCAGAGGTAATGCCGGAACTGGTTGCAGGCTGCAACCTCATCCTTGGCAACGAGGAAGATGCGGAAAAGGAATTCGGCATCAAGCCCGAAGGCTTTGAGGGCAAGCCTGCCGGGTACTTCATCCTGTTTTGTTACTGCGGCCTGGCTTACCTGCTGGCCTGGGGCATAATGAAAGCCCTGGTTCCTAAATATAAACCTATTGAGTCATGAAGCGTGTTCTGACAATAATTGCGGCAGTCTTTGTCGCTCTGGTTCTTCAGGCCAAAGATTACAGGGTGCAGTCTCCGGGCGGAGAAGTCTCTGTCATGATTCAAAACGGAGAAAGCCTTATTTGGAGCGTCTCCTTGGGGGGAGAGGTTCTTATTGCCCCGTCGGAATTATCTTTGACGCTTGCCGACGGCAGTGTCTATGGTCCCAAGGCAAAGTTCAGGAAGGTGACGCGCAAGAGTGTCAATCAGATTCTCCCGGCACAGAACTTCAAGCGCGGCTCAGTGAAGGACAGTTTCAATGAGCTTAAATTACAGGCAAAGGAGTTCGATCTTGTGGTCCGGGTGTACGATGACGGCGCCGCATACCGGTTCGTTACCAAAAAAGGCGTTACAATAGCTTCTGAGAGGGCCTCCTTCAACTTCCCCGGAGACCATAAGGCCTGGGTGCCTTACGTTAATCCAGGAAGAAAGCTGGGAGACCAGTTCTTCAGCTCTTTCGAGAACCTTTATTCGAACATCGGCCTGTCAGAATGGGAAAACGGCAGGCTTGCATTCCTGCCCGTTACAGTGAGCGGTGTGGGAGGCGTTAAGCTCTGCATAACTGAAACCGACCTCCGGAACTATCCGGGAATGTACCTGACAAACCCGGATGGCGGGAAGTGCCTTCAGGGCGTATTTGCACCTTATCCCAAGGTGATTGAGCAAGGCGGCCACAACATGCTCCAGGGCATCGTTACGGAGCGCGAAGACTTTATATACAAAGGTTCGGAGGGTGAGGCTCTACCTTGGAGAATTGTAGTCATTGCGCGTGAAGACAAGAATCTGGCCGACAATGACCTGGTTTGGCGCCTGTCTGCACCGGCAGAAGGAGATTTCTCCTGGGTCCGGCCAGGAAAGGTAGCCTGGGACTGGTGGAACGACTGGAACATAACCGGTGTGGATTTCCCCTCCGGGGTAAACAATGACACCTATAAATACTACATTGATTTCGCAGCCGCTAACGGCATCGAATACGTCATACTTGACGAAGGGTGGGCGGTAAACAAGAAGGCCGACCTGTTCCAGGTGGTCCCGGAAATAGACTTGCCGATGCTCAGTAAATACGCCATCGACCATGGTGTGAGGCTGGTCCTTTGGGCCGGATACTGGGCTTTCAACAAGGATATGGAGGCCGTATGTGAGCACTATTCCAAGATGGGAATCGCCGGCTGGAAGATTGATTTCATGGACAGGGACGACCAGCCCATGGTACAGTTCTATGAGAAGGCGGCACGGACTGCGGCCAAGTACCATCAATTCGTGGATTTCCACGGGGCTTTCAAGCCTTCCGGCCTTACCCGCACATGGCCAAATGTACTCAATCATGAGGGCGTAGCAGGCCTTGAGAATATGAAATGGGCAAAGCCGGACTGGGATGAGGTGACATACGACGTCACCATTCCTTTCGTACGTCTAGTAGCCGGTCCGGCCGACTATACCCAGGGAGCAATGCGAAACGCAGCCAAAGGTCATTATGCTCCTATCAACAGTGAGCCCATGAGCCAGGGAACGCGTTGTCGCCAGTTGGCGGAGTACGTGGTATTTGACGCCCCTTTCACCATGCTGTGCGACTCTCCATCGGCCTATATGAAGGAGCAGGAATGTGCCTCCTTCATAGCTTCTATTCCAACGGTATGGGATGAGACAATAGCTCTGGACGGAAGTATTGGCGAATATGTGGTTATGACCCGCCGAAGCGGTTCCAGATGGTATGTGGCGGCAATGACGGACTGGACATCAAGGGATATCACCATCAAGCTGCCTGTAACGGCAGCATCGGCCACCCTCTGGAGGGACGGCGTCAACGCCCACCGCAACGGGCAGGATTATAAAAAGGAAACAATCAGTATAGAATCAGACTCCGTTACCGTGCATCTTGCACCCGGAGGAGGTTGTGTTTTAGTTTTATAGCTTATGAAAAGACTTGTCCTTGTATTATTGTTATGGGGTTGTGCCCTTGAGATTTATGCCCAGGATGGCCCTGGCTACATCTTCACCGAAGCATCCGATCTTACGCTTATCGGTAAACTTATGGATACGCCCAATCCCTATCACAGGGTGGATACGGCAGTATATAAGGGCTTTACCTCCCACGAGAACTTCCAGGTAAGATGCCCGGCAGGCCTTGCGGTTGCTTTCCGCACGGATTCTCCGTCTATCCGTATCCGTCATACCGGAAATTTCTCACATAAGAGCAGTTCTACCACCGGACATGCCCAGCACGGCTATGACCTTTATATCAAAAAGAATGGCAATTGGGTTTGGGCGATCAGCCGTGGCGCCAATCTGGACAACCCTGAAAAGGAAATCAGTCTTATCCGTTATACTGGAAACTCGATGGAGGAGTATCTTCTATACCTTCCCATTTACAGTGAACTTACATCACTGAAGATAGGGGTTGAGGATGGGAGCGTTCTGGAAGCCATCGACCCTCCGTTCAGGCACAGGGTAGCCATTTATGGCTCAAGTTTCACCCAGGGGATATCCACTTCACGGGCCGGAATGTCGTACCCGGACCAGTTCACCCGCCATACCGGCATCCAGATGCTTCCCCTGGGCTGCAGCGGCAACTGCAAGATGCAGCCGTATTTTGCCGATGTACTTGCCGATGTTGAGGCGGATGCTTATGTCTTCGATACCTTCTCCAATCCCAACGTGGCAACAATCAAGGAGCGTCTTTTCCCTTTCATTGAAAGGCTGAAGGCCGCACATCCCGGCAAGCCGCTTATTTTCCAGCAAACGATAAGGCGGGAGAACCGCAATTTCTGCGGTCATCACGAAGCAAACCAGTCCGGGGTTCAGCAGGTGGCCGACTCACTTATGAAGATTGCGGTAAAGCGCTACAGCGATGTCTACTATATACAGCCTGAAAGTGACGACGGCTCCCACGAGTGGTCGGTAGACGGAATCCATCCCGGCGACTACGGCTATTACCTCTGGGCGCGTTCCATTGAAAAACCAATTATCAAGATCTTGCGTAAATACGGTATTAAATAATGAAAAAGGCGGTTATCCTGACAGCGCTGGCGCTCTCACTCATCTCCTGCGGGAAGAAGGCCGATGTGTATACTCTTAATTCCGATGGGATTATATAAATAAACGAATCACGCAAGAACATACCCGTAAATAGCTAATTTACTGCGTTGTAGTCCGTTTCTTTCTTGTGCTTTCTTGCAAAGAAATTGTACTCAAACTTGTTTTTGTTGTGCAAATTGCTTAAATTTGCACATAGAAAAAAACGAGTGAATTATGGAAAGAATCTTGATGTACAACCGGACTTCCGCCAAGGGCGACACCCTCCGCATCCGGCTTCGTCTCGTAGATGGGAGAGACATTGCGCTTTATCACAAGACCGGCATCCGGGCCAAGAAAACCGACCTGGACAAATTTGAACTTAACGGAGAACTCCGCCCCAGAGTCACCGTCTACAACAAGCAGCTGAAGGCGGACATCAATACCCACATGAAGGCCATGAGCAAGGCCTACCATCTGATGCAGGCCAAGGGTATGGACATGACCTCCGATGTCCTGGAGAAAGAGATAGAGAAGATTCTGAACCCCGTCGTCGAAGTCCGCAACGCCTCCGGAGAGACCCTCTGCGAGCGCTACGTCCGCTTTGCCGACGAATCCCGCCGTGACGGTATCATCGGTGCAGAGCGCTACAAGATGATCATCGGCCAGGCAGACAAACTCAAGCGCTTCCTCCTCATCAACGGCCTTTCCAAAATCTCCCCGGAAGAATTCGATACAAACCTCCTCCTCGAATACCGCCAGTTCGTATTCGATGAATACGAGTATGTCGAGAAGTACCCCAAACTCTATAAGGTGGAAAAGAAGCGCGGAGCCCGCCGCAACCCGGATCACCGTGCCTCCGTCAATACTGTGGTCAACACAATGAAGAATCTCCAGGCCCTCTTCAATGAGCTGGAGAAGACGGACGAAATCATGAAGTCTCCCTTCCGCCGCCTCACCACTGAGAAGAAACGTGCCGTCATGCACACGATGTACGACAGCCCCATCTACCTCCGTCAGGAAGAATTCCAGAAAGTCATCGACACTGAGGTCCCCAAACGAATGCAGGGCACCAAGGACGCCTTCATCCTGAACTGCTGCTTCGGCTGCCGCATCGGCGACTTCTCCCGCCTCTCGATGGACAAGATCTCCGTCAGTCCGGAAGGAATCCCGTACATCCACTACATTCCCTCCAAAACTAGCGGCACCCAGGAGACCAACAAGGAAATCACCACCCCCATCATCCGCCTGGCCTTCGACATCATCAAGCGCACCAACTTCGACTTCGGCTTCAGTCTCTCCAAGTCCGGGGCCAACTACTACAACAAGAAAGTCCGCGACCTCATCAAGACTGCCGGCATCGACCGCAAGGTCTCCATCTATGACCAGGAAAAGCACGACAACGTGTACGTCCCCCTCTACGAAGAAGCCTCTTCCAAGCTGGCCCGCAAGACCCACGTCGATATGATGAGCAAGGTCCAGGTCAACCTCTACGCTGCCGGACTTCACCGCGAAGGCAGCTCGGCCGTGAACCGCTACACCAATATGGAAATCAAGGACCACTTCGCCTTGATGAACGTGGCCTTCGACCAGAAACCCTACAAGGTCGATGCTGATCTCAATATCATTGAAGAAGGAGAATAAGCCTATGATGCCCGAAATGCCCTACAACATCTGGAAGGAAGGAGTTTACCAGAAGGAACGCAAGCGCCTGAAGGGTAAGATTGCCCTTCCTGCCGTTGACCGTCCGTTCGTCTACACGGACGATAACATTGAAATGTTCGCTGCAGAGCGCAACAAGCGCCTGGGCGAGATATACCGTTACATCATCATCGGCTACAGCAACGGCGGCAACTGGAACAGCCTGCTGGAATTCGAGAAACGCCGAATGGACTATCTGCTCACCGACTATATCAACCGCCTGGTCGAGTCCAAGCAGCACGAGGTGGATGACATCATCGAACTTGGCGAGAAATGGGTGGAGACAACCACGGACATCATCGACGAAATCATAGAGGAGCAGAAACTGGACGTTTACAAGAAGTCCACCTACAAAGGCACACTCTCAACCACCGTCGCACAGCGCCGGATAGAGGCCCTCGAAGGCGTTCGGGATGCTCTCGTCCGCCAGATGCAGCGCACCCAGGACACCTTCCTGAAAGACCTTATGGAGATTGGTATCGACGGCATCGGTCCTGACCCGATAGACGCACCGGCCCCAAAGCCCAAGCCCGGCAAGAAAGGCCGTGGCAAGCCCCGCAAATCCTTCTCCGAATTCATCGTTGACCAGACCAAGGTCGATACGGTCACGACTGAACTCAAATCCCTCATCGGAGACAAGAAAGGTTCCGACGCCTATATCATCCTGGCCGCCGCCGTCAAGGCCGGCATCATCACCCGGCCTGCCTACAGCGCAGTCGAAGAAACCTTCGGCCACCTGGGCGCATCCTCCGGTTTTAATGCCAAGATGGCCGACCGTGGTTTCACCGCAGCAGAGCTCAAACCCATCATCGAGCAATTGAATAATCTTGCATAAATAGCCGCCAAAACCGGTTTTTAATGGAGATAAATGGAGCAACGAATTAACGCCATTTATCTCCATTTCAATTTCTTGTACCCCTCTTTTAATATGGCAAAATTTGCACAAGCCAATCGAAGAGGGACGGCTGCTCGATGTATCCTCTTCCTGGCAACCGGGGCGATGCCTCCCGACGAGCAGGGAGTGCAGGCGCCGCGGGAAACCAAATGAATAACAATGTAGAAGAAACCCTTCAGACCAAACAGTTCATCCAGTACCAACTCAACAAAGAGGATCTGGAAACCGTTCTCACCAAACTGGTGGAACGCATCATTGAGCGCTACGAAGTCGCCAAGCGCGAACCCAAGCTCACCATCAAGCAAGTCTCCCAGAGACTCAGCGTCGACCCCTCCACCTTGTGGAGATGGGAAAGGGACGGCTATCTTATTCCGACCAGGCTCGGACGTAAGGTCCTCTACAACGAGTCCGACATCGCAGCCATCGAGGAGGGACGGATATGAGCCAGCCACGCAAACTCGGAGACATCATGCGCGAATACCTTCTCCAGTCCGACGATGACTTCGCCCGCGCATTCCGCAAACTGTATCAGGAACACGGCTCCCACTTCCTTGACGAAGA